>DASZLF010000055.1:0-73684 GCA_035552555.1 Occallatibacter sp.
CCGCGAAGAACTCCGCAAGGTGCTTTGGCCCTCCGACACTTTTGTCGATTTCGACCACAGCCTCAATACGGCCGTCATGAAACTGCGCGAAGCGCTAGGCGATCAGACCGGAGCCCCACTTTATATAGAGACAATTCCCAAGCGGGGTTATCGGTTTATTGCACCGGTTACCGAAGGTGACGAAACTTGGACCCGTACCCCCAAGCAAGTTCCATTCACATCCTCGATTGCCACCGCTGACGCTGTCCCCGAACCGGTGCACCAGTCAGTCCCGGCCGGTCCATCCTTGTTTCTGCATCGGACTACATTTCCGCTGATTCTGCTTCTGATATTCGGCACCGCTGTGGGTGGGTACACGCTCTTTTTGCGATCAAATTCCCGGCAATCGATTACCGGTCGCAAACTTCTGCGCACCGTCCCTATTACCTCTGCTGCTGGTGACGCCATCTCTCCCGTCTTCTCGCCCGATGGCCGGGAAATCGCCTACGTCTGGGACGGCGCCGATCGCAAGGGGTACGACGTCTACGTGCAACTGATCGGTGCTGACCTGCCGCTACGCCTCACCTACGAACATCTCGGACTCATCGGTCCTCCCTCGTGGTCTCCTGATGGCACCCAGATCGTCTTTGAACGTTGCGACGGTAAACACGACGGCATCTATGCGGTCCCTGCTCTCGGCGGAGAAGAGCACCAACTTGCGACCGCTGCCTGCTATTACACGCTGCCGAACGCGGTACCGTGGATGGCGAACGGAAACGACATTCTGCTGGTGGACCACTGTACGCCTGATAGTCCTTTCGCCGTCGTGGCATTGTCCCTTGCGAATGGCCAGAAGCGTTGTCTCACGAGTCCTCCCGGTGATAAGGACGATATCGGCTGGGGATTTGCGCTGTCGCCTGACGGTTCCACCGTCGCCTTCGGCAAGACCGCCGTCGCGCTTTGCTGCAACGTTTACACAGTTTCTAGCCATGGCGGACAGATCACACAGCTCACCTCAGAAGGTCACGACGGGTGCAACACTCTCAACGATTTCGGTTGCAATGCAAAGATGTGGACGCCGGACGGCAAGTTCATCATTTACGAAAACACGCGAAATTCTCTACCCGCACTGTTTCGAGTTCCGGCGACCGGAGGAACCGGAGAACCCGAAACCACATATCCTGCCATCGGAAGTTTCACCCGGGACGGCACACATTTCGTCTACTCTCAGCACATCAGCTCCGATCCGCCGGCTGTGTGGCGTGCGAGTCTCGCCAGTCCCGCGGGGCCAGTCCGCGAACGAAGGAAAGTCATCGATTCCCAATTTCCCGAAATGGATGCGCAGCCATCTCCCGATGGCACTCGTCTTGTCTGGATGTCCATGCGCACCGGCTCAGAGGAGATCTTCATCAGTGACTCCGATGGGCACCATCAAACCCAGATCACTCATCTCGGTCGCTATTCAGGAACTCCCCGCTGGTCCCCCGATGGCAAATGGATCGCTTTCGACAGCTATATCCCCACGAAGACTGTACAGATATTCGTCGTCGATCCGGAGGGCAGAAATCTTCGTTCCATCGTCTCCGAGACCTTTAATTGCGCCGTTCCCAGTTGGTCGCGCGACGGCAAATTCGTCTACTTCTCAGCAAAGCGCAACGGCTTGTGGCAGGTATGGAAACATAGCCTTGACACCGGAGCCGATGTACAACTGACCAAACAGGGCGGCTTTGACCCGATGGAATCCATGGATGGGAAGACTGTCTATTACACCCGTTTTTACGAGGCCGGGATTTGGACTGTACCATCTGCCGGCGGACCGGAGACTCTTGTGGTCCCGGATCGACCCCAACTCGGTTTCTGGGGACACTTCGCCGTCTCATCATCCGGCCTCTATTTTCTCGATTCCGATGCCCAGCCGCACCCGACGATTAACTTCTACGACTTTGCTACACGGCGCCTCTCGCCGGTTTTCGCGCTGGACGAGCACCCGGCTCGGCTCCAGCCAAGCCTGAGTGTTTCCGAAGACGGTAAAAGCATCTACTTCACCCAATACGATCGGCAGAGCGTAATTAAAATGATGGAATTCACTGCGCAATGATCCAGGTAAAGAATCGGGAGAAGTTGTGTGTCTTCGAGAGCCTGCGTTTCGGCTCCCGATAGGAGGTCATATGGTAATTGTTGGATTGTGGCCCCTACCCAGCAGATACTTCGCATGCCACAACATTGCCGTTGACGACACCGCTTGCTTGTGGGCTACCCTGCGGCGCTTCGGTCATGACGTACACCATTGCCCACACCGATATTGTGCTAACTCTCGAGCGGCCGATCCGTCAGTCTCATTCTCCGATTGTGGTCTGTCAAGCAATGAGCGGATTAAGTTGTGTGTCGGATCTGTCACGGCTGAGCCGGAAACCTTTCCTCAACTGGCGCAAACAGGCCAAAGCGCTCATCGAGCAAGTCTCCAATCAATCTCCTGTGGCGAGAAGAACTTCACCCCGCGCTTTTGCGCAAAGCCTCGAAAACAACACCCTGAATACAGGCGGGTTCAAGCCGCGCCGCGTTTTCCGCAATGCCGCCAAGACCACTATCGGCGTAGCCATGTCCGGGGGAGTCGACTCCTCGACTGAGGCGGCGATTCTCGCCCGCGGTGAGGACATGGGCCACGCGCCAGGAGCATTTACAGGAATGAACACGCTCACGACTAGTTCAATGATTCATTGCTCGTAATGAGGGATGCGAGCAGAAGGCCCAACGCACCCGGTGTAAAGCTTGTGGTGAGATGGCAGCGCCGAATCGCTGCGCGCGGCATGGAAGAATGGGTGCAGCTCTCCGCATCCTGGGCAAAGACCATCGCTCCTGCCGCGACTAATTGCGCAGCCCCTTCCGATCCGTCGGAAAAGCTTCCAGAGAGCACAATCCCCACCGCCCTATCCCCAAAGACCTGCGCCGCGGAAGCGAAGAGCGGGTCGGCAGCCGGCCGGAAGAAGTTGATTTTCTCGCCTTCGGACACCTGAATCCTTCCACCCTCCAGGACCACGGTGTGACGATCTTGCGGAGCAATGTAAACCGTACCCGCGCGGAGGAGCTCCCCATCTTCGGCCCATTTCACGCGCAGCCGCGTCGAGCCGAGAAGGACCTCATCCAGGACACTTCGATACCGCGAAGAAGCGCAGAGGTGTTGAACCACAACGAGTGGGGCGGGGAAGTCTTCCGGCAACCGCGACAGAAGTTCCTTCAAGGCGACGATTCCGCCTGCCGAAGAGGCGGTGACGACGAGATCGAATCTACCCTGCCCGTGAGCGGCAGCCCGAACGTCGGGTAGCGTTCGAGAGATACAGAGAACCGGACCTGGGGAACTGGACACATATCGATCGTAGATATCGCGGGTCAGGATGTATGTCGGCTTGTTTACATCAAATAACAAAACCGGAGTCGTACTCCAGGAAATTCCCCAGGTGTTCCTTCAGGGTGAGGTAGCATTCGCAAGCCTTTTTCTCCAGAGCTTCGATGCTTGGAATGCGGACTTCGCTCCGCTTGTATTCGATGAGCCCATCTTTCCTGAGCTCACCTGCGATCTCTGAGACGCTCGGACGCGTGACGCCAAGCATATCGGCCAGAAATTGCTGGGATATGTTGAAGGTGCTTTTTTGAACCCGATCCGCGCAGAGTAAAAGCCAGCGCGCCAGGCGCTGTTCCACATCATGCCGGGCATTACATGCGGCGGATTGCGTAGCTTGCGTGAGCTGCGCTTGTACGTAGCGCAGGGCCAGCCTCTGGAAATCGCCGGCACGATCGAATTCCGCCTGGGCAGCTTCCATTGTCGCCATGTAGCCGCGTCCGGGCATTTGCATGAAAATGCGGTTGAGACTTCTCCTGGTTCCCATCAGGGCCGAGATGCCGATCACGGATTCGTAACCGAACAGCCCAACCTCTACCTGGAAGCCGTCCCTGAACGTGGCCGTCATCGATCCAAGTCCATCTTCGATGAAGAAGATGTTGTGGATGACATTGCCCGGAAATTCTATTTCGCGTTCAACGGGGAGTTCGACGGGTTTGAGGTGGAGCCTGTCTATGGTCGCCGGAGGGAGATTTTGTAATACCTTGTTTCTGAACGGAGTCATGCTCATTCTCCTGAACAATCCCAGTGTAATCCTGGGATTCATTGAAAACGAGCCTTTCGCCTCCGCCGCGGTGGTTGGAATCAAGACAGCAGAACAGGCAATCTCCGGGGCGGGAAGAACTTCACCCCCCGGCTTTTGCGCCAAGCCTCGAAAACAACTACCCTGAATACAGGCGCGTTCAAGCCGCGCCGCGTTTCCCCCATGCCGACCGACACCACCATCGCCGTAGCCATGTCCGGAGGAGTTGACTCTTCGACGGTGGCGGCGATCCTCGCCCGCAGCACCGGCAGCGCTATCGTCGGCCTCACGCTCCAGCTCTGGGACCAGACCCGCCTGGCCGGCAAGCTCGGCATTCCCGAAGCGCCGAAGGCCGGCCGTTGCTGCTCGCTGGATGACGTCTACGACGCCCGCCGCGTGGCCGAACACCTCGGCATCCCTTACTACATCGTCAACCAGCAGGAGCGCTTCGAGCAGGACGTGGTCCGTCCCTTCGTCAGCGAGTACCTCGCGGGGCGCACGCCCATTCCGTGCTCGCTGTGCAACAACCACCTCAAGTTCGATCAGCTTTTGAAGACCGCGCGATCAATCGGAGCGAGCCGGATTGCGACTGGGCACTATGCAGTAAATGAATTCGATGAGGCGCGCAAGCGGTGGATCCTGAAGCGCCCTGCCGACCTCGCCAAGGACCAGACCTATTTCCTCTTCGGCCTCACCCAGGAGCAGCTTGCCCATACCCTCTTTCCGCTCGGTCGGATGACCAAGCCCGAGGTGCGCGAAGTGGCGCGGCAGCACGGACTGGCGCTGGCCGAGAAGCCCGACTCGCAGGAAATCTGCTTCATCCCCGGCGGAGATTACAAGCAGTTCCTCACCGCGTATCTCGAAGAACAGGGCCAGCCCATGCCCGACACCGCCGGCGAACTGGTCGCCTCATCCGGCGAAGTGCTCGGCCGCCACGAGGGCATCCGCAATTTCACGGTGGGCCAGCGGAAGGGGCTCAAGGTCGCCTCGCCGTCGCCGCTTTATGTCCTCCAGATCGACCCGGCGAGCCATCGCGTGACGGTGGGCGCCGATGAGGAGCTGGCCACCCGAACCCTGCGCGCCAACCGCCTTAACTGGATCAGCATCCCCGCGCTCACCGCACCCATGCGCGTGAAGATCAAGATTCGCCATCGCCACGAGCCCGCCTGGGCCACACTCGCGCCCGCTGGCCTCGGCGAGGTCATCGCCACCTTCGACGAGCCGCAGCGCGCCGTCACGCCGGGCCAGTCCGCGGTCTTCTATCACGGCGATGAAGTTCTGGGCGGAGGGTGGATTCTGTAGCCCCGCATCAGTGCAATAGAGACCGCAACCACAGGAACGCAGCGAATCCGAGCGCAATGAGAACGGCCGCAATCCACCCCTTAGGATCGTTCCTGGTTAGTAGGTAAAGAACTGTCTTCTTCCGGCGTACACTCTCCAGCTGATCGAATCGCCCTTCGCGGTGGAGGTCCCGCGAATGCAGCTTCTCCAGTTGCGCATCGCTCATGCCCCTTTCCTGAATCTCCGCTCGCAGGGCGGCACGCGCCAGATCTGTCAGACTCTCCGTCTCGGCGGCAAGGGCGGCAAGCTCGTCGTTTGAATACCGTTTATATGCTGCCGCGAGTTCCCGCTCATCAATCTGCATGCCTGCGGCCTCCGCGCCGACTTTGCGGCTGGGGCCAATTCTATCGCGCAACCTGTGCCATTGTGCTGGGTTTTGATTTCGGTTTGGCTCGGGTTTTAGCCGCGTTTAGCCACGGTACGATAGATTTGTGCTGTGGACACAACAGCCGCCAACCCAACCAGTTTCACCTCTCGCGCCTCTTTCCGGCTCTGCCTTCTGCTTCTTGCCGCAGCCGCTCTGGCGCGGGCCGGCATGGCGCAAAATCAGCAGGCTTCGACCGCCCAGCCATTGAACGCCAGCGTCTCCGACTTCGGCGCTTCGTTTTGTTTCAGCCCGCCCATTTGCGCCGGCTGTGTTGAAACGGAATTCGGGTTCCTCTCGCTGCAGGACGGGCGCTACGCGCCGGCTGTGGTCACCGTTGCGCCCGCATGGCTGCACGGCGACGCCAGCGTGCTCGCCAACGTGATCGACTCCGAAAAGCCGCAATCGCGCCGCGCCACGCACTTCGGCAATCGCCTCGACTTCGCTGTCCGCGAAAGGCCTGGTGCTCACGCTTACGCCGTGGGGTACAGCGTTCGTGCGCGGCATTCAGGGCGGCCGCGCCGGTGTTGTTGCTCTACCCCAGTTCACCGCCGGAACAACCAGCTCGTCGCCGAGTTCAGCCTGACGGGCGCGATCGGCGTGTCCGCCGGAAATCCGCGCACCGACTATCTGGAAGCCTTCGATTACGCGCGGTCCATTGACAGCCGCGGCTACTCCCTTTGGGGCGGCGTTGCGCATGAGATCTCCGCCGGCCGGCAGACCGTTGGAATCGAACAGGGAATGACCATCCCCTTCGCAATGGCCAGATCGAGCTGGCCACGGAGCAGCTCACCCTCAACACCGATCCGGCAATCCAGGTGCAGGCATGGGTCATCGTCAACTGGGGCAAGCTGCTGGGGCGCGGCCGCTGAGCAGATTCGTGCAGGTAAATCGAATTTTATCTCCATGCGATATACTCCGTGCGTCAGTCGAAAGGGAATTGGAATCGATGCTCAAGAAAACGTTTCCCCGCGTCCTGGCCTGCCTCACCTTTGCCCTGACCACCTTCTCCACCGCGCAGCAGCGCCCCGTCACCCTCACCATCCACGCCGGTCAGCCCGTCAGCACCGTCAGCCCCACTCTCTACGGCCTCATGACCGAGGAGATCAACTACTCCTATGAGGGCGGCCTCTACGCCGAGATGGTGCGCAACCGCACCTTCCGCGGCGACTGGAGCGGAGTGCACGGCTGGTATCTTATCGAGCAGGGCAACTCGTCCGCAAACATGGTCCCCGATCGTACTACTGGACCGAGCGCGGCGCTGAAGTCCAGCCTCCGCATCGACGTGGACCAGGCCGATCCGCATAACCAGGCCGGCGTGCTCAATACCGGCTGGTGGGGCATAGCGCTTAAGCCCGACACCGAATACAAGGGCTCGTTCTACGCCAAAGCCGCGGCGGACGATATGGGCGCCATCACCGTGAGCCTCGTCGGAGATCAGAGCGGCAAGGCCCTGGGTAGCGCCGAAGTGGACGGCGTCGGCACGGCCTGGAAACAGTTCACCTTCACCCTGAAAACAGCCGCCATCGAGCCTTCCGCCGCCAACCATCTCAGCCTCACCGTCGGCCACGCCGGAAAGCTGTGGCTGCAGCAGATTTCGCTCTTCCCGCCCACCTACCACGACCGCCCCAACGGCTTCCGCACCGACCTGATGGAGAAGCTGGCCGCCATGCATCCGCAGTTCCTGCGCTTCCCCGGCGGAAACTATCTCGAGGGCAACCACATCAAGGAGCGCTTCGACTGGAAGAAGACCATCGGTCCGCAGGTCGATCGGCCGGGTCACGAGAGCCCGTGGGGCTACTGGTCCACCGACGGCATGGGGCTGCTTGAATTCCTCGACTGGTGCGAAGAACTGCACATGCAGCCGGTGCTCGCTGTTTACGCCGGCTACTCGCTGGAGCAGGAGCATGTGAACCCCGGCCCCGACCTCGAGCCCTATGTGCAGGACGCACTCGATGAGATCGAATACGCGACCGGCTCGGCGGATACCAAATGGGGCGCCGAGCGCGCCAGGGATGGCCATCCTCAGCCGTTCCACCTTACCTACGTGGAAATCGGCAACGAAGATAATTTCGACCGTTCGGGCGGCTATGAAGGCCGCTACGCGCAGTTCTACAAGGCGATCAAGGCCAGGTATCCTGACCTGCAACTGATCGCCACCATGCCGCTCAAGAACACGAAGGCGGATGTGCAGGACGATCACTACTACGTCCGCGCCCCGCAGAACTTCAAGGACGCGAGCCACTACGACAAGGCCGATCGCAATGGTCCGAAGATCTTCGTGGGCGAATGGGCCACGCGCGAGGGCACGCCTACACCCAACATGGGCGCCGCGCTGGGCGATGCGGCCTGGATGACCGGCCTGGAGCGCAACAGCGATCTGATCGTCATGGCCTCTTACGCGCCGCTGCTGGTCAACGTCGATCCCGGAGGCATGCAGTGGGAGACCGACCTGATCGGTTATAACGCGGCGCACAGCTACGGGTCGCCGGCCTATTATGCGCAGGTCATGTTCGCCTCGCACTTAGGCGATTCCACACTGGCCTCGAAGGCGGAAGGCGCGGGACCGAAGTTCTTTTACTCCATCACCGGCAGCCGCGCAAAGAAGAAGCTCTACCTGAAGCTGGTAAACGCGGACTCGCTGCCGCAGCCAGTGGACATCGACCTGCCCGGCGCCAGGCTCGCAACTACGGCCAGGCTGCTCACGCTCAGCGGCAAGGACACGCAATCGACCAACAGCATCGAACACCCCGACCTGCTGGCGCCGCTCGAGACTACCCTCCCCGTGGAGGGAAACCATGTGCGGCACACCATGCCGGGCTATTCCATTCAGGTGATCGAGTTGAACGAGCAGTAGAGCCCGCGCGATCAAGGGAACTGCGTGATCGGCGGCCAGTCGCTCAGGACAAAACGCGCCCCACCCACGCTCGCGCGGACCCGTACCAGCCCTGGACGGCTTCCCCTACATGGTTGGGAGGCACCACGGAAGGCCACCAGCCGGCGCGGACGCCGTAGTAGCGGACCGCGAAATAACCGACCAGCGCCACCACTCCGAGGAGGATCAGCGCCCCGAGCCATCGCAGGCGGAACTCGGCGGCCTCGCGCTGCTGCAGGCGGGCCCGGCCCACATTGGAGGCGAATGCCGTCCAGTTGCGGTCGTCGTCGAGAACTTGTCCGGAAGCCTGGTAGGCCTTGAGGAAGCGCTCGGTCCAGTCCTCCTGGTCGAGCCCCACGGCGGTGGCATAGCCCCGCACGATGCCTTTACTGAGGATGCCGCCGGGGAGCTGCCGAAAACGATCCTGCTCCAGCGCCAGCAGGTAATGGTGGCTGATCTTGGTAACGGCCGTGATGTCTTCCAGCGCAATGCCGCGGGACATCCGCTCCATGCGCAGGTCTTCTCCGAAGCTGCCCATCGGCTACCAGCAGGGGTAAAGGCCCTAGGATTTTCCCTCCAACCATAACCGTAAGTCCGGGCAGGAGTCAAAGGTATTTCCCCGTTTGATGCTTGATTCATCGGGTTTCAGACCGGATTTGGACGCGTTCTCAATGTGGAATGGACGATCCGCCCTACCTGCGAACGGCTGAACAGGCTGCGGAAAAAGTCGAAATCGAGACTGTTTCAGGGCGCGGCTAGCCGCAGGGGCTAAGGCCCAGCTCTTTATGATCAGCGCTTATCGGCACGACTGAAGTCGTGCCCTGTTACAAAGCCTCGCAGATTGGAGTTTTTCCGCAGGCTGTGAACCCTGGTCTCTGACCCCTGATTCCTGCCCCCTCAAGCTGATACCCTGAACCTGAGCGCGTCCCCGCGCCGTGGAGCCTCTTTCCGGGATGAACAAGCTTGTCCTCGCCAACCTGCTGCACCGGCCCCTGCGCTCCCTCATCAGCGTGCTCGCGGTCGCCATTGAAGTCGTCATGATCCTCTCCATCGTGGGCATTTTCATGGGCATGCTCAACGACCAGAAGCAGCGCACCAACGGCATTGGCGCGGACCTGATGATGCGCGGCAGCAACGCCAGCAACATGAACGGCGTCGGCGCCGTCTCCATGCCCGTCAACTTCGCCATTCCGCTCGGCAAGCTGCCTCACGTCACGGTTGTGGCTCCCGTTGCCACGCAAATCAACACCGCCGGCAACATTGAAATCATCTGGGGCATCGACTACCTCACCTACGACGCCCTCAAGCCGTTCGTCTTCGTCGCCGGCCGCCCCTTCAAAGACCCCTACGACACCATCGTCGACGACGTCTTCGCCGCCAAGCAGAACCCCGCCACCGGCCGGCCTTACACCCTGGGCGACACCATCACCATCCTCAACACCGACTTCCACATCTGCGGTATCGTCGAGCATGGCAAAGGCGGCCGCAAGCTCATCCCCATCGACACCCTGGACCAGTTGATCGCCGCTCCCAACAAGGCATCGATCTTCTATCTCAAGCTTGACGACCCCGCCAACGACCAGGCCGTCATCAACGAGATCCACTCCACCCGCGGGCTCGCCAACTATCCCGTGCAGACCATCGAAGAGTGGCTGAGCGAGATGACGCCGGAGAAGCTGCCTGGCTTCAACCTCGCCCTTGACGCCGTCACCTCCATCGCCGTCGTCGTCGGCTTTCTCGTCATTTTCCAGACCATGTACACCGCGGTCCTCGAGCGCACTCGCGAAATCGGCATCCGCAAATCCATGGGCGCGTCCAAGCCGACCATCGTGATGGTCGTTCTGCGCGAAACCGCGGTCCTAGCCGTTATCGGCGTGCTCTTAGGCATTGCCGCAACCTACGGCGTGCAGACCATCGTGCTCCACACCACCACGCTCCAGTTCCAGATCACCACGCGCTGGATCGCCCAGGGCGCCGGCATCGCCTTTGGAGGCGCCTTGCTCGGCGCCATGTACCCCGCCTGGATGGCCGCCCGCAAGGACCCCATCGACGCGCTCGCCTACGAATAACCGAGGGCCTTGGAGGGAAGAGGGCGATTCAGGTGTCCCTGTTCGAGCACTTGCATATAAAGCGTTTATTATCAATTATATATGCAAAAAATTGAGCAATACTTTCGGCTTGGGCCAGGTTTCCCTCGCTGCACGAGCAGGGGGAGGGGGGTGGGGTATTTATTCCTGATCAACCTGCCCCATGCCTTTCTGTTGTGTGCTGGCCAATACCTCTCCGCCGGGGGCAGTTCCTCGCCGGGGGGAGGGGGGTATATTATTTTTCTGGTTAACAGATCCTGATCCCAAATGTTACTTATCCGTTACCTCGGGACGAGGTGGGAGAGGGGTTTTCCCTTCCCGGTCGCGGAAGAGGCGGGAATTGGATTATGGGCTGATCTGGGTTTGGATCCTGTGCCGGCCATCACACAAGATGGTTGGGCGGCATTTATCGGACAGGGCTTCCTTCCGCAGCCTCCTCCCGGATCCTCCGCAAACTTGCCCGCGAAGCTCCTCCATCCGGAAATCAACGGATCGGGGGATATACTTTCCGTGTCTCTCCTGAGCACATCGCTTCGTACGGCAACGACATTCGCCAGCGCCGATCAGGGTGTGCCCCCATCCTCTTTCGCCTGGAGACGTGATTGCTGACACGCTCGTATAAGCGTTGGGCCTATGCCGCATGGCTGCTGCCGATCGCCGCCTTCGCGGTGCTCCACCTGCTGCACCTCCAGGCCGATTTTCCCAACCACTCGCCGTGGCACTCGGACTGGGCAAAGTACACCGATGAGGGTTGGTATGGCAATGCGGCAATCCGCGCGCACCTGTTCGGACACTGGTACCTGGCGGGGGACTTTAATCCCGCGCCGGCGGTGCCGGTATGGCCCGCTCTGGAATGGGTTCTGTTTTCGTTCACCGGGGTGAGCATCGCGGCGGCGCGGGCGCTGGCGGTGTCGTTCTTTTTTGCCGACCTGCTGCTGGGCTACCTGCTGCTGCGCGCGCGCGGGTCGCGCTGGATGGCGCTGCTGGCAGTCACGCTGGCGGTGACCAGCCCCTTCCTTTACTGTTTCAGCCGGCTGGCCATCCTGGAGCCGATGCTGGTGGCGCTGCTGCTGGCGGCGCTGAACCTGGGAGTGCGGCTGGAGCGATTTCGCCGGCCGGTGGCGGTGAGCGCGGCTATCGGGGTGCTGTTCACGCTGATGCTGTTGACCAAGACCACGGCGGTCTTCCTGCTTCCGGCGCTGGGGTGGGCGATGCTGGCGCCGCTGCGCGCCGACTGGCGCAAAGCCATGCGCTGCGCCGCGGCCGCGCTCGCCGCCTGGGCCATCACCTTTGGCGCGTGGATGGCCCTGGTGGTGCACACCGGCCTGCTGCACGACTACACTTACCTGTTCTTCGTCAACACCTATCCCAAGCCGCATGAGTTCTATTGGCCGCTGGTGAGCCTGTGGTGGTCATTCCACGGTGGCTTGTGGGTGGACAGGCTGCTTCTTCCGCTGGCCGGACTGGCGATGTTGCCCATCGCGCTGGCTTGTCGCTCGACCTGGAGCAGAAGGCTGTGGGCCGACCCAGTATTCGGCGCATCGCTGCTTTCGGTAGCCGGCTACATCCTGTTCATGACCTACCAGTTTCATCCCCAGCCGCGCTATTACACAGTGGTGGCGCTGTTCGCATTTTTTCTGCTGGCGATGGAGGCCGAGGCGCTGGTGAATGCCACGCCCGCGGGAAAATGGAAGGAAGGAAGCAAAGCCTGGATGCCGGCTGCCGGCGCCGTCGTGCTCGGTGCATGCGCATTGGCGGCTGCATTCAACGGTGCGTGGACGCTGGAGTACGCGGCGCATCCCGAATACACATTTGTAAACGCCGCGCGAGGCCTGACCCGGTACATCGATGCCCACCCCAATGGAAACCGGCTGCTGGTGTCGATCAGCGGCGATGAGATCAGCATGATCACGCACCTGCCCGCGCTGTGCGACGATTTCGGCACCCTGGATTTGCCGACCAAGCTGGCGAATTATCAGCCTGGCTGGTGGGCCGCGTGGAACGACATCGATCCGGGTACGCTGGAGGACCTACACATCCACTATTCGCTGCAACAGGTGGCGACTTTTCGCGCCTTCGATGAACCGGATCGGAATGTGCTGGTGTTATTCAAGCTGCATCCGCTGCCCGGCGGCGAGGAACGCGAGGCCGGCCCGGAGCTGCAGAAGCCGCTGCCCGGAGACCAGATCGGCATACCAGTGGAATGAGCGGATTGGCTGCTTATGCGCAACAAGCATCGGCGCGGAAAGTGGAATGGCGTGTTGTGCCTGGGTGAGCCGGCGGCGGGATTTGCCTCTAGGGTGGAGTCTCACAAATTGGTTGCATCCTTCCGCGGCACAAATGCAGGTCCTTCGACTCCGTTTGGCCCAAAAACCGGCCAAACTCCGCTCAGGATGACAGCGCTTTCTTTATGACAGCATTTTCTTGTTGAGTTATTGATGAGACACCACACTAGCGAGTGGTGCTGGCGGCGAACTTTCGCACCATGGCCAGCAGCAGCTTGCGGTCGCTCTCGTTGAGGTTGGTGGAGTAGCGCCGGATCTGGGTGAGAAACCTCAGCTCCTCATCGGATACCTTCTTCTGGTTGAGCGGCCGGCCCAGGGAGTCCTCGGCGAAAAACTGCGAGATGGGCAGGTCCAGCGCCAGGGCGATCTTCGAAAGCGTGTCCAGCGAGGGCACGGTGTGGCCGTTTTCCACGCGCGACAGGTAGCAGCGTAGTAACCCGGTTTTCTTCTCGATGTCGCCTTGCGAAAGGCCGCGCTGCAGGCGGTGTGCTCGAATCGTGGTACCGATCTTTATCACGGGAGACGTCCTGCGGCGGCCGACGGCCAGCCCGGCAGCCGTGCTGTTCGGTGTTGACACAAGAGTTAACATGCATGCCGCCGGATTGCAAGAAGAATGTTGCAGCTTTGGCGACGGATGTTCCCTGGGGAATCAACGTTTTCACTGCCAGGCTAAGGTAGACGTTCCCCCAAGGTTCCGCTTCCGCGAATTTCGGGAGGTAATCAGTTCATCAACATGCGGGCTCCGCGGGAGACAATTCCACCCTACGAATCATGGAGATTCGCAGGGCGGAGAACCGAGCCGCGTAAACCTTCGCGCGCATCCGTCCGTCTGTGTGAGTACGGGCAGAACAAACGGGGAGAGGAAATGCGGCGAGCAGCGGCGCGGTGGGCGATTACGATGGCGTTGTGTGTGGCGGGCACGCTTGCCCCGGGGCAAGCCCCGGTTGCCCCGCAAAATGCCGCTGCGCCGGCTGCCGCATCGCAATCCCCGGCTGCGCCCATTGCCGCCGGGGGAACGCTGCACGGCGCGATCAAAAGCGGCAATGTACCGCTGCCCGGCGTCACCGTCACAGCCCAGAACACGTTGACGGGCAAGCGCTACTCCACCACGACCGACATCGCCGGCGCATGGTCCATGACCATTCCTCAGAATGGCCGTTACGTGATTCGCACCCAGTTTGCGGCGTTTGCCCAGGGGTCGCAGGAAGCGCTGCTCAATGCATCCAGCCACGATCAGGCGGTAAATTTCAATCTCCTGCTGGCTTCGCGGGCGGCCGAGCAGGAGAAGCAACAGGCGGCGCAATCGGACCAGGTGACGCAGGCTATCCGACAACTCGCCGGCAATGGGCCGCAGAGCCTGAGCCTGATGAGTTCGCTGGGCGGCGATATCGCGGCGGGGGGCGGCTCTTCCGAAACATCCGCTGCAGGGGCCGGCGCGGCGCTGCCTTCGATTGCCGGCAACTCGGATTTTTCCGGCGATTCGGTGTCGATTACGGGACAGTCAGGACAGGTGAGCCCGCTGGCCGGCATGGACATGGACCGGCTTCGCGACGCCATCGAAGCCGTGCGAGCGCAGAACGGGGGCAAGAGTGCCGAGGGCAGCCTGTTTGGCGTCGGTCCGGGTGGGGGACAGGTCTTCATCATGGGCGGCGGGCCGGGCGGGTTTGGCGGAGGGTTTGGAGGGCGCGGCGGCGGGCGGAATTTTCGCGGGTTCAATCCCGGCCAGCCGCATGGCGCCGTTTTCTGGATGGGAAGCAATTCCGCGCTGAATGCCGAGCCTTTCAGCCTGCGCGGCCAGGCGCAGCAGCAACCGGCGTCGGGGACGAACCGGTTTGGGCTGACGTTCATCGGCGCGCCGTATGTGCCGGGGATGAAGAAGCCCAGCGGCAAGGACACCCTATTCCTGACGCTCTCCGGGTCGCGCGACTCCAGCCCGGTGGATGACTACGCTACCGTACCCACGCTGGCCGAGCGCGCGGGGAATCTTCCCGGCGTCACCACGCCGATTATTCCTGTTCCGCAGGCGGCGGCGCTGCTGAATTACATTCCCGTCCCCAATCTTTCCGGTGACACGCAAAATTACCATCTGCTTACCACCGCGCAGTCCAATTCCACGCGGGCCGGAGTGCGCTACATGCGCGGTATCGGGGCGAACGCGACTGCTTTCGGCGCGGGCGGGCGCGGGCGCAACTCCTCGCAGGCGCTGGGGCTGCGGCAGAACATCAATGTCAATTACAACTGGGCCCACTCCGCTTCAGACAACGTGAATATTGTGCCCATCCTCGGAGGCAAGACGGCTTCCGATTCCGATTCTGTGCAGGCGGGCTACACGCTGGGGTATCACAAGCTGACCAGCATCTTCAACGCCAGTTGGAACCGCAGCAACTCGCGCGTCAGCAACTTCTTCACCGGGGGCGACGACATTGCCACCAAGCTCGGCATCCTGGGCCCCGGCGGCAACGCGCTGAATTCGAGCCCGCTGAATTACGGAGTGCCTTCGGTTACGCTTTCCAGCTTTACCGGAATTACCCAGCAGCAGCCCCGATTCTCGATCCAGCAGACCATCTCGCTGTCAGAGACCCTGGCCTGGATTCATGGCAAGCATAACATCCGGTTCGGGGGCGATTTCCGCCGCGTGCACCGCGATTTTCTAGGCGGCAGCAATGCTACCGGAACGTTCTACTTCACCGGCTATTACACCGGCTCCGCGCTGGGAGATTTTTTGCTTGGCGAGCCGCAGGAGACCTCGATCGCGGCGGCGGTGAGCAAAAGCTATCTGCGCGACAACGTGTTCGATCTCTATGCCCAGGACGACTGGCGCGCGCGCACCAACCTGACCCTGAACTACGGCCTGCGCTACGAATTCTTCGCGCCGTATAGCGAGAAATACAATCACCTCGCGATGGTGGACACCAATCCTGCGGGCGGGTTCACCAGCGTGGGCCAGGTGGAGGCCGGCGGCGTGAGCGCGAACTTTGGCAAGCTGCCCGATTCGCTGGTTCATCCTTATCCGCTTGCCATTGCGCCGCGGCTGGGCATGGCGCTGCGCCTGCCCAGGCAGACGGTGATTCGCGCGGGCTACGGCATGAACTATACGGTGAGCCAGTATTCGACGTTTGCCGGAGCGCTGGCGTATCAGCCGCCGTTCGCCAACGAGCAGACCAACGAGGCCCTCACCACATGCTCCAACCCGGCGGCGGATTGCTATTCGCTGGCCAATGGATTTCCGGCGCCCAACCTGATCGGCAATTACGCGGTGGACCCGCATTATCGGCTGCCTTATGTGCAGGCCTGGAACGTCGATATTCAGAAGACTCTGCCGTGGGGCATCGTGATGAACGCGGGCTACAACGGATCGCGAGGCTCGAATCTGGATGTGAAGATCGCGCCGCGCGCCGTTCCCGACAGCCTCAACACCGATCCCGGGAACGTGCCCTTTTTCTACGAAGAGTACGGCGCATTTTCGCGATTTAATGCGGGCACGCTGCGGGTGAATAAGCGCATGTCGAGCGGCATCGCGCTGGGCGCCAATTACCAGTACGCGCATTCTATCGACGATGCCGGCTCGGTGGGCGGAACTTCGAGCGTGGTGGCGCAGAACTGGCAGGACATTGCGGCCGATCAAGGCAACTCGGCTTTCGATGTGCGCCACAAGATCTCAGGGAATTATCTCTACGAGCTGCCTTTCGGCAAGGACAAGTTCTACTTCACCACCGGCGCGATGTCACACTTGCTGGAAGGATTTTCGGTTTCGGGAGACTTCACGTTCGCCACCGGCACTCCGCTTACGCCCACCTACCAGGCCAGTGTGACCGATGTGGCGCGCGGCACCACAGGGACGCAGCGCCCTGACCGCGTTCCGGGTGTTTCGCTGATGGCCGGCGGAGGATCGATCCGGCATTGGTTCAACACCGCGGCGTTCACGCAACCGGCGGGCCTGTACGGCACGGCCGTTCGCAACTCGATTCCCGGGCCGGGCACGGTGGAGAATGATATGTCTCTTTCAAAGACGGTGCAGATGGGCGATACGCGCAGCATGGAGTTTCGCGCGACCGCCGAGAATGTGTTCAACACCGTGCAGTACGCGGGCGTGAACACAACGCTGTTTACGGGAGCCGAGGCGGGGTTGAGCTCGCCATTCGGTCAGGTCATGTCAACGGGGTCGATGCGGTCGTTCCAGTTCACCGCGCGATTCAGGTTCTAGTGCAGCTTTGCAAAGGGCACGGCTTCAGTCGTACCGCCAGCGCTGCAAATTGAAGTCCGGGCTTTAGAGGCTGCGGAAAAAGTCGATGGTTCGGGGCCGAAGATGGGAAAACCATCCCTCAGCGGCAAAAGCCGGGCTCAATTCAGGGCTGTTATCGGCACGACTAAAGTCGTGCCCCTTCAAAACGGGGCGGGGGAAAGAGTTTTCCGCAGCCTGTTTAGCCACCGGGGGAAGTCTTTCAAATGCGTGGATGGATCAGGGAATCGGTTGCTGCGATGCTGGCCATGGTGCTGGCTTCGCCGCTGCTCGCGCAGACCGCGCCGCCGGCGCAGCAAGGCCCCGGCTTCGTGATGAAGGTGAACGCCGAACTGGTGCTCACCAACGTAGTGGCGCGCGACAGCAAGACCGGCGAGCTGGTGCGCGATCTCAAACGGAGCGACTTTACCGTTTACGAGAACGGCAAAAAGCAGGAGATCGCCAGCTTCGATTTTCAAAGCGTCGACATGGCCACGCCGCTGAACGAAGCCACGGTCAGCGGGCTCGCCGCCGGTTTCAGCAGCGGCAGCAAGGCGGCCGTTGTGGCCCGGCCGGAGGATTTGCGCAACCACCGTCTGATCGTGTTCTTCTTCGACCTCACCTCGATGCAGCCGGAAGACCTGGATCGCAGCGTGGATGCGGCCAGAGATTTTCTGCGAAAAAAGATGCAGCCCGCAGACCTGATTGCGCTGGTTTCCCTGGACCAAACGCTGAAGGTGGACCAGGATTTCACCGCCGACAAGGATGCGTTGGTCCGCGAGGTCGGTATCTACAACGGCACCGAGGGCCAGGGTTTCGCGCCGGGCTCGACGGCCAATTCCAACCAGGTGGAAGACACCACCGGCTATACGCCGGACGAAAGCGAATATAACGACCTCAACACCGATCGCGAATTGTTTGCGCTGCGCGCCATTGCGAAATCCCTGGAGAAGATCGGCGAGAAGAAATCGCTGCTCTACTTTTCCGGCGGCATTTCGCGCGACGGCATCGAGAACCAGGCCTCGCTGCGGTCCGCCATTAACGCCGCGGTGCGCGCCAACCTTGCCATTTACAGCGTGGACACGCGCGGCCTGCAGGCCGTCTCCCCGCTGGGCGACGCCTCCACCGGCAGCCTGCGCGGACAGGGCGCCTATAACGGCAGCGCGCTGACTAACAACATGAATGCTAACTTCGCCACCCAGGAAGTGATGGCCTCCCTCAGCTCCGATACCGGCGGCAAGGCGTTCTTCGATTCCAACGATTTCGCGCCGGCCTTTGCGCAGGTGCAGCGCGACACCTCCGCTTACTACGCCGTCGGGTTTCACTCCAGCAACCCGGCGCGCGACGGCAAGTATCGCAAGCTGACCATCAAGGTGAATCGGCCCGGCATCAAGCTCGAATATCGCCCCGGCTATTATGCGCCGGCGGATTTTGCGCACTCCGGCAAGGAGGATCGCGAGCGCGATCTTGAAGAACAACTGGCCAGCGATCTACCCGCAACCGACATGGCCCTCTATCTTGACGCCATGTATTTCCGCCTCGATGAAAACCGCTTCTACGTGCCGGTTTCGCTCATCGTGCCCGGCTCGCAGATTCCATTTGTGAAGGGCGGCGATAAGGACTCGCCGCGGCGAGCCACGCTCGACATTGTCGGCGAAGTGATCGACGAGGTGAAGCGCCCCATCGGCCGCGCCCGCGAAACCGTCAAGCTCAATCTCGATCCGGCATTGCAGGCGCGGCAGAAAAACATTCAGTACACCACCAGCTTCAACCTTCCTCCGGGCAAGTATCACCTCAAGTTCGTGGTGCGTGAAAACCAGACCGGCCGCATGGGATCGTTTGAAGCCGACATCGTGTTGCCGGAGATGAAGAAGCAGCCTCTGAAGTTGAGCTCCATCGTATTGGCATCGGCCCGCCAGCCCAGCAAGCAGGATAGCCCGCTGGTGCGCAACGGCGAACAGTACGTGCCCAACATCAGCCACGTTTTCCGCCAGGATCAGCACCTTTACCTGCTCTACGAAGTGTATGCGCCCGCGCGCGAAAAACTGGACGTCCAGGTCAAAGGCAAAAAGCCCGGCATCAATCTGCTCAGCAGCCTTGAGCTTATCCAGGGCTCCACGAAGGTGTATGAAACGCCGGTAGTGAAGGCGGCGGCGGTCAATGTCGAAGGCCGCGACGCCGTTTCCATCGAGCTCGATGTACCGCTTGCAGGGCTCAAGCCCGGCCCCTACATCTGCCAGTTGAATGTGATTGACGATGCCGGGGGCAGCTTCGCGTTCCCGCGTTTCGCGGTGCTGGTGAGGGAACCGCTGCCGACTCAGCCGGCCGCTGTTTCGTCGTCGGCAGCCGGCCGCTGAGCGGGCGCCGTGTTGCCCCACTCCGCGTAGGGGCAGTGCCGGCAGCCCGATCCGCAACAGTAGCCGCGCTTGAGGTGATAGGCCGCGGTGAATACGAGCAAGCCTCCGTCCATGTAGAAATCCTCGGGGGTCAGAGGCTCTGGCGCCGTGGGATTCGCGTTGGAAGGTTCGCCGCTCATCTCTTTCATGTTCGCAGATTTCCGGTCCCCTCAGCATGCGCAGTTAAAATTGCACCATGACGCTGACCGCGACCGAGCGCGCCCGCCGCATCAAGATCATTCTCTTCGACGTTGACGGAGTCCTCACCGACGGCACCATCTGGCTGGTCCCGGGGCCTGCGGGTGCAAGCTCCGCGGTAGGGCAGAAACTGTCGGAAAGAGGCGGCCAGATGGGCTTCGGCATTCAATCCGCCACCATGATGGAAGCCAAGGGCTACAGCGCGCACGATGGCGTGGGCATTTCGCTGGCGCGCATCGGCGGCATGAAATGCGGCGTCATCACCAAGCGCATCAGCGAAACGGTGGCCACGCGCGCCCGCGATCTCAAGCTCGAATTCGTCTACATGGGCCAGGCGTTCAAGATGCATGCGGTGCGAGAAATCATGGAGAAGGAAGGCGTGACCCTGGACGAGATTGCGTATGTGGGCGACGACGTGATCGATCTGCCGGTGATGCGCCAGTGCGGCCTGGCCATCGCGGTGGCCAATGCGCGCGAGCAGGTGAAGGCCGAGGCGCATTACATTACCGCACACGCCGGCGGAAGCGGCGCCGGCCGCGATGCGGTCGATTTTATTCTCGACGCCAAGGGCATTCTCAACGACTGCATCGAAACCATGATCGACGAGAGTAATCCCATCTCGCCTTCCATGGACATCGGCAACAGCGGCGACTCGGCGTAAATCTATTTTGCGTTTTCGATGACCAGGCGGACCGGCCCGAGCAGGCCTGAGGGGATGGGGTGAATGCGGTCCTGGTCCTGGGGCTCGAACCGCGTGCCGTACCTGGCGCGGAGGGCGGTCAGGTCGTGCGGCGGCTGGCCGGCGAGCTCGTTGATGGCGGTGTTGTAGACGCGGATTTCGAGTTGGTTGGCGCCGGGATGCACCAGGGTCGTGATGTCGAGGCGGTAGGGTGGATGCCAGAGCGCTCCGGCGCGCTTGCCGTTTACGAAGACGATGGCGGCCTCGCGGATGGGCGGATCGAGGAGGGCGTGCATGCCGTCGGCGGCGGGCGGGCGGTCGTCGGGGATGGGGGTGCCGGGGCCGAAGTCGAGAATCACGCGCTTGCCGGCGTGCGAACCTTGATCCAGAGTGAAGTTACGCGTATAGATGCCTTCGCCGGAGAAATTTTGCCGGTAGGCAAGCCGGGTCCATGAGACGAGGGAATCGAGATGAGTGACATATGCGTGGCTACCCACGAATGACAGGTCCCAATCCCAGCTCAGATCCGTTTGAGATGCGGGCGGAGCGTCTGACAGTTCGGCCTTCGACGCCGAAGGCGAAGCCGAGTGATCGGAAAGCACGAAGACTCGCGACTCGTACGGCGCCAGATCGATGGAGATGCGGTCGGTCTTATCGATTTGTTCGTTGTGGACGACCGCTCCATCATCGGGATTCCACTCCTGTACAGAGCGATGTGACGATCGAAATCGAACCATACTCTTGAATGGGACATTCTCAGTATTGGCGAGGAAGTAGATGTCGCGATCGGGTAGCTTGCGATGCACGAAGCCCAAATGAGCCGGATCGATGACGGGTCTGAATCGATTCTCGGTATCCACGTCCGGAGGCAGGTACCGGCGGAGCATTTCGGCAATCAGGTTCGGCACATATGTGACCATCACGTCCCTGGGGGGCATGAGACCAGGGTGGCCCGGGTCTTCAAACAGGCGATGCGAGATTGCGGCGATCTCCGTCGAGTCCTTTTGGTCCATCAGGCCGGGGGCTAGCGAGGGAAGCTTTCCTACGGCGATGACTTTGCCGGTTTTGGCGTATTCCTCGATGCGCTTGTATGTGGAAAGGGGAATGCGGTCTGTAGGCGGGATGATGAGGATGGGATAGGGGATGGTGCCCAGTTTGTCGATCGTCGCGGCGTCGATGAAGTCGAAGTTGTAGCCGGCGTCGAGGATGGATTCGATGAGTCTTGGAGAGATGCGGCGGCTCATCTCGTCGGTTACCGAAACATGCCCGGGCGCGAAGGCCGCCTGCGCGTCGTCCTCCGGCAGCAGGATGGCTACGTCATTCGCGGGCTTGCCCTGGCGCAGCAGCCAGCTCACGCGCGTCAGGTACTGCATGACATCCGGCATCACCGGGAACCACGGATTGTGCGCGTTGAATACCGCCGCCGCATAAAAAGCCCATCCCGGTTCGCCCGCCTGCGGCGGAGAGTACGGCCAGCCGTGGCCGACGAACTGGTTCACGCCGAGCAGAAACATGCGGTCGGCTTCTGCCTTCACGTCGAGCGGAGTGGCGCGGAATGCCGGCGAGTGCAGCCACGTCCACGTCTCCGCCGAGACCACGTTGCGCCCGTAGAGATGCGCGGCAGATGTGGCCCAGCGGGCATACGAGAACTGACGCCATTGCGGGCCTTCGCCTTCGATGAGTTGTGGCGTCGCCTCGTCGGCGAGGGTGACGGCGGGGTCGCCGTAGGTTTGCGAGCGGAACAGCGTGCGATGCGCGCGGGCAAACTCGGTGATGGGCGCGAGATAGTTTTCCCGGATGAGCTCGGAGAGGGTCTTGCCCCAGTCGTGGCGCACGGCGTCGGCTTGTGGCGTGCCTCCGGCCAGCAGTTCGGGAAGATGCGGGATGAGGTCGTAGGCGCGGCGGCGGAGGAATTCGGCGGGAAGGTTGGGGGTCCAGTCGGAGCCCACCACCTCCAGCGAATCGGAGAAGACGGAATAGGGCGGTTCGTTGCCGAATGCGGATAGCAGCGGAGTGGCGACGTCTTTGATGTGCTCCTCAATGGCCTCGCGATTGAAGTGATCGAGGACGTTGCCTTCTGCGCCAAATGCAGCGCGCTTGACCTGCATGCCGGTGTAGCCGGCGATGAAGTAGACGACGGTGCGATTGGGCGGGCCGGGAGGGACGATGGTGGCGAACGGGTGGATGCGCTCGGCGGTTGAGGGATCGAAGTGTTCGAGATCGCCGTTGATCACGAAGGCGGCGATGAAGTCATAGTCGGAGCCGAGCCGCGGGGGATCAACGGATGAGTTTTCGACGGGCCGGCTAATGATTCGCAGGCAGCCCGCGGCGAGATCGGGCGTGGTTCCGGGGCCGCCGTATGGCCATCCGCTGCCCAGGGTGATGTCCACACGCAGGCCGAGCGAATGCGCGGTCCGATTGGCGAAATTCACGTCGGCGAGAAATTCCGGCGAAAGATAGCGCAGGTTGCGAATGCCATGGGCGGGATCGTCGAGCGCCATCGGGTAGACCGGCTGAATTTCCACGCCGCCGATTCCGGCAGTGCGCATCGTCTGCAGTTCTTTCGCGAGTTCCGGCCGGGTGACTGCCGGCCCAAACCACCACCAGCGCATCAGCGGGCGTGCATCGTCCGGCGGATGCAGGAAGCCCTGGCGCAGATCGTCCGCCGCGCCCTGCCCGCAGAGAAGCGCCGGCATCGAGAGCACAGAGAGCAAGGCGAAACAGGAGCGGGCGAGCGTACCCATAGCGATTGAGAGTCAGTGTATCGCCCGCCGGCGGATAACGCCTGTTCGCGGCGCCGGCGGGTTTAGGATGAGGGTGAGCACATCCGCGAAGGGGATTGACGTGGGCAGGATTGGGAACAGCTTTTTGGGATGGCTTGCAATGGCGGCCGCGGCCCTTGCCATAGCGGCGTTGCCGGCGCCAGCGCAGATGCTGGAGCCGACCGCGCCCTCCACCACTCCGAACCCGTTGTCCGATCCGACCATGACCTCCGGCAAGGCATTGCTGTTTGACCTGGAGGCGCGGTTTGCCAAGGACGTGGCGGCGCGCGGCGGAGCGGCCTTTGCCGACTGGTTCGCGGACGATGGCGTGGCGCTGGGCAATGGCGCGGCTCCCCTGGTGGGCAAGGTGGCCATCGCCAAATCGGCCAACTGGACGCCGAAAACCTATCAGCTTACGTGGACGCCGACCGACGCCATGATGGGACCGTCGGGCGATATGGGCTACACGTGGGGCCATTTCGAGGGTCACAGCAAGGATGCCAATGGAAATCCTGTCACCACCACTGGCCGTTACATCACCGTCTGGCGCAAGCAGAAGGACGGAAGCTGGAAAGTGGTTCTGGATGCCGGGAGCAACGAGCCGGCAGGCAGCGGCGACTGCTGCAAACTGCCCACCGGCGGCGAATAACCGCCGGAGCAAATCACGTATCATGCCCTGACTTACATCTTAGGTTGGTCTCTGAGCCGCGTTGATTTCGTGCGTCCCACCCTTGCGCCAGAAACAAGGCGCAAAGATGGGGCACGGAGATTTGTCCATCCCAAGGTTGGTCTCTGAGCCGCGTTGATTTCGTGCGTCCCACCCTGCGACAGAAAGAAGTCGCAAGGATGGGGCACGGAGATTTGTCCATCCCAGGCCGAGTGACCTGATGCATCTCGGGTAACTCAAAAAGCGATTACCTCGGTTGTAGTCCCCCCGGCCGGAATTGCCTCTTTTGTGTCACAGTCAAGGGCTATCTCTTCTCCGATACTTATAGGAACACAGGTGCGGAACAACTCATGGGCGCGATTGAGGGTTACCAGCAAGCAGAGCACCCGAGAATGAGGTCGCGGTCGGATTTGGATGTGTTCGACCGCAACCCGGATCCTGCGCTGGACGAAATCACGGAGCTGGCCGCGGTACTGAGCCTCGCTGACTATTCCTACATGGGATGGATGGATTTCAATCGCCTGTGGTTCAAGTCAAGATTCGGATTCATGGCGGCCGAGCAGCCGCGTGCCGCCACCGGTTGCAATTGGGTTATCGCCACCGGGCGGCCTTTGCTGGTGCGCGACGCCGCCGGCGACGGCCGGTTTCCAGCCGAGGGAATTGAGGTGCCGGGCGGCAAGCGATGCCGATCCTATGCCGGGGTGCCGCTCATCTCCGCCGATCAGCAGATCGTGGGAACCCTGGCGGTGCTGGCGCGCAAGCCGGAAGCTTTCAGCCAGGAGCACCTGACGTTGCTCGAAGTGCTGGGGCGGCAGGTGGTGACTCGCCTGGAGCTCTACAACAGGATTCGCGCGCAGGAACACGCGCAGCGGACGCGCCAGCGGACGGAACGCGCGCTGGCGGTGGAGCGCTGTTTTGTGGCGGCCACGCTTGACTCCATTCCAGCGCTGGTGGCGGTGCTCGACACCGCGGGGCGCGTGGTTCGGTTCAACCAGTCCTGCGCGCAACTGACCGGAATGAGCCTGGCCGATGCGGCAGGTCGCCTCTTCGTTGACGAGCTGCTGGATGCGGAGGATCGCGAGTGGGCTACGGGCACGCTGAGGGAAGCCGCTGCCGGGCAGGTTTCCGGCCCCCATGAGAATGCCTGGCGTGTTCCGGGCGGCCAGACGCGCCGCGTGAGTTGGACGCTGCGGCCCTTGAACGGCCCCAACGGCGAAATTCAATACCTTATCGTGAGCGGGCAGGATGTGACCGATCAGCGCGAAGCCGAGGAGGCCCTGCTTTCCAGCGAGGCGCGCTACCAGCAGGTGGTCGAGAGCAGCCTTGGATTCGTGTTCACCTGCACCACCGAAGGCCGGCTCACTTCGCTGAATGCATTTACCGCGCAAACTCTGGGCTATCGAATGGAAGATCTCATCGGCCGCTCTATCGCCGAGCTGCTCGATACCTCGGGCGCGGTCACCTTCCAGGAGTGCCTGCTCACCCTGCAGTCGAAGGACGAATGGCAGGGGGCCATCCCGGTGCGCCGCAGCGACGGTGTCTACCGCCGCATCGCGTTCCGCAGCCGGCGTATGGAGCTGCATGGCGAGCGGCCCTTCATCCTGAATCACGGCGTTGACGTGACCGAGCAGCATGAAGCCGAAGAAGCGCTGCACCTGGCCACCCGGCAACGCGAGCTGATCCTCGAATCGGTGGGCGACGGCATCTACGGCATCGACCTCGATGGCCGCCTCACCTTTATCAACGAAGCCGGCGCGCGCTCTCTCGGTTACCAGATCGACCAGCTCACCGGCCGCGATGTGCACGAGCTCATCCATCACAGTCACGCCGACGGCACGCCGTATTCCAAGGTCACCAGCCCCATTCTGCAGGGCATGCGCCGCCATGAAACCATGCGCATGCGCGACGAAGTCTTCTGGCGCGCCGACGGCACATCCATTCCCGTGGAATACACCGCCAGCCCGCTGATTGAAGACGGCCGCATCTCCGGCATGGTGGTGGCATTCCAGGATATTTCCGAGCGCCGGCGCCTGGAGAAGATGAAAGACGAGTTCATCTCGACGGTGAGCCACGAATTGCGCACGCCGCTGACGTCGCTGCGGGCTTCGCTGGGACTGATCTCCTCGGGCGCGCTCGACAAGCGCCCGGAGAAGCAGCGCCAGATGGTGGAGATGGCCATCGGCAACTGCGATCGCCTGGTGCGCCTGGTCAACGACATTCTCGATTTCGACAAGGTGGAGAAGGGAAGACTGCCGCTGCGCCGGGTGCCGGTGGAGGCCGTGGACCTGTTGCGCCGCGCCGCCGACGTGGCCCACATTGCGGCCAGCCAGGTGAAGATCAATTTCCGCATCGAGGCTGTGCCCGCGCTGGTGCTGGCCGACGAAGATCGCGTGCTGCAGGTGCTCAACGAGCTGGTGGGGAACGCGATCAAGTTTTCCTCGTCCGACACGCTGATTCGCCTCACCGCCCAGCCTGCCAACGAACACCTGGTGTGCTTCGCGGTGGAAGACCAGGGCCGCGGCATTGCGCCGGAGAAGCTCGAACATATTTTCGACCGTTTCCAGCAGGGCGACGCGTCGGATTCGCGCGCGCTCGGGGGCACCGGCCTGGGCCTCGCATTATGCCGCAGCATCGTGGAGCAGCACGGCGGGCGCATCTGGGCTGAGAGCGTTCTCGGGCGGGGCAGCCGGTTCCTGTTCACGCTGCCTGCCGCGAACGGGAGCAGCTGATCAGGGCTCGGGGACAGGGTTGAAGCCGTTCAACAGAACCCTTGGATGTTCGCCGCGTGTGTCCGCATCTTGCAATGCAATGTGTATGGTTCTGCGCTCGTCCGGCATGAGTGCAATGTAGTTATCGTCGTAGAACGCGGGCAGGATCGGGTCGCCTGATTTTTCGCGCACGACTTTCACGCGAACCATCAGCGCCGGGACTTTCGAGTCATTGTGAAGTTCGACGGTGATCTCCCACTTGGAACCGTTCCGCGCAGCATGTGAGTTCAGCTTTACGAGCGCGCGCGCGAGTGTGCGAATCCCGGTGTAATCCTCCTCGGTGTTTCCGTGCAGATAGAAATTCGTGCTCAGCACTTTATCGCCGCGCAGCAGGGTGAGCCGGATGAAATGGGTGCGCGCCAGGCCCACCGGGTACTGCATCTGGATCGGCGATTCGGTGCTGTCTTCGCTGCTGTCCAGCTTTGCGGTCTTCTCCCATTTCACTTTGCCGTCGATGTCGATCACCTGGGCGCGCGCGGTCAGGCCGGACTGGTTGCCGGCGCTGTAGTTGACCACTTCCACCGTATCGGCTGCCGCGTTCCACTGGATGTGCAGCGGTTCGCACGCATGTTTGGCAGCGAAGTAGGCCGCGTCGGTGTCGAAAAAGTAATCGTAAGTCTGCCAGAGCAGCGACGGCCACGCCGGATGGCTCATCCAGATCAGCAAGCCCATGCGGTTCTTGCTATCACTCTCGAACATGCCGCGGTACGCGTTGTAGTCGACGAACTGCGCCAGCGAGTCCCACTCCTGCACGCTGGTCGCGCCTCCGTAACTCTTCTCCACCGCATCCACAAACGGGTTTTTCGGATAGAAATCGTGCAGGCGCCATTGCGGCCCGATGGGCCACATGCCGGGCGCATCGATCGTGCGCCGCAGGATCTCCATCTCCGGAACGTTGGGCGAGCCGATCTCGCTGTGCATTTTGGTGGGCGCGTGCTCGAAGTAGTAGCGGAGCGGCTCCACGCGATACGGGCCATGCCCGCTCACCGGGCCGTCGGCAGAGCTGGAGATGTAGTGCGAGCCGGGCTCGAGCTGCGCCACCAGGGCACGCATGCCATCGTCGATGGGCTGCGGCGGAAAGCCCTCGTTGCGCCCGCAGAAGATGCCCAGCGACGCATGATTGCGAATGCGCAGCAGGTAATCCCGCGCATTGGCAAGGAACAGCGCGTTGTCGTCGGGATTGGGGCCGTCCCACGGATTGGCCAGCCAGAAATCCTGCCACAGCACGATGCCATTGCGATCGGCGGCATCGTAAAACGCTTCATCGCCGGTCTGGCCAACCCAGTTACGCACCATGTTGAAATGCTGGTCGCGGTGATAGCGCATGGCCACGCCGTACTCGCGCGCGCGATAGCGCAGCATGGATTCCGGGAAGCCCCAGTTGCCGCCGCGCGCGATAAAGCGCCGCCCGTTGATCCAGATTCGCAATGCGCCGCCGTCTTCGGAATACGTGAACTGGCGAATGCCGGCCTGGAACGAAGCCGTGTCGCTCACTTTGCCGCCGGCGAGGAAGGTCAGGGTCACCGGATAAAGGTTTGCATCGCCGTAGCCGTTTGGCCACCACAGCTTCGGGTGATCGATATGCAGCGCGGCATGCGTGGAGGGCGAGAGCGCAATGGTGCTGGCCGATAACGCATCGAGCGTCACCGGCGACTCAACGGTGATGGCGCCGAACCTGGCCCGGAGCGTGCCTGATACCGCGTGTGCAGCGTAGTTGTGCACCGTGGCCTGGATGGTTACGTCGGCATGCGAGGTGTCCGGCAGCGGAAGTGTGCTGCTTACCAGAGGGTTCTCGATGGCGACAGCGCCGGTGGTGGTGAGCGTGACGTTGCTCCAGATGCCCGTGTCGCGGCCGCGGATGGTGGACATCCAATCCCAGCCGATGGAGGCGTGGTACGTGGGATTGTCGCGGCCCAGCGCGCCGCCGTTCACGTTGGGGCCTGCTTTGTCCTTGGTCCCACCAGGATGTTCAACGCCAAGCACGCGCACCGCGAGCGCATTCAGAGTACCGGGGCGCAACAACGCAGTCACGTCGAATCGTCCGCGCTGGAATGCTCCATCGATGCGCCCCACTCGGTGGCCATTGAGATAGACTTCCGCCTTCCAGTTGATGCCGTCGAAATTGAGCCAGGTATGACGGCCGGGTTGCGCGGCGGGCGCGACAAATTCATCTCGATACCAGAAATCGGCGGTGAAGAACGAGTCGGAAATGGCGTATTGGTCCTCGCCGAAATTCGGATCCGGAATCGCTCCGTCATTGAGATAGCTGGTAAGCACGGTGCCCGGAACGGTGGCAACCATCCAGTCCTGGTCGACGAATCCGGGTTGCGCAAGCTGCTCACCGGTAGCCCCCACCAGCGAGGCCCGCTGCAGCCGCCACCTGCCGCGCGCCAGCGAGAGTGAGCCATCGGGATTCGCCGCCGCAACCGCCTGGAGGACGGCCGCCGGGCCCCCGCGCCCATACACTTCGAGCTCGCTGAGAATGTACCGGCTGCCGGGCTCGGCGGGACGGGTCATTGAAACCCGCACCCAGCGCGCATGCGCCGGCGTAGCCAGCCGGAGATCGTCTTTGAGCCCGTCGGCCTGCGGCAGAGGCTGGATCGTCTTCCATTGCGCTCCGTCGTCCGAAATCTGAATGACCCCTTCGGCCGCGCGGCGAATCCATGCCAGCACCACGCGATCGAACGTGCACTCCGCGCCCAGATCGACTGAAACCCATTCCTCGCCCCAACCGGCGCTCATCCATGCGCTGGAAAAAACCTCCGGCCCGGAAACATGCACCTCCTTTCCCTGATCGAAAAGCGCAATGTCGCCAACTCCCATGTGGGCACCTTGGGCGCGGAGAACGCCACCCGATACATGCGATGCCGGACCGGCTTTGCGAACTGCACCGGCTCCACAAAGCCTGGCTGAGAATCATGCTGACCGGGAAATTCGACGCCGATGAAGCGGCCCACTTCCTTCCACGTGGCGCCGTCGTCGGAACCGGTGACGGCAATGCTCCAACCCCCCTGCGGCGGCTGCGCGAAAATCTTGCGCAGCGAGATGTCCATGTGATCGATCTCCGGCGGCGCGCTGCCTTCTATATCCAGCTCGACCCATGGGTGATCTCCCGAAACGTTCACCGCCGACACTACGTTGCCGTCGAGGAAGGCGCCGGTTTCCGCCTTGGCCAGAATGCCGCGATCGCTGGTCGAAGCGACCACCCACCGCGGCAGCGTCTGCTCCTCGATTCCATCGGTGATCAGTTGCGCGGTGAGGTTGTAGTCGTAGGCGCTGGACTGGTATGCGGGCCGATGCAAAGCAAGATTGCGATAGGTGGTGGAGTCGACCGCGAGCGAGGGCCCGTCGTATTGCTTCGGATCGCCGGGGTAGACGCCAAGTCCGCGCGTGTACTGCTGTGCGGGCGCGGCCAGAAAAAGCGCAAAAACGAAAAGGGCGGGAACCTTCACGATTTCTGCACGAGAAAGCAAGATGGATTTTGGCAAGGGAAACGCCCCCCTGGCGTTGCGCGCTAAGAACGGATTTGCAAACGGAGAAGTCTACGCTGCGCTCCCCGGATTCAGCAAATACGCAGTTTTGCGCGGCCTGATGCTTGCGGCCTTTCGCGATGTGGGCTGGAGCCTCGGGAGACCTTTTGCGCGGCCCAACTGAGAAATTCGTCGTACAGCCGGATTCCATTCCCTGTGCGAACCCGTCACAATGGAAGGTGGTTACCACGACAAAGCAGGGGCTGGCAGGCGGGCGGCGACGCCGGGGTGCGATGCTTCGCGCGCTCTCCTTCGCCGGGACCGGAGTGCTGCTGCTTGTGGCGCTGGCCGCGCAGGCCCAAACCAACCCCGAAGGCGCGCGACAGGGCAACTCCGCGCCGGATTCGGCCAGCAGCCTGGCTACCGTGCACGGCGTTGTCAAGAACGCCGTCACCGGAGAACCCCTGCCGCGCGCGCTGGTGACGTTCAACGGCCAGTCCGGACCGGCCGCATTAACGGATGGGGACGGCCGGTTCGAAATCTCCGGCGTTCCCACCGGCCTCGGCATCCTCCAGGTCGCCCGGCCCGGCTTCGAAGATGCCGTCGCTGGAGTATCCGGCCCCGGCATCCAGCAGCAGGACCTGCGAGGATTCACCCACAGCATCTTCGTGATCGCGAACACGCCGGAGTTGGAATTTGCAATGCGGCCAACCAACGCCATTCACGGACAGATTGAGTTGTCGACCGGCGACCCTGCCCAGAATATTGCAGTTATTCTGCTGGAGAAACACATTCAAAATGGCCGGGCGATGTGGCGGACCGGCCAGGCCACGCACACCAACAGCGATGGAGCCTTTCGCTTTGCCCGGCTCGACGACGGTGACTACGTTCTGGTGACTGAGCCGGCCATGGATACCGACATGGTGAGCGGGGTGGTGGAGGCCGGAAGCGCCGCCAGGGTGACCTGGAACGGCTATCCGGCGGTCTATTATCCCGATGCGCGGGAGTTTTCCGGCGCGGCCAGGATCCACGTCGCGGGCGGCGAGCAGGCTCAGGCCAATCTGACCCTCACCCTGGAGGCTTTTCACCAGGTGCGGGCCACCGTGAACACCGGGACCACGGCTTCGTTCAACGCCACCCGCCTGCCCAGCGGCGCCATCCTTGCTCCCGTGGGCGCCGGCGGCCCCGGGCCATCGGGCACGGTTCCGGCACTGACCGGAATCCACCCGGCTGTGCTCGACCCGCAGGGGCAGGAACTGCCTTACCCGGCACAATTTAACGCCACCACCCGCACCGTGCAGACCATGCTGCCGGATGGCTCCTACACCTTTCGCATTTCCGCGTTCCGGGCGAACGGAACCGGATCTCGTCATTCCACGTTCCGGGTGGAGGACTTCCTCTCCGGCCAGGCGAATTTCTCGGTGGCCGGACACCCGGTGACCAAGCTCCGTGTGGCGCTGGGGCCGGAATCGTCCAACCCGCTGCAGGTCACCGTCAATCGCACGGGTACGCAGACTTCGCAGCCGGCAAATCACGGCGAGGTGTTTGTGGAAATCAGCCAGGCCGGACCGCGGACCGACGGCATGGGCACGGTGTTTGCGCAGGGCGCGGTTCCGGGAACGCTGGAGACGGATGCGATGGCTCCCGGAGCCTATTGGGTCCACATCACGATCGCGCCGGGGCTTTGCGAAGATTCCTTTACGGCGGGAGGCGCAAAGCTGGCTCGCGAACCGCTGCGCGTCGGCGTCGGCGGCACCACTGCTCCTCTCACCCTCACCCTGCGCGACGATTGCGCCAAGCTGAAAATCAGCCTGCCCGGCTCCGGCATCGGCGCGGGAGAAGAGACGGCTTATAGCGTCTATGTTGTTCCGGACTTCGATTCCACCGCCGACGCGAGGCCGTTGACGCTGCGCGCCTCCTCTGGCGGCCAACTCAGCGTGGACAATCTCACGCCAGGCAACTACCACGTGTACACGTTTGCCGCGCCGGTAGACCTGGAGTATCGCAATCCCGAGCTGCTCTCCGCGATGCCCCATCCCGGACAGGCGGTTACGCTTTCGCCGGGATCGACCGCCAATCTGGTGCTGGAGGTTCCCGCGCCATGAGCCGTAACCGCTTCGCATGGGTCCGCATCGCCTCGGCCACGCTGCTGGCCGCGATCGTTCTCGTCGCCGCACCGGCCCAGGCCGCTGCGCCAGCCACTGCGGCAGGCTATCGCGTCGCCGGCCGAGTGGTGGATGCCGTCACCGGCGACCCCGTGCGGCGCGCCACCGTGAGCCTGCTGAGCGAAGAAGACGGCCAGCTCGTGGCGGCAGTGGTCACGGACGCCGAAGGGCATTTTGTATTCAACGGCATTCCCGCCGGGAAGTATCCCTTCACCGCTGCCAAGCGCGGATATCGCACCGCATACTACGACGAGCACGACGAGTTCAATTCCGCCATGGTCACCGGCGAAGGGCAGGAAACCGGGAACATCGTGTTTCAACTGGCTCCCAGCGCGCTGGTGCGAGGCGTGGTCACCGGCGATGGCGGCGATCCCGTGGAGGGCGCCTCGGTGATGCTCTTCAAGCGGGCTTCGAGCGATGCGCCGGGAGGCCATGTGCAGCAGGTCGGGAATACCCAGACCGACGACACCGGCGCTTATGAGTTTCCCAACCTGTCGCCCGGCGACTACATGCTGGCGGTGAAGGCAGAGCCATGGTATGCGCAGCATGGCAGCCGGATCTCCGGACAAACCCGCGAGCCTTCGCCGCTCGACGTCGCTTTTCCCGTCACTTTTTTCGATTCGACCACGGACGAGGCCTCCGCCACTCCCATTACCCTTACCGCCGGCAGCCGTGAGCAGGCCGACATCAACCTGCACGCAGTTCCCGCGCTGCGCTTCAAGGTCGACGCGCTCTCCAGTCCGCACAAGGAACCCGCGCGCGTGACGCTGCGGCAGAAGGTCTTCGGCATGACCGTCAACAGCGAAACCATGGTGATGCCACCCTCCGCCAGCGGATCGAACGAGCTCACCGGCGTCGCACCGGGAAACTACGACGTTGAGATCGGGGATCCGCCGCGCGTGATGAGCCTGAACGCCACGTCGAATCTGGACCTCAATGCCAACGCCGCGGTTCCCACCCTGAGTGTGGCGGGAACGCTTTCGATGGCCGGCGGCGGACCGGTTCCGGACATGGTCGCCCTGACGCTAGTGTCCGTTGGCGATGGCCTTGAGCCGCAGCAGGAGCAGGCGCTGAAGGGTCACTTCCAGTTCGATTCGGTCCCGCCGGGCACGTGGATGCTGCAAGCCGGCGCCGCTGGAGGGACTTTGTCCGTCGTCGCCACCTCTGCCGCGGGCGTGGTTTCGCCAGGTGGCCAGATCGTGCTGCGCGACCGGCCGCTATCGATTGGGGTGACTTTCAGCCTGGCGCAGACCCGCATCCAGGGCTTTGCCCGAAAGGACGGCAAGGCCGCATCCGGCGTGATGGTGGTTCTGGTGCCTCGCGAGGCGGGCGCCTACCTCGCCCTGATGCGGCGCGATCAATCCGACTCCGACGGGAGCTTTTCGCTGCGCGACGTGGCACCCGGCCAATACACCGTGGTCGCCATCGACGACGGCTGGAAGCTGGATTGGCAACGGCGCGAGGTGATCGCGCGCTATCTTCCAGGCGGGCAGCCCGTCACAATCAGGGAGCAATCGGGGCCGGTGGTCTCGCTGGCCAAGCCGGTTACGGCTGCTGCTCGCTAAGCGAGGCTTGCAACCGGATGGCCGCTGGCCGCCGTTTTTCCGCTGCGAGCGGGCAAACCCGCCGCCAAAGCTTCGTGGAACCGGGGGGGAGAGGATAGTCTATGAACGTAGCGAAACACACACCAAGGCGCCTGCCCGACGCGAACGGCAGTCAGCTTCGCGCGGTATCGAGGAGAGTTGCACATTGAAGAGGAAGTGGTTGGTTTCCATTTTGGCGGTTCCGACCGCACTGATGCCCTTGGCTGCGGCTGCTCAGGTAGCCCCCGATCGCACTGCCAGCGCCAACGCCCCTGAAGCCGTATACAGGTACAACGTGTATGCCGGGTTCGCCTACGCCAGCCTCAACCAGGTAAACCATTCCCGCTACGGTGTAATCGGCGGCGAACTCGCCGTGAGCCGCAACTTCGGGCGCTTCTTTGCGGTCACCGCGGATGGAGCCTTCCTGCCAAAGTCGCTGGCCTCCGGCAACCCTGGTAATCCCTCGGTGGACCAGGTTCTGTTCGGGCCCGAGGTGCATGGCGTGGTCTATGAGAACTGGAGCGTCTTCTTGCGCGGCCTGATTGGCGGCGAGCACAGCGGTGGAGAACACCAGACGCCCAACATCTCGTTTGCCGGCGGTATGGGCGGGGGCGTGGAGCATTCCCTGGGGCCGCGCTGGGCGGTTCGCGCCTTTGGCGAAGACATCGCGTCCTCCTTCTCGATCATAAACAACACGCCGCAGTTGAACGCATCGCCGCACCGCCGCTGGAATTCCCAGGCCGGGATTGGGGTCGTGTACCGCTTCTAGCGTGATGTCTCACAATTTGGTTGCATCCTTCAGCGGCCCAAATGCAGGTCCTTCGACTCCGTTTGGCCCAAAAACCGGCCAAACTCCGCTCCCAATGACCAAGCGTATAACTCCAATGGAATAAATAAAGCCAAAACTGGTCATTTTTCGCCGAAACTCGCCGCCGCGAGTCGGGCTGCTCAGGATGACAGCATTTTCTTGTTGGCGGCCCAGGTCCCAAAGGCGAGGGACCCCCTTCGGCAGGCTCTCCAGAAGCTTAACGTGCAAGCCGTATGTTTCTTGCCAATTACTGACGATCTGATCGATCGTCCATTGCTCAGGGCAGGCTTTCGACAAGCTCAGGGCAGGCTCTGGGCGCCCCGGATATCATGGTTCAATCGACGCAATGGGGATCTGAGCCACCCGCCGAAGGAGTAAGTCAAAATGGAAATGACGCGCCGGCAATTCGCCTTTTCTATTGCAGCTGCCAGCAGTATGGGTTCCTCCTTATTCGAACCGCTTTCCCCACTGGGTATCCCACGCGGAGTGGTCCCCGGCCGGGTGACCTGGGCACACGATCCGGCGGCAGTGACGTGGGATGGAACAGGTTCCTGGTGGGCGGACGCCAACAACAACCAGGCCGCGATTGACCGTATGGTCTCCCGCTCCATCCGCGGTCTTACAAATCAAAAAAGCGACGCTCAGGCATGGAGCGCCATCTTCCATTACTTCAATCGCACCCATGGTCGGGGCAACGCCGGTTACAAGGCGGGCGAGAAGATCGCAATCAAGGCGAACCTGAACAACACGACGGACCATGGCACGATCGACCGTCTGAACTCGTCTCCTCATGTGCTTCTTTCGCTGGTCCGGCAGTTGACGGGTCCAGGAAAAGTGCCGCAATCCTCGATCACCGTCTTCGATTCGAGCCGGTTTATTTCGGGCAATCTCTACGACAAGATTCACCGTGAATTTCCCGAAGTCGTGTTCGTGGATCATATCGGCGGCGATGGGCGCGTGAAGGCCGAGTTCAAACCCAATGCGATTCCCTACTCGATTACAAGCCGCAATGCCACGGGACTTGACACCACCGTCACCGAGGCTGCCTACCTGATCAATGCGGCCTTATTGAAAGCACATGTTAGTTCAGGTGTGACGCTTTGTGCGAAGAATCTGTTCGGGGCTACGAGTATCAATCCCGACTGGCACAAGAATGCGCACGATGGCTTCCCTCACAACCGGGACGGCTCGCCAAGTTACGCCGCAATCGTAGACTTTTTGGGTCATAAGGATCTCGACGAGAAAACCATGCTGTTTCTCATCGACGGGCTCTATGGAAACGAGAATGCGGATCCTCCGCCTAGTCACAAGTGGAAGATGGCGCCCTTCAACGATGCGTGGCCGAGCAGCATCTTCATGTCCCTTGACGGAGTGGCCATCGATTCAGTGGGCTTCGATTTTCTAACTTCGGAATGGCCCGATCTGGTGGATATTGCGAATGCAGACAACTACCTGCGCGAAGCCGCTCTGGCAAACAATCCGCCCTCGAAGACTGTCTATGATCCGGAACGCGATGGCATCCGATGCCGCAGCCTCGGGGTGTTTGAGCATTGGAACAACGGGGCGGAGAAGAAGTACTCGGGCAATCTCGGCAAGGCGCACGGGATCGAGCTTTTCGTGGTGGGCTGATCGGGGGCGGGTGGTCACCCACCACCCGACCCCACCCCAGGCTCACGCCGCGGGGTTACCATCTATCGCCCGCTATGCGGGCTGGGCGTGTCAATCATGCCATCCAGCCGATTCGCTTCTGTCGCAAGCGCCGCTAGCCGCAATCACGCATCACTTGCCCACCTTACCCCTCAGTCGATAAAGTGTGACCCACGTGGCACTCCACATGCGCGGAACGCTTCTAACGATGCGCATGCAGTCTTTCCCCAAAAGGACGCCCTTATGTCTTCCATTTCCACTGCGTTGCAGAACCAGGACCTTGACTCCACGCTGCGCGAAGACCGCGTATTTCCGCCTCCGCCTGAATTCAGCGCGCAGGCTCACATCCAGTCGCTCGAAGAATACGAGCGGCTCTACCAGCAGTCCATTGACGATCCCGAAGGTTTCTGGGCCGGAGTGGCGAACGACCTTCACTGGTTCAAGAAGTGGGACAAGGTGCTGGAGTGGGACCTGCCCTGGGCCAAATGGTTCGTCGGCGGCCAGATCAACCTCTGCTATAACTGCGTGGATCGCCATGCGCTGGGCGAGCGGCGCGACAAGACGGCCCTGATCTGGGAAGGCGAGCCGGGCGAAATCCGCCGCCTCACTTATGCCGAACTGCATGTTGAGGTGCAGAAGTTTGCCAATGGACTGAAGGCGCTCGGCATCAAGAAGGGCGACCGCGTCGCGGTTTACATGGGTATGACCCCGGAACTGGCGATCGCCCTGCTGGCCTGCGCGCGCATTGGCGCCGTCCACTCCGTCATCTTCGGCGGGTTTGCTGCCGGAGCCATCGCCGACCGCGTCGAAGACGCCGGCTGCGTGGCCGTCATCACCCAGGACTCCAGCTACAGGCGCGGCCACGAGATCCCTCTGAAGCGCACCGTCGATGACGCCCTGCAGTCCTGCCACAACGTCAAAAACGTCATCGTCTACCAGCGCACCGGCTCGCCCGTGAACATGGTCACCGGCCGCGACTGGTGGTGGCACGACCTGGTGGCCAACGTCCCCACCGAGTGCCCCGCCGAGCCGCTCGACTCCGAACATCCGCTCTACATCCTGTACACGTCAGGGACGACGGGCAAGCCCAAGGGGCTGGTCCACACCACCGGCGGGTATGCGGTGCAGACCTACATCAGTACAAAATACGTTTTCGATCTGCGCGACGAGGATGTCTACTGGTGCTCGGCCGACATCGGCTGGGTCACTGGCCATTCGTACGTGGTATACGGGCCGCTGCAGAACGGCGCCACGGTGCTGATGTACGAGGGAGCGCCTAATTTTCCTGACTTTTCGCGCTTCTGGAAGATCATCGACGACCATAAGGTCTCCATCTTCTACACCGCCCCCACCGCCATCCGCGCCTTCATCAAGTGGGGCAGCGAGTACGTGGACAAGTACAAACTCGATTCGCTGCGCCTGCTGGGGACGGTGGGCGAGCCCATCAATCCCGAAGCCTGGATGTGGTATCGCGAGAAGATCGGCCATAATCGCTGCCCCATCGTCGATACCTGGTGGCAGACCGAAACCGGCTCGATCCTGATCTCGCCCATTCCCGGCGCGGTGCCGACCAAGCCCGGTTCCGCCACGCGGCCGTTTTTCGGCATCCAGCCGGAGGTGGTCACGCGCCCCGATGCCAATGGCAACTTCCACGCGGTTCCTGCCGGTTCCGGCGGACTGCTGGTCATCCGGAAGCCGTGGCCCTCGATGGCCCGCACCATCTATGGCGATCCAGAACGTTACAAGAAGACGTACTGGTCCGACGTTCCCGGCTGCTACTTCACCGGCGACGGCGCGCGCAGGGATACCGACGGCTACTTCTGGCTGATGGGACGCGTGGATGACGTGATCAACGTGAGCGGACATCGCCTGGGAACGATGGAAGTGGAGTCCGCGCTGGTGGCTCATCCCAAGGTGGCCGAAGCCGCGGTGGTGGGCCGCCCCGACGAGCTGAAGGGCCAGGCCATCGCCGCTTTTGTCACGCTGGAATCGGGCAACCAGCCGAGCGAAGCCCTTAAAGACGAGCTGCGCAAATGGGTGTCAAAGGAGATTGGCGCCCTGGCCCGTCCCGACGACATTCGCTTCACCGAGGCTCTGCCGAAAACGCGTAGCGGGAAAATCATGCGACGGTTGCTGCGCGAGCTGGCCACCCACGGCGAAATTAAGGGCGATACCGACACCACTACGCTGGAAGACTTCACCGTGATTGCGCGGCTGCGGGAAGCTGAGGAAGGCTGAGCAGGCCGCGGAAAAACGCGTTGATCGAGCTGCCAACGGCAGAAAACCGTCCCTCAGCGGCTAAAGCCGGGCTCAATGTAGGGTATTTATCGGCACGACTGAAGTCGTGCCCTTTCAAAACAGGGTGGTGAGGAAACAGGGCGGTGAGAACGATGCGGTGAAGAGAGTTTTTCCGCAGCCTGTGAAGCCGCTGAGTTCTTCGGTCTAAAGCGCGCCGGATAAACCCGCTGCCGTTCAGGCACGCCCGCCGCTTTATCCCGGCACCGGCGTACAATCGTGTTCACGAGGCTCGCGTATGGCTTCCGCCACTTCCCTCATCACCGTCGAAGAGTATCTCAAGACCACAGCCGATCCCGACTGCGAGTACGTGGCCGGTGTCCTGGAGGAAAGACCCGTGGGTGAGTTGGACCATGCAAGTTGGCAGAAAGCTCTTGTCCGCTGGTTCGGCGGCAAGGAGACCGAATGGGGAATGAGGGTCTATCCAGAGCTGCGCATCCAGGTCGCCTCCGATCGCTTCCGCGTTCCCGACGTCACGATCCTTAGCCGTCAGGCTCCCCGCGAACAGATCATCACCCATCCGCCGCTGGCCGTCTTTGAAATCCTCTCCCCTGAAGACAGCATGACCCGCATGCTTGAAAAGCTGGCCGACTACGAACACATGGGCATTCAGGCCATTTGGGTCATCGAACCGAAGAAGCCGTCGTATTTCCGATTCGCCGATGGCAAGCTGATGCCGGCCTCAATCTTCGAATTACCCGGAAGCGCCCTCAGCGTCCCCATGCCGGAAATTGAAAAGCTGATCGACTAATATCCATTGTGCCTGGGGCATCGGCAGTAACTTTTCACTCGTTTTTCCGTCAAGGTTATCGATGCGCACTTCCTCAGCACTTGATCGCCGGAGCCGTCGCACGAGTCGGCTGTTCCCGCGCATTCCCGTTCTCCTTCTGTGCGTTGCCTGCGCTTTTCTGGTCGCCGGCTGCTCTGACATTCACCTCTCCGGCAGCCCCGACCAGCCGCCGTCGCCGCCGGGTGGGCCTCCTCCCACGTCGGGCCAGAACGGCACTGTCACCATCAGCCCCCAATATGCTGCGATTGCGCCAGGACAGAGCTTCCAGTTCACCGCGTCTTCCAGCAACGGCGGCGCCATCCAGTGGTCCGTCTCCGGCGGTGGCTCGGTCGATCAGTCCGGCAACTACACCGCCCCCGCCTCCATTTCGCAAAGCGAGAACGTCACTGTCACCGCGGCTCTCGCCTCCATTCCCACGCAGGACAACGCTACCGCCGTGGTCGCCGTCATTCAGCCGGGGAAGATCGGCTGCCCCAGCGCCACCGGCAATCCCCAGGTGGCGCAATATACCGTGTATCTGCCCGCACCCGGCAAAGTGTCCGTTGAGTTCGGAACCTCCACTAACTATGGCCGCGATACGTGGCAGCTCCCCACGCCTTCATTGAACGGCGGCGCAAGCACGGGCGGACAGGTGCAGCTCTGGGTGGCCGGCATGGTCGGCCAGACCACCTACCACATGCGTGGACAGGTGGTGCTCGACAACGGCGCCACGTTCAATGACGCCGACCAGACCTGCACTACCGGCACTCCGCCTCCCACTTCGGCCGTTCAGATCACCAGTCCCGGCACTCCGCAGCCTGGCATCGAAATGTGGAACACCGTAGTGCCCGCGAACGACGACCAGGTCTTCGCCACCGATCTCGAGGGCAACGTGATCTGGACTTACAACTATCAGCACATGGCGGCGGATATCGTTCAAGGCGTGCAGTTGCTGCCCAACGGCGACGTGCTGATGGTCATCTCTTTTCTCTCCTCGCTGAACCTTTCCAATGCCGCTAGTCTCATCAACGAGGTAAGGGAGGTCGATCTCGCCGGTAACACCGTCCGCTCCGTCACCGTGGCCGGCCTGAACAAGAAGCTTGCGTCCTCTGCGAACCTGCACGATGCCGACGGCTTCACCTACTCCTTCAAGAGCTTCCATCACGATGTGCTGGTGCTGCCCAATGGGCATTGGGTGATCCTGGCGGACTACGTGAAGGGCTACAGCAATGTGGATGGTTACCCGGGAAACGTTCCGGTGCTCGGCGACGCAATCGTAGACGTGGACGAGAACGGCAATCCTGACTGGGTGTGGAACACCTTCGATCACCTCGACGTGAATCGCCATCCCATGAACTTTCCGGACTGGACGCATTCCAACAACATGCTCGACTCCGCCGACGACCATAACCTGCTTCTCTCCATCCGCCACCAGAACTGGATCGTCAAGGTGGAGTTCCTTGACGGTACAGGCTCGGGAAAAATCCTGTGGAAGCTGGGCTACCAGGGCGATTTCAAACTCGTAGGCGGCGTTGATCCCACGGACTGGTTCTACGCCCAGCACGGCATGAATTACGTTACGCAAAACACTACCGGCGTCTGGCGGATGGTGCTGATGGACAACGGCAACGACCGCAACTTTCCCTCCGGGGCGGTCTATTGCAACCCGTTCCAGCCTCCGCTCCCGCCCACCTGCTACTCCACTATGCCGGAGCTCGAAATCAACGAGAACGCAATGACCGCTACGCTGATCCAGCACTATCAACCCGGCCCCGATTACTTCAGCTACTTCGGCGGCAATGCCGAGCCCCTCGCCAACGGCAACTTCGAGGTCGACTTCGCTTCCACGAACAAAGGCGCGGTGGTGCAGGAACTCGATCCCAACTCGCTGCAGCCGGTCTGGCAGGCTACATCGCCCGGCGCCGGGCAGTACCACGTCACCCGCTGGCAGAGCCTTTATCCGGGCGTGCAATGGTGAAAAGACAGGGAGTAGGGAATAGGGAGAAGGGAGTAGAAGGCCGGGACCGACCGGGAACTCGCATTCCCTTAGTACGTCCTTGCCTCGTCGTCGCTGTGAACCACATTGGCCACCTCGCCCCGTACCGCCCGCGCAAATACAATGAAGCACGAGATGCAGTGGAATGAACTGATTGCGGAAATTGCCGCCGTGGGTTCTTCGGGAAGCTCCGAACAAGCCATCACCGGCATTGAATACGACTCGCGGCGCGTCCGCCCCGGCGCCGTCTTCGTGGCCATGAAGGGCGGTTCTACCGACGGCAATCGCTACGTGGATAAAGCTCTTGCTGCGGGCGCGCTCGGCATCGTCACCGACTCCTCGCCGACCTTCGATCACCTGCTGGTCTACCGGCCGGAGGTGCCGGTGCTGGAGGTGGAGCACGGCCGCCGCGCGCTGGCCCAGGCCGCCGCCGCGTTCTTCCAGCACCCTGAACTCAGCCTCGCCGCCACCGGGATCACGGGCACTAACGGCAAAACCACCACGGCGTTCCTCACCGAATCGCTGCTGAATTTCGCCGCGCGAAAAACAATCCTGGTGGGCACCATCGAATATCACGTTGCGGGCGACGTGCGGTCGTCAGTACACACCACGCCGGAGTCGCGCGACCTGTTTGAGCTGATGGCGGAGGGCGTGTCGCGCGGAGCGACGGAACTGGTGACCGAGATTTCAAGTCACGCGCTCGACCAGGGCCGCGCTGCCGGAATCAACTTCGACGTGGCCGTGTTCACTAACCTCACGCGCGATCACCTCGACTACCACGGCACCATGGAAAAATATTTCGCCGCCAAGCGCCTCCTCTTCGACGGCACCGTGTATCCCGCGCCGCGCATGGCCGTCATCAACGCGCACGACCAGCGCGCCAAGCAAATGGCCGCAGCCGCGCGCCGTGCCGGAGCCGAAGTGCGTACCTATGGCATTGGCGAAGGCGACTGGCGCGCCGCAAGTCACAAGCTCACCCCCGGCGGGGCCGTTTTCACCCTCGAAACGCCCGCAGGCTCGGCACATGTCGCCTCGCGCCTGGCCGGCGAAGTCAACATCCTCAACCTGCTCGCCGCCCTCACTGCGGCCCACGCGCGCGGTGTCCCTTTCGAGCAACTCGTCGAATCGGCCTCTCGCCTCCAGCCCGTCCCCGGCCGCTTTCAGCCGGTGGATGCAGGCCAGCCTTTTACGGTCATCGTCGATTACGCTCACACCGATGACGCTCTCCGCAATCTCATCGCGCTCGCCCGGCAGATGGCCGCGGCATCCGGCGGGCGCATTCTCACCCTGTTCGGCTGCGGCGGCGACCGCGATCGCACCAAGCGCCCCAAAATGGGCCAGGCAGCGGGGGAGGGAAGTGACTTTGTGGTGGCCACCAGCGACAATCCCCGCTCCGAAGATCCGCTGGCCATTCTCGCCGAGGTCGAGCCCGCCTTGAAAGCCACTGGAACGCGCTACATCATCGAACCGGACCGCGCTGCGGCCATCCGCCTCGTCCTGCGCGAACCGCAAGCCGGAGACGTTGTTCTGCTCGCCGGCAAGGGCCACGAAAAAGAACAGGTTCTCGCCGATCGCACCATTCCGTTCGACGATGCCGAAGTGGCTCGCGCGGTCCTGGCCGAACAGGGCTTCGCAAATGGGATAGGCTAGGGAACGATGAAGCTCACCCTCGCAGAAGCCGCCATGGGCGCCGGAGCCGTGCTGGAAGCTTCGCCCAATTTCGCCAACGCCGGCGCCATGGTGCTGCAAGGCTACTCGATCGATTCGCGCACCATCGCGCCCGGAGAGATGTTCTTCGCGGTCCGCGGCGAGCGTTTCGACGGCCACGACTTCGTAGCCGCTGCGGTGGAACGCGGCGCCGCGGCGGCCGTCGTCTCACGCGCCCGGGTGGCCTCGCTGCCGGACCTCGCACTTTCGGTGCCGCTGCTGGTGGCCGAAGATCCGCTGCTTGCGCTGCAGGCCCTGGCCGCTCATGTGCGCCGCAGTTGGGGAGGCCGCGTGATTGCTGTCACCGGCTCCGCGGGCAAGACCACCACCAAGGATGCCATCGCCGCCGCGCTTGGCGTTCGCTTTAACGTCCTCAAATCCAAAGGCAACCTCAACAACAACTACGGCCTTCCTCTGCAACTGCTGCGCATTGAACCGGAACACGAATTTGCGGTGATCGAAATGGGCATGAACCACGTGGGCGAAATTGCCGCCCTCGCGCGCATCGCCACTCCCGACTGGGGCGTGATCACCAACGTGGGCACCGCGCACATGGAAAACTTCAGTGATACGCAGGCGGGAATTGCGCGCGCCAAGTTTGAGCTGGTGGCCTCGCTGCCCGCCAGCGGCGTGGCTTTTCTCAATTGCGACGATCCTTACGTTTCGCAATTTGGCCGCGACTTCGCCGGGCGCGCCGTCTATTTCGGCCGCGGCCCCTGCGCCGATCCGCAGATTCTCGATGTGGCGGAGGACGAGACCGGCCTGCAGATTCGCTACCGCGCCGCGGAACAGGAACGCCGCCTCACGCTCCGGCTGATGGGCGGGCACAACGCGCTCAATGCCATGGCCGCGCTGGCCGTGGGCCGCGAAGCCGGCGTGGACCTGGATGCCGCTGCTGCCGCGCTTGCCACCCTCGCTCCCGGGGACAAGCGCGGCGAGACCATCGCGCTTGCCGGCGCCACCATCCTCAATGACAGTTACAACTCCAATCCCGAAGCGCTGCGCTCCATGATTCTCACGCTCGCCGCTCGTCCGGCGCGGCGGCGCATTCTCATCGCCGGCGAAATGCTGGAACTGGGCGAACACGCGCGGGCCCTCCACACTGCCTGCGGCAAAGCTGCGGCAGAGGCGAATCTGGATCTGGTGGTCGGGGTGCGCGGCAATGCCGAGCATCTTGCCGCCGCCGCTTGCTTCGCCGGCATCCCCGCGCTGTTTCTGCCCGACGCCGAAGCTGCCGGCCAATGGCTGAGCGAAAATCTCCGCCCGGGCGATGTCGTCCTCGTCAAGGGGTCCCGCGGAGTTCGTCTCGAACACGCCATCGAAATCGCCCAAGAAAAGCTCGGCTTGCCGGAGGAACCTTGAACCGAATTTCGCGCCTCTTCGCGGCCGCGGCACTCTTCGTTTTCGCCTGCGCGGCGCCTCTGCTCGCCGCCAATCCGGAATGGACGCGCCCCTTCCCGCCGTTTCGCATCGCCGGCAATCTCTACTACGTGGGCAGCGAAGACCTTGCCGCGTTCCTCATCGCCACGCCGCAGGGCAACATCCTCATCAATGCCAATCTCGCCTCTTCGCCGTCGCAGATCCAAGAGAGCATCCGCAAGCTCGGCTTCCGGCTTCGCGATACCAAAATCCTCCTCATCAGCCACGCCCATTTCGATCACGCCGCGGGCAGCCCGCAGATTCTCAAGGAGACTGGCGCGAAATACGAAGTGATGGACGCCGATGTTCCCGTCATCGAGTCGGGCGGACGCAACGACTTCGCCCTCGGAGGCGACAAGCGGTACTGGTTCGCGCCCGCGCATGTCGATCGCATCCTCCACGACGGCGACACCGTCGCGCTGGGGGGCACGGTGCTCACCGCGCATAAGACCGCGGGCCACACCAAGGGCACCACCACCTGGACCATGGACGTGAATGAGGCAGGTAAGACCCTGCACGTGGTCATCGTCGGCAGCCCCAACGTGCTGGACAGCTACAAGCTCGTCGGCAACAAAAAATATCCGCAGATCGCGGACGATTTTCGCCGCCAGTTCGTAGTACTGAAAGCGATGCCCTGCGACATCTTTCTCGGCGCGCACGGAGTTTATTTCGGACTCAAGGAGAAGTACGCGCGGCGGCAGCAGGGGGACAGGAATGCGTTCGTCGATCCCGCCGGTTACCGCCGCTTTATTGACGAGAAGGAGCAGGTGTTCGAGGCGGCCCTGAAAAAGCAGTCCACGGCAACCCGGCGATAAGGGGAATCGAGGTTGCCGTACCCTGCCCGCTCATTGACCGGTGCAGGCGTGTGGGGATCTGGAGATCCCCACTACAGCCGGTCTGGAGACCGGCGGTACTCTTGATGTTGCACCCTGTTTTCCACCAGCCGCATGCCGCCGCCCTGTAGAATCAACCTGAATTCCGCCTCAAGCCGGCTCTGGAGGCCACTTGCTTTATTGGCTGCTCTATCAAAAGCTCTACCCGTTTTTTCACCCGTTCCGCATATTCCGCTATTTGACGTTCCGCACCGCCTTTGCATCCGGAACCGCGCTGCTCATCGCGCTTTTAATCGGCCCATACGTCATCCAGAAGCTGCGCGAATTCCAGATCGGGCAGTACATCCGCGAAGACGGCCCTCAGTCGCACCAGAAAAAATCCGGCACCCCCACCATGGGCGGAGTCCTCATTGCCATCGCCATTCTGCTGCCCACTGTGCTCTGGGCTGACCCTACCAACCCACTGGTCTGGATCACCGTGTTTGCTACGCTGGCCTTCGGCGCCGTTGGCTTCGCTGACGACTACATCAAGGTGGTCAAGCGCCGCAACCTTGGCCTCACCGCGCGCGCCAAGCTGGGTTACCAGGTGCTCGCCGCCATTGCTGTGGCCATTGCCCTCGTCGCTCTCCAACAGCTCAAGATGTTCTCCACTCAGCTCTCCGTGCCGTTCATCAAGAGCTGGCGTCCCGACCTCCTGTGGCACTGGCCCACCACCGTTCCGCACCTGGCGCAGCTAGCCTTTCTGCCGTTCGTGGTGTGGGTGGTGCTGGTCCTGCTCGGCTGCACCAACGCCGTCAATCTCACCGATGGCCTGGATGGCCTGGCCATCGGCTGCACCATCATCGCCGCCGGCGCTCTCAGCGTGCTCACCTATGTCAGCGGCCACGTGGTCTTTGCCGACTACCTCGAACTCCAGCGCATGCCCATGGTTTCAGAACTGACCGTCTTCTGCGGCTCCATGGTCGGCGCTTCCATCGGCTTTCTCTGGTACAACGCCCATCCCGCTGAAATCTTTATGGGCGACGTGGGCTCGCTGGCCCTCGGCGGGGCCATCGGCACCGTGGCCATCATCATTCGTCAGGAGCTGCTGCTCCCCTTCATCGGAGGCATCTTCGTGCTGGAAACCGTCTCCGTGATCTTGCAGGTGGGCAGCTACAAACTGCGCAAAAAGCGTATCTTCAAGATGGCGCCTCTGCACCACCATTTCGAGCAATTGGGCTGGGACGAGTCCAAGGTCATCGCCCGTTTCTGGATCGGCTCGCTGGTGTTTGCATTGTTTGCACTCACTACACTGAAATTACGCTAGCCCCGCTGCTCTCGGGCGCGCCGCGGTGCACAATAGAGAGGTCGCGGGCGGCAGTTGGCCCGAGGATGCAACCCATGATGGATTTGAAAGGGAAAAAGGTTCTGGTCGTCGGTCTGGGCAAGTCCGGGCTGGCCGCAGCGCTGTTTCTGCGCCGCCGCGGAGCCCAGGTCACCGTGTCCGACGTCCGCAGCGCCGAGGCGCTCGCCAAGGACATCCCCTCGCTTCTGGAAGAAGGCATCAACGTGGAAACCGGCGGCCACGGCCTGCTGACCTTCCGCCGCCAGGACCTCATCGTGGTCAGCCCGGGCGTCCCTCTCGACACACCCGAACTCGCCCAGGTGCGCAGCTTTGGCCTCCCCATCATCGGCGAACTGGAACTGGCCGCCCGCTTCCTGAAGGGCAAAACCCTCGCTATCACCGGGTCCAACGGAAAAACCACCACCACCACGCTGGTGGGCGAAATCCTCAAGGAAGCCGGACTCCCCACCCTCGTCGGCGGCAACATCGGCGTTCCCGTCATCGGCCTGATCGACGAAAGCACGGACGAAACCTGGTCGGTCCTCGAAGTTTCCAGCTTTCAGCTCGAAAGCACGCAGCAATTTCACCCCGCCATCGCGGTCATCCTCAACATCACGCCCGACCACCTCGACCGCCATGGCACTTTCGAGAACTACTCCCTGGCCAAAGAGCGCATTTTTGCCGAGCAGACCGCCGGGGACGCCGTGGTGCTGAACGCCGACGATGCCCGCACCGCCGAGTCCGCGCCGCGCAGCAAAGCCAGCGTCTACTGGTTCTCGCACAGGCACGCGGTGGAGCAGGGCGCCTTTGTTCACGATGGCCAGATCTGCTTCCGCGCCGCGAAAGATGCGCCTGTCGAGCCGATCCTGGCGCTCAGCGGCATCTCTCTCAAGGGCGAGCACAACGTCGAAAATGTCCTCGCCGCCGTCTGCGCGTCCCGTGTCGCCGGCTGCCCGGCCGATGCCGTTCGCCGCGCCATTGAAAACTTCAAGGCCGTCGAGCACCGCCTCGAGTTCGTTGCCACCGTCAACGGAGTCGACTTCTATAACGATTCCAAAGCCACCAATGTCGACGCCACCGCAAAGGCAATTGCAGCGTTCCCCGGCGGTATCCACCTGATTCTCGGCGGCAAGGACAAGAACTCCGACTACACGCTGCTTTCGCCGTTGCTCCGCGAGCGCGTGCGCGCTGTCTACACCATCGGCTCGGCGGCCGCCAAAATCGAGTCGCACCTTCGCGGAGTGGTCCCCATCCATTCCTGCGAAACGCTCGACAAGGCCGTCAAGACCGCCGCCGCCGCGGCCCGTCCCAGCGATATCGTATTGCTCGCGCCTGCCTGCTCCAGCTTTGACCAGTTTGAAAACTACGAGCACCGTGGCCGTGTCTTCAAAGAACTTGTCAATGAGTGGCGGGGTTGGAAAGTATGCCAGCACGTGTAGGCATCGATAAGTGGATCTTCTTCACCACCCTGCTGCTGGTCTCGGTGGGGCTGGCGATGGTATTCTCCGCCTCCGCCGTGGTCTCGCAGGAACGCTATCACTCCCCCTACATGGACGTGGCCCGCCAGGCCGGCTGGGCTCTCGCCGGCGTTATCTCCATGCTCATCCTCATGCGGGTTGACCACACGCGCTACAACTCGCCCCGCTTCATCTACACCGCCATTTCCGTAACCACCCTGCTGCTGGTCATGGTGTTTTTCTTCCGCAACTCCCATGCCACCCACCGCTGGATTCGCTTCGGCGGCTTCTTCACCTTTCAGCCCTCGGAGATTGCCAAGCCCGTTCTCATCCTGTTTCTCGCCTGGTTCCTCCATTCTCGTCTCGACCAGATGCGCGACTGGAAAAACACGCTCCTCCGCGCTGCCCTCATTCCGCTGGTTTTTATCCTGCTGGTGGTCAAGGAGCCCGACCTCGGCACCGCACTGGTGCTGGCCGGCGTCACCGCCATGATGCTGGTCCTGGCCGGCATGGAGTGGAAATACTTCTTCATGGGCCTGGCCGTCTCGCTGCCGCCCCTCGCCGCCCTCCTCTTCTGGGTCTCCTGGCGTCGCCAGCGCATGCTGGTCTTTCTCCATCCAGACTCTGATCCCCAGGGCGCGGGCTTCCACATCAACCAGTCGCTCATCGCCGTGGGCACCGGCGGGCTCAGCGGCCGCGGCTTCATGGAAGGCATGCAGAAGCTCTTTTATCTGCCCGAGGCCTCTACCGATTTCATCTTCGCCAACATCGCCGAGGAGCTTGGCTTCATCGGCGCGATGGTCATCGTCATCCTCTTCGTGGTCTTTGCCATTCGCGGCCTGCGCATTGCGTTCAAATCGCAGGACCCCTTCGCCCGCCTTACCGCGTTCGGTCTCACCACCGCCATCCTGCTTCAGGCCTTCTTCAACATCAGCGTGGTTCTCTCGCTGGTGCCCACCAAGGGCATTCCTCTGCCCCTGATCTCCTCCGGCGGAACCTCGCTCTTCTTCACCCTCTCCGGCATCGGAGTCCTGCTGAACATCTCGCGTAAAGTGAACTAAGAGGGAAGGTTTTTGGCGAGACTGCGCATCCTCATCGCGGGCGGCGGCACCGGCGGCCACATCATCCCCGCCCTCGCCGTGGCTCGCGAGCTGGTCTCCCAGCACACCGCCGACGTCATGTTCGTTGGCACCCCGCGCGGACTGGAAACCCGCCTCGTCCCCGCCGCGGGATTCAACCTGCGCCTCATCCACGTGGGGCAGATCAAAAATGTCTCGCTGAAAACCCAGTTGCGCACCGTGGTCGGAATTCCTCTTGCCGTCCTCGCCTGCGTCCGCCTGATGATGCGATTCCGTCCTGGCGCGGTTCTCAGCGTCGGTGGATACGCCTCAGGACCCGCTGCCGCCGCCGCCCTTCTGCTGCAGATTCCCACCATGGCCTTCGAGCCGAACGCCATGCCGGGGTTCGCCAATCGCCTCATCGGCAAGCATGTCCGCGCCGCCGCCGTGAACTTCCCCGCCGCTGCCCGCTGGTTTCGCAATGCGGAAGTCACCGGCATCCCCGTTCGCCCCGAATTCTTCTCCTTGCCCTCGCCTCCACCGAGCCCACCCCACCTGCTCGTTTTCGGAGGCTCCCAGGGCGCCCGGCTTTTGAACGTCAGCGTCCCCAAGACTCTGCCCGCCCTCTTTGAGGCCGTTCCCGGTCTCACCATCCTGCACCAGAGCGGCCCCCGCCACGTGGCTGAAACCGAGGCCATGTACCGCGCCAGCGGCGCCGACCCCCTGCTTTGGACCGTCAAGCCATTCCTTGACGACATGTCCGCGCGGTTCTCCCGTGCCAACCTGGTGCTCGCCCGCAGCGGCGCCTCCACCGTGGCCGAGCTGGCCGCCGCCGCGAAACCGTCGCTCCTGGTACCTTTTGCCGCTGCCGCCGACGACCACCAGAAATGCAATGCCGAAGAAATGGTCCGCGCCGGAGCCGCCGTCATGCTGGAGGAAGCCGACCTTGCCAGCCCCGACAATCTCCTCCAGACCTTAATCGATCTCCTCATCGACCCCGACCGCCTGGCCCAGATGTCTAGCTCGGCCCGTACCCAGGCCCATCCCGACGCCGCCGAGCGCATTGCCCAGCGCCTCGCCGGCCTCGCCGCAAACTAAGGCGGTTTCAGAATGGGTGTACCGGACGGTCGTAGCCTCCCACCATTGCGCCAGAAATCCGCCGCGGCGGACGCAAAGGTGGGGCACGGAGCGTGGGTACAGCAAAAACGAAAAAGGCCCGTCTGCCGAAGCAGACGAGCCTTTTCACCCCAGACTTGAGGGATTGCTACTTACCTGTGGCCGCCACCGCCGTGGCCTCCGCCACCGCCATGGAATCCGCCACCACCACCGCCGTGGAATCCACCGCCGCCGGCACGGACCCCGCCACCGCCTGCACGGAATCCACCGCCACCGTGGAAGCCGCCGCCATAAGTGCCGGCATGACCGCCACCGTACGCGCCCATTCGGCCTCCGGTGTAGTTGCCTACGCGCCCGCCGCTATAGCCGCCGCGATACCCCGATCCGGGGTGCACGCCGCCGTATCCGCCACGATATCCGTACCCACCGCGATAGCCATAGCCGCCGCGATATCCATACCCGCCGCGGCCCCATCCGCCGTAGCCCCAACCCCTGTGGTACCAGGGGCCTGCGCCGATAAAGACGCCGCCCAAAAACCAGTCAGCGCCGTAATAGCCGTACGGAGCGCATTCATAGGGGTAGTAGGCATAATAGCCCCATTCGCAAACCGGGGGACCATAAGCCTCCGGCCCGGCGACGACTGCGGGACCAATTCCAACTCCCACCGCAACCTGGGCGTTCGCCGTCATGGCGAACGGAGCCACCAAAAGTGCCGCTAACAAAACAAGGCGCAAACTTCGCATACATCCTCCTCGTGCTGCCCTGTCCTGCTTTCCCGGACCTGGGATCTGAAGGCCTTCGCCTCAGCTTCTCAGCACCGCCGGTTTGAGCCCTTCCAGCTCCCATCCCGGCTTCCACTCATTAGAACAACCGTTGCGGGCGAAAGTTGCGGTCTATTGCGCAAATTCGTGGGCCGGACCCGCAATGAATCTACCGCGCCACCGGCCGTATGTCCAACAAAAACGGCCTCTCCTGGTTGGGAGAGGCCGTTTTTATACGCAGGGCCTGGGGAAAGGCTCAGCTTAGCGGCGATCGCGATATCCGCCCCGGTCGCGGTCCCGATCCCGGCCACGATCCTGGTCGCGATCGCGCCCACGGTTGCCGTCATGGTCGCGATAGTAGGCGCGGTAGTCGTCGCGATCGTAGTAGCGGGCTCCTACATAGGCCCAGCGCCCAGGAATCCAGTAGCCCTGGTTGTAGTAGCCGGCCACCCACTGATAGCCCGGCCCCGGGGACGGAGGAACATAGGCCGCCGGCCCGCCGCTGACATAAATCCCAAACTGGGCGGCGTTTGCCGTGCTCGCCAGCCCCAAAGTACCGGCCGCCACTGCTGCACCGAGCATCCATTTGCCTAGCTGTTTCATAACTCCTCCTCCGTGAGGCCCGCGTTGGTGCTGCGAAACCTGTTCCGGTCCGGGCTCCCTGAGGCTTGGCTCCTGCTGCCTCAGTGCCCGCCGGTTATGTACTTGTCTAACAGCGGTTTCGGCGGGATGTTGCGGGTGCGCGGCGAAAATAAATGGGCGCAACTTTTGGCGGAGTTGGTGTTTATTGCAACGCGACTCGTGGTGCACTTTCCGGATTGTCGACGATAGGCCAGGAACCTGGAAGTACAATGGTCTCGCCTGGAAGGTGGGTGGTAGATGACACGAAAACTGCTCATTATTGTTCTTGTAATGGTGGCCATTTTGGCGTGTGCAGCCGGAGGATACTTTGCACTCCGAAATAGAGCTGCTGACAAGTTTTCCTTCCTTCTGATGGCGCGAAGCACGCAGCTTTCGAAACAACAAGCTGACGAGTTGGAGCGTGACCTTGAAGTTGATCCGAATAGCTTTGCGGACAGAATTGAACTCTTAGGCTTTTATAGCTTCAAGAGGGAAGGGTTGAACCCAAGCGAACTTGCAAGCCGTCGAGGACACATCGCATGGGTTATCACAAACCAATCCTCCTCGAGGTTCGCCGGTGATCCAGCGATGCAGTTCTATCCGAAAGGGGAAGAACCAGACCCCGAGGGCCTCGATGAAGCGCAAGAGCTTTGGCTTGGCCAAATAAGAATGAGACCCACCGATTCCCGGACTCTCTACAATGCTGGCGAATTCTTTTCTTCGATTCACGAGTACCCCCAATCGGAGAGATTTCTGGAGCGTGCTCATGCAATCGATCCTTCGGCCTACGATATTGTTTCCTCCCTAGCAACGGACTACTGGCATGATGCTAGGTACGCTGCAACGAGCGACCAGTTCCGGACTTTGGCCGTCAAGGCGCTCGGGGTATTTGAGCAGGCAATAAAGAACGCTCACGACAAAGACGAGAGACGGTTTGTCCTCCCCGATGCTGCTCAAGCCGCCTTTGAAGCAGGTGATAATTCAAAGGCAACCGCATGGTCTCAGGAGATGTTGAGCATGGCGGAGAATCCAGTGGAGGGCAGAGACTACACGGATGCAATTCACTATGGCAACATCGTCATGGGGCGGATCGCGCTGCAGCAGGGTGATGTCGACGGTGCGGCCGCGCATCTGGTCAAAGCTGGGGCGATAGACGGAAATCCCCATCTGAACACTTTCGGTCCGAACATGATGCTTGCGAAAGAATTGCTTGACAAGGGCGACAGCAAACCTGTCCTTGCGTACTTTGAATCCTGCGGCAAGTTCTGGAAGACCGATGATGGCAAGCTTGCGAATTGGCGCTCGGACGTAATCGAGGGGAAAACGCCTGATTTCGGGCCAAATCTCCATTACTAGTACTCACAGCAATATTCTTCACAGTTCGTTGTTTGCATTGCCGAGTTCCAGTTCCGGGTTAATGACCGCCGTTCCGGAAACTACCGTATAGGACTCTTCAGAGCGTCCCAGGCCCGGATGGTACCCTGAGTCTTCGTAATCTATGTTCGCAACTTCGCAGCACGCGCACTTCATTGGCATCGGCGGAATCGGCATGAGTGGCATCGCCGAAATCCTGCTCAACCAGAACATGAAGGTTTCCGGCTCCGACCTGCGCCGCAGCCCGGTCACCGATCGCCTGGCGCAGCTCGGCGCCATCGTCTATGAGGGCCACGAGGCCGGCCACGTCGCCGGCGCTACCGTTGTCGTTACCAGCTCCGCCGTCCGGCCCGACAATCCCGAGGTGGCGGAGGCCCGCGCCCGCAAGATTCCAGTGATCCAGCGCGCCGAGATGCTCGCCGAGCTGATGCGCCTCAAATACGGCATCGCCATTGCCGGGATGCACGGCAAAACCACTACCACGTCCATGGTGGCCAGCGTGCTGAGCGCGGGCGGCCTCGATCCCACGGTGGTAGTCGGCGGCCGCGTCGATGCGCTCGGTTCCAACGCCCGCCTCGGCACCACCCAGTTCCTGGTCGCCGAAGCCGACGAGAGCGATCGCTCGTTCCTCAAACTCTCGCCCATCCTCGCCGTGGTCACCAATCTCGACCGCGAGCACATGGACTGCTACAGCGACATGGAAGACGTGGAGCGCGCCTTTCTAGCCTTCATGGACAAGGTGCCTTTCTACGGCGCCGTCACCGCCTGCCTCGATAACCCGCCGCTCGCTGCCATCCTGCCTCGCGCGCATCGCCGCGTCTTCACCTATGGCGTTACCCGCGGCGCGGACTATCGTCTCGAGCCGCTCGCCGCCGCCGCAGGATCCTTCTCCCGCTTTCAGGTGGTCACGGCAACCGGCCCGCTCGGCCCCTTCGAACTTCACGTGCCCGGCCGCCACAACGTGCTCAACGCCACCGCCGCCGTCGCCGTTGCCCACCAACTGGAAGTGTCTCCCGAGAAAATTGCCGACGGCCTGCGCAACTTTCGCGGCGTCGATCGCCGCTTCCAGCTTCGCGGCAGCGCCCGCGACATTGCGGTGGTCGACGATTATGGCCACCACCCTACCGAAATCCGCGCCACCCTGGCCGCCGCGCGCGAATGCGGATACAAGCACATCCACGTGGTGTTTCAGCCTCACCGCTACACGCGCACGGCCGACCTGATGGATCACTTCGCCGGCGCTTTTACCGACGCCGATTCCGTTTATGTGCTGCCCATTTACGCGGCCAGCGAGCAGCCCATTCCCGGCGTCACCGCCGAACGGCTGGCGGAACGCATCGAGGGGCCGCACGTGCAGTTTGTGCCCGATTTTCCGTCGGCAATCGAAGCGGTGACGGCTCAGGCCCATGAAGGAGATCTTATCCTCACCCTCGGCGCGGGAAACGTCAGTCAGCTTGCGCCGCAGATCGTCGAGAAACTCTCGTCTCTCTCCCAGGTCCCCAAAAGCGAGGGACCTGGGGCACCCCGGCTTGAGGGTTGAGGAGCCCTTTACACAAACGTTTTACTAAAGGCGCTCCCGCTGTTATCATGCCTCCGATAAAGCATTCGCAATTTGCAAGGAGCCGAGTCATGGTCGCGCGTTCCCGCCGTAACTTTCTCAAGTCCGCAACCGCCGCTGCCGCTGTTCTCACCATCGCGCCGCCGCGCACCTGGGCCCAGCCGTCGGCCTCTTCCGTTCGCGTGTGGAGCACCTTCCGCGATCGCCGCCACGCCGCCGCCGAGCCGCTGATGTGGAAGCCCGCCGGGCAGATCGCGGCCAGCGCCATCGTCCTCGATCCCTCTGCCACCCGCCAGCAGATTCTCGGCTTCGGCGCCGCCATGACCGACGCTGCCTGCTACGTGCTCAGCCAGATGTCGCAAAGCGAACGCGACGCCGTGCTCCATGACATCTTCTCGCCCGACGAAATGGCGATGAACGTCTGCCGCACCTCCATCGGCGCCAGCGACTACTCGCGCACCCTCTACAGCTACGATGAGAGCGAAACGCCCGATCCCGAGCTCAAGAAGTTCTCCATCGAGTACGACAAGCAATACATCCTGCCGGTACTGCGCGAAAGCCGCAAGCACAATCCCGAGCTGTTTCTTTTCTCGTCGCCGTGGAGCCCGCCGGGATGGATGAAGCCCGACCACACCATGCTGGGGGGCGCCATGCGCGGCAGCAGCTTCGATCCATATGCGCGCTACTTCATCAAGTTTCTCGAGGGCTACAAGGCCGAGGGTGTGTCGATCGATGCCGTCACAGTGCAGAACGAAACCGACGCCGAGCAGGGCGGACGCATGCCTGCCTGCACCTGGGCGCAGGAGATCGAGATGGAGTTTGCGGCGAGGTATCTGGCGCCCGCCATCCGCAAGGCCGGATTAGATACGAAGGTCTGGCTGCTCGATCACAACTACAGCCTGTGGGGCCGCGCCATTGACGAGCTCAGCGATCCGGCGGTTTACGATGCGGTCGACGGCATCGCCTGGCATGGCTACGTGGGCGAGCCTACTGCGATGACGCGCGTGCACGATGCTTTTCCGGCCAAACATGCGTACTGGACCGAGGGCGGCCCGGACATCAGCCAGCCCGATTACCAGACGGACTTCACGCAGTGGGCGCAGCAATTCAATGGCATTCTCAACAATTGGGCGCGCTCGATCACCGCATGGAATCTTGCGTTGGACGAGAAGGGCAAGCCGAACATCGGGCCGTTCTCGTGCGGCGGGACTATCACCATCGAAAACGGCACCGTCCGCGACGCTTCGCACAAGGTGACTAGGAGCGGGCAGTACTGGGCGTTCGCGCACTTCTCGCGGCACGTCCGGCGCGGGGCGAGAGTGTTCGCGACCAACGGCGTGGCGCCCGATCCTCAGCAGGCGGCGGTGAGCCACTGCGGCTTCGTCAATCCCGACGGGAAGCAGGTGCTGGTGGTGGCCAATCGCGGAGGCGAGCAGCGGGTGCAATTCGTGCTCGGCGGCCATGCTCTGGAGCTCGATCTTCCGGCAGACTCGGTGCACACGCTGGAGTGGGCGTAGAGCCATCACTGCTCCAGCAGGTTGCGAAGTGGTATTCTTGCGCGTCGTTTCCTACGAACCAGGAGGATGATTTGAGAAAAGGCACGATGCTGGCGTTCGGGGGATTGGTGTTTCTAGCCGGATGCGGATCCCAGGGGAATAAAGCTCCCAGCGTTTCCGCTACTCCCAAATGGCAAGGGGCCGCCTACCATCTCGCGTTTGATACCAAGGCGGCCAAGCCGAATCGGGCGGGTATTACCATCCCGGCCATCCAGTACACGGCGAATCCTGACGCGCTGGAGAGGAGAACCGCCGTGGTGGTGCGATTCGACGTTTCGGGCGGTAAGAAGGATGGCCCGGTCATGAACCAGATGATCATGGCTCCCACGGATGTTCCCGGCGCGGAGGGCGAGCTTCCCGCGGACTACATGGATGCCATGAATAAGGAACTGGCGAGTTACCTCGGCTCCTACTGCCTGAAGGGGAAAGTAAAGATATCGGTGGCGTTTGCCAGGTCATCGCTCAACCCCCAGGCCGGAGAGGGCGAATTGGAGACGAAGCGCTTGTCAGACTGGCTGCCCATCGAACTCGTGTTCAAGAACCCCCATCCCGCCTGCTGATGCAATTCCTGCGCAGGTGGGAATCCCCGCGGGGATTTCCAACAGCCGCTCTTCCCGGAAAGGTTTAATGACAGGGGGAATCATGGGCCACGCGTGGAGTGGAGCCCTGCATCCATATTGTTGTTATGGTTCCTGCGTGGTTTGAAATACTTGCCTGGTCCTGGATCGCCATCTGCTTGGCGAGTGCTGTTTTCATGCTCGTTCAGACTATTCGGAAGCCGCAGATGATGTGGATCATGGATGTGGTGTGGCCGATCACGGGCCTCTACATGGGTCCGGTTGCGGTGTACCTCTACCAGAAATCCCTGCCCGTCTCAACGAAGAAGCCGATGGGTCCGGAGATGTGGAGCATCATGGATCGTCACAAGGACGATCCGCCCACCTCAATACAAAAGAGTATTGCTGTTTTTCACTGTGGGGCAGGGTGCAGTATCGGAGATGTCATTGCGGAACTGATGGCGCCAGCCCTGGCCCTGACGTTTGCCGGCGAGTTCGGAACGAAGCTGATTGTCGACTTCGTTTTCGCATATCTGCTGGGGGTGGCATTTCAGTACTTCACGATCGTCCCGATGCGCGGACTATCGTTCGGCAAGGGCCTGATCGCGGCAGTGCGCGCCGATACCATTTCGATCGCATTGTTTGAAGTTGGCATGTTCGCCTGGATGGCCATTACGTACTATTGGCTGTTTCCGTCGCCTCACCTGAAGCCGAACATGGCGGCTTTCTGGTTCATGATGCAAATCGCGATGATCGCGGGATTCCTGACGGCGCTCCCGTCCAGTGCCTGGCTGATCCGAAAGGGCTGGAAAGAAAAGATGCCCCAGATCGATCCGAATCAGATGCAGGCCGAGATGCATGGCCTGCAGCCCTCCCCGGGTTCGCACCGCGCACCCTGACACGACTGACCCCAGTGGTTGCGTGCCCCGGCAGCTCATCGAGATTGCGGGCGGCCTCAGCCTTCGCGATTGGGCGTGCCGAGGACATGGGTCTTGGGTGGCAGCATCACTTCATCGAAGGTCTGGGTGAACATTGCCGCAGCGAAAAAGGCGACCGCGCGCAACGTGTCGCTGCCCGTGTTTCGAAGGTCATGCCGCACATTCGCTGGGAGCGCGAAGACACTGCCCGGTCCAACTGGATGCTTGCCGTCTTCCATCAGCAGTTCACCGGTGCCGGCGATGATGTATTGGGTCTCCTCGGTAGCGTCGGTGTGCCAGCCGAGATGGTCGCCCGGCTCTATTTCATAGACGATGGCCGACGATTGGGTCGCTCCTCGTCCGCCACAGGTGGCGAAAGCGCCGGCCCAATGGACTGACTTGTCTTGCGCTCCTTGCACATGGGCGCGATCGAGTTGTTCCGAAGCAATGACTGGCACCATGATCATCCTCTTTTCAGATTACTGGAATTGCCGATGCAGTTTTTGGATGGCCGCGTCAGGAGCCTCTGAACAAGTCAATCGGGTGGAACTGACATCCCTCACGGTCTACACAGGCTGCGGAAAAGGTGGACGGGCCTATCAGCGAGCCAAGCCGTTCCTCGTCTAGTCTAGCGGTCCGCTTTGCGGGTTGGCATGGCTTTCAATAGATGGCGCCGCCCGCCTGCGTCGATCGAATCACCCCGTCCTTTACGGACAAGGTGTATACTTTGCCTCGGCCTTCCCATTCGAACAGACGGAATCGCCCGCCAGCTCTCAGTTTGTGAACCGTCACGCCGGTGAACGTTAGCGCCTTGCCCGGTTGAACCCGCTCAGCACGAACGGTCGGCTGCAGAAAATAGGCATTGCCTCTCCCGACAATTTTCGCGCGGCCATCCTGGTTGACAAGCACGGCAGTCGACTCATCGATGCCTACACCCTGGGCCTGCCACGGCTTAATCATATTCATCTGAGCGCGTGCCAGAAACACGAGCAGCCGTCCCATGCGGTCACGTTTCGAGAAATGAGTGTCTGTGATGATCAAGTTCAGCTGAGGGATGCTGAGGAACGGCGGCTCTGAGGAGTATCGAGGCACGATCGTTACCCGCGGTCCAAATGGATATGCGAGCGCAGTTTTGCTGGTCAGTTCGGGGTCATCGGGCTTGTCGCCTTGCGCGGAGTAGGCCCACTCGCCCATGACTGCGAGCCCCGCGCTGGTGCCGCCGAGCGGAATGCCGCGGGCGATGTCAGCGTTGAGGGCATCCTGCACCGGCGTGCTCATCCAGAAATTGATGTAATTGGCCTGGTCGCCGCCGGCGATGAAGAGCGCGCTGGCATCTCGGATGGTCTTCTCGACGAACGGGTCTTCGGCCGCGTCGCGGTTGGGGATGACGAGCGTGGCAACCGAATTGAGACGGCAGAGTTTCTGAAGGTAAGGGTTGTAGTCGTCGGTCCCAGTGGCTCGCAGGACCAAAAGGTCGCCGCCGCCAGCGCGGTCGCAGAGCCAGAGGAATGCCTCGTCCAGATCGGTTCCGCCGCCCATGAGCGCGTAGCCTGCGCGCGGTTTGGCGTTGGTCGCGTCCACGGGGTTGCCGGCGCGGAAGTACTGGTAAGCGTGTCCCGCCTGCGCAGAGCAGGGAAAGACCGCGACCAGTGTGGCAAGGGCGCAGAGAGCAAAACGGTATCTATGCGGCAAGTCCGGGGATCTCCTCTGCTGTGGAATATACTTCGTCGTAATGGGACCTGCGCTCACTTCAGTTCGCCGCGTCGTAATCATCGGCCATTTGTGGATCAACCTGCCTGTATTGGTGCTTATTGCAGGAGTTGCTGAGGCTGTGTCACATCTGATCGGCCCGCCCGATGAACACTCCATGGGCTTAACAGCTCTCATGGCGCATTCCCTACGCATTCCGATCGGCCTGGTGATAGGCTCCGCAGTAGCTTGGCTCTGGTGGTCCTTCAGCGTGCCCCGCTGGCGCGCATGGGGGGTGCGCCGATGCGGCGATCTCCATGGGATGCAGGCTATGGCCCAGCGCACCGGCCTCGTCTGGCGCAAGGGTTCCATCTTTGCGAAGGCCGAGTTTCGGTTGAGATCGCAACGGTAATTGCTTCTGGCCAGTTCGACCGCAACTCCAGCGGTGGCGCCCTTCACGGATCGTCTCGTTCCCTCGTCCCGCCCCCGTTACGCATGGGGTTCCCCCTGTGTTTGCCGGAGAATTCCACTCCCGCCCGCCCTATAGTGAAATCTGGCGAATCTCACGACCCTGCTCAGGCGTGGCTACTCAACGCGGTTCCAAAAACGGCTCCCTTGCGTGGGAGGATGAAGCGTCGGCGGAGTCCCGCTTCCGGCGCGTGCAGCAGGTCTCGCCTCCGGGCGGGCGCACCCTGCCGGGCATGCCGCTGGAGATGCCGGACCCCGAAGACGACGATCTTCCGCGCCGCCGCCGGCGTTACGACACGCCCTCCGGCCCGTGGTATCGGCCGGACGGCACCGCGGGACGCGTGTTTCTGGGCCTCGCCGCGCTTACCGTTCTGGGCGCCTTCACCACCGGGTTCCTGCTGTTGAAGCACTCCCTGGAGCGCGACGCGCGCTTTCGCATTGCCGGCACGGAAAATATCCAGGCCGCCGGTCTCAGCCAGGTTTCGCGCGCCGACATTCTGCCCGTGTTCGGCGAGGACATCGGCAAAAGCGTTTTCTTCATTCATTTGAGCGAGCGCCGCAAGCAGTTGGAGCAGATTCCATGGATCGAGCACGCCACGGTGATGCGCCTGCTTCCCGATCGGATCCGCGTATCGGTGGTGGAGCGCATGCCGATCGCCTTTGTGCGCGAGGCAGAGCAGATTGGCCTGGTGGATGCGAATGGCGTTCTGCTCTCCATGCCTGCCGCCGGCATGACGCGGCATCACTATTCTTTCCCGGTGGTGACCGGCCTCGATCCGCGCGACCCGCTTTCCTCCCGCCGCGCGCGCATGGCGGTCTACCAGCGCCTGATCGCCGATCTCGATTCCGGCGGGCAGCATTTTTCCGCGCAAATCTCCGAGATCGATCTTACTGATCCCGAGGACGCCCGCGTCCTCATGCCGGAGCAGGGCGGCGATATTCTGGCGCACTTCGGAGACGAGCAGTTTCTCACTCGCTACCAGCGTTACAAGGCGCACATTGCGGAGTGGCGGCAGCAGTATCCGCGGCTGGCCGCGGTCGATCTGCGCTACGACACGCAAGTAGTGCTGGAGATGGCTCCGGGTTCCGGCGCCGCGCAGACCGCCGTGAACGCCGGGGATGGCAAGCCCGCGGCTGCGGCGGATGGGACGACGGCCGCCGATGCGAATCCACCATCGGGCAAGCCCGCCGCGGGCGTCGCCGCAGCCGCGCAGGCCGGGACCACGACCGCCAAGCCGCAGGCGAAAACCACTTCGAAGCCCGCGCACAAGGTTAAGCCGCATGGTGGCGCAAAATCCGCGAAGGACAAAAAGAAGCTTGCCGCCCGGCGCACGGCGGCCATTCAACACCATCTATTCAATCGCCCCGCCGCGGTGTACCGGCAGGGGCAGTGAGCACACGATGAGCCAGAGCCAGGACAACCTGATCGTAGTGCTCGACATCGGCAGTGCGCAGACGCGCATTCTGGCCGCCGACCTGAACGAAGACGTGCTGCGCTATCGTGCTCATGCGGCGATGGACTCGGCGGGCATGCGCAAGGGACTGATCGCCGACCTCGGCCCCGCGGCGCGCGTAGTGAAGGCGGCGACCGAGCAAGCCGAGCGCGTGGCTCGCGCCAACATCGACGAGTGCGTGGTGGGTGTGGGCGGGCCGCACATCCGCGGGCTCAATACCAATGGAGGATTTGAACTGGGCAGCCGCATGCGCGAGATCACGCGCGAGGATGTGCGGACGGCAGTGGAGCGCGCACGGGCCGTGGAGCGGCCGCCGGACCGCGAGATTCTGCACCTGCTGCCGCGGCAGTTCATCGTCGACGACCAGCCCGGGATCTTCGATCCGGTAGGCATGGTGGGCGCGCGGCTGGAAGTGGATCTGCACATCGCCACATGCTCCGGTTCGGCCTTGCAGAGCACCGTTACATGCGCCAACCGCGCCGGGCTGGAGGTGACGGAAGCGGTACTGGAGTCGATTGCCGCGGCCGAGTCCACGCTGTCGGTGGACGAGCGCGAACTGGGCGTCTGCCTGCTTGACGTGGGCGCGCATTCCAGCGACCTGGTGGTGTTCTTTGAAGGCGCTGTGGCCCATACGGCTTCGGTTCCGGTGGGCGGCGCGCACTTCACCAACGATCTTGCGGTGGGCCTGCAGATGCCGGTGCCCCATGCCGAGCAGCTCAAGCGGCAGTACGGGCACTGCGTGGTGACGGCGGTTCCGCAGAACGCGGAGATCGAGGTGGCCAACCCGCAACCGCAGATGCTCAGCCTGCGCGTGATGGCGGAAATCCTGGAGCCGCGGGCGCGCGAGCTGATGTATTTCGTCAAGGAAAGCCTGCGCCAGGGCGGAGTGCTCGATGCGCTGGGCGCGGGGTGCGTGCTCACCGGCGGGGGCGCCATGTTGCCGGGAATGCTGGACGTGACCGAGAGCCAACTGCGGGTTCCGGCGCGGACGGGAATGCCGGTGCGGCTCTCGAACATGCCGGGCGAGCTGGCCCATCCGGGGTTCTCGACGGCCATCGGCATGCTGCTTTACGTTCATCGCACGCGGGTGACTCGCGCCGCGGAAGACAACGGTTTGCGCGCCAAGCTGCGCGCCATTTTTGCAGCCAGTTTTTAAAGATCAGGAGGCCGGGGAGATCGCTATGGACAACGCAAAGCAAGGTGGAGAAATGCGCATTCAGTATCACGAGGAATCGCCGCGCGGCGCGCGCATCAAGGTAATCGGCGTGGGCGGCGGCGGGGGCAACGCGGTCAACCGCATGATCCAGGCGAAGATGGAGGGCGTCGAGTTCATCGCCGCCAACACCGACGTGCAGGCGCTCAAACTCTGCCAGGCGCCGATCAAGCTGCAGCTTGGCGTGCGGCTCACCTCCGGCCTGGGCGCGGGCGCCAATCCCGACGTGGGCCGCCGCGCCGCGCTTGAGGATTCGGAGAAAATCATCGAGGCGCTGGAAGGCGCCGACATGGTTTTCGTCACTGCCGGACTGGGCGGCGGCACCGGCACCGGAGCCGCGCCCGTGATCGCCTCGCTGGCCAGCGAGATGGGCATCCTCACCGTGGCCGTGATCACCAAGCCGTTTGTGTTTGAAGGCAAGCGCCGCCTGCAGCAGGCCGAGCGCGGCCTCAAGGAACTGCTCGACTCGGTTGACACCATGATCGTCATCCCCAACGAGAAGCTGCTCGCGGTGGCCAAGGACGCCGGTTTCTTCGAGTCGTTCCGCATTGCCGACGACGTGCTGCGTCAGGGGGTGCAGGGCATCTCCGACATCATCACCATCCCCGGCATCATCAACCGCGACTTTGCCGACGTGAAGACCACCATGGCGGGCATGGGCCATGCTGTGATGGGCACCGCGGTCCGCTCCGGCGAGAACCGCGCCATCGAAGCCGCCGAGGCCGCCATGGCGTCGCCGCTGCTGGAAGCGGGAGCCATCGATGGAGCCCGCGGCATCCTCATCAACATCACCGGATCGAGCGCGCTGCGGCTCAGCGAAGTCAATGCCGCGTCGTCGCTGATCCAGGAAGCCGCGCACGAGGACGCCAACATCATCTTCGGCGCGGTGCTCGACGAGAAGATGGGCGACGAGGTCAAAATCACCGTCATCGCCACCGGCTTCCGCGACCAGATGCCGGAGCGCCGCGCCCGCATGCTCACGGTGGAAGAGGCGCCCGTGGTCTCGGTTCCCGTGATGAGCAGCGAGAACTGGATGAGGGAGCCGGTGGCGGCGCAGGCGGCCATGGCGCGCGACGCGCAATCGGAGCCCGCGATGTCGGAGGAGGTTGCCCCGGCTGCCGCTCCGGCCGCCCTCCGCTTCATGAGCGAGGACGAGGATATCGACCAGCGCCTGGATGCGGAAGAGCCGGTCTCCGCTGAGGAAATGCGACTGGTCGCGGGTAACGGGAACGGTGGGGAATCGAGCGCCTTCGACGAGCTTTTTGCGGAGACGCAGCCGGTGGGCCCGTCCCGTCCCAAGTTCGCTGAACTCTGCGAGGAACCGGGATACAAGCCGCTGCCCCGCGATTATGCCACCGACCTCGGCAATGGTGTTCGGCCGGCCGCCGGCGCGGATGAACGCCAGACTGTAGCCGCGCTCTACCCGGAAAATCCCGCGGACATGGAGCGGGACCTGGAGGTTCCGACGTTCCTGCGGAGGCTGCAGTTTTAGGTTGGTCCGGAGCGCCTGGCCCTGAGGGATCCCCAGCTCCCAGATGGGGCACGGGGCTTTGGTGGTGGTGCGAGCGAAGAGCAACCGCAGCTCCCCTTCGACTTCGCTCAGGGCAGGCTTTCGGCTGCGCAGGTCGCAAGAAGCCGCGACCTGCTCCGCTCAGGATGACAGCAGTAAGTGAGTGCATTTTCATGCGGATGGGTGGGCTGACTGGCCCATCGGCACTTAAGGATGACAGGACATAACGCTCCGTCGAAAATGCCGATTGGATGAGGTTCGGTCGCGCGCCATCCCACTCAAGCGAAAAGAACAAAGACGTCGTTTGGATGGGGCACCCAGGATGGTTTTTTCAAGGCTGGGCAGGGGCCCACGAGGAGATTTCATGGGAAAGTCCAAACCAAACCCGATCCGTCCCAAATTTTCTCGGGGAAAGTCCTGTCTGATGAGACACCTGCTGCCATCTAAGTTCCATAATGGGAATGGCTGCGGTTTTTCCCTTCCAATAAGGCATCGCGGAAACGCCTCAGTCCACTCCAATTGCCAAGCTGAAGTGTCCTGCGTCACACGCTTTCAGATTGCACTGGAGAATATTATCTGTATATTCGTTCTAAGCTCTCCAGCAAGGCAGCCAACTTGCCAGCCCTTCGGGGTATCGCGGCCGGTCCCGGTAAGATTCGGGGAATTCCGCGGCAGAGTTTCTTCGGCAGCAACCGCCAGACCGTGTGCCGGCAGAACTCGAGTGAGAGGATTCGGTTCGCTTTGCGGCGAATGCGCGCAAGATCGTCGCAAACGGCCGATAGGTAACAAGTGCGGCTCCCATGGGGCGAACGCACGGCAAGACTCCATGGTGGAAGGGATGCTGGCTGGATGAGATTTTCTTGCGCATTGATGATTTGCCTGGCGCTGGCGGGAACCGGGATTGCCCGGGCCGCCGGCCTTAACGCCACCCACCCGGTGCATCACACCCGATCCCAGCACCTGGTGGAGACGCGCCGTGCCCACCACGCCGCCCACGGAACGGCGCACACCGCGGCGCAGCCGGCTTCGGCGCAGGCACGGACAGCCCGGCACCGCTCGGCCCGATTGGGCAACGGCGCCGCCACCATCCGCCGCGCCAGCCTGCATGCCCGCCGCCATCATTTCTACGAGCGCTTCACCGCCAGTTCTTTCGCCAGCAGCGACGAGTTCACCGGCGACATCACCACCGGCGAGGATCCCATTGTTCGCCAGGCCGCCATTGACGCCCTGGCAGACATGAACGGCACCGCCGTGGTGATTGACCCGTCGAACGGCCGCATCCTGGCCATGGTCAACCAGAAGCTGGCCCTTTCGCCTGGGGCCGAGCCCTGCTCCACCATCAAGATCACGGTGGCCATGGCGGCGCTTGCCGAGGGCATCGTCACCCGCGACACCATGGTCCAGTTGCCCGGCTTCCGCATGAACATGACCCAGGCGCTGGCCAAGAGCAACAATCTTTATTTCGAGGAACTGGGCCGCGAGCTCGGTTTCGAGCGCGTCCGCCACTACGCCACGCAATTCGGCCTGGGCGAGCTGGCCGGCTGGCAAATTCCCGGCGAGCAAATCGGCGTTTACCCTGACCAGCCAATCGCTCAGACGGAAGGCGGAGTGGGCCGCATGTGCAGCTTCGGCCAGGGCGTTTCCATGACCCCGCTGCAACTGGGCGCCTACGTGGCCGCGCTGGCCAACGGCGGAACCCTCTACTATCTGCAGCACCCCACCACCCCCGCGGAAATCGCCGCCTTTCAGCCTCGCGTCAAGCGCACCCTGGACATTGCCAAGTACGTGCCGGAGCTGCAGGACGGGATGGCCGGCGCGGTGGAATACGGCACCGCCCGCCGCCTGCGCTCCAGCTTCACCGAGCTGCCCGTCTTTGGCAAGACCGGCACCTGCTCCAATAACGGTACCCGCTTCGGCTGGTTCGCTTCGTTCTCCGACTCGCCGCAGGGGAGCCTGGTGACGGTGTTCTTCCTCGAAGGCGGCCGGCCCACGTTTGGCCCCCGCGCAGCGGAGTTAACCGGAGCTTTCTACCGCAATTTATGGGACCACAACTACTTCGTCAACAAGCCGGTGCAGGCCACCGCCGCCGCCAACCCGCTGGAGGCGCCGGCGCAGGCTGCCCCGGTCGCGCAGGGGGCAAACCAGTAAGCGAGTATTCGTTCGTGAATGCATGAGGCCGCCTATGGGCGGTCTTTCGCATTCTTGCGTGCAATGCGGGTCGCAGAATATTCGTTTATAACGGTGGAGAGGGTGCATGCTGCGTAGCCGTTCGCCGCTGCGGAACTCCTGCACCGAATTGTCCTGCGCCTCATCCCATATGCATGCGGCTGCTCGCACGAGAGCGTCCGCGCTGCACATCCCGTGAACCACGGAGTTTCCCATGGCTCTCCCCATCACGATCCTTCTCACTTACGGGTATCTACTGCTCTTCGTGTGGGTCCTGATCGAGCAGCTCGGCCTGCCCTTGCCGGCTACACCGGTGCTGCTTGCCGCCGGCGCTGTCTCAGCCGAGCACCAATTAAGTTTTCCGCTGGCGCTGCTGGTGGGCATATGCGCCTGCCTGATTGCCGACAGCACGTGGTTCTTTGTGGGGAAGCGCTACGGCCATCACGTTCTCCACCTGCTCTGCAAAATGTCGCTGGAGCCTACCGTCTGCGTGCGCCGTACCCAGAACTCCTTCGGCCGCCGCCGCCAGCTCACCCTGCTCTTCGCCAAGTTTGTTCCGGGTCTGGCCTCGCTCACCTCGCCAATCGCCGGACAAAACGGGATGTCCTTCGCCGAGTTCCTCCTGCTCGACGGCCTCGGCTCCATGATCTGGGTCGCCACTTTGCTTGCGGGAGGCCGCTTCTTCGGCGACGCACTCCAGCGCGATCCCAGCCTGCTTGATTGGGTGGGCCGCTTCTCCGGCGGCATCCTGCTTCTGGGCATTGCCGGGTTCTTTGTAGCTCGCCTGCTGCGGCGCCGACGCTTGCTGCGCCGGCTGGTCGCATCCCGCCTGGAGCCGCAAGAGCTGATGGCCCAGCTCCAAGCCGGCGAAACCATCTATATTGTCGACCTTCGCCATCCGCTGGAACAGCTCACCGATCCGTTCACCCTGCCTGGCGCCCTTCGCCTTCCGCCCGAGGACCTTGCCGCAAGGGTGCACGAGATTCCCCGCGATCGCGACATCATCCTCTACTGCACCTGCCCCAACGAGGAGACCGCTGCCCACACAGCACTGCGGCTGCATCGCCTGGGCGTGGAGCGGGTGCGCCCGCTGCGCGGCGGCTATGACGGATGGAAGCGCCTCGGCTATCCCATGGACGCCATTCCGCCGGTCAATCCTCAGGGTCCGCTGGTGCAACTGGGGTAAGCGCGGGCTTCCACGCCGGCCGGCTATTTACTACTGAGTAAACTTATGCTGGAAATCAAGGGGCGACAAAGCGGGCTATTTTCGCCTAAAATTCGCTAAATTTTCGGGTTCAGGGCGAAAGTATGCTTGAGGCTCTTTATGGACGTAAGCTATTGAATTATAACTGTTTATATTGATTAATGAATATGCTGTATTCCATTGAATGGGCCATAATTATATTATTTTTCTGGTTAACCCCATTGGAAAAACTTGCGAGCGTTCAAGGGAGGGGGTACAAACAACACCGCCTGCCTCTGCTATGCCTCAGCGATCTTGGCAGGTTGGGGATATTCGGTCGGTGATGGGGGTCACGGACTGATGTGAGCACAGCGCTGGCTTCAGGGCCCCTCATCGCACCTGTGCGTTGGGATCATGACCTGAAACGCCGCGGAACAAGCCGGCAATCCGCGCGCCGATAGGTGAACCGATGCCGCTGCACGCATCCGGCCCCGGCCCCGCATCGTAAAAGCCGTTGCCGCCCTGGGTGATGTCGTTGAAAGCCGCCCGGTTCTGCCACAGCGTGGGGGTGACGAACCCCAGCTTGGTGCCGAACGCCGCAAACAGTCCGGCAAACAGCGGCGCTACTGCGCTGGTGCCTCCCACCACAGTCGTCGCTCCGTGCACGTACATCTCGTATCCGGTGTCAGGATCGGCGTCAGCCGAGACATCGGGCACCATCCGCCCCGTTCCCGCGGTGGTTCCGGTGGGCGGAGCGGGCGCGCCGATCTGCCAGCTCTGCGCCGGAAAGATGGTGGAGTAGCCTCCGCCGGTGCCTTCGCCGTGGGTCTCCCCCGGATTGTCGTTCCAAACCACCTCCGCGGTCTGGGTCTTGCTGGTGCCGCCGCAGCCAATCACGTGCGGGCACGACGAAGGCACGTCCACATTGGCGGGCGTCGATCCGCCGTCGCCGGAATCGTTGTCGCCTGACGCGGCGAAGACGATCATGCCCTCATCGGTGGCGGTGGAGGCGGCGGACTCCATCTCGTCGGCTGCCTGCGCGCCCCAGAGGGCTTCGTCAGCGCCCCACGAGATGGAGCACACGTCGCACCCATCCTGCGCGGCCTGGTTCACCGCCGACGCAATATCCTGCGACCAGTAGACGCGAATGGTGGCTGCCTGGCCGGTGGCGGCAAAATACGACGCGCCTGACAACTGGATATCGAGCGCCACCTCCACATCGGCGTCGTTGGACGAGCCCACGCCCTGGTTGGGACTGTTCTGGGTGCCATCCACCGAGACGTCGGTGACCGAGGGCGAGGGCTGGCCGAGCGCCTGAAAGAAGGCGTCGATATCCGGCTGCACCCATCCGCCGCCCAGCTCCACCAGGGCGATCACGCCGCCGCCTCCCAGCCCGGTGGGCCAGTTGTAGGCGGAGCAAAGGTTGGGAACCGTCCAGGTGATCTGCGGAGCGGCCTGCGCCGCCAGCCGCGCGGACCGGCGGCGAACCTGCGAACGCAGCTTGAAATACGGCTTGCACCTGACCTTGGGGGATTGGGTCATGGCAAACTCCTTAATACGCAAACATCTGGGCGCGAGTATGGCACACCGGCTTGGTTGGACGCAAAATTGCGCTGCGCGGTTCGTTGGGTGTGCAGCTTGCAGTCCGGCGCATGGAGAAGCCTTACCATGAACAGGGGAGAACACCTTTGGCCTACGACGATCTGCGCGACTGGATCAAAACACTGGAGAAGAACGGCGAGCTCAAGCGGATTACCGAAGAGGTTTCGCCGGAGCTCGAGATCACCGAGATCACGGATCGGGTGTCGAAGGTGGGCGCTCATCCACATTCCGGCAGAATTGCAGGTCCCCTTCGACAGGCTCAGGGCAGGCTTTCGACTGCGCCGCTCGCAAAAGGCGCGAGCGGCTCCGCTCAGGACGACAGCACTCGAGCAAAATATGCTCCAGGCGGGCCGGCGTTGCTTTTCGAAAACATCAAGGGCCACCCCGGCCACAAGGTGCTGATCAACCAGTTCGGCAGCGAGCGGCGCATGGCCATGGCGCTGGGAGTCGAACGGCTCGACGAAATCGCCGATCGCATCAGCGGGCTGATGAATGTGAAGGCTCCCGAAGGCCTGCTGGACAAGCTGAAGATGCTGCCGCAATTGGGCGCGCTGACAAGCGCGTTTCCTAAAACCGTGAGCGCGCGCGAGGCGAAGTGCAAGGAAGTGATTCTGCGCGAGGGGTTCGATCTGCGGCAGTTTCCGATTCTGAAATGCTGGCCGCACGATGGCGGTCCGTTCATCACTCTGCCCTGCGTGCACACGCGCAACCCCGTCACCGGCAAACGCAATATCGGCATGTATCGCATGCAGGTGTACGACGGCCAGACCACCGGCATGCACTGGCAGCGGCAGAAAGTGGCTGCCGAACATTATCGCGAAGCGCTGCGCAACGCCGCGACAGTGGAGGCAGCGGCCGGCGATGCGTTCAGCGCCAGCACGGCGCGCGTGGCCATGATAGCCGAGTCGGCCGGTGGCGCGGTTTCCATCCCCGACGGCCCCATCGGCGGGCTGCCGCAAATCGCGCTGGGCAAGCTGAAGGGCTCGCGCATGGAGGTCGCGGTGTCTATCGGCACCGACCCGGCCACCACGTTTTCCGCCATTGTTCCCGCGCCGCCGGAGGTGGAGGAGTTTCTGATCGCCGGTTTTCTTCGCGGCAAGCCCGTGGAAATCGTGAAATGCGAAACCGTCGACCTCGAAGTGCCCGCGCACGCGGAGATTGTGCTTGAGGGATATGTGGAGCTGGGCGAACTGCGCGGCGAAGGCCCGTTCGGCGATCACACCGGCTTTTATACCTTGACCGACGAGTACCCGGTCTTTCATCTCACCTGCATCACGCATCGGCGCGATCCGATCTACGCTGCGACTATCGTGGGCAAGCCGCCCATGGAAGACGCGTGGATGGGCAAGGCGGTGGAGCGCATCTTTCTGCCCGCCATGAAGATGACCATTCCGGAGATTGTGGATGTGCACCTGCCGGTGGAGGCGGTCTTCCACAACCTGATGCTGGTATCGATCAAGAAGAGCTATCCCGGGCAGGCGCGCAAGGTGATGAATGCTATCTGGTCGCTGGGCCAGGCCATGTTCACCAAGTGCATCGTGGTGGTGGACGAAGACTGCGATGTGCAGAATGTGGGCGAAGTGGTGCTGCGGGTGGCCAACAACATCGACCCGGAGCGCGACATTCAGTTCACGCTGGGGCCGATCGACTCGCTCGACCACGCATCGCGGCTGCCCAATTACGGCAGCAAGATGGGCATCGACGCCACGCGCAAGTGGAAGGCGGAGGGCTTCGAGCGGCCATGGCCGGCGATGATCGAGATGGACCGCGCGACCAGGGCGCGGGTGGATGAGTTGTGGGCCAGGCTGGGCTTGTAGAGGACGGAAGCATTTGCGGTATGCTGTCGGGAAGAAGGAAGACAGGATTCTGCACCCAACACTGAGGAAAACCCCCTGAAGATGCGCCGCCGGCTGCTGATTTTGCTATTTGTCTTTTTGCCGAGCCTGGCTGGGGCGCCATTGCACGCCCAGCAGGACACCTTCCACTGGATCGATTTCCACTCCGAAAACGACCAGCCCATCGTGGTCTGGGTCACGCGCGCCATGTCCACGGAGAAATGGACGGCGATTCGCGAGATCGGCGTGCTCTACGATGCGGCTTTGGTGGTCACCACGGAGCGCGCCAATCCCGAGGCCTTGCCATCGTCGGACAGCTTCGCTCTTTGGAGCGTGAACCTCACCAACCACGCCAAGACGCCGCTGCTGAAAGGCGTAAACCTGCACTGGATTGACTTGGTGCAACTCTCCGCGGGCGCGCCGCGCGAGCTCGCCGTGCTCTATGACGATTGCCGCGATTGCGCCGCCACCACCTACTTCACCACCTTCCATTACGATTTTTCGCAGCACATTTTGGAGCCGCGGTGGATGCGCGGCGGGCAGGCAGTGCCGGTGTGGACCAACACCGCGCCGGCCGGCGTGAACCTGACCCAGGTGTACGCCATCCTGGCTCAGCCCGATGGCCGGCAGCTGATGGGCGCATGGAGCCATTTCGATTACGGCAAACAGAAGCCTGCCGAGGACTACGTCTACCAGTACGACCTTGACTCGTTCAGCAACCTGGAACGCACCGCGCTGGTGAGCAACAAGGATGCCGAGGCGATGAAGCAGCGGTTGTGCTCGGCCCAGGATGCCGGCGCCGGCCAGGCGCGCGGACAGGATTCCGAGCTGTGCCGGGAGCTGGTGCATGCGCGGCCGGAACGCCGTCCGGTGACCACGCCGCCGGCTAGCAACAAGGGCCGGTCCTCGCCTCCGCCCGTTCGTCATTAACCTCGCGCAAACCCTATTTTTCAGAGACTTACCTGGGCCAAACCGGTGCGGGCGGTGACGGTTCCATGGTCAATTCTGCTCATTATCGCTGGAGTCCGCCGCGATAGCATCTAACCGCCTTGGAGAGATATCCATGAACGGCAATCCTCGACTTCCGATGTATGCAGCGTTTTTTATCGTGTTGGCATTCGGCATGGCCGGATGCAAAAGCAACTCCAGCCCCAACACCGCCAATCAGGCCAATCCGCAGGACCAGTCCCAAACCGCGGACCAGTCGCAGGATCCGGCCAATGCCAACGTCGCCCCCGTTTCCAACGCCAGCGATAACACCGGCGCTCCCGCCGGCCAGTACACCCCGCCCGCTCCGTCGGCGGGGCAGAACCAGCAGCCGCCCAGTTCCAACGAGCAGGGCGAATACGCCAACCAGCCCTCCTCCGGGTCGCAGTACGGCAATTCTTCCGACTACGACACGCCGGAGGAATACGCGCCCCAGCCTCCGCCGCAACTGCCGGAATACCAGCAGCCTCCGGTCCCTGGGGACGGCTACATCTGGACTCCCGGCTACTGGAGCTACGATGCCAGCGGAGGCTACTACTGGGTGCCCGGCGCGTGGGTACTGGCACCCTATCAGGGAGCGCTGTGGACCCCGGGGTATTGGGGATATGAGCGTAATCGCTATGGATGGCACCGCGGATTCTGGGGCCGGCATGTGGGTTACTACGGTGGCATCAACTATGGCTTCGGCTATGTCGGCTTCGGTTACCAGGGCGGCTACTGGCGAGGCGACCAATTCGACTACAACCGCTCCGTGAACAATGTGAACACCTCGGTGGTCCGCAACGTTTATAACTACCGCGTCACCAACATCACGGAAACCCGCGTCAGCTACAACGGCCCCAATGGGGTGAATGTGCGCCCGCGTCCGGCGGAGATGGCGGCGCTGCGGGAACAGCACAATGCGCCCATGTCCACCCAGTTGCAGCTGAAGCAGGAGGCGCATGGCAATCGCCAGAACTTTGCCAGGGCGAATAATGGAAGGCCCGCGATGGTGGTGGTAAGCCACCCGGTTCAGGCTGATCGAAATGTGCGACCGCCGGCTCCGGTCCATTACCAGGCGCAGGAGCAGCGGCCCAATCAGCCCATGCAGGAACGCGGCCGCCCCACCCCAGAGACGCGCCAACCGGCTCCCAACCGCCCCGGTGCTCAGCCAGAGCGGCAGCAAAACCGGCCACAACAGGAGCGCAGTCAGCCGGGCCGCCCTGCTCCGCAAACCCGGCCTGAGCCGCAGCGCACCGAGCCGGGACGCGCCAACCCCAACCGTCCGGAGCCGCAGCACACGAAGCCGCAACGTCCCGCTCCGCAGCAGCGCGAGCAGAGTCGTCCGGAATCGCCGCAAGCCGCGACATCCCGTCAGGCTCCCGAGCGCCAGGCACACCCCGCTCCCGCGCGTAAACCCGAACCGCAGAAAAAGACTGAGGAGAAAAAGAAGCCCGAGGATAGACTTCCTCAGCTTTAACGGGCCCCAGCGAGAGGCTTCTCATTCTTGAAGAAGCCTCTCGTACCGCCGGTTTCCAGAGGTTGCGAAAAAAGTCGCCTTACCGCCGTGTTTTCCCCGCCGCTCTGTTTTCCTCATCGCCCTGTTTTGAAGGGAACGACTTTACAGCTTGCTAAAAAATGTATTCGGTTAAAGAAACGCGTAAGGGATCGACTTAGTCGCGCCGCTAAGTGCCGAAGAATTTGTCGGGCTCTAGTGTAGTCCGCCAAACAGATGGTCATTTATTGAGGACTGCCTGAGCGCGAGTGACCTTTTGCAGGATGTCGTTTGCTTTTGCGGTCCAGATGAAGGGCTTGGGATTCTGGTTGTGGCCGTCGATGTATTCTCCG
>DASZLF010000056.1:0-36275 GCA_035552555.1 Occallatibacter sp.
GGGTCCGACTGTTACGCGGGCTTATCTGCACCAGGGAAATGACGACCTCGATGCCACTGCGCAAGAAAACTCTACACCCTCCTTCCTGCCCGTTTCATCCATCGCGGGTCGGAAACGCCGGTGGCGGACTGTTACAAAGCACGTCCCCGGCTGGACAACAAGGCCTCGGTGGGGAGCCAATCCGTACACTGGGAGAGAACGGGGGATTCCGCAGCGATGCCGCAGCTCGATTACACGGTAGTGGATGTGTTCAGCGACTCCGCGCTGGCGGGTAATCCGCTGGCGGTGGTAAGCAATACCGCCGGCCTGAGCCCGGAACAGATGCAAGCCATCGCGCGCGAGTTCAATCTTTCCGAGACCTCGTTCGTTGAGCGCAGAGCGGCAGCCGTGGAAGCGGCGGAGGGAGTGCGGGTCCGCATCTTCACCACCCAGGAAGAACTGCAGTTCGCCGGACATCCGACGCTAGGCACCGCCAGCGTGCTCAAGCTTTCCGCGCCGGAGACATTTCGCGGCGGCGTGGTCACTCTGGCTGAAAACGTCGGACCCATTGCGGTGAAGTTCACTGAGGAGGACGGTCTCTTCGGGGAGATGACGCAACGCGATCCGGAGTTTGGCCCCGAACTCGACCGGGCAGAGGTGGCGCGCCTGTGCGGGCTTGCGGAAGACGACCTGGATCCCGCCGCACGGCCGCAGGTGGTGTCGACGGGCGCCGCGTTTGCCATCGTGGTGTTGCGTTCGCTGGAGAGTCTGGGGCAGTTCCGGGTTCATGAGGAGGAGTCGACGAAATGGCTGCGGGCGCGCGGGGCGCGGTGGTTTTACGTGCTTGCGCCTGTGGACAAAGTCGAAGCCACAGACCCCGATTTCCGGGCTAGAATGCAGTTCAATGGCGGCGAGGATCCGGCCACAGGATCGGCCGCGGGCTGCGCCATCGGTTACCTCGTGAGCAGGGGAATCGTGGCCTCAGATCGCGTGATTCATGTGCGCCAGGGAGTCGAGATACGCCGCCCCAGCGAGCTTTATCTCGTAGCGCGCTCCACGCCACTCCATGAGAATGCGGCTCGCGGGCTCTCTGAAAGATCGAAATCGGTGACCGTGACCGATGTTCGAGTAGGCGGCCGCACCGTGATCGTGGCAAAAGGTCAGCTTTTCCTGCCCTGATGCACAACCTTTCAACAGGAATTCATATTTCTAATTTGTTTATTTTGAGGCAACTGCATGGATTCCCTCCACTCGACGAAGTTTTCCACCTCCAAATTCGCTTTTCTTTCCGGCTTTTCAGGAAGTGCCGCTCCTCGTACTCTTGCCAAGCATTGGAGAAATTCAGCCGGCTTTCGGGCCGGAACTGACCCAGGCTTCCAACGCAATCTGGTCGCGTACGAAGGCTGATTTTCCCGGCCCTCGATTGTTGAAGGATGCTAGATGAGTTGCCGTGCCCGCCAGGGCTCGTGACCCGCCATGCATCGCCTTCGACGGTTGAATCGAACCGGGACAGCTCTGTCCGGCCAAACGGCATGGGAATCCGTAGGTCCCCAATCCTGTCCTCAGGACGGTTGAGGAAACGTGTTGCTGATTGCCGAACAAATTTCAGAAAGAAGGAGCTATTCCCTCCTATGCGTCCTAAGAAGATCATTCTCTGCGTCGACGATAACGAACAGGAGCTTTCCGTGCTCAAGTTCATGCTGGCAACCAACGGATACAAGGTGGTTTCGGCCAACAATGGCCAGGAGGCGATCGGCATCTTTGCCGAAACTGCCGTGGACCTGGTGCTCACGGATTTTGCCATGCCGCAGATGAATGGCGATCAACTGGTCAACCGGCTGAAGCAGATCGCGGGGCACATTCCCATGATCTTGATGGGAGATCCGCACAAGATGGGCGACCACCTGCATGGAGCCGACGCTTTGCTGGCCAAGAAAAACTGCTCGCCCCAGGAGCTGCTGGAGCGGATCAAGATCATGAGCGCGCGCAAGCGCGGGCCGCGCAAAGGGAGCACGCGGGTGGTGCACGCGGAACTGGCGGTGGCGTCGTAAAGGCAGGGACCGAGGGACCAAGGGAACAGGGAACAGGGACCGAAGGACCAAGACGACGGGGATCGACGAACGGCTCCGGATGGCGCTTACAAAATGTGAGCCTGCGAAGGCGCAAGAGCTGAGGTTCGGTCGAGATCGAGCCTGGATCGCCCCGATTCCGCCGATGGTGGGTGTTGCTGCGGAAAGTTGAGATGCTCAGGAGCGTGGAGTGTTCTGGTCCTTGGTCCCTGGTCCCTTGGCCCCTGTTCCCTTGGTCCCTGTTCCCTTGTTCCCTGCCTTCTGCTTTTCCCCTTGACGAGCGAGTGGGCAGATGGGCATACTCCCCAACTGTGCCCGGGAATGCGTATTTTTCTTCGCGCTAACGGGAGCAGGTATATATGGATCTCGTCATTTTGCGTGTGCTTTTTGTTGTCCTTGTCGGCGTTGTTTGTTATTTCCTTCACCCCTTCGGCCTTTCGGGCTGGCAGGGCGCAACTGCGGGTAGTCTGTCGGCGAGCGCGGTGATCGTCTTCGAATTTCGCGTGCGGGCGCTGAGCCTGCGGCGGCTGATTGGCGCTCTCACCGGGTCGTTTCTCGGCATTGCCGGCGCGGCGCTGTTCTGCCTGGTGTTACGGTCGGCTCCGCTCCCAGGGACCACTTCGGCGGCGTTGCAGATCTTTGTGCTGCTGCTGATGACCTATGTGGGCTTGCTGGTGGGCGCCAACAAGGGCGACCTGCTCAATCCGGCGGCCCTGGGCACGATCTTTTCCACCGACCGGCCGACGCGCCGCACGGCCAAGGTGCTGGATACCAGCGTCATCATCGACGGCCGCATCGCCGATATCGCCGAGGCCGGATTCATGGACGGCACCCTGGTGGTGCCGGAGTTCGTGTTGCGCGAATTGCAGGTAGTGGCCGACTCCACCGACGCTTCGAAGCGGCAGCGGGGCCGGCGCGGCCTGGACATGCTGCAGCGGATGCAGTCGAATGCCAACCTGCAGGTGCAGATCGTGTCGGAGGATTTCCCCACCATCCGCGAAGTGGACCTCAAGCTGCTGGAGCTGGCCAAGAAGTGGGAAGCCAAGGTGGTGACCAACGACTTCAACCTGAACAAGGTGGCCCACCTGCACCACGTCGAGGTGCTGAACATCAACGACCTGGCCAATGCGCTGAAGCCGGTGGTGCTGCCGGGCGAGCGCATGACGGTGCTGATCCTCAAGGAAGGCAAGGAGTACAACCAGGGCGTCGGCTACCTCGATGACGGCACCATGGTTGTAGTAGATCACGCGCGCAAGGTGATCGGGCGCAGCGTGGATATTTCCGTGACCAGCGTGTTGCAGACGGCCAGCGGCAAAATGATCTTCGGCAAGATGGAAGATAGTCCGAAGAACGGAGATACGCCGCGGAATGCGCCGGTGGAGATGACGCCGCGGTAAGGCTATTCGTAGCAGCGCCAGATTTCCGTGGCATCGAGAACGAATCCGGCGATGGGGCCGGCGCCGGAAACAGCGGGTGAGGACTCGATGCGCGGTGGTGCGCCCGGCTCATAGATGTGAACGCGCCTCTCGGCGGGATCGATGAGCCAGCCTACCTGCACTCCGTTGGATATCCAGTTCTCCATCTTCTCGGCCACTACAGAAATCCGATCGCTTGGGGATCGGAGTTCAACCACGAATGCGGGAGCGCGCCGCAAAAAGCGGGAGAGCTCGCTTTGCGAGAGGCCGGCCAGTTGTTCCGGCGTGAGGTAGGCTGCGTCAGGGCTGAGCATGGAGCCGTCGGGGAGAAAGAACCCTGTATTGGAGTCGTAGACACGGCCGCGGCGGTGGTGAATCCACCAATTCCGCAGTTGTCGAATGATTTCGCTGTTGCCTTCGCCCGTGGTGCCGCCAGCTGGTACGTTCACGCGGATGGTCCCCTCTTTCGTGCGTTCCAACTGCACGAACTCTGTGCGCTCGCACAGGCTTTCAAATTCCTCATCGCTGAGCGGAGGGTGCAGTACGATGCTGCGTGGGGGAAGGACCGGGATTTCGACGAACGCTTGCATGCGGCCGACGCTCCAGAGTGCGTATCTATTCTGGCACAGTCCGGTGCGCCGGGTGGGCGCGTTCGGCGCCACAGCGCTCAGAGAACATCCCGTCTGTTCCCGGTTTTGGAAGTTTGAAGCAACCTTTCCCCTCTTCCCGCAACTCCAAATCGGGTGTCACCGTGAGTGCCGGCTGGGCGGCAGGCCAGGGCGGTGAGTTGTCCTTTTCCGCCGTTCCCTGTGTCGAAAATCTGAAAACCTGGCCATTCCTTTACCCAGGGAGAATACCGATGACGTATGCAGTCCGGGGCCTCGGCCTCGTTTTTTCCCTTGTGCTTGTCTCAACCCTCGCCGCATGTTCACTCACGCACTTAGACTCGCAGGCCGCCACGGCGTCCACAACGCCGTCCACCGCAGCGTATGTGTACATCCAGATTCAGGGACCGGAAGGGTCTGTGTATGGCTTCCGCGCCTCGCCAACCGGGCATCTGAGCCCGATCCACGGTTCGCCGTTCAAGCCTGCCGGGGAAATCGTCGGCGGCACGCCAACCAAGTTTTTCACGCTGGGCAAGGATTTGATCCATTCCTACGGCATCGCGTCCGACGGCGTCATCGGATCGCAGTTGTCGCAGATACCCATCTACGACTACGCGGGCAGCCGGTGCGGCGATCCGAGTTACGCTGAGGCCCAGGCGGTGCTCGATCACACAGGCAAGTACATCTACGTGTTGCTCCAGTACGGCTACGGTGGCTGTGGAGCGTATCAGTCCTACGCGATCAGCAGCAATGGGGACTTCATGTTTGTCGGAGACACCGAAATGGAGGGTACGGACTCCGAACCTAACCCTACCTACCTTGACCTTCCCTCTATCCTGGGGAACGAGCGTTTCGGCTACGCTGACGAATGGACCGGCCACGACACAGGTCTGGTAGGATTCAGGCGCGAAAGCTCGGGAACGCTGCAACTGATGCAATTCCGTGAAGCCGATCCGACGCTCCCGGGCAACTTTTATCATCCTGCTAATCCAGACGCTTCTCCCACCGGTAACTATCTTGTCGTTCAGCTTTATCCCGACGATGGGGGCGATACGGGTCCCCTGCAGTTCGGCAGCTACACAGTAGATTCCGACGGCAGCATCTCCACCACGAACACTTCGAGCAATATGCCGACTTCCTCGCTAGACTTTCCGGCTACGACGTTCTCTCCGTCCGGTGATCTGTTTGTGGCCTATCAGGGCGAAATTGACATCTACAAGTTCAATGGTGCAGCTCCGCTCACTCTGTGGCGGACCCTGTTGAGCGGCAACTGGGTCAGCCAAGTGGCCTTCGATAGATCCAACCATCTCTATGCCATCTCCGGTGATAATAAGCTGTACGTCTTTACCGTGACTTCGACATCGGTAACCGAGACCTCTTCCATCAACATCGGGTCGCCGTTCAAGATGGTCGTGGTTTCCGAGTAGGCCAGATCAACGGGCAGATTCGCTGCTCAAAAGCGTGGGACCTGGGTCACCCGCCAAACAGATCGCAGCGATGCTATTCCGTGCGCAGGGCCTCGACGGCGTTGATCCGCGCAGCCCTCGCGGCGGGTGCGGCTGAGGCCAAAATGGCTGCGATGAGAATGACCAGGGCCGACGCCACGAAGGCCAGCGCTCCCGGCTGGTGAATCTCCGCGACGTACTTGCCTATGGCGCGCGCGACGACGAAGCCCACAAGCATTCCCGCGCCCACTCCAATGCACGCCATGATGGCGCCTTCGACAAGGACGTTGGTCAGGATGTTATGCCGCTGCGCGCCCAGCGCCATGCGGATGCCGAACTCGCGGGTGCGGCCGCTGACCGAGAAGGCAAGCACGCCGGCAACACCCACGACCGAAATCAGCAGAGCGACCACCGCAAATCCGCCAAACACGATGGCATTGAGTTTGTCGGGGGTGAGCACTTCGGCGCGCACGTCGCCGAGGGTGCTGGCCTTCTCGACGGGCTGATCGCCGGAGAGCTGGTGAATGACCTGCGCGATGGAGGGCACGAGCAGATAGGCGTCCTGGCGGGAGCGGACGAAGAGGCGGCCGTTCCAGCCTTCCTGGTCGACCGGCTGATAGACGGTCATGGAAGGTGAGGGGATGATGTTTTCGTCGTCGAGGTCGGGAACCACGGCGATGATGCGGCGCGGTTCGGTGCTGATGCCGATGAACTTCATCACGCCGTCGGTCCACCAGATCTTGCGGTTGAGGGGATCCTGGCCGGGATAGAGGAGATTGGCGAGGCTCTGGCTAATGATGACGACGCGTTCGGATCCGTCCTTGTCGCCGTCGTTGAAGTCGCGGCCGGCGACGATGGGCATGCCGAAGGTGGCGAAGAATCCGGGAGAGACGGAGCGGAATTTGGCGCGGAAGTCCTGGCCGTCGGCGCGGCGCGCTCCCTTAGCGGCGAAGGTGAAGCTGATGTTGAGTCCCTGCTCGTCGCGCCAGGGCACGCTGAAGCCGCTGGAAACCTGCTCGACACCGGGAAGGCCGGAAATGCGGCGCTGCACGTCGTGGTAGAAGTCGCGTATCTGCTCGGGCGTGCGGCCGTAGTTCAAGACGGGAAGGTTGACGGCGAGGACTTTGGCGGATGCGTAGGGCGGGCGCGTGTTTTCCAGGACGAAAAGGGTCTTCATGAGCACGCATGCGCCGGCGAGGAGGAGGAACGATGCGGCGATCTGGGTGACCGCGAAGACGCGCAGGCGGCGGGTGCTGCCTCCGGCGATGCGGGCGCCACGGCCGGTGAGTCCGCCCTGGGGTGCTTCAGGCGAGGGCAGGCGGGGGATGTAGGCGAGGAAGACGGCGGCGACAAGGGCCAGCGCGATGCCGAACCAGACCAGGCTGAAATCGAGGGAGAGGTCGTTGGCGCGCACGCTGAATCGCGAAGCATATTTTCCCAGCACTTTGACCATGGGGACGGCGAGGAGGACAGCGGCGATGGCTCCGCTGGCGCAGAGCACCATGCTTTCGGCGAGCAGGGAGCGGCGGAGGGCGGCAGTGCTGGCGCCGAGGGCGGAGCGGACGGCGAGTTCGGCCTGGCGGCGAACGGTGCGAGCAAGCACGAGGTTGGCCACATTAGAACTGGCGATGACGAAGAGCAGTCCCGAGGCGGCAAACAGCACCCAGAGGATGGTGTTGGCGCGGGAATTGATCTGGTCGTGCATGCGCGTGACGTCGATGCGATAGTGATCCCCGGCCTTGTAGACCTCAGGATGCGCGGCGAGCATGGCGCCGTACACGGCCTGAAGTTCGGCGTGGGCTGCGTTGAGAGTGGCGCCGGGAGCGAGGCGGGCGAAGACTTCGGTCATGCGATGTTCGCGGCCCGTGACCATGGTGGCGGAGAGGTGATGAGGGCTGGTGACGACGTTCGCGATGATCTCGGTGGCGACCGGGTAAGGCACGGAGGGTTCGAGAACGCCGACCACGGTGGCGCCGCGTGCGCCGCTGTAGCTTTCCAGGCGCACGGTTTTGCCGAGCACCTTGGGATCGGAGTGCAGCGAAGAGCGCCAGAAATTGTATGTGAGGACGATGGCGCCGGGAGCGTTGGGTCCATCGTCGGACGGGCCGAGCAGGCGGCCCAGAACGGGGTGCAGGCCCATCACGTCGAAGTAGTTTCCATCGACCACGCCGGCGGGGATTTCGCGCGGAGTTCCCAGGCCGATGACGGTGAAGGGAATGGTGGAGAATGTGCCGAGTTCGGTGATGGTTTTGAGGTTAGCGCCGATGTCGTGGATTTCGGGAATCGAAAAGGTGGCGTTGGCTTCGCCAATGCCGGGAGCGCTCTGGCGCAGGTAGAGGAGGCGGTCTTCATCGCGATTGACAAGGGGCTTGAGAAGCACGGCACGCACCACGCTGAAGATGGCGGCATTGGCCCCGATGCCGAGAGCGAGGGTAACGGCGACGGTGAACCAGAGAGCGCGGACGCGGGACAGGGATCGTAAGGCGATACGCAAGTCGTGAAGGAAGAGCATGGGTGACCTCCGAGGGGAATCGGTGGTTCGGGGAAACGCGCGTTGACGATTATGTTGATATCAATGATTCGGGCGCGTGTCAAAGCTAAATGTGCCGGGCGGGAGCCCATCCAGGCCAGCCGTCCAGGGCTACTGGGAGAGGCGGATTTCGCTGACCTGAATGACAGGACTGATGTCGGTGTAGTTGGGGATGTCGGCTTGCAGCACCTCCGCGTTAGGCAGGAAGGCAGTGGTGAAGGCTTCCACGTTGTCGCAGGTGAATGCGCAAATGGCGGTGAAGGGCGGCAGATGGTCGGGCTGTCCGCCAATCAAGCCGATTTCCACGGAGACAGCTTTCACCGCGGAGCCGAGCATGCCGATGGCAAGCGGCATATGCGTGCTGAGGTAGTAGTCCACGTCAAAGCGGCTGCCGGGTTTGCTGGGGTAGAAGATGGAGACTTTAACCATGATTCACGATACGCGATGGAACGCGCCAGTCATTGCGTGGGAAAAACCTTAGACCTCGTAACACCGCCAGACTTCTTCTAGATCGAGAACAAAGCCTTCGATGGGGCCTGAACCTGGAATTTGCAATCCCGATTCCACCAGCGGCTGCATGCCCGGCCGGTAAACATGCGCCTGGCGGGCTTCAGGATCGATCAGCCAGCCAAGCTGGACGCCGTTGGCGATCCAGTCTTCCATCTTCTGCTGAACCTCTGCCAGGCGGTCGCTCGGGGAGCGCAACTCGATGATGAAAGCCGGCGCGAGGCGGAGGGAATGAGCCAGATCGTCACGGGTGAGCGTGGCCGCTTGTTCCGCCGTGATGTAAGAAGCATCCGGGCTCAGCACGGAACCATCCTGCAGAAAAAAGCCGCCGCTGGAATCGAAAACCCTGCCCCGTCGATGCCTGATCCACCAGTTGCCAAGCTGCCGTGAAATCTCGTTATTTCCGCTGCTGGATGATCCCCCCGCCGGAGCGTTCATACGGATGATTCCCTCTTTCGTTCGTTCCAGAAAAGCATCGTTCGCCTGGCACAGTTTCTCGAACTCCTCGTCCGAGAGGGGAGGATCGAACACCAGCGTGCGCGGGGCAGCAGCCGGGATTTCCAGAAACGCGCTCATCACGATCAGCCTACGCGGAATTCAGTACTTTTGCACCTTGGGGTCGATTTCATCGCTCCACGCAAGAATGCCGCCGGCAAGATTGGCCACGCGCGGATATCCCTGCTGCTTGAGCAGCTCGGCGATGCGTTGCGAGCGTGCGCCGCTGCGGCAGTGGACGATGACTTCGCGCTCGCGATCGATTTCGCCGAGGCGGTTGGGCACGTCGTTCTGGGGGATGAGCTTTCCGCCGATTTGCGCGATCTGGTACTCGTAGGGCTCGCGCACGTCGATGAGCTGGACGTCTTCGCCGGCGTCGATGCGGCGCTTGAGCTCTTTCACCGTGATCTGAGGAATTCCGTTTTTCATGCCGGCATCCTGGGCGGTCTCCGGCACGATTCCGCAGAACTGCTGGTAATCGATGAGCTCGGTGACGGTGGGGTTCTGCCCGCAGACGGGGCAGTCGGGGTTTTTGCGCAGCTTCAATTCGCGGAAGCGCATATTCAGCGCATCGATCAGCAGCAGGCGCCCGATGAGCGGCTCGCCTTTGCCGAGGATGAGCTTGATCACTTCCGTGGCCTGCATTACGCCGACCAGTCCGGGCAGAATTCCGAGCACTCCGCCTTCCGCGCAACTGGGCACGAGCCCGGGCGGAGGCGGCTCGGGATAGAGGCAGCGATAGCAGGGGCCGTCCTTGGTGGCGAAGACGCTGCACTGGCCTTCAAAGCGGAAGATGGAGCCGTAGATGTTGGGCTTGCCCAGGAGCACGCAGGCATCGTTGACCAGGTAACGCGTGGGGAAGTTGTCGGTGCCGTCGGCTACGAAGTCGTAGTCCTTGAGGATGTCGAGGGCGTTTTTGCTGGTGAGCATGGTCTCGTGCTTGACCACGTTGAGCGCAGGGTTGAGGGCGTTGAGCTTTTCCTGGGCGGAGTCGAGCTTTTTGCGGCCGATGTCCCTGGTGGAATGGATGATCTGGCGCTGCAGGTTGCTGGCGTCGACCACGTCGAAATCCACCAGGCCGAGAGTCCCGATGCCGGCGGCGGCGAGATAGAACGCCAGCGGCGAGCCCAGTCCGCCAGTGCCCACGCAGAGAACGCGCGCGGCTTTGAGGCGGCGCTGGCCTTCCATGCCCACTTCGGGCAGGATGAGGTGGCGCGAGTAGCGCGAGAGTTCGTCGGTGGTGAGCTCGGGCAGCAGGGTGGGTTCGGTCAGCGTCGGCATGGCGGGATTCTCGGTGTTCAATTTAGAGTGCGGAGTTCACAGTTCACAGCTAAAGGCTAAAAGCTTGCGCCGCCGCCGGCGATCGATGGAATGATCGTCAGGGTGTCGTTTGCCGTAACGGCGGTGTCTTCCTTTTGGGGAAGGTAGCGGATGTCCTGGTCGTTCAAATACAGATTAACAAAGGCGCGCAGTTTGCCCTCGCCGGTGAAGAGATGCTTGCGCAGTTCGGGGCGGTCGAGGGTGAGGACGTCGAGCGCGCCGGCAACTGTGGGCGCGCTGACTTCGACCTGGCCCTGGCCGTCAATGTAAGGGCGAAGCGGAGTGGGAATGATGATGTTCATGTGCTGCGTTCCCTCGTAAATCCGTGAGTCACTTATGAGATTCAGGCGGGGGCGGAGTCGATGCTTTCATCGAGCTGGATGGCCTGGCTCTCAAAGCGCTTATCCTCTTCCGCGGCGCCGGCGAGGAGGAAGGCGTTGGTGACGGCAGCTTTGCCGGTTGCCACTTCCGTGATGACGTAAGTGCAGCCGATCCAATGCGCTTCGGCGAAGTCGGTGGACGACCATTGGGCTGGGTGGTCGGGGTGGGAGTGGTAGAAGCCGGCGATGTCGAGGCCCTGGCGGTTGGCGTCGCGCTGGATGCGGACCAGCTCGAGCGGAGCGATCTGGTAGCGGTTGTGGGCGGAGTCGGTGCGGGTGTTGGCTGCGCGGACGGCGGCGGTGACCTGCCAGCCTTCGGGGGACGAGTGGCCGAGAAGCGCGCCGCAGCACTCGTGGGGGTAGGTTTCCTCGCCGTGAGCGCGAAGGGAATCGTAGACCGGTTTGGAGATGCGCAATACGCTCATGTGTCGAGAGCCCCGGGGGCCGACCGGGCTGCCTCCGGCCAAGCTACAGGCTACGAGCTACAAGCTACACGCTACAAGCTCCGAGCTCAAATCGAGTAAGCCCATCCGGTATCGTCCCAGAAACGTTCGCTGAGGTACTTGTCGGCGGAGTCGGGCAGGACCGTGACGATGGTCGCGTGGCGCCCGGCGGCGGACTCCTCATGCGCGATTTTGAGGCTGGCGACGATGGCAGCGCCGGCGGAGATGCCGATGAGCAAGCCTTCTTCGCGGGCGATACGGCGGACCATGTCGTAGGCGGCCTCGGTTTCCACTTCGAGATTGCGGTCAGCCAGGGTTGGATCGTAGATGGCGGGGACGAGGGAAGAGGGCATGTGCTTGAGGCCTTCGAGTCCGTGAAAGGGCGAGTCGGGCTGAAAGCTGATGGCCTGGACGGTGGGATTGAATTCGCGCAGGCGGCGGGTGGCGCCCATGAAGGTGCCGGAGGTGCCCAGGCCGGCGACGAAATGTGTGACCTGACCGGCGGTCTGTTGCCAGATTTCAGGGCCTGTGGAGTGGAAATGGGCCTGCCAGTTGGCGGGGTTGGAGTACTGGTCGGCGTAGTAGAAGCGCTCGGGGGAGTTGGCGGCGAGCTCGCGGGCGCGGCGAATGGCACCGTCGGAGCCGAGGTCGGGGTCGGTCCAGTCGATGGTGGCGCCGTAGGCCTGGAGGATGCGCTTGCGCTCGGGGGAGACGCTGCCGGGCATGGCGAGATGGACCGGGAATCCGAGGGCCGCGCCGAGCATGGCAAAGGCGATGCCGGTGTTGCCGCTGGTGGCATCGAGGAGGGTTTTGCCGGGCGGGAGCAGATTTTGCGAGCGGGCTTGGCGAAGCATGGCGTAGGCGGCGCGGTCTTTGACGCTGCCGCCCGGATTGGCCCATTCGGCCTTGGCGAGCAGGGTGATGCCGGGGAGATCGCGTGCGATTTTTTCCAGGCGCAGCAGGGGCGTGTTGCCGATTCGCTCGGTGAGGAGGGAGCCGGGTTGTCGAGGGTAGCTGGGGGTTGCCATGGCAAGCAGGGCTCTTGAGCCAATCCGGTCTGGGGAAGCGGCTATCATGGAGAGTGCGGGAGAAAGCCCGCGGTTGCTCTCTCTTTCATGGTCGCAGAAATGGAACGTGCTCATGGCTCGAAAATCGAAGAACCGGAATTTTGAGGAGATGCTGGACGAGCTGCGCTCCCATTCTTTTGAGGTGGCTCCGTTTGCGGGAGCGCCCGGCGGGATGCAGGTGAGCAAGGGCGGAGTGGCGGCGGTGCTGCTGCCCGGAGTGACCAACGATCGCTGGGAAAGCGGCGGCGCGCGGTTGGCGGTGACGCCGGGAATCCTGGTGCGGGGCGAGATCGCGCGGCTGGTAGACCGCGGGTATCAGAAATTCATCAAGAGTTCGCAATTTGAATTGCCAGCGACCGCGGCCCAGTTGGAGGCCATTCATGGGTTCACCGAGGAACTGAACCAGGTGACCGGAGCGCTGGGGCTGTACAACGAGGCGCTGGGCACGACCAGTGACGTTTATCTATACGACCGGGTGGTTGGGCGCGAGGAGCCGGAAGCGAAGGCGAAGCGGCCTTGGGAGTTGGGCGGCGGGCACTGATCGCCGGCTCGGCGCATCATTTCGCGCGGATGCGATGGGCAGCGCGCTGACGCTGCAGTTCGCGATAGAGTTCGCTTTTCGAGCGATGCAGCTCTCGCGCAAGGTGCTTGAGGGCTTCCTTCTCATCGATCCCGGATTCGGCCTGGAGGCGGGCGACGCGGGTGGCAATGTCGTTTGTTGCCGTCACGGCGCCTGAGTTCGCGGCATCGGCCGGCGGCGCTTCCACCAGCAGCGTGAGTTCGCCGCGGATGCGATCGCGGGCAACGAGATCGGCGCGCACTTCGGCGACGGAGCCGCGCAGGAACTCCTCATGCATCTTGGTCAACTCGCGCGCCAGCACGATGCGCAGGTTGGGGCCGAAGACCGCTTCGAAGTCGGCGAGGGTTTCGAGGATGCGGTGCGGGGCCTCGTAGAAAATCAGGGTGCGGGCGGCTTCGCCTGCGTCCGCGGCGATCTGTTCGAGACGAGTGCGGCGCTGGCCGGCCTTCTCGGGGAGAAAGCCGAGGTAATGAAATTCGCGGGTGGGCAAACCGCTGGCCACCAGGGCGCTGAGGGCGGCGTTGGCCCCGGGGATGGGAATGACGGGCACTCCGGCGGCGATGGCGGCGGAGGTGAGCCAGGAGCCGGGATCGCTGATGCCGGGCATGCCGGCGTCGGTGACAAGGGCGATGCGCGCGCCGGCCTGGAGGGATTCGACCAGACCGGCGGTGCGTTCGCGCTCGTTGTGCTCGTGGAGGCTTTCGGTGGGCGTGGTGATCTGAAAGTGATTCAGCAGCTTTTGCGTCTGGCGCGTGTCTTCGCAGGCGACGCGGTCGGCGCGTTTGAGCACGTCGAGAGCGCGCAGGGTGATGTCGCCGAGGTTGCCGATGGGGGTGGCGACGAGGTAGAGGCCGGGAGCGAGGGGGGTCAGTTCGTTGGTCACAGTTCGTAGTTCACAGTTCGTAGTTCACAGTTCTTAGTTCACAGTTCATAGTTCACAGTTCATAGTTCATAGTTCATAGTTCATAGTTCATAGTTCACAGTTCACAGTTCATAGTTCACAGTTCATAGTTCACAGTTCACAGTTCAGCAAGCCTACTGTGAACTGCGAACTAAGAACTGTGAACTTGTGTGGCTATTCCGATTCCTGGCGTTCGTAGCGGCGCTGCTCGGCCAGCAGGGACATGGAACTCATGAGGTTCTGCACGCTGACGATGCCGACCACGCGTCCGCTTTCGGTGACGGGGATGAGCGATAAACCGCGGCCGGCAGTGATGCGGCGGATGGTGGTGCCCAGAGTGTCCTCGGGGCGCGCCACCTGGAAGGCTCGCGACATGACCGACTGCACGTAGCCATTGCCATCGTTGCGCAGTGCGTCGACGATGCGCTGGCGGCTGACGATGCCGACCAGTTGCGGTCCGCGGACCACGGGGAAGTCTTCCTGCAAGGAGTGGACGCAGCGGGTGAGCGCGTCGGCCAGGGTGTCGGAGGGTGAGAGGGTGGCGAAGTCGGTGAGCATGACTTCGCGCATGCGCACGGTGTCGACCACGGATTGGAAGAAGACGCCCTGATCTTCAATTTGCGCGCCGATCATGATGAAGAAACCGGCGATGATAAGCCAGGGACTGTGCAGGAGCATGCCGCCGACCATGGCGGCGAGGGCCAGCAGCTGGCCAAGTCCGGTGGCGGCGCGGCCGGCTGGAGCGAATCCATGCTTGCGCGCGAAGCTGCCGCGCATGAGGCGGCCGCAATCGAGAGGATAGGCGGGCAGCAGGTGGAGAATGCCGAGTCCGGCCTGCATCCAGATCATGCTGCGCAGCAGAGCGGTGGAGGAGATCCAGGGATGGGCGAGGATGTTGAAATTGCCTCCGACGCCGAGGAAGAAGGCGGCGAGGGCGAGAGCGGTGGCGCAATTGGCCAGGGGGCCAGCGGCGGCGAGGACAAATTGGCCGGCTCCGCTGCTGGAGGTTTCCTGGCTCTCCGGATTGGCATAGGCAAACAGCCCGCCGATGGGCAGCAGGAGGATGGCGCGGAGGCGAAGACCCAGCCAGGCGGCCACCAGGAGGCGCGCGATTTCGCGGATGACCACGGCCGCCACCAGAACGAAGAAGAGCGCCACGCCGCGGGTGACGGCGTAAGGGCCGCCATCGGATGCGCCGAGACCGAGGCACACCACCGCCAGGAGCAGGAAGAAGGTGTGGACGCGCATTTCGACGCCCATCCACCGGCCCAGCGGAATTGACCAGCCACGCATGTAGACCATTGTAGTGGGTCGGCGGGAAGGCCGGTCGGATATGCTGGGGTGCGATGCGCGTCATTGCCGGATCTCTGCGTTCCCGTTCGCTGCAGGCCCCGCGGGGCCTGGCTACGCGTCCCACGAGCGATCGCCTGCGGGAAACGCTGTTTAATGTTTTGGCGGCACGGATTCAGGGCGCCCATTTCCTTGATTTGTATGCCGGTTCGGGGGCGGTGGGGATTGAGGCTCTGAGCCGGGGGGCGGCGCGGGTGGTGTTTGTGGAGCGGGCCGACGCGGCGGTGCGCGTGTTGCGGGCGAATTTGAAAAGCCTGGGTGTGGAAGACGGGTTTCGAATCGCGCCGGCGGGTGTGGCTTCGTACTTGCGCAATGTTGAGGGAGCCGATTTCGACCTTGTTATTCTCGATCCGCCGTATGATGCCGAGGACGAGTATGCTTCATCACTCGGTTTGCTAGGTAGGGATGCGTCGTATCCCAGGTCCCCAAGTGCGAGGGACCTGGGGCACCCGCACCCGCTGCTTCGGCCGGGGGCTATTGTGGTGGCGGAGCATCGGCGCAAGGTGAAGTTGAACGAGAGATATGGCGAGCTTGGGCGCACGCGGCTGCTGGAGCAGGGCGATGCGGCTCTGAGCTTTTACAAAGGCAGCTACTAGCTTCTAGCCACTAGCTACTAGCTTCTGGCTATTAGCTTCTAGCTTTGGCGGACGGGCTGAATTTGAAATTCAAGCACGATGGATGCGGGGTGAATGGGCGTGAAGAACCTTGTGAAGTGGAGTGCGGTGTTGCTGGTTGGATTGGCGGCCGGTTGTTTATGGGCGCAGAATGCGCCGCTGTGGGCGATCGGGCCGTTGACGCGGCCGGCTAGCGGGAATCCGGTAATTGCGCCGCGGCCGCAATCGGCGTTTACGGATCCGATTCTGCATTCGGCGGTGCAGTGGGAGGCGCTGCACACGTTCAATCCCGCGGCCATGGTGCGCGACCACAAGGTGTATGTGCTGTATCGCGCGGAGGACAATTCCGGGGCGATGGAGATCGGCGGGCACACCTCGCGGCTGGGGCTGGCGGAGAGCGCGGATGGAATCCATTTCACGCGGCGGGCGGAGCCGGTGTTTTATCCCGCGGACGATGACCAGAAGGCGCGCGAGTGGCCGGGCGGGGTGGAAGATCCGCGCATCGTGGAACTCGATGACGGCACCTATGTGCTGACCTATACGCAGTGGAACCGCGTGACGTATTCGGTGGGCATTGCGACATCGACTGACCTGGAGCACTGGACCAAGCATGGCCCGGCGTTCTTTGCGGCGGAGGGTGGAAAGTATTCGGGGCTGAAGTACAAGTCGGCGGGAATTGTGACGCGGCTGGATGCGACGAAAGGGCGGCTGATCGCGGCCAAGATCGATGGAAAATATTGGATGTACTGGGGCGAGGGGTTCATTCACCTGGCGACGTCGGAGGACGCGATCAACTGGACGCCAGTGGAGGATGCGGCCTATCCCAGGTCCCCAAGTGCGAGGGACCTGGGGCACCCGGCGGAGTTGTTGCATCCGCGGAAGGGGCATTTTGACAGCAGCTTTCCGGAGACGGGTCCGCCGCCGGTGCTGACGGACAAGGGCATTGTGGTGCTCTACAACGGCAAGAATGCGCCCAGCGGCGGCGATCCTGCGATGGGGCCGAACGCGTATGCGGCGGGCGAGGCCCTGTTCGATGCGCGCGATCCGAAGCATTGGATCGCGCAGACAGATCAGCCGGTGTTGAAGCCGGAACTTCCATATGAGAAGACGGGGCAGTATGCGGCGGGAACCACGTTTGCGGAAGGGCTGGTGTTCTTCCACGGGAAATGGTTTTTGTACTACGGATGCGCGGATTCGCTGGTGGCGGTGGCGACCGCGCCGGCTGAGGCGCCGCCGGCGGATGTGTCGCGCGGATTCTACCTGCATAACGGCGACACGGTGGTGATGTACGGCGACAGCATCACCGAGCAGAACCTCTACAACCAGTGGGTGGAACTTTACACCGTGACTCGGTTCCCGAAGATGCGGGTGAATTTCTTTGGCGCCGGAGTGGGTGGCGATCGGGTGACGGGCGGCGGTGGAGGGCCGGTCGATGTGCGATTGCAGAGGGATATGTTTGCGGAGCATCCGACGGTGGTGACAATCATGCTGGGCATGAACGACGGCGGATATCAGCCCACCACGCCGGAGGTCGATGCGGCGTATCGCACGGGGTATGAGCACATTCTGGATTCGATTCAGCAGCATGCGCCGGGAGCGCGGGTGACGCTGCTGGGCCCTTCGCCGTATGACGATGTGACGGGGACGCCGATGTTTCCTGGTGGATACAACGCTGTGATGCAGCATTTCGCGGATGTGGATGAGCAACTGGCGAAGGAGCATGGGGCGGCGTTTGTGAATCTGAATCCGGCGGTGGTGGCGGCGGCGGAGAAGGCGCAGGCGCTTGATCCACGGCTGGCGAAGCTGCTGGTGCCGGACCGGGTGCATCCCGATCCGGTGGCGCACTGGGTGATGGCGGAGGCGCTGCTGAAAGGATGGAATGCGCCGGCGCTGGTGTCGTGGGTAGCCATTGACGCGCAGACCGCGAGCGTGTTGAAGGCGGAAAACGCTGCGGTGGACCATGTGGAGCACGATGGAGAAGCGCTGCGTTGGAGCGAGACGGAGAATGCCTTGCCGCTGCCGCTGTTGAGGGAACATGCGGTGACCGCGGTGCTGCTTCAACTCACCGACATTGAGCAGGCGCTGAACCAGGAGCCGTTACGCGTGACGGGGCTGGCCCCCGGATTGTATGCGCTGAGTATTGACGGTCGCGAGGTCGGCACGTTTGCGGCGGATGCTCTCGATAACGGCATCAACCTGGCCGAGTACAACACGCCGATGCGGCAGCAGGCGCAGCGGGTGAGCTGGATGGTGCGCGATCGCGACGAGGCGCATTACATTCATCTGCGCATGCACGTGCGCAATGCGGATACGGGCGCGGAGGATGGGGCGGACCGGATGCAGGCGTTTGAGGATTCGCTGGAGGATTCGATTTATGCGGAGGCGGCGCCGGTGGCGCATCGGTTTGAACTGAAGCCGGTGCCCGTGCCGGCGGTGACGAAGTGAAGAAGTGAGTGAAGTGAAGAAGTGAGTGAAGTGAAGAAGTGAAAGAGTGAAGAGGTGATACGGGACGTGTGACTGGGAATGCTCGCCAGCCCACCCTTGCGCCAGAAAGAAGGCGCAAAGATGGGGCACGGAGCTTCAGGGGCAGCATGGTGAAGGCGGTAGCTGCTGCGATGACGAAGTGAAGAAGTGAAAGAGTGAAGAAGTTATACGGGACGTGTGACTGGGAATGCTCGCCAGCCCACCCTTGCGCCAGAATAAAGGCGCAAAGATGGGGCACGGGGCATCAGGTAACGATGGGCACGGGACATCAGGGGCAGCATGCGTTGATCACCTTTGAATCCGTAGTTGAAGAGAAGAACGATGAGCTCTATCGCGTGGCGACGCATGCGCGCGGGCCTGCGGGTGCGCTGCCCATTACGGCGGAGATGCTGCGCAATGCGCCGTCGGGAAATCTGTTTGGCCTGACGCAAAATGCGGGGATGGGTTGGGAGCCGGCGCGGCTGATGGATCCGGAGTTTCTGATTCTGAGCACGCATGGAGGCGTGCGCGCGACGGATGGATCGCCGGTTGCGCTAGGGTTTCACACCGGGCACTGGGAAGTGGGACTGCTGGTGGAAGCGGCGGCGCGGGAAATGAAGGCGCTGCACGCGGTGCCGTTTGCGGGCGCGTGTACCGATCCGTGCGATGGGCGCACGCAGGGCACCACGGGGATGATGGATTCGCTGCCCTTCCGCAATGACGCGGCGATGGTGCTGCGGCGGCTGATGCGATCGCTGCCCACGCGCAAAGGGGTGCTGGGCGTGGCCACGTGCGACAAGGGCCTGCCGGCGATGATGATGGCGCTGGCGTCGTCGGGCGCGCTACCCGCGGTGCTGGCGCCGGGCGGGGTGACGCTGCTGCCCGATGAAGGCGAGGACGCGGCCAAGGTGCAGACCATCGGCGCGCGGTTTTCGCAGCAGCAGATCACGCTGGAATACGCAGCGGAGGTGGGCTGCCGGGCCTGCGCGTCGCCGGGCGGAGGATGCCAGTTCCTGGGCACGGCGGCGACGTCGCAGGTGGTGGGCGAGGCGCTTGGGCTCTCGCTGCCGCACACCGCGCTGGCACCCTCGGGACATGCGATCTGGCTGGATGCGGCGCGGCGATCGGCGCGGGCGCTGCTGCGGATGCATGAGCTGAGGATGGGCGCGCGGGATGTGTTGACCGATGCGGCGGTACGCAATGCGATGGTGCTGCATGCGGCGTTTGGCGGATCGACGAATTTGCTGCTGCATGTGCCGGCGATTGCGTTTCATGCCGGACTGCGGCGGCCATCGGTGGAGGAGTGGGCAGAGGTGAATCGCGAGGTTCCGCGGCTGGTGGATGCGCTGCCCAATGGTCCTCGCGGGTTCGCCACGGTTCAGGTGTTCCTGGCCGGCGGGGTGCCGGAGGCGATGCTTCATCTGCGCGCCGCGGGGCTGCTGGATACGAAGGTGAAGACGGTAAGCGGGGAAACGCTGGATGCGTGCCTGGACTGGTGGGAACAGAGCGAGCGGCGGCGTGCGTTGCGCCATGAGTTGCAGGAGCGCGATGGGATCGATGCGCAGGATGTGATCATGAGCCCCGATCAAGCGCGGTCGCGCGGACTGACGGCGACCGTGTGTTTCCCGGTGGGAAACCTGGCCCCGGAGGGATCGGTGATCAAGAGCACGGCCATCGATGCTTCGCTGATCGACGAGAGGAATGTGTACCGCCATCGCGGGCCGGCGAAGGTGTTCCTCACGGAGGAGGCGGCGATCGAAGCGATCAAGTCGGGCCGCGTTGCGCATGGAGATGTGGTGGTGCTGATCTGCGGAGGTCCCAAGGGGGCGGGCATGCAGGAGATTTATCAGGTCACTTCGGCGCTGAAGATGTTGCCCCATTGCAAGCATGTGGCGGTGATTACGGATGCGCGGTTCAGCGGGGTTTCGACGGGAGCGTGCGTGGGGCATGTTTCGCCGGAGGCGCTGGCCGGCGGGCCGGTGGGCAAAGTGCGCGATGGCGATGTGATCGAGATTGCCATCGATCGCGAGCATCTGACCGGATCGGTGGACCTGGTGGGCGATGCGTTGGGGGAATTCGACGCGGAGGAAGGCGCGCGGCGGCTTGCGGCGCGCGAGCCAAGAGAGGATTTGCGAGCGCATCCGGCGTTGCCGGAGGACACGCGATTGTGGGCGGCGCTGGTGCACGCCAGCGGAGGCGTGTGGGGCGGGTGCGTTTATGACACGGACAAGATCGTCGCGGCGCTGGAATGCGACGGAACTGAGTGAGGGAGAGAGTGGGAAAACTTTGAGTTGGCTTCTGGGTCACCCACCCTTGCGCCAGAAAAAAGGCGCAAAGATGGGGCACGGAGCTGTTGGTCGGATGGACAGGAAAAACACGAAGGGAGTGGAGTTGGCTTCAGGGTCACCCACCCTTGCGCCAGAAAAAAGGCGCAAAGATGGGGCACGGAGCTGTTGGTCGGATGGACAGGAAAAACACGAAGGGAGTGGAGTTGGCTTCTGGGTCACCCACCTTTGCGCCAGAAAAAAGGCGCAAAGATGGGGCACGGAGCTGTTGGTCGGATGGACAGGAAAAACACGAAGGGAGTGGAGTTGGCTTCTGGGTCACCCACCCTTGCGCCAGAAAAAAGGCGCAAAGATGGGGCACGGAGCTGTTGGTCGGATGGACAGGAAAAACACGAAGGGAGCGGAGTTGGCTTCTGGGTCACCCACCCTTGCGCCAGAAAAAAGGCGCAAAGATGGGGCACGGGACTGTTGGTCATGGGCAGAAAAACACCGGCTAGCGGTGATGGTAGAAGGGCAGGACGATCAGCGTGGCGAGGCCGATGGCGATGAGCAGGGCGAGGAGCATGAGGCCATAAACGAGGGCGAGGTTTACACCGCGCGGCGCCTTATCGGCGTCGTTCTCGTCGCCGCCGGCGCGCAGGCGGTCGCGATCATTCATATTTGAGCGATTCCACAGGGTCCATTTGCGCGGCGCGGGTGGCGGGGGCGGTTCCAAACACGATGCCCACGGCGGTGGCCGCGCCCAGAGCGACGACGATGGATAAGGGCGAGATGGGCAGATCGTAATCGGTGAAGAAGCGCACGGAAAGGGGAAGTGCCAGCCCCACTACAGTGCCCACAATTCCGCCGGTGAGGGAGATGATGACCGCCTCGGCGAGGAACTGCAGCTTGATTTCTCGCCGGGTGGCGCCGAGGGCTTTGCGGATGCCGATTTCGCGAATGCGCGAGCGCACCGTGGCCAGCATGATATTCATGATGCCCACGCCGCCCACCGCCAGGGTGACCGCGGCCACCAGCACCAGGATGGCGGTAAGGATGTTGGAAATGGTGGCGGCCATGTTGAGCACTTCGCGCAGGTCCTGGGTATTGTAGACCGAGTTTGCGCGGTGGCGCGCTCTCACAATGCGCTTGATCTCGTTGGCTGCGTCGGGTACCTCGGACATGTTGCGCATGGAGAAATAAATCTGTTTCACGTTCTCGGTGCCGGTGAAATAGCGGGCCACCGAGAAGGGAATCAGGATGGTTTCGTCGGCGATTTCCGATTCGCCGAAGTCGGTGACGCTCTCCTTGAAGACTCCGATGATGGTGAAGGGAATGCCGCTGATCTCGAATTCGCGTCCCACGGCCTCGTCGGAGCTGCCGTAGCGCAGCCTGGCAAAAGTCTCCGTCACCACGGCGGCGTAGATGTGCGCGGTTTCGTCGGTTTCGTCGATGAAGCGGCCGTAGGGGACGAGCAGGTTGCGGATGTAGCGATAGTCGGGGCTGACGCCGAGCACCAGGGTGTCCTTGACCACGCCGCCGCCGAAGCTGATGCGGTCGTTCATCTGCAGCACCGGCGAGGAGTACATCACGCCGGGCAATTGCGAATCGACGGCCTTCTCATCGTCGCGGGTGAGGAAGTCGTTGTAAACCACGTTTTCGGTGCCGGAAGCGCCGCCGCCGGCGTATTCCAGCTCGACTTCGTTGGTGCCGATTTTCTGAATTTCGTTGAGGATGAATTTCTTGCCGGTGAGTCCGATGGTGACCACCAGGATGACCGAGGCAGTGCCGATGACCATGCCCAGGGCGGTGAGCAGGAAGCGGACTTTGCTGGCGCGGAAACTGTCGAGCGCGATGCGCAGAATCTCGCTCAAGACCATGGTGCGGCGGGCGCTGGAAAGCGTCTGTTCGAACGAGAGACGACGGGCGTGCTCGGTGATGGGGTTCATAGGGCCGGTGAGGCCGTTCCTAAGATCAAGATGCGCAAAGAGCCGCAGGGGTTCCGCGAAGATGAAGCGAAAGCCCACCTTCCATCATAGTTGGACTACTTCGGGGTCGTATTTGTCGAGCCATTTCAGTTCCTCGCGCGCAGTGCGGCGGCGAGGGCGGAGGGTGATGGGCGGCTTGGCAGCCTGGGGAGAATGCGGCAACAGCGGACAGGGTGTCAGCAAACGCGAACACGCGATGCACAAGGAAGGGAGGCGCATACCAGCAATATAATTGCGGGCGCGGCACTGGAGAGAAATTCGGCAGCGACGGAGCGCGTGAGGGGGACGGGCCGGGCCATGATGAGAATCGACGCACACCAGCACTTCTGGCGCTACGACCCGGTGGAATACGGCTGGATCGGTGACAGCATGGCGGAGCTGAGGCGGGACTTCGTGCCCTCCGATCTGAAGCCGCTGCTGGACGGGATGGGGTTCGATGGATGCGTGGCGGTGCAGGCGAGCCAGAGCCTGGAAGAGACGCGCCGGCTGCTGGAATTTGCGCAGGAGAACGAATTTGTCTGCGGGGTGGTGGGCTGGGTGGATCTTCGCTCGCCGGAGTTGCCGCGGCAACTGGAGCAGTTTGCCCGCGACCCGAAGCTGGTGGGCGTGCGTCACGTGGTGCAGGACGAGGCGGACGACGAATTCATGCTGCGAGCGGATTTTCGCCGCGGAATCGCGCGGCTGGCGGAGTTTGACCTGGCTTACGACGTGCTGATTTATCCCCGGCAGCTTCGCGCCGCCGCCCTCCTGGCGAACGATTTTCCTCAGCAGCGATTTGTGCTCGATCACATTGCCAAGCCGCTGATCGCGCAAGGCGCCCTGGAGCCATGGGAGTCGGATCTGCGCGCGCTTGCAGAGTTTCCTAACATCGGGTGCAAAGTTTCGGGCATGGTGACGGAAGCGCGCTGGAACCAGTGGCGGGGCGAGGATTTCCGGCCGTATCTTGACGTGGTGTTCGAGGCGTTCGGGCCGGGACGGATCATGATTGGGTCGGATTGGCCGGTGTGCACGGTGGCCGCGGATTACGGCGCGACGATGGGGCTGGCGATGGATTATGTTGTACAGTTTTCGCGAGAGGAGCAGGAGGCGATTCTGGGCGGGAACTGTGCGGCATTTTATAGGCTGCCGTCGCAAGGGCCGGCCACCGACCGGAATTTGAGGATGGGATAGACTCGTAGTGGCTGCGGACAATGAGCCCCTGGGCGCATTTCCCGCGAGTTCCCGGGCGAAAGTGGCGGAACTGGCAGACGCACCAGACTTAGGATCTGATTTCTTGGTTTTCTGCATAGACTTGCATTGGGATGCATTACGGCAATAATTGATTTATTGTAAGTCATTTAGCTTGCAGTTTTCGCTTGCATATCGTCGCACCGGATCGCATTCTATAGGGATTGAAATGGTGACTAAAGCGGCGACCTGCGGCTGAGCATACCCAGGTATGGTATAGGACGAAGTGGCTTCGTGACCTTTTCGTCTATATCAAAATCCTGAGAGCGGAGAACTCTGAGGAGGGTAGAATGAACGAGAGGGCAATCTCGATGCGAACCACAATCGAACTCCCCGAATCTGTCTACCTGCAAAGCGAACAAGCCGCGCGCCAGAGAGGCGTTTCCGTGGAGCAGTTTGTTCTCCGGATGCTTGAGCGGGAACTCGCCCTCGAGCCCACCGCCGAGCCGCGATCGAAGCGAGTGCGCCTGCCCTTGATCCATTCCCAGCGCCCCGGTTCACTTGATCTTGGCAGTTTCGATTTCGATGATCTACTTGCCTGATGTCAACGTCTGGGTCGCGTTAGCCTCCGACCAGCATATCCATCATTCCCCCGCGAAGAACTGGTTTCAGAGCAGGGGCCGTGAGCAGATCGCGTTCTGCCGAATCACCGAGTTGGGATTCCTTCGCTTGCTCACGAATAGCCGCGTGATGGGAAACGACGTGCTCAATCCTGCGCGGGCATGGCAGGTGTATGACGAATTGCGCGCGGACCCGCAGATCATATTCCTCCCTGAACAGGCCGGCTTCGATATAGCTTGGAAGCAGATCGGTACCCAAATTATCGGCGGCCCGAACGCATGGACGGATGCCTACCTCGCCGCAATCGCCGCTCACATGAATGCCACAGTTGTGACGTTTGACCAGCGGTTCCGCGCGTTTGGCAGTTGCACAGTGCACCGATTGCCCGTCTAAGTCCTGCGCGCCAGAACGATTCTTACGAAGCCATTCGATCCGGATGATCAACTCGCACGAACTTTCGGAGTTCGGTCACTGGAATCAGGACACGCGTTCCGATCCTTCTGAACGACAACTGTTTGCTGGCCAGCAGATTGTCAATGGACCGGACGCTTAGCGAGACTATCTCCGCGGCCTCAAGCCGGCTCACGAGCAGTTTTGAATCCGGCGGGACAGTTGCCTTTCTTGCGGGCTTACGTTTTCCATTCTTCTCTTTGCTCTTCGGATCGCGAAGGTTTTGAGAATTGGAATTGTGCGGCCTTGAATTTTCAGCAGAGAGACGACGCATGCGAGAGGCCGTTACGCCGCCTTCCTGCTCTATTGAAGCCGAGGTCATAGGACCTTCGCTCTCAACCAGGAAGGGCAGCACGAGTTGGCCCGCCTCGATTGCTTGCAGACGGCGGCGCGGGGAAGAGGAAGAAAGACGCAATGGGCACCTCGCCTGTCTTGCCTTGAGTTGACATTAACCCGAGCGTAGACGTAACGTCAAGTTGTAAATCTACACTTCCAAGGTCGCCAGAGGCGTCTATGGCCGAAAAGACAGCGCAAAAACAGGAGACGGCGCCGACGCCGGCACCACAACAGCAGGTTCTGTCGATCCGAGTCAATGAAGCGCTTCGCTATCGTCTCGAACACTTGAAGAGGATCCACTTGGCAAAGACCGGAGAAAGCCTTTCGACCTCCGAAATAGCCAGGCTGCTGCTGGAATCGGCCCGGGATGACCGGCTCGAATTTGTCAAGTTGATGGCCGAGCCGATGAAGTCGTTGCTCAACGTGCGCCGGAAGCTCGACTCCAGGCTCCCGCTCTCGCACACCGAATGGATGCTGGTTGCCTACTACTGTCAACTCGGCGCAGAGGCATTTGAGGACAGTATGCCGAACCAGATCTCCGACGAATCGCTCACCGGGATTCTGGAGGCATTTCTGGCTGTGTACGATCTGCATCCTGCGAAGCGAACGCCCACCGATTTGGGCTATATCGCCAACCTGCCCGTGGACGAAAAGATCGGGAAGAAAAAAGCCATCGAAATCGAATGTGAGGATGTACGCTACCTCACGAAAAAGACCATCGAGGTACTGAAGAATCCCGCGCCTATGCAGAAGAAGCCACTCCTGGCCGCGCGCAACCTCTTCCTTGTTCTTGACACGACGGTGTTCCCGAGTATGGAAATGCTGAACGAGGCGCTCTTGCCGCACTGGCCGATCTTGTGGCGGGTTTGCGCTCGGGGATTCTACTTCCATAACAGCAAGCCGCTCGTCGACGAGCCGCCGGGAAAAGAGGTTTACGACCCCTTTGTTGATCCGCCGCTGCCGTTCTTTGAAGAGGGGGAGTGCAGGCTGGTTTTGCCTCGGGCCAAGTATGGAGGTTTCGGGGTCCTTCTGAAGCTGCCAGGAAAGCTCTCCCCCATCGCTCCCCTGTACGAATTTGTCATGGTCTGCGAATTCCGCGCCATGATGGAACGGTTCGACGCGCAACATGAGGAATCACTCTGGCGCGGCTATTACCTGTCGGCCTACACGAAAAAGCTGGACACTGGCGAAGTCGTAGTCACGTTCCGCTTCATTGAGAATGGCATCCAGTTTGATCTTGAGCGTAGCTCCTGGCAGGCGTTTCGGAATCTCGTTCGCCGCGCATGGGAGCATCCCGAAGTGCGGCGTTTGTGGAATGACATGGTGCTTCGGTATGGCGAGTTTTAAGAACGGCGCTGCTGTCGCAGCGGAAGCATGTGGGACACGTCACCCCCAACTGGGTAACTGTGGAGCGCCCCAGGGCGCTCCGGCGTTTACAAATGTTAACTTCCGCTGCGACAGCGACATAACTTCGCGGCGTTTACAAATGCTAACGCGCGTTTACGTTTTGTAAACGGAAAAGGCGCTCGAAGGGGCCGCCGCGTAAACATATTGATGGGAAAGAGCTTTGCGTAGATAGACAAGACCAGGTTCGTTAATCAAAACACGCACGTCAGAAGGGACGGTTCCCCCATGAACGCCTCCCGAACGACGACTGTGCAAGCGCACAATCTGTCCCAAGCCGACGAAAGCAAACCCGGCTTTCGCTCCAAAACCATCGCGACGCGCCTGACACCAGACGAGCTTGCCGACGTCGAAGCTGCCGCTGAGCGCGCCAGTCAGCCCCTCTCGGAATGGCTGCGCGAGACGGCCTTACGAGCCGCGCGCGAGCGGCCCGCCGATCCCATTGAACTGTTGCTTGCCGAGGTGTGGGCTGTGCGCCATGCAGTGTTGAGCCTGTTCCATGCGGGTGCTAAGGCGACCGTCGACGGCAAGCCGCTCCTGCCCGAGTCGGTCGTCAGTATCCGTGACCGGGGCGACGCCAAAAAGCTCGACCAGGCGCGTGCGATGCTCGCCGCTTTCCTCGCTCAGCGGGCCGAAGAGGGTAGCGAAGAGCGATGAATCGGAGGCCAATCCTTGCTCTCGTCGCCCGGCTCGCCGTCCTCGCGATGGTTGTACAGAGCGGGACGATCTGGGTGTGCTCGCACTGGTTTTGGACGGCCATACAGCGTCATTACCTCCCTGCGTACATCTGGTGTTCGCTGCCGGTCATCGCGCCAGCGAACATAGAGGTTCGCTTGATTTGGAAAACCGGACCGCACCGGAAACGGGAACTGGTTTCGGACGACGACGCCGTTGAATCTGAGGATGGAACCGGCATGGCCCTCTCTCCGGGGGCCATCGATACGGGCTGGACAGGGCTAACGGAAGGGCTGCCGCGGCGCGTTTCGACGGCAAAGCTCGGACCGGGCCTGGCCGATTTGGCCTTTGATGGCGAGAGCCTTTGGGACTTTCTTCTTCTGCCGGAAGCGTGCGGAATGGCGGTATTTTTGCTCGCGCTCTCTGGATGGCTTTTCCTCAAATGGTGGTGTCGGGCTTTGCTCGCCGAGTTCGCTTGGCGACGGCGGCTATCTTCCTGGCAGGAGGTTCTTCCGAGTCTGATCGAGGAATGTGCAACGCTGGCGCGCAGGTTCTGCTCTGGACTCGCAGCGCTGCACCGGAGCGCAGCACGACGCATAGAGACGCACGAGACTGCACCGAGTACAACTACGGACCATGCCGAACCAATCGCCAAGGCGCAATCCCTCGCATTTCCGCTTTTCGGCGTCCACAACGGAACCGGCGAGGGCTATCGCTGGAGCGAGCAGGACGAGATCGAGTGAAACGAAATCACGGTCTGGCGACAGCCGGACCGACAAGGAGCACTCCCCATGCTCACCATCTCCAAGCCGTTATCGGCCAGCCAGGCGCGGACCTATCACGCGAAAGAATTTGTGTCCCAACAACAGAATTACTGGAGCCGAGGCCAGCAAGGTCACAGCGAATGGCAAGGCCAGCTCTCCCAGCAGTGGAATCTTGCTGGTCCAGTCGAGGGGGAACAGTTCGCGCGGTTGAGCGAAGGCCAGCATCCGCAAACTGAAGCGCAGCTCGTCCGGCACCAGGTTTCCCGGACGTATGATGGCAAGAACGGCAAGGAAGTCACCAGCGTGGAACACCGCGCCGGATGGGACGCCACGTTCTCCGCACCGAAGTCTGTATCAATTACCGCGCTCGTGGGCGGTGATGACCGCGTACAAATTGCCCACCGGGAAAGCGTGCGCGCGGCTCTGGCCGAATTGGAGAAATACACGCAGGCCCGCATCGGAAACGTCCACGCGCCCGAGACGACGGGGAAATTTGTTGCCGCGACCTTCGAGCACGACACGGCCCGTCCCGTGGACGGTTATGCGGCACCGCAGTTGCACACCCACGCCGTTGTTTTCAATGTCACCGAGCGCGATAACGGCCAGACGCGCGCCCTGCAGCCGCACGAGATATTTGTCTCGCAGCGATACGTCACGGCGGTATACCGCTCGGAGTTGGCTCTGCGCCTCGAAAAGTTGGGCTACGACATCGAACGCGGCAAGCACGGCCAGCCGGAGATCAAGGGCTATACGAAGGAGTATCTGGAGGCATCCAGCCCGCGCCGGGAGCAGATCAAAGACCATCTCCGCGAGCAGGGGATCGATGGGGCCGCGGCGGCGCAGATCGCCGCGCACCACACTCGCGACCGCAAGGAATTGCTCTCACAGGAAGAAGTGTTGCGTCGGCACCGGGAATTGGCCGCGCAGCATGGACATCAGGCCGAACGCGTTGTCGCACAATCGCGCACGCACGGACAATATCAGATGCGGGAGCCGGACATGCACGCGCAAAGGGCGGTGACCTGGGCGCGGGATCATGTCTTCGAGAGATCGGCGGTGCAGGACCGGCGTGCCATCCTCGAAACAGCGCTGGCGCGCGGCATGGGAGAAACCACGTATGCTGCGATTCAACGCGAGTTTGAGCGCCGCGCACGGACAGGCGAATTTCGCGAAGTAGTCCACAGCGGTGCAGGCCGGCAATTCACGACTTCGGCGATGATTCGCATGGAGCGCGAGATCATTGCCCGGATGCAGGAAGGCAATCGGCGCACTTACAGCGATCCCATGCTGGTGTCGCCGCAGGTTCGAATCAGGACCGAAGACCGGCATCCAGAATTGAGCACGTCACAACGCGTAGCCGTGGACGACATTCTTATCTCTCGCGAGAAAATTGTCGGCCTGGACGGCGTTGCGGGCGCGGGCAAGACGACCGCGCTATCCGTAATCCGAGAAGCCGCAGAATTGGAAGGATACCGGATGGAGGGCTTCGCGCCCACTTCCCGCGCGGCGCAGAAACTCTCCGAGGCCGGCATGGTGACTTCTACGCTTCAGAAGCAACTTGCGCGCGGAGAGCAGCCCAACACCGGCGAGAAGCGCCTCTTCGTGCTCGACGAATCTTCGCTTGCATCGACGCGCCAATTGCACGACTTCGTGCACAGACTCCATCCCGAAGACCGTGTCCTGTTGGTGGGCGACAGGCGGCAGCATGAAGCGGTAGAGGCAGGACGGCCCTTTGCGCAGCTTCAGGATGCCGGCATGGTGACGGTCCGGCTCGATGAAATCGTGCGCCAGAAAGACCCGGAACTGAAACGTGTGGTCGAGCAGCTTGCGCGAGGCGAAGTGCGGGAGGCGGTCCAGAATCTTGACCGGCAGGGCCGCATCCACGAGATTCCCGAACATAGCGAGCGCATTACGGCGATTGCGAAAGAGTATGCCAACTCGCCAGAACGGACTCTGGTGGTCTCGCCGGACAATCGTTCCCGCATGGAGATCAACGAGCGCATCCATGTGGAGTTGCAGAGCCGGGGTACGGTGAACAGCGCAGAAGATCAGATCCGAACGCTGGTGCCACGCCAGGACCTTACCGGCGCAGATCGTACCTGGGCCGAACGGTACGAAGTCGGCGACATTTTGCGCTACTCACGCGCATCCAAAGAAACCGGCATCGGCAGGGGCGAGTACGCACGCGTAAAGAGTATCGATGCCGCGGGTAACCGGATTTCGGTCGAAATGCAGAACGGAGTCGAGCGCACTTACGATCCGCGCCGACAGCAAGGCGTTTCCGTGTTTCGCGAGGAGATGCGCAATTTTTCCGAGGGCGAGCGCATCCAGTTCACCGCGCCCGCGAACGACCTTAAAGTGGCAAACCGCGAGCTGGGCATCATCGAGAGCATCAGCGGCGACGGACGCCTGCATATCAGGATGGATGGTGGCCGCGCCGTCGAACTCGACCCGAATAGACGCGTACATCTCGATTACGGTTACGCCGTAACGAGTCATTCGAGCCAGGGCCAGACCGCCGACCGCGTCCTGATCCACGTGGACACCAAACTGGGCGCGAAAGACCTGCTCAACAGCCGCATGGCCTATGTTGCCGTTTCGCGCGGCGCACACGACGCGCAGATTTTCACCAACGACGCAACGGCTCTTGGCCATGAACTCAGCCGCGCCGTGTCCCACGCGCCAGCAATCCAGCAGACTCCGGCGTCACAGGCTATCGAGCAGCAGCCCGCCCAAACACACGAGATCGGTCAGGGATTTGGTATGGGCATCTAATTCAGACCCAAGCTGACATTCCCCGGATAGCGGCAGCGTAGCCGAGGCCCGGCCCGCGTCAAGGCCGTCCGCTGCGGCGGACGCCGCTCCGCGGTCGCAGAGCCTTGACACCGGCCTCCCAGCCTCGGCTAAAAATCCCATCCATCCGGGGAATGTCATAGTAGTTATGAATTCGTCGTCCCGCAGACCTCAACGCGCTGGGCCCGCTTTTCCGGTCGTGAGGACGTTTGCTCGAACCAGCTACCCACACGCTGCGCGGCGGGTTGCTCCGATTCCGCTTCTTTGCGATGCAGGCCACAGCCTGATCATTTTTAACTTGACAAGGGATAGGGGACATGGTGTTTGCTACTCATCCTTAGGTTTCCTGGGTTGTCGAGCACTGCTGAGAAGCGCCGAGCATTGAGAGCGCTCCAGTAGAACAAAGCGAACCGTCGTTCGAGACGCCTGAAGATTTGGGCGGAATGCTCGTGAGCTGGTTGTCGGTCGAACTCCCCGCTCTGCGTCGTAGCAGTCAAAAAGACAAACGTACCTCACCTGCCTCCGCATTGATCGAGCGATTGTGGAGTCTGACCCTTCGTTCGCTTGGATCATCCATCGGCACGCCGGTGAGTGCGAGGCGGGATCGAATTGGAGAACGACTATGAACTTTACTTCTCGTTTTTGCGGCATGCGCATCCGCGCCAGTTCGCCGATGTGCGGTCTGCTGTGTGTGATTTGCGCTGGGGTTTCAACTCTCTCACGGGTAGTGGCGCAAACGGCAGTTCAGCGTGATCAGCAGGCTCTCATTGTCATCGCACAAACGATTGCGGCTGGCGGAGGCCAGGATCTGCTCAGATCCATTCAGGATCTTACCGAGACTGGAAATGTGACGTATTACTGGAGTGAACCGGTCACGGCTACTGTCACAATCAAAAGCCGCGGCTTGCAGCAGTTCAGGACCGACACAGTTTTGTCGGAAGGCCAGCGCAGCACAATTGTCAACGGCGGCGGCGGTTCGCAAATCGAGGTTGATGGCACGATCCGGACGATCTCCGGTCAGAGTGCGTCGGACCTGGGATGCCTGACGTTTCCGTACCCGCCCCTTATCGCCGCGATGCAGGACTCGTCAACCAACGTTATCTACGTTGGCCTTGTGGCCCACAACGGGACTTCGGCATACGATGTGCGAATTCAAAAGACATATTCACTTAATCAGGATCCCCAAGGAACTCGTGGCGCCCGCGAAGCGAGGGATTTCTACATTGATTCCAATGCGTTGGTGGTCGTCGCCATATCGGACCAGTTCCACTCTGGAACCAACGATCAAGGTCTTGCCCACGAAATCGATTACTCGAATTACCAGCCCGAGAATGGCGTAATGATGCCACTTCAAATCGCTGAGAGCGCGAATGGAGCACCGGGCTCCTTGATCACAATCGGGCAAGTCGTGTTTAACTCGGGTCTCAATGATGCAGATTTCACGTGGTAGCAGCAGAGCACGATAGCTGAGCAATTCAGGAAGCGAGAGCGACTTCGATGACAATTCTCCTTGGGGCGTGCGCTGGCGCAGCGGACGAGAACTCCAAACGTAAGGTTCTGGATATGGCGACTAAGGTTCGCCGTATCCTGCGAGCGGCGCCTCTCTTGTTGGCCATTGGCATTTTCGCCGCCATAGCGCATAGCCAAAACTATCTGACGAGCACTGGTGCCCCCGCTTTCTCTGCCCCTGAGCCAGTGGAAATGGGCTTCGTCGATACCTCGAACGGAAATCTGCATTTGAGTATTCCGTTGGGATCGTACCCGCAGCGTGGCACGGGCCAGCCCGAGCCAGTCATACTCGAATACGACAGCAACATTTGGCAGGTGAGCACTTTCAGCAATTGGACGCCGTTTTGGTGGACCGGCAATTACCCAAGCACGTCGAATCTGGGTGGGTGGTACATTTCGTCATTGGTTGATTCGCAAGTTACCTACTGGACCACCCAAAACTGCACTGAGGACGAGTACTGGAAGGATAGCAACGGAACAGTTCACTCGTTTCATCTGAGCACGAACACTCAAAACAGCAACTGTTCGGCTCAAGCAGATGCTTTTGCCACGGATTCATCTGGGTACCACATGTATGTATCCACAAGCTCATCCCCAGATACGAAAGTGTATGCTCCGGACGGAACCCTCGCGTATGCATACTCCCCCTTGAAAGATTCTCAAGGGAACTACATTCTGAGCGAGGATAGCAATGGCAATTACTTGTCATCGAGTAATATTACCTATAATCTGATCGACACGTTAGGCCGCCAGATTGAGGCCGGCAGCTTCAGCGGTCCTGTCGGAACCACTCCGATCACCGTTCCGACATCTCAGGGCACGGCTCAATACACGGCAGTTTCCACGAACATCAACGTAAAAACGAACTTCCAACAATCGGGCGTGAATGAAACCACTACAACGATAGCGGTCATCCGCTCAGTTAAACTGCCTGATACTGCGGGATCAACATACTATTTCACTTACGATTGTGATTCGAGTACTGGTAATGCCGCTTGCGGATCGCCTTCTGGACAAAGCGCATACTACGGCGAGTTGATTAGGGTGACGCTTCCCACCGGAGGTACGGTCGATTATTCCTACACGACATTTAAGGATTCTTACAGCAACAAGAGCGAATGGGTGAGCTTGCGCCAAGCGGCTGGCGGCGACTGGACCTACACGCCGGCGGTGTTGTCGACCTGCAGTTCAACTCAGGTAAATTGCCAGCAGCAAACGACGGTCATGTCCCCGACGGGCACGACCATCTACACTTTTCAGCTAAACAACGGCGCGTGGCCGATCAAAATTGTTCAGAAGGATAACCAAGGCAACACGGTTTCTACCGTAAATAACGCCTACGACTTGAGCCAGGCGTGCGTTTTGATCAATTGCCATGGAGCTTCATTCATCCGCCTCACGTCGCAGCAAACGACTGTGCCCATATCGGGCGGGAACCTGACCAAGCAAACTCAATACACTTACGACAGCCCCCAGTATGGGAATCGCACGGCCATCAAGGAATGGGGTTACAGCTCCACCGGCAGCTTCGCATCGGTTCCCGATCGCGCAACTTATATCTCCTATAACTATTATCTTGGCTCCAACAACATTAATAGGCCAACAAATGTTGCACTGTGTAACAATTCCGGTTCAGATTCTGCCTGTCCCGGAGGCGGGTCCAAGGTGTCCCAGACGCTCTACTACTACGATAACTACGGCACAAGCGGGTTGACTACCATCAGCGGAGTCGCACAGCACGACGACGCGGTCTTCGGAGCCGGATACACCACGCGCGGAAACGTAACCTCGGAATCTCAGTGGGTGAGCGGTTCCGCTTACTTGACGTCCTCCTATACCTACGATACTACGGGGCAAATTCTGAAGGCGACTGATCAAGTCGGGAACCCCACCTACTATAGCTACAGCGATTCCTTCTTCACGGATGGCGGAAACAATACTACGCCAAGCGCTTACACGCCTTCGCCGCACACAAATGCTTACCGAACCAGCGTGATAGACGCGATTGGAACCCAGAGAATGGGGTACTACTGGGGGAGCGGCAAGGGGGCAACCACAACGGACTACAACGGGGCAGCGACGACCGCTCATTATCAGGACGGATTGGACCGGCAGACGGAGGAAATCGATCCAGTCGGATGGGAACTTGCTACCTATACTTCCGCGACCCAGTCAGATATGTACACGGCCGTCGGAGACACTTCGCCCTCAGTCGGCTGCAGCAGTTGTCAGCATTCGCAGACGTTTTTGGATGAGTGGGGACGGACAGCATCCTCAATCCTGGTCAACAATCCTATCTGCCAGGTCACTGTGGAGTATACATACGACCAGATCGGCCAGTTGCAGAGTCAGAGCCATCCGAATTGTGGGAGTTCAGATCCGAATCATGTTTTCGAGGCGTTTGGCTACGATGCACTCGGACGGCAAATCTCGACGACGCACCCTGACGGACAGATGCAGCATGTGGCCTTCGGCGCGAACATCGGCGTTCTGGGAGGAGTAACAGCGCAGCAAGGCTCTGCTTCAACCTACGGCTACGGATATCCGCAGATTTCCGAGGGCGAATCCGGCCATCAACACCAGGAATGGATCGATGGTTTTGGCCGAATCATTGAAGTCGATGAGCCGAGCACGAGTACCTCAAGTCTCGCTACAACGACGGTTTCTATCGCAAGTGGTGGAGGCCAAGAGTGGCAGACGTTCAATCCATGTTCGCCATATGGGGGTAACTGTCCTCAAACTATTCCTAACAGCGGATATGTCTACCTCACAGTGGATGGTTACACAGGAAGCGCAAATTATGCCCCAAATGGGGACGGCACCTATATGTCAGCGAGCCAGGTGGCATCATCGCTGGCCGCAACCTTCAATGCCGACCCGAACTCTCCAGTAACTGCCGCAGCTAGCGGTGGATCCATTGTACTGACCGCCAAAGGACCGGGAACGTCCGGGAATTTTGCGTTTTCAAGTTCGGAGACCTGGTACACCGGCACCTGCGGAAGCAGTCCGTGCTTCAGCGGTCCTGTCTATGCCGTGTCTCCTTCGTCCGGTTCACTGAGCGGCGGCTCCGGCGGCATCGGCTCGTCGCCTCTTTACACCAATTACACCTATGATGCCGCAGATCATCTGACGAAAGTGGTTCAGGGTGTTCAGACTCGCACGTTCGGATATGATGGCCTCGGCCGCAAAATTTCCGAGACCACTCCCGAGGCGGGTACCGTCACGTATTCGTATACAACTTCCGGGGGCGCGCTCTGCAGCGGCGATCCATCGAGTGTTTGCCGGAGAACCGACGCTCGCAGTGTAGTGAGTACCTACACCTATGATTCCGTCAATCGCCTCACCGGCGTCAATTACACCATCCCAGGCGGCGAGAACATAGCGGCAATGCCCAATGTCTGTACTACAGTTCCGAATGGCACTTCAGCGAACGTTTGCAATTACTACGACCAGGGAGGCTCGCAGGCATATGCTATCGGGCGGCTCACCGAAATGATTGATCCCACCGGGTCGGAAACCACAACATACTACAACGACGGACACGTGAAGCAAGTCTCAAAGGTGACGAGCGGCCAAACCTACTCCATCGGTTACAAGTATGATGCGGGTGGAGATGCAACGCAGATCACCTACCCCTCAGGACGCATCATCTACCAAGCCTACAATTCCATTGGCCAATTGTGTCTCATTTCGCCGTCCTCGTCGGGGTGCAGTGGAACCGGCTATTATGCCGGCAACTTCTCCTACAACTCTCCCGGGAGCCTGACCGGTTTTACCTACGGCAACGGCGTTGCTGCGGCCTTCGGCTATTCGGCGCCACGCATGCAGCTTTCCTCGCTCAAGTACACATTCGGGACCTCGACGTATTTCAATCTCGGTTACTGGTACCAGCAAGACTCATCAAACTGCCTGAACGGAGCAGCGCAGAACAACGGCAGCATTCAATGCACTACGGATAGCGTGAACGGGGGCCGGACGGCCAGCTATAGCTACGATCCAATAGGGCGATTGAGTACAGCCAAGACCAACGGGTCTACTGGCTATCCGCAGTGGGGCGTGGCCGAGAGCTACGATCGCTATGGAAATCGCCTGAGCCAAACGGTGACGGCGGGAAGCGGGCCTTCCTCGAATCTGAGCTTTA
>DASZLF010000057.1:0-35012 GCA_035552555.1 Occallatibacter sp.
GACCCGCTCGCCAAGCAAAAGCACGCTCTGCGCCTCGTCCAACGTCTCCAAAAACTCGGCTACACGGTCCAGATACAGCCCATGGCCGCCTGATCAGCATTTTTGTTTCTTATTAGGGCACGACTTCAGTCGTGCCGCAAATGCCTGCTAACAAGGACGTGGGCTTTACAGGTTGCGGAAAAACACCGTAAATCAGCAAACACGCGTAGGGGCACGACTTTAGTCGTGCCGTAACTGCCGCAAAATGAGGCGGGCTTTAGCCCCTGAGGGATGGTCTTAAGGCATCTTGCTCAACACGCGGGCGTTTTTCCGCAGCCTGTTTAGCCCCTGCGGGCTTTGTCCCTGAAAGTCGCCTCCGACTTCGACTTTTTCCGCAGCCTATTCAGCCCCTGCCAGTCCAGGGCCTCGAAAATCGCCTATGTTTTCGACTGATTGCGCACCATGTCGCGCTATCCTCTGTGACGGTGCGCACATCGTCAAAAGCGCGATCGCGTCACAATGAACGCGGAGTTTTCTCCGTGAGTTATGGGTGTCGGTTCAGCGCATCCACAACCGCAGCCTCTCAAACTGTTAACTAGAAAAATAATATAATTACGCCCCCATTCGCTGCAGACGGACCTCGGATAGATTCGACATAAGTTACTCAATATAATCAACATAATGCGTAGGAGCCGGGAAGCCATACTTTCGCCCCGAACCCGAAGAAAAGACGATGGAATAGCGAAACCAGGCCCTACCCGCTCTATCGAAAAAAACGCAGATTGTTACCAATTGATAACCCCCGCGGACGAAGGCACGCCCGCCGCTTTTAGCCACTGCGGGGTTTGAATCATGCGCGCTCAAAACCATCAAGCGCCCATCGTCGAGTTCACCGCCCGAAGCCAACTCGCGCCAGTTCCGCATGCAAAGAAAATGGCGCGGCCGAAGCCGCGCCATAGTTGTCCAGCGTGATGCCGAAGGGGTCTGCAAGCCCTCGGCGCGGGTGGCGAAGATTACGGCCCCATGTCCTGGGGCAGGCACGGATTGTAGCCGAGCGAGGTGGGGGTGACCGGCGCCGGCGGAGTTGGCGGCGTGGCCCACGGCTTATTGGTGAAATCGAAGAAGTCGAGCAGGTTGGGCTGGGCCGCGTCGCGTGCAGTCAGGTGCGTGGAGCTGGAGATGAACCTGTTCTCCACGAATTTGATCACCGCGGTGTGGTCCATGGGGACGTGCGAAACGTAATGTTTGCGGGTAAAGGGGGAGATTACGATGTTCGGCGCCCGGAAGCCGATCTGCGCGGCAAAGCCATAGACCGCTGGGGCGTCGGTGCTCTTCATGCCCGGATCGATTCCGCGCAGGTCGCAGTGCGTGGTGGGCGTGCCGTTCGGTTCGGGACAGGGATTGTAGCTGTCAGGATTGACGGAGATGGAGGAGATATCGGCGATGGTGCCCAGCGACGAGTCGGTGTTCTTGTTGGAATAGTGGGGAACCGGCGGGACGTGATCGTAGGGCCCGCCGCCTTCGTCGTAGCTGAAGAAGAACGCCGAGCTGCTCCACGAAGCGCTGACCATCAGCGCGTTCACAATCTTCGCCACTTCCGATTGTCCGGTGAGGACGGACTGACCCGACCCCGGATGCTCGTCATTCTTGCCGGATCCGGATTCGATAAACGCGAAGGCGGGCAAGGTGTTGTTCTTCACGTCGGTGTAGTAGGTGGAGAGCGGCGTCACGTGGTGGGGATCGATGCAGTAGTAGTCGGACGAGTCGCCGACCACCGACGATGGCTGTGTGGTGCCGGTACAGGTGGCGTGAGTGGGGTTGGCGTACACGAATTTGTACGAGTAACTCAGGCTTTCGAACGAGGTATCAGGCAGGTTGCCGCTCCCCGTTCCGCATGGGCTTCCCGCCCAGCACCCTCCGTCCGTCACCGTGTAGTAGACCTTCCAGGTCTTGCCTGCATTCTGCATTTCCTCGAAGATGTTGTTGATGCTGAGCTGCGGCAGGTGGTCGTCTTTGCCGGGATCATGGACCAGCCCCTGCGTGGTGCCGCCGGTGAAGGTGGCGATGCGGTTGGGAAGGCTCTTTGACGCCATCGGCGAGAACCAGCGATCGGAGACCGCGAACTGCGCCGCCATGTAGTAGTAGTAGTTCAGGAACTCCTGATCGTAATACCCCATGGCGCGCTCGCCGGTAGTGTCGGTGAAACTACCGGAACATTTGCCGGATGCGGCGCAGCTCTTGGCGAATCCTTCCGCGGTGTGGACAAATCCGTCCATGTTGATCGGCCGCGTGGTGGCGAAGTTGTAGCGATTCACGTCGCCGTAGCTGGCCAGCCAATCGGAAGAGTCGTCATCGATGCAAGTCGACCGGAGCTTGTAGAGGTAGTAGTAAGTGCCTTCGTCGTCTTCGTTCTTGATCGTGTTCAGCTTGTCATCGATGCCGTCAACCAGATACTCCTTGCCGTCCGAACCGGTCTCCCAGCCATTGGCCTTCTTGTAGGGATTCAACATGCCAAAGTAATCGTCGAAGCTGTGGTTCTCCTGCAGCATGAAAATTACGTGATTGATGGGAATGGATGCCGACGTCACCGTGATTGTGGTTTCGGCCGATACAGTGGTGCTCGCGTTGCTAGCATCCGCGGTGTAAGTGGTGGTGCTGGTCGGCGTCACCGTGACGGTTCCCCCGGTGCTGCTCAGCGTGTAGGAACTTCCGTTTGAGCCGGTGACCACCACCTTGGTGGCATTGGTTGCGGTAACGGTCAGTGTGTCGGAGCTGCCCGCGGTGATCGAGCTGTTCTTCGCCGTGATCGACACCGTGGGAGCCCCCGCGGTCACCGTGATCGTGGCCTGGGCCGTCGCGCTGCCGCTCGAGTTGGTCGCTGTTGCCGTGTAGGTGGTGGTGGAACTTGGAGTTACGGTGATCTTTCCGCCGTTATAGGGCAGGGTGTAGGAAGTGCCGTTGGACCCCGTCACTTTGATTGAGGCGGCATTGGTTTCCGTCACCGTCAGGGTGTCCGACTGTCCGGCGGAAATGGTGCTGGAACTGGCGGTGATGGAAACAGTGGGAATGGAGGCTGCTGCGCTGCTGGCAAATGCTGTAATCGCAAGGATAGTGAGGAGGGGTGCCAGGGACGGGAAAGTCTTCATGGGGCCTGCCTTATATCGATTTATTCAGATTGGCTTGAGAATGTCCGGAGAGTTACCGGAACTATTCGCTTCCTCTGATGCAGGCAAACCCCGAAAGAGTTGGCGCGGAGCGCGGAATGGCTTTTGAAAGCTGGAAAGCTGGAACAATTCCCGCCCGGGCCGCGATCCCAGCGACGCGGAGAAGACGGAGAGCCGGCGCGCGGTTCAATCTGCGCAAGCGCGGCAGGGGACCTATTGGTCTGCGATTGGGGCGGGGAAGACTTCCTTGCCCTCGACAAAAGTCCCTACGACCGCGGTATAGAGGATCGCAGGCGCGCCCACCTTGTAGAGATCGCGGTCCACGATCGTGAAATCCGCGTCGTAGCCCGGAACCAGTTTTCCCTTGTGCTGCTCGGCGAACTCCGCATACGCGGACCCTTGCGTGTAAGCGTAGAGCGCCTGACCGCGTGTCAGCTTGTTTTCCGGAAAATAAGTCTTGGTGCCTTTCTCGTTCATTCGCGTCACCGCCGCATACAATCCTCGAAACGGGGTGATCGGCTCCACTGGATAATCGGTGCCGAAGGCCAGCGGCACACCCGCGTTCAGAAACGCCTTCCACGCGTAAGAGTAAGCCGCGCGCTTCGGCCCCAGACGCTCTTCCGCCCAGTTCATGTCGGTGAGCAGATGGTTGGGCTGCATAGATGCGATCACACAGAGCTTTGCGAACTGCGGAATATCGGTTGGATCGACAACCTGGGCATGCTCGATGCGGTTGCGCGCGGAGAAGGCGCAGGTTCGCTGGCACGGCGCTTTCTCGTCCCAAATGCCGGATGGAGACGTTTTCCCGCGGCAAGGATCGAACATAGCTTCAGGTTTCGGCGGCGTATGCAACTCCGCAGTCTTGAAGGCATCGAGAGCCATTTCGGTGGCCTTGTCGCCGATGGCATGAAACCCCATCTGAAACCCAGCTTTCGCGCGCTCCGCCGCCATCTTGTTCAGTTCATCCTGCGTGTACTGCGGCAGTCCGGTATTGCCCGGATCGTCCGTGTACGGCGCCTTCATCGCGGCAGTGCGCGAGCCCAGCGAGCCATCCATGAATCCCTTGAGCATGCCCGTATGCAGCAGCGGATCGTTGGGGTCGTGATGCGTGCGCATCTTCAGCAACTCGTCCAGCGGGGCCCTGAAAGGCAGCCACTCGCTGACGCGGATATTCAGCTTGCCCTCTTTCTCCATCTCCTCAAAAACAAGGAAATCCTGCCAGTCGCTGAAATCCTGCACACTGGTGATGCCGTGCGAAAGCGCGTCGGCAATGGCGAGTTCAAGACCCTGCCGACGCTCTTCGTGCGATGGCGGAGGAATGACCTTGTCCACCAGCTCCTGCGCCGATTCACGCAGAATGCCCGTGGGCTGCCCTGCCGCGTCGAGATCGATGGCCCCGCCTTCCGGAGCTTTGCTGCTGTCGGTAATGCCGGCCGCAGCCAGTGCCGCGGAGTTGGCAATGGCAATGTGCCCGTCCACGCGGCTGAGAAATGCCGGATGATCGCCGGTGACCTTGTCCAGGTCCTGCCGCGTGGGCAAAACCTTCTGCTCCCACAGCGTATGATCCCAGCGGCCGCCGGTGATCCAGTGCCCTGGAGCGCTCTTTTGCGCGAATGCCTGCACCTTGGCCAGCATGTCGGAAAGCGATTTCACGCCCGCCAGGTCAAGGTTCATCCGAGTGCGTCCGCCTTCGCCCAGGTGGGTGTGCGCATCGTTGAAGCCGGGAAAAATAAAGTTGCTGGTGTTCGCCGAATCCAGATCGCGCAGCACCGTGTGCTCCCCGGCCAGCTTGGTGATCTCGTCCGTCGTGCCCACGGCCAGTACCTTGCCGCCGCCGATCGCGATGGCCTGCACCGTCTCCGGTTTATCTTCCGCAAACCCGCTGCCGGTATAAATGATGCCGTTGAAATAGATCAGATCGGGCACGCCGGAGATGGCCGGGGCAGGCTTGGCTGCGGGTTTCGTGCGATGGGCCGGCGCGCGATGCGCGGGCGCGGATTGGCACAGGACCTGAGAAGAGGCAGCCAGGCCGGCAGCAAGCAGTATGGCGAATGGACGCATGGGCGAAAGTGTAGCAGGTGTTCCCGGAGCAGGCGTATCAGCGCAAGGCAACCGCGCTGCCATGCTACTGCTCCGCCGCCCACTGCAGCATCGCCACGGTGAGCAGCAGGATGCGGCGCAGGCCCAGCTCACGGTTTTTGGTCGAGTACCACTCTCCCAGCGTATGCGCGCCTCCGCCCTCGCCGCCCGCACCCAGCGAAAGTGCGGGAACCCCCAGCGAAATGGGAATGTTCGCGTCGGTCGAGCCCAGCCGCACGCCCGATTGCAATCCAAGATGGCGATCGACGGCACGCAGCGACTCCAGAATAGGCGAAGCTTCGGGTAATTGCGCGGCAGGGCGATCGCCGATGGTATCCACCTTGAATGCCAGCGAGCCGCGAACCAGCGCGGATTGCGGCGCGCGCGCATTCCATTGGTCTACCGCGTCTTCCACCGCACGATGCAGGGCAACCTCCAGCCGCAGCAGCTCATCGTCGCTGGTGGACCGGAAATCGACCGTGGCTGTCGCGCTTTCCGGAATTGAATTGACGCTGGTACCGCCGTGAATGGTCCCCAGGTTCAGCGTGGTGCGCGGCTCCTCGGGCAGCGGCGTGGTTGCAACCGCAGCCAGCGCCGACGCCAGCGCGGCAATGGGATTGGGCGTGCCTGCATCGGTAAAGCTGTGCCCGCCAGGTCCCGTGATCGTCACCTGAAAACGCCGGCTGCCCAATGCCTGCGTCACCGCCGAGTCCGCTCCGGCGCCATCGAGCACAATGTGCGCCGCGATCCGTCCGGCCAGCGCATCCCGGCTGTAGAGATGGCGCATCCCGCGCAGATCGCCCTCGCCCTCCTCGCCCACGTTGCCCACAAACAGCAGCGCCGCGGGCATCTCCGCGCCCGACCGCGCCAGCGCCTGCGCAATCGCCAGCATGCCCACCACTCCGGCTGCGTTGTCGCAGGCTCCCGGTGCTTCCAGGCGATCGCTCCCGTCCGCCCTGCGCACCACCGGTTCGAGCGGCGTCTCCACGGGAAATACCGTATCCAGATGCGCTGACAGCACCACCACCGGGCCGGTGCTCTCCGGGCTCAGATGCGGCGTGGGCAGAAATCCCAGCACGTTGCCCACCGCGTCGGTCTCAATTTGCGCCAGCCCGATCTCGCGGAAACGCTCCGCCATCCATCGCGACCGGGCCTCCTCGCCGAACGGCGGCGCGGGTATCGCGCACAGCGCAATCTGCCAGTCGAGAATGGTCTTGCCATGAGCGTGCAGCCACGCAAATGCGGAATGAACAGGCCGCTGCGCGGCAATTGCCGTGACGCGTGAAAAAGCGGAAGCAGGAGAGGACAGCGGCATAGGCTCTGAGTCAAGCCTAGCAGGAAGCGCGGTCATTCCCCCCAAGCTGCGAAGGGAATCGACCTTCGCGGCGCAAACGCATTCCGTGTCTACGGAACCTCCGCCGAATCCGCCACGCTCTTGTTCTTCTTTGCCGCGTACATCGCCGCGTCCGCAGCTTTGAGCAGGTCATCGCTGGTCGCGCCGTCTTCCGGATACAACGCAATGCCCACGCTGGCCGAACCGCACAGCTCTTGCCCATCGAGCAGGATGGGCGCCTCAAAACATCCATCCAGCCGTCGCGCGATTTCTTGCGCATCGGCGCGGTTGCGCACGTTGGGAACCAGGATGGCAAACTCGTCTCCGCCCAGCCGCGCCAGCAGATCGCCGGGCCGCAACTGCCGGCGCATGCGGCTCGCCGTCACCTGCAGGTAAATGTCCCCGGCATGATGCCCGTGCAGATCGTTCACCAGCTTGAACCGGTCCAGGTCCACATACACCAGGCCGAAAATCAACGCCCCATCGCGCGCTTTCTCGATTTGTTCATCGAGACAGCGGTCCAGCGAAAACCGATTATGCACGTCGGTGAGCGCGTCAAACTCGGAGCGATATCTCAGGTCCGCGTAAAGCCGGTGTGTCTCGATGGCCAGAACCGCCAGCTTCGCCCCCATCACCTGCGCCTGGTATTTTTTCACGCGTACCATCGCCGCGGCATCGCACGCCGCATGGATATTGCCCAGCATCGTTCCCAGGTGACCGGCAATCTCTTTGGACACAATCTGCAGTCCGGCGGTTTCCGCGGGAAACTGCCCCAGCCGTGCTCCGTCCGCCACCTCGATCCAGCAGGGTGCCCCCCGCAGGCTGAATGAAACCAGTTCCGTGATCTGCTCCAGAGTTTCCGCCAGCGGCCGCGCGTGGTTGATGCTCTCCAGAATTTCGCTGCGCCGCTGCTCCAGTTGCGCGATCCTGAACGACTGCCGGTGCACCTTGCGTTCCAGCGTCCATCCGCGCAATACCGCAACAATCGTCACCAGCAGCAGGATGCCGGCCAGGATAGTTAAATTCCGGATACCCAGCAGCGGAGGCCTGGCCACCATCACCACGTCCTCCGGCGTGCGCAGCAGGATCTGGAAGGGCACGTCCGATCCCGGAGTAATCAGGTTCCGGTCCGCGATGGTGCAGATGCCGGTTACGCGCACTGTCGTGCCCGTGGGGATCTCCACCATCGCGCTCGGCGGATTGCTCCCGCCGTGATGGTAGATGGCTGAGAAAAGCCGCCCGCCCGAGTCCAGCACGTATTCGTCGTGCGAGCCCTCGCGCACCTGCGTCACCACCCGTCCTTCGGTGGAAACAAGGTCGTTCTGGTGCCCGATTGGGCTGTTGCTGCTCCAGAACGCAAGCTGCTCCCATGTCGCGGGGAGCGGCTGCACATGCCCCGGAACGTGGTTGTCCTCGATCTCTCCGTCTTCCAGGGTCAGCAGGCGATCGTGCTCGTTGGGAAATCCACTGGCGTCTGCCTGGTTGCCGATGGTCAGGTTCTCCCGCATACGGGTGGCAATCCAAAGACTTCGCGGTCCATTCTGCAGCACCACCGCGACCCCCGGCTGGTAGTACGTAATGGTTCCGTGCACGCGCACGCGCGGCGACTGGTCGCTCACCCGATACCCGGCCAGGATGCGATCCATGGGCGTGACCGGCAGCGCCGAGGGAGCCGCGGCCGCTCGCTTCAGTACCCGAACATCCTCCAGGTGAGCCGCGTAGACCACCACCCCGGTCTGCTGCATTTTGTCGTCAAACTTGCCTGCTGCCGCCCCGGTGACTTCCACATCGGCATCGAGCAGCGCCTTCAGCGCGGCCTCATCCGCGCTGTCGACATCCACTTCGAGATGTCCGCCGTCCGTCACCAGTTGCAGGCGCGCGGACCTCGCCGTACCGCCGGGGATCACGTTCACATCCGCCGAACGGACGCGCCCTCGCGTCGCTACCATGTGGCAATCGAACTGTGCCTTGATCAGGTCTTCAAAACTGGCCGGCACCGGTTTTGGCCGCTCGCCGTGGCCCAGTACCGTGATCTTTTCCGCCACCACGATAGGACGGAAACTGTTCTGCGTCTTCCCCTGGATGCGCATCCGGTCGCCCTGGCTAAAGGTCACGTGCGAGGGCGGGCGGACGAAGATCGCATCGCTCTTATCCCCGACAAACAGCACGTTCTCATAGCCCCGGGAATAGACCACGGTGGCCTCGAAGTCCACGGGGATCGCGTGGCTGGCCTGCGCGTTATCCAGCTCTTTTACGGCGGCCAGCGTGGTCAGCGTGCCGGGAGCAGCACCCCATGCGGGCATCGCCGGCGTCAGCATCATCCAGCTGATCAGAATGAGGGGAAAACCTCGGCCCAATCGCCATACGCTCCGGCGCAGCCAGTGCGCGGAGCCATCTCTATCGTTCAAAGTCCTCATCCCCGGGGGAGGGAAAAGACAAATCCGCTGTGAAACCGACCAAAGAGCCCGTTTGTCCATCGACTATATCCCCGACCCAACGGAGAATGATGCTGGAAGTTGTAGCCATCCTACCGCCAATTGGCCCCGATTGCACACAACAGATTTTTCCGTCTGCCGGCGAACATAAACTCTGTGCGAACCGCATTTCCGTGTGGTTGAACCGTTGCGCGCTGCGCATTCGATTGCGCGGCTCAGGCAATCGCTTGCTTTCCCCCGCGTTCCGCGCAGAGGAGTGCCCCAGCCTGTCCTGTTTACCGGGGATATTCCACCGAATGCAGGAAGAGTCCGCGCGCCGGAGCGGTGGGCCCGGCGGCGGCGCGGGCCCTTGCCGCGATCATTCCCGGAATCTCATCGGCCTGGCGATATCCGCGGCCCATATCCAGCATCGTTCCCACCAGGTTGCGCACCATGTGATGGAGAAATCCATTTCCCCGCACTCGATACACCGGCAGCAGCCCGTCCTCGGTATGCCGCTGCTCCCACTGCGAGCCGAAGATCGTGCGCACCGCCGTGGGCTGCGCTTCCGGGTCTTCTTCCATTTCACCGGCAGCCTCGCCGCTTCGCGCGGACTTGTCCGGATCGGTTGCGGCAAAGCTGCTGAAATCGTGCGTGCCCACGAACGCCCCTGCAGCCTCGTCGAGTGCCGCGAAATCCAGCGGCCACGGATAAGAGTAGACATAGCGCGCAAGAAACGGCGGACACAGCGCCGCGGAATCGGAATCGCCCTCCGCCGGCCCGGTGCGCCGCCGCTCCGGAAATACGCGATACTCATACGTCTTCGCTACCGCCGAATGCCGCGCATGAAATGACGCCGGAACCCTGCCCGCTTCGGTCACGCGAATGGCGGCCGGCAGCGTGCGATTCAATGCGCGCCGCAGGTTCTCCGCGGGAATGGGCGAGCGCAGCCCGAAGCTGGCCACCTGCGCCAGCGCATGCACCCCGGCATCGGTGCGCCCGGATCCCTGGGGTAGAGGCGACTCGCCCGTCACGCGCTCGAGCGCTGCCTGCAGCTCGCCCTGGATCGTCGTCTGACCCGGCTGCACCTGCCATCCGCTATAGTCTGTGCCGTCGTAAGCCAGCGTCAGCTTCCACTGGCTCGCGCCGCTCGCGCTCAACTCGCCGGATTGGTTCGAGGAATTCAAGGGACGCGCAGTTTCTGGCTCGTTCTTAACAGGGTACTCGACTGCGCGCCGGCACGCGGAATGCGCTTTGCGGTGGGATATACTCAGGTTTCGAGATGCTTTCGACCAGGTTCGCGCCGAATCGCGGAACCAATCGCCAAGCGTGACCGTATTCTCACATGTGCGGTGCTCGCGGGCTCCCGGGAACGCGATTATCGACGCGGGGAAAGCGATTAATTTGCGTCCGGAGCACCTCTCCGGACGTCTGGATGAATGGCACCCCACATGCCTAACTGATCGTGGAGAGAACTCATGCATTCGTACCGTACAGGTGTGTATGAACGCAAGGCTGGAAACCTGCGCTCTACGCGCGGATCGTTGCGCGCCGTAGCCGCGGTGATGTTGGGCCTCATTACGGGTCTGCCAACGGGATTTGCGCAGCAGCCCTCCGGCGCGCCCTCGCGGGAAAAGGCCGCCTCGGCCCTGCCCGCCGCGCCTGCCCCCGTCCTTACCGAGCCGTTTTCGTTGCGCCAGTCTGGGCGCGACTTCTCCCGCCCGAGAGGCGACATCTTTACGGCTCCCTGGAAGGTCTGGGTGCCGACCACCGTGCCTGCAGCCAGCTTCACCAACTCGGTGCGCTTGCAGGACCTGGTGAAGGACGGCAAGATTTATCTCAGCCTTTCTGACGCCCTGGCGCTGACCATCGAGAACAACTTCGATCTCGCCATCGCCCGCTATAACCTCGACATCGCGGATACTGACATCCTGCGCTCCAAGGCCGGCTCGGGCCTGCGCGGCGTCAACTCCGGCGTGGTAACCAATACGCTGGGGGGCGGCGGATCGACCCTTGCTGCAGGTGGCGGACCAGGCGGAACTACGGGAGGCTCGGGTGGCGCGGGCTCTGGCAGTTCGGGACTCGTGCTTTCCACTAATGGCGCCGGTCCTTCGCCCGAAGTGACGGACCCGGCCATCGTAGGAACCATCCAGTTGGAGCGCGCCAAGCTGCCGCAGACCAATACGCTGTTCTCCGGCGGCAAGACCTCGCTGAGCACCAACACGGACGCCTACAACTTCACCTACAACCAGGGTTTCGTTACGGGCATGGCGCTGCAGCTGGGCTTCAATAACAGCCGCGTCGCCACCGATAACCCGTTCAACAGCTTTAGTCCTACGCTGCAATCCAGCTTCAGGGCAACGCTCTCGCAACACTTGCTGCAGGGTTTCGGGATCTACATCAACAAGCGTTTCATGTACCAGGCGCTTAACGACCGCCGCATTACCGATTCTTCCTTCCGCCAGCAGATTCTCTTCACCGTGAACCAGGTGGAGAACATCTACTGGGTGCTGGTCAGCGCCTATGAAGACGTGCAGGCCAAGGAACACGCGCTGACGCAGAGCACGCAATTGCTGGGCGACACGCAAAAGCAACTCCAGATCGGCACCATGGCGCCGCTCGATGTGGTCAACGCGCAGTCGACCGTTGCTACAGACAAGCAGGCGCTGATCAACTCGCAGAACATACTGCAGTATCAGCAATTGATCATGAAGCAGGCGATCGCGCGCAACCTGAACGATCCGGCGCTGGAGAGCGCGCCCATCATCCCCACCGACCGCGTAAGCCTGGATGAGCTGCCGGAAGAGAAGCAGCCGGTAGACGATCTGGTAAATGTAGCGTTCCAGCAGCGGCCCGAATTGGAGCAGGCGGTTTTGCAGTTGAAGAACGACGCCATCACGCTCCATGGCGCGCGCAACGGATTGTTGCCCACCCTGGATGTGAGCGGCTTCTATGGAGGCAGCGGAGTGGGTGGAGCACAGAGCCCCTACTTAAACTGCAATCCAACTTTCGGCGGTAAATTCGTCGCCTGCCCTCCTGGACTCGTTCCGACCAAGGGCTACGGCAATGTGCTGAGCCAAATGGGCGATTCAACGGGGCCGGACAAGGGAGTGGCTTTCGCGCTGAACGTGCCGCTGCGCAACCGCACGGCGCAGGCCGACCAGGCGCGTTCGCTCCTCGAGTACCGCCAGGCCGAACTTCGGCTCGAGCAATTGCACACGCAGATCCGCATGCAGGTAGTCAACGCGCAGTTCGCGCTGACTAACGATCGTGCTCAGGTGCTGGCATCGCGGGCTGCCCACGACTTCGCATCGCAGAGTCTCGACGCGGAACAGAAAAAGCTTCACCTGGGCGCGTCCACCACCGCCAACGTCCTGCAGCAACAGCGCAATCTGGCCATCGCCGAAAACAACCTTCTTGCTGCCGAGGCCGCTTATGCAAAGGATCGCGCAGGCCTCTATCAGACGCTGGCCGCGACCCTGCAGCACTACAACATCAACCTCACTGACGCCGCTGCCGGCACCGTAGGCGCTGCGCCCATGATTCCCGGCCTGGTGCCCGCGTCCAACACAAACGTGGCGCCCACCACTCCGCCGCCGGCACAATAACCACTTCGCAATTCAAAAGGCGGAACGCAGAAAACGCCCCGCAGACAACAGGCCCGGCAATCGCCGGGCCTGTGGTCTGATCACTGATCACTGATCACTGTCCACTGATCCCTATCTCTCCGCCACAATATCCAGCAGATCGAAAAACTCCGGGAAGCTGATTGCCGCCGACTCCGCTCCCTGAATCACCGTCTCGCCTTCCGCGCGCAATGCCGCCACGCTGAACGCCATCGCAATGCGATGATCGCCGCCGGAATCAATGGTCGCTCCGTGCAGCGTCTGCCCGCCCGGCACATCCAGGCCGTCGTCGAATTCCTCCACCTCGGCGCCCATGGCACGCAGATTCCGCGCCACCAGCGCGATCCGGTCCGACTCCTTCACCCGCAGTTCCTTCGCGTCGCGAATGCGAATGCCTCCGCTGGTGTAAGGCCCAATGGCCGCCAGCACCGGCAGCTCATCGATCAATTGCGCCGCCAGCGCGCCTTGAATCGCCGTTGACCGCAGCCCGTCTTCGGGAGCCGTCACCTGCACCGTCCCCACCAGCTCCGCGTTCTTTTCTTCCACATTGAGAACGCTGATGTGTGCGCCCAGCGCGGTCAGCACATCCAGCAGCGTGGCGCGCGTGGGATTCAATCCAAGAGAGTCCAGCAGCAGCGACGAGCCAGGAAACAGCGCCGCCGCGCAGAGAAAAAATGCGGCCGACGAAATATCTCCGGGCACCGCTCCGTCAATCGCATGCAGTTTCTGCGGCCCGCGGATCGAAACCGAATCGACCGTTCGTGCAATTTGCGCGCCGAATGCCCGCAGCGCCAGTTCGCTGTGATCGCGCGTGCGCACCGCTTCGCGCACCGTGGTGACGCCGGCGGTCTGCAGCCCGGCCAGCAGCACGCACGTCTTCACCTGCGCACTGGGCACCGGCGTGATGTAGTCCATCGCGTGCAGCATCGCGCCTTCAATGGTGATCGGCGCGTGGCCGTCGGTCAGCGTAAGCCGCGCCCCCATCTCGGTGAGCGGCTGGCGAATCCGCTCCATGGGCCGCCGCGAAAGGGAAGCGTCGCCCACCAGCGTAAATGTCCCCTCCTGCGCCGCCAGCAGCCCCGAGATCATGCGCATCGTCGAGCCGGAATTGCCGCAATCCAGCGGTTCCGCACTCGGCGTCACGCGCCCGCCCACTCCCGTTACTTCCACCGCGCCGTCATCCAGCCGGCGCACGCTCGCGCCCAGCGCCTCCATGCAGCGCAGCGTCGAAGCGCAATCCGCCCCCGTGGAAAAATTCGTGAAGCGCGATGTGCCTTCTGCGAAAGCCGCAAGCATGCCATAACGATGGCTGATAGATTTGTCGCCGGGCAGGCGCAAGCTGCCCATGATGTTGTGCGCGGGGCGAATCAGGCGTTCTTGCGTGGTGATAGACAAGCGAGCTCCGGGAATTGAAATTAGGTAAGTTTACCAACCGAGAGATTGAAAAATGGAAAAGGAAATGGAAGTTCATTTCTCTTTAAATCTATAGTCCTTTATGAACCAGCTATCCCCCTCCTTCTTCATCGTCACAGCGAAGCGGTCTTCTGCGTTCTCATATACCACTCGGGAAATCATCGTCACTGTCATACCATTTTGATCCCCCACTTTCTCTCCAGACTCAATAATCACCTCTTTGAGTCTTCCATAACGCGATTCGGCAAGTTCGTGTGATCGTTCGAACTCAGGTTCGGTCAACCTCTTCTGAAGTTCAGAATCTCGAAGAGAGTATGCTTTGGCGTAGTCCTTGGCGACCAGCGCGTCGCCATATTTGTGCAGAGTCATCCTGGCTTCTTGCTTCTCATGGAACATCCACGAAGCGGCAAAGAGCAACCCTATGACAACGACAAAGGCGATTATGATGGCCACAAGCAGCCATCTCCGCCTCTTCCGTAATGGATCACCGATCTGATGGCTAATCACGTGTCAGTACCTCGCCGCGTCCGTTTTCCGTTCCCCGTTCCTTGATCCCTGCCTCTACCTTACCCGCAGCACGATGATCGTCTCATCATCGAACCGCTCATGCCCCGACTGAAAACGGCTCACATCAATCAGAATTGCTTCTGCAATTTCCGCCGCCGCGCGATCCCGATGCCCGCACAGTACGCCCGCCAGGCGATCTTCGCCATACATCTCGCCCCGCGCGTTCTCCGCGTCCAGTATCCCGTCCGATACAAACACCAGCGCGTCCCCGGGCGCCGTCGTCATTGTGATTTCGTCGTAGGTAACGTCGGGAAACATGCCCAGCGGAAAACCCTCTGCGCGCAGCACCGTCGAATCTCCGCCACGGCACACAATCGGCTGCACCGCGCCGGAGTTGGCCACCGTAAGCGTGCGCAACTGATCATCCCAAACCGCGAACAGCATCACCACGTACTGCGATTCGAGACGCCGCTCCTGCAGCGCATCGTTGAGGCACGCCAGCATCTTTGCCGGCTCCAGTTGCTGGCTGGCGGCCGAGCGCATGATGCCGCTCACCAGCGCCGCAAACAGCGCCGCCGGAGCCGCCTTCCCGCTCACATCGCCCAGCACGATCGCGCTGCGGTTTTCGCCATATTCCAGAAAGTCGTACAAGTCCCCGCCAATGGTCCGCGCCGGCAGAAACCGCACTGCCATCTCCGCGTGCGCGTGCTCCGGCGGATGCGTGGGCAGCAGCCGAAGCTGCACCTCGCGCGCCATGGCAATATCGCGCTCCAGTTGCCGCTCCTGCCGGCTCACCGCCTGGTAGAGCCGCGCATTTTCAATCGCAATGGCGACCTGTGCCGCCAGGGTGGTCAACATGCGCTCGTGCTCTTCGTGGAAAAATCCCGTCCGCGTGTGTTCCAGGTCCAGCACGCCGATCACGCGCCCCTTGTGAAACAGCGGCACAATCATCTCCGACCGCGTCTCGGGATTCATCTCCAGGTAGCGCGGATCCTTGCGCACGTCGGGCACGTTGACCACCCGCCACTCGCGCACCGACGCTCCCACCAGCCCCGCGGTAACGGGAATGCGCCGCCGCGGCGCGTTCGAGTAGCCGAAGCGCCACGAATAGCGCGTGATCAGCGTCTCGCCCTTCTCGTCCAGCAGCATGATGGTGAACATCTGGTAATCGATCAGCCGCCGCAGCAGGTGCCCCACGCGATCGAGGAGCTGGTCCAGGTCCAGAATCGACGTCAGCTCGATGGCAATTTCGTTCATCACCGTAAGCGTCTGCGCCTGGCGCGAGACCCGCGCATAGAGCCGCGCATTCTCGATCGCCTGCGCAATCCGCGACGCCGTAAGCGTGAGCAGGTGCAGATGCTCGGGCCGAAAATAGTTGGCCTGCTCGCTCTCAATGTCCATCACCCCGATCAGCCGGTTTTTGGCGATCAGCGGCACTGCCAGCTCCGAGCGCACATCGGGGTTCACGGGAATATATCCCGGCTCATTGCGTACATCGTTCAGCAGCATGGGCTGCCGCGTCAGAGCCACCTGGCCCACCACGCCCTTGCCCAGCGGAATCCGCATCCGCTCCGTCTCCGGCGAGTGGCCGATCTGGAACCGCATGCGCAGTTCGTGAGTGCGGTCGTTCAGCAGCAGGATGGCAAAGATGCGGTAGTTGAGAATCGCACGTACCAACTCCGACGTGCGATTCAACAGCGTCTGCAGGTCCAGGGTGGTGTTCAGCGCGTCCGCAAGCTGCACCAGGTAGGTGAGGTCCTCCGGCTCCACCCGCACATTGATGGGGTCAAGGTGCGACGCGGAGGCGGGGCGATAGTCGCCTTCATACTCGTGTTCGGTTGTCGTGCCTGGGGGATTCGATGACATTCAAGGGAATGATAATGCAGAGGGCAGCTTCCAGCTCGTATCTGTTAGCCATTCGCTCGTGTCTCGGAATTATGAACCTTCAGGTCCGCGCGCAATGCGGTCTAAAAGCTAACAGCTAAGAGCTAACAGCTAAAAGCTGATGGTTGTTCTTACTCCGCTCCCAGCTCCTTCACAATCGCCACGCTGGCGCTGGCGCCGATGCGGTTTGCTCCCGCCTCCAGCATCGCCTTCACATCGGCCAGGGTGCGAACCCCGCCGGAAGCCTTCACCCCGCAGCGCCCGCCGGCCACGCCGCGCAGCAGCGCCACATCCGCCGCCGTCGCTCCGCCCTTCGAGAACCCCGTGGAAGTCTTGAGAAAATCCGCCCCCGCCTGGATGGCAATCTCCGCTCCGCGCAGCTTCTCCTCCACATTCAGCAGGCACGTCTCCAGAATCACCTTGAGAATCGCCCCATTGTGATGGGTGATCAGTGCCGCCGCGCGAATCGTCCGCTCCACCGCGGAATGGTTGCCGCTCTTGAGCTGACCCACCGGGATCACCATGTCCAGTTCTTTGGCCCCCAGCCGCGTGAGCGCCGCCGCCTCCTGCCGCAGCGTCGAACCCAGGGAAGCCCCCAGCGGAAACCCGATCACCACGCCCACAGGAATCCCCGTCCCCGCCAGCACTGAAACCGCCGCCGGCACCCACATCGGGTTCACCATCGCGCACGCAAAACGGTAGCGCACCGCCTCGTCGCAAAGGTTCTCCACCTCATCCCGCGTGGCTTCCGGCTTCAGCAAACTGTGGTCTATCACTCCGGCAAGCGATTGCCAGTCTTTCAGCGCCGTGGCTGCAAATCCTGCTGCATCGAACGTGCCGTGGTCAAAATCGAGATCGGTTGTCTGAACTGTGGATGCTGCACCCATGGATCGTTTGCTCCTTAATTACCACTCCCCAGAGCAGGTTCGCCCCGGGCCCCGGGGAAAGAGTATAGACCTTTGTTGAACGTCTGAACAATCACCGACGCTACACACCTTTAGAAGCTGAAACCCGGGCCCGAAGCGCTCTAAATCCACAGCGCCCATCCTTCGTGTACTACCGTCCCCCGCACAACCTCACTCGATATCCATCCGCGCAATCAGCCCATCGCGGACCACGTAGGCGTGCCGAACCATTGTATCCACAAGCACTTGCCCCGCCAGGTCCCGCACCACCTGGTGCACATTCACCACCAGCCGGCCGGCCTCGTCTTCCTCAATGCCTATCGGCTCCACATGCGGATCGATCATGGCCCATTGCCGCGTCCAGTAGTCCCGCACGCCGGCATGCCCATGCACAAATCCGCCTTCCATCCCGTTCGGCCACACCACGTCCCTCCGCATCCTCGCCAGCACCGCGTCCAACCGGCGCGCGTTGAAATCGCGATAGGCTCCAAACAGCATTGTCCGGGAATCTTCCATGGGCCTCATCTATTCCGGGTGATCGGGCGTCATCACACAGATATCCGGCAGGTTACGATAACGTTCCGCATAATCCATTCCATATCCGATGACGAATAAGTTTGGTATGGAGAAACCCACATAATCCGCGTCGATCTTCTCAATCCGCCGCGACGGCTTGTCCAGCAGCGCCGCAATCCGCAGCGACTTGGGCCGGTGCTGGAGCATGATCTTGCGCAGGTAGCTGAGGGTCAGTCCCGTATCCAGGATGTCCTCTACAATCAGCACGTTCTTGCCTTCCACCGACTCATCCAGGTCCTTGATCAGCTTTACCGCGCCCGACGTGCGGTTGGCCTTGCCGTAGCTTGAGACCGCCACAAAATCGAACGTCGCATCCACCTGCACGGCGCGCGACAGGTCCGCCAGAAACGGCGCTGCGCCCTTGAGCACGCCCACCATCACCAGCTTTTCGCCGTTCAGGTCACGGGTAATGTCGGCGCCCATTTCGGCCACGCGTTCGGCAATCTGTTGACGCGTATAGAGAATCTGCAGACCCAGCGGTGTAATGGCGGACATGCTCCCAGTATCTCCCGAACAGCGGTAGCCGCGGCAAGCGGAATACCATGAAAATCCCGCTCCGACCGAGAATCTTCTCCCGCCGAACCACGTCTATACTACATAGAGATGATTCCGTACCTCCACCTCCATATCGGCTCCCTGGATAGAGACATTCCCATCTTTGGACTGATGCTGTGGGTGGCAGCCGTGGCGGCCGGCCTGGTGATGGAGCGCAGTTTCCGCCGCGCCAAAATCTCCGCCGACGCCTTTGTCATGGTGCTCGTCACCGTCCTCGCCGGCATTATCGGCGCCAAGCTCTGGCACGTCATCGACACCCCCTCTGAATTTCGCGCCCAGGGGTGGAGCGTCCTCTGGGATACCGGTGGATTTGCCTGGTTCGGCGGCCTCACCTTCGGCATTTCAGCTCTGGTCATCCAGGGGATTCGCGCCAAAATCGGCGCCCTTCGCATCCTCGACCTCGCCGCCCCCGCCGCTGCGTTCGGCTACGGCATCGGCCGCATCGGATGCTTCCTTTCCGGCGACGGCTGCTACGGCAAGCCCACGAACCTGCCCTGGGGCATGGCCTTCCCCCACGGCATCGAGCCGGTCTACGTTCCGGTTCACCCCACCCCGCTCTACGAGCTCGCCGCAGCGCTTCTCATCGGCACATTTCTCTGGATCAGGGCAGGGAAGCCGCGTCCCACCGGCGCCATCCTTGGCGAATACCTCCTGCTCACTGGGCTGGCCCGCTTCTCAGTGGAATTCCTGCGCATCAACCCGCACGTGCTCTGGGGCATGTCCAACGCCCAGATCGCCAGCATCGGCAGCACCATCGCCGGCATCGTCTTCTTGGTCTGGCTGGCCACGCGCAGCGCCGTTGCCGCAGACCATCCCGCCCCGCTGGCCATCGAAAAGCCCGCCTAGACTGCGGCGCGTCTTCACCAGCTCTGCCCGCTCCAGCAGCGTTTCATCTCTTTCGAGAGCTGCTCGGTTTCACCCAAACAAATGAGGCGCTCCGCGACCTGCAAAACAGAGGCGCCCGCTCCTGCGGACGCCTCTTCGGCTCTCAGGAATCTACTGCGGAGCCGGCAGCGGGCCCGTATAGCCGCATTGCCCGTTCCCGCTACCCTGCTGCAAAGCCAGCGGGCCACGCTCGGCGATGCACAGGAATGTAAACTCCTTGGGCGGATACGCGTATCCGCTGTAGCTGGTGCCCAGCAGCCCATAGGAATCTTCGGTGTTGAGCGACCAGTAGGTGAAATTCAGATTGGCCGGCGGCGCAGCCAAGCCCGGATTGCCTTGCGCCGCACCGTTGCTGTAATTGATGTAGTTGATCAAATCCGTGAACCATTGCCCCTGCGATCCGTTGCCGGAGGAATAGAGGAGGCTCGAGGAGTTGCCGGTTCCGAACTCGCCCACCCACACCGGCGCGCTGGTGTAGGCGGTAGTGCTCGTGTTGCTCCATGGAAAGCCCGAATGTCCCGGCCAAACCGGATTCACCTGCGCAGCCGCAATATAACCCCAGTGAGTGGTCCAGAAATCCACCAGGCTCGAACTGGAGCAGCCGCTGGTATAGCAGGTGCTCGTATTAAACCACGGCTGCTGATACTCCGACGGCCCGTAGTCGTGCGCCGAATAGACCACCTCGCCGGCCACGCTCGCGCCCAGCGAACTGGAATTCCCTCCGGCGTTCAGCACCACCGGAGCTCCGGCATTCATTGCATTGCCGTTGACGCCCAGCAGTTCCTCGCCCCAGAAGGTGTAGTCGTACGGGCCGGCGGATTGCGTGCCGGTCGCCGTCGGATATTGCGAGATGCCCTCGACGAAGATCAGCGGATACATCCACCCCTTGGCTTCGGCATCTCCAAAAACGGAGTCGCCGGCGCGCTCCGCCGCCAGACGCCAGTCATGACAGCTGCCGGTGGCCACGCACGCCGGAGCAAAAGGATTTGGATTCGGGTTGGTCGCTGGATCGATGCCGTCTCCACCTCCCCACGTCGATCCAGTGGAATACTTACATCCTGTGTGTGTGCACACCGTGTGCGGCTCGTTGCGCAGATCGAAGCCGATCACGGTCGGGAAACCGTCCGAAGCAAGATAGGTTACTTGGATGGTATCCACGGAGCCACTCGTCATCTGGGTACCATGCAGCCACCGCTGGATGTTCACCCAGTCGTTGATCCAGGACGACTCAGGAAAGTTCGAACTCCCCGAAGAGTAGTACCACAGCCCATTCGCCTCCGCGGAGTTCCCGGCGTCGGAACGGTGATTGTCGAGTATCACGTGCAATCCGATCGAGCCCGCATAGTTCAGGATCAACGCCATGATGTCTCGCGAGTGCTTGCCCTTGCAATCGGGACAGGCGCTTATGGCATTGGCGCCGGGCGTCGGATCCGACTCAAACATATAGTTCGAGAACGGCAGGCGAACCGTATTAAATCCCGAAGACTTGATGGTGTCGAGAATGGTCGTGTAGTTCTTCGCGTACATTCCGTGCGCGACATAGGTGGTGGTCTCGAAGCCATACCAGTTGATACCCGTAATGACGTACTGCCCACCTGCGGGGGTAATGATCTGTGTTCCGCTGGTGCTCCAGCCACTGGATGCCATAGCTGCCGAGCCGGTGAGCACGAAAACGAACGTCAACGCCACAACGCGCAGTAGCGATGGAGTCCAGGGGGATTTCGAGGTAAGTCTCATGGGGTCTCCTTCGTGGAAGTGCCCGGGCACTCGGCCCGAGCGCGCGCAATGGTATCAGGCTCCCGCGGCCTATGGCTATTGCAAAGGCACAGGCGGTTTTCGGGACCAAAGCCCGCAGGGCTAAAGCCCAGATATTTTTATCTGGCGCCTGGCGGCACGACAAAACAGCTGGCCGAAAAATGTATGGGGCTTTAGAGCCTGCGTGAGAACTTCAATTCGCGAGACCAGAGGCATGCTTTGTTCGAAAAGAGGCCGCTAACTTGCCGGCTCGCTATGTCGCAAAGCGACGCCAACTTGCTGCTTTTGTCTCACAACCCAAACGGCCCGGGGTTACACGCAGACTCTTTAGACCCTGAGGGAGCTTTCGAGAGTTCCAAGAACCAAAACACGCCTTTTACATCAAGCTGTAAAGTTCATGCCCTTTTACAAAGCGAGTACTGGCGGAGTTTTTCCGCAGCCTGTAAAACCGAAGTCCTTATTGTTAAGCCGCGCCGCGGCGAATCTCCTTGCCCCTGCCGCACTTTCTCTATACGCTGATCCCGATTCTTTACAGGAGATCTCAGCGAGTGGAAAACCTCGACTTCACTGGAATGCAGGATGTAACCGACTACGCGCCCATGCGCATTGTCGTGCTGGGAGCATTGAAGGCCATCTACGGCCTGTTCGTCGGATTCCTCGGTGAGTTGACTCTATGGGCAGCGGCCAGCGGCGAATTCCAACCCACCAAGTCCGGCGATATGCCCCACTGGTGGTTCTATATTCTCGGCGCGCTCCTGACCTTCGGCGGAATCGCGTTGCTCACCGGCGGCGTCGGCCGCATCGTCAGCGGCTTTGCCCGCAACTGCTACTTTCGGGCCGGCCCTGAAGGCCTCGCCGTTCGCCTGCCAAAATATTTCTGGTTCGGCCGCTACCAGATCATCGAGTATCGCTTCGCGTGGAGCCAGATCAAAGGCCTGGTCCACTTCACGCGCCGCCTCAATTTCATCCCGTTCGGCTGGGAACTTCACATCGAGCCCCAAAGCGGCAAGATGGTCTCCATCGAGCGCCACTTCTTCACCGACAGCATCAAGACTGTCCAGAAGCGGCTGCTCTCAATCGAGACCATGGTCGGCAAATAACGCTTCTTATTGCGACTCGTTCATATCGAATGCCGTTCACTCACCCCTGAACCCTGGCCCCTGTCCAGCGGTCCCGAAACCACCCGCGCCACCACATCGTATTCATGCGCTTCAGTGATCTCCGCGCGATAAAACCGCCCCGCCTCCAGCGCATCCAACTCGCCGAAATCATTGATGTACACCTTGCCGTCGATCTCCGGCGCGTGAAACTCCGTGCGCGCCTCCCACAGCAGCGGCGTCTCCTCGCTCTCGCCTTCCGCCAGCACCACCAACTCGCGGCCGATCCACTGCTGCTTGGCTTCTTTTGAGATGCCCTGCTGCAGCTTCATCAGCTTGCGCTTGCGCGCCTCAATCGTCCGCTTCGCCACCTTGCCGTCGTAGCCGTGCGCGCCTGAGCCTTCCTCGTCGGAATAGCTGAACACCCCCAGCCAGTCGAACTTCGCCGCCTTCACAAACTCCTCCAGCACCGCCACGTCTTCCGCCGACTCGCCCGGAAATCCCACGATGAACGACGTCCGCAGCGCGATGCCCGGCACCGCCGCCCGCACCTTGTTGAGAGTCTGAAGAAAAATCTCCGCCCCCGCCCCGCGCTTCATCTTCTTCAGCACCGCAGCCGACGCGTGCTGCAGCGGCACGTCAAGATACTTGCAGATGTTGTCGTGCTTCGCCATCGTTTCCAGCAGCCGCCCGGTGATGCGGTTGGGATACGCATACAAAAATCGCAGCCAGCGCACGCCCTTGATCCTGGCCAACTCATCCAGCAGCAGCGCCAGTCCGTCCTTCAGTCCCAGGTCCTCGCCATAGCACGTGGTGTCCTGCCCGATCAGCGTGATCTCCTGCACTCCGCGCGCCACCAACTGCCGCGCCTCCGCCACCACGCTCTCAAACCGTCGCGAGCGGAACTTGCCGCGCAGGTTGGGAATCACACAGAATGTGCAGGGGTGGTCGCAGCCTTCGGCGATCTTGATGTACGCTGACGCCTTTCCCGTCGCCAGCAGCCGCGGCGTGGTTTCATCGTAGAGATAAGTGGGCAGCAGGTGGGCGGCGCCGTCCCAGCTCTCGCGCGTAAACCGCCCCTGCCGCTCGCGCAGATCGCCCTCCGGACGAAAAACCGGCTGCTCGATATGCGTTCCCGCCAAAGATTCCTGCCCCGATCGCATCTCTGCTGCCCCCGTCCCGCTCAGAATATGAAACGGCGAAGCAGTCTTCGGCCCCGGCGCAACTCCCGCCGCCTCCAGAATCGATTCCAACTCCCCGGTGCCCACTACCGCGTCTACTTCGGGAATGTTCTTGCGAATCTCGTCGCGATAGCGCTCCACCAGGCATCCGGCAACGATCAGCTTCGTCGCTCGCCCTGAAGTCTTGTGCCGCGCCATCTCCAGAATCGTGTCCACCGACTCCTGCTTGGCCGAATCGATAAAGCTGCACGTGTTCACCACCAGGATTTCGGCGTCCTCGGGGCGAGCCGTCAGCCGCGCCCCCGCGCGGTCCAGCAGACCCATCATCACCTCGGAATCCACCAGGTTTTTGGGGCAGCCTAACGAAATAAAGCCCACGGTGGGAGCCGTGGGTAGGGAAGTTTTGCTCACCCTGCTATTGTACCGGCAACCGGGATTTCCGGATAATGTCCAAGGAGGCGCCCATGATCGCACGCCACTGGCGCGGATGGACAACATCGCCAATGCAGATGCTTACGAGAACTTCCTCAAGCAACACGTTCTCCCCGGCCTGCGCTCCATCGAAGGCTACCGCGGCGGACAACTCCTGCGCCGCGACCACGTCGATGAATCCGAGTTCGTGGTGATCAACTTCTTCGACTCTCTCGACGCGGTGAAGCGCTTCGCCGGCGAAAACTACACCGTTCCCGTCTTCGAGCCCGAAGCAAAGCGTCTCCTCAGCCGCATCGAGAACTTCGCAACCCACTATGAACTTCGCGCGCTGACCACTGAACACTGATCACTGCCCATTGTTGTAAAATCAATCAGTGCCGGGTCCTACGCGACGTAATCCCGCCAATCCCGCCAGGTCCGGAAGGAAGCAACGGTAACGGGCTAGTACGGGCGCAGTAGGTCACCCGGTACTTTTTTGCGGAATCCAGCTCGAATCCCTTACCATCGTCCACTGAACCCTGAACCCTGTACCGAGCTGTCGCAAGGAGAAATGCTTTGACCCTGACCGTGCGTCCCGTGGTGGGCCGTCGCGCGAAAATCACCGCGCTCGGCACCTACGTTCCTCCCCAGGTTCTGACCAATCAAGACCTCGAAAAAATGGTGGAGACCACCGATCAGTGGATCATGGAGCGGACCGGCATCCGCGAGCGCCATGTGTTGGCCAAGGGCAAAGGCGTCAGCGACATCTGCACGGAAGCTGCCAAAAAATGCCTGGCCGCGCGCGGCATCGCTCCCACCGACGTTGAGGTCATCATTGTGGGCACGGTCACTCCCGACATGGCGTTCCCCTCCACCGCCTGCCTGGTCCAGAACAAGATCGGCGCAGTCGGAGCGTGGGGCTTCGACGTCTCCGCGGGATGCTCGGGCTTCGTCTTCGCCCTCCAGGCGGGCGTCAAGCTGGTCGAGAGCGGCGCGCACAAGATGGTCCTGGTCTGCGGCGCCGACGCCAACACCCGCATGACCGACTACACTGACCGCACCACCTGCGTGCTCTTCGGCGATGGCGGAGGCGCAGTCCTCATCGAGCCCTGCGAGCCCGGCGAGATCGGCATGATCGACTTCGTCCACGAGATCGACGGCTCCGGCGGCGTCAGCCTCAACCTCCCCGCCGGCGGCAGCCTCAATCCGCCCACCCACGAGACCATCGACAAGAAGATGCACTTCATCCACCAGGACGGACCGGCCGTCTACAAATTCGCCGTGCGCAAAATGGCGGAAGCCACCACCACGCTGCTCGAACGCAACGGCATCACCGGCGCCGATCTCGGCTGCTTCATCCCCCACCAGGCCAACAAGCGCATCATTACCTCCAGCGCGGACCGGCTGGGGATCGATCCCGAGCGCGTCATTATCAATATCGAGAAATTCGGGAACACGTCCGCTGGGACGATTCCACTGGCTATGGAAACGGCCATCGAGCAGGGCAAGCTCAAGAAGGGCGACCTGGTCCTGCTGGCCGCCGTAGGCGCGGGGTTCACGGTGGGCACGGCGCTGCTGCGTTGGGAAATCTAAAGGCACAGTTCACAGTTCACAGTTCGCAGTTTCCGTCCTGTCGCCGAATGGGAACCGGGAACTGTGAACTATGAACTACGAACCGCGAACTACCAACTGTGAACTACGAACTACGACCTGGGAACTGAAAGCCGATACTCCGGCAGCACCTTCGCTTCCGCCGCCATGCGGAAAAACCCGCGCATTCCCTCGATGCACTCCTGATCCAGCACGTAATGAATGTTTTCGCTCAAATAGGTGCGGATGGTGTTCTCTGGCAGCGGCAGCTTCCGGCTCCATTCCGCGGCCAGGGCTTCAATGTTGGCCAAACCATGATCGCGCGAGGCAATAAAGTCCTCTGCCACGCGTTCGTCCAAAACCGCGCCGGCCGCGGCGCACCATACCGCGGACACAAACGGCATTCCGGTGAGAGATCGCCACTCATGGGCCAGGTCGTGATACACCAGTTCAACCTCCGCGCGCTCAAACCGGTTGGCGCGCTCTTCCAGAGCCAGCAGGGCCGGGTCCCCGATCACGATGGCGGCATCGGCGCGTGCCAGCATGGCATCCAGATCCGCGGCCATGGGCAGAAATTCCACGCCGGCATTGCCCCACTTCTGAAACAGCATCCGCGCGTACGCAACGGTAGTAAGGCTGGCACTGTCGGCGGCCACCGTCCGCACCTCGGCCAGCGACTGCCGGGCGCGCCGCACCAGCAGCAGCGACCGCACGTAGTCCTTTGAAGCGATGGTGCAGCCGGGAAGAATCCTCAGGCCCGGAACGACAGGCAGTGCGGCAATGGGAACCAGCCCGATATCCGCCGTTCCATCGGCCAGCCGGTCGGCGCACTCCGCGGGCAGCATCCAGTCAATCTGGTAGCGCGCGGCCAATGCCTCCGCCTGCGGCGGATGCTCAAAGTCCCACATTAAAGGAGCGGGGTTGAGAAAACGAATGGCGGCAATTCGGGGGCGCTGAACGTGAGGAGCCACGGGTTCAGTGTAAACGTGACGGAAGCCGCGACTGGAGCGAGAGTTCACAGTTCTAAGTTCGCAGTTCACAGTTTTCCTCCTGTCGCCAAATGGGACCAGGAATCGTGAAGTACGAACTGTGAACTACGAACGCCGGAATGGGCTGGATTGCCCGTCCCTCTCGCGCCGTGCATAACGTGAGCGCCATCACCAGCGGCGGCGCTTTTGTGCGCTATCGTCAGGATCACATCCCCGGGTCCAGCCGAACGTGGCCCGGCGGAATGGCTCTATGACGACGAACCTTGCAGAGATGTCCGCAGCAGGCGCGTTGCGCGGAAACGACGACCGCCTCGCCTATCTGGCGCTGGCCCTCACGCCGGGGCTGGGTCCGCGGCGCATTATGGAAGCCGTGCGCGGGCTGCGAACGCCGGGCCAAATCTTCGAACTGCCGCTCACGTCGCTGGAAGCATTGCAGTTTCCGGCCGGTGCGGCGCAATTCATCTTCGACGGCAAGGCCCGCCGGGCAGCGGAGGCGGAGTGGGACGCGGTGACCGCGCAGGGCGCCGTCCTTCTCACCCTGCACGACGCCGAATATCCCGAGCGGCTAAAGGAGATCTACGATCCTCCGCCGGTGATGTGGGTGCGCGGAGACGTTTCGCTGCTGTCCCGTCCGTCGCTGGCGGTGGTGGGCACGCGGCGTCCATCGCCGTATGGATCGGGGATAGCGGAGAAAATGGCGCGCGATCTGGCGGCGCGCGGGCTGCTCATCGTCAGCGGCATGGCGCGGGGCATTGACACCTGCGCGCACAAAGGGGCGCTGATGGCGCGAAAGCCCACCGTAGCTGTGTGGGGCACAGGCATTGATGTTGTTTATCCCAAGGAGAACAAGAAGCTGGCGGAGGAGATTCTGGCTACCGGCGGCGCCATCGTGAGTGAAATGCCGATGGGCACCTTCCCCGCTCCGCAGAATTTTCCACGGCGCAATCGTATCCTCAGCGGGCTCAGCATCGGCGTCCTGGTGGTGGAGGCGGCGGAGAACTCCGGGACCCGGGTGACCGCGCGCTGCGCTGAAGAGCAGAACCGCGATCTGTTTGCCGTTCCTGGCAACGTCACCAGCACCGGCTCGTGGACTCCCAATACGCTGATCAAGCAGGGCGCCAAACTGGTGGCAACCTGGGAAGACGTGTGGGAGGATCTGCCATCGCAGGTAAGAGCTGCACTGGAAGCCGAGGCCGGCTTTGCATCCAAACGGGACTCTGGCGCATCCTTGTTGCCTGATCCTGTGCTGCGGCCCGAAGAGGCGATGGTGCTGGAGGTTCTGCGCGCGGACGAATCTCTGCAGATCGATGAAGTTCTCGAACTCCTCGAAACGCAACTAACCTCTTCCGAGGTGTTTACGGCGCTGTTTGAGCTGGAGATCGCAGGGCGTGTGCGCTGCTTGCCGGGGAAAAATTATGTGAGGACGATGTAGTGATTGGGTTTTTCGCCGATTCGGAGGATACTGGTGCCATGGCAACGCTGCCCGTACCCGACTACGATGAGCCGCAGGTGACGGTCGAGGAATACCTTCGGACCAGCTATCGGCCCGATTGCGACTACGTGGATGGGCGTATCGAGGAGCGGAACGTGGGCGAGTACGATCATGGTTTGCTGCAAACTCTGCTGGGGTATCTTTTTGTCAGTCACCGAACAGAGTGGGGCATTCGGGTTGTCACGGATGTGAGAACACAGGTGAGCCGGCGCCGGTTTCGGGTTCCGGATCTTTGCGTATTGCGTGCGGATGCGCCCAAGGAGCAGATTATTTCTCATCCGCCGCTGATTGCGATCGAGATACTCTCGCCTGAGGATCGGCTCAGCCGTTTCCAGGAGCGCATTGAAGATTATCTCGGGTTTGGGGTTGAGCACATCTGGATCATCGATCCCGAGCGGCGCGCGGCCTGTACTGCATCGGCGACCGGGCTCCATCCGGTGCGGACGGGGGAACTTACGGTGCCGGAAACGCCGATTCGCGTGGCGCTCAGCGAGTTGTTTGCGGAGATGGATAAGGGTTAATCGGCGGGACCGGCAGCGCGCAGGCGAATCTTTCGTTTTTCCGAGCCAGAAATTTGCAAAGAAGACTTCGCGCTCGATGATGTACGCGGAGCAGCGTTTACGCGTGCCTTGCCCTCCTGCTGAGGAGGCCGGGACGGACGCTGGCAGTGGAAATGGGCCAGCCATCCGTGATAGCTTCCAAGTTTCACGGCCAATTCAGAAAGTGGGACGGCCGGGGGCACTCTCTTAGTGTGCGGCTTGAAACCTTCGGGCTTCGAACATAATCACAAGAGAGACGAAATCCCCCAAGACGAGTCAAACAGCCCCGATGGGGTTGTAGTAATAAGGATGGCAATGAGCAAATCACTGGTGATCGTCGAATCGCCTGCCAAGGCAAAGACGATTGGAAAATATCTGGGCAAGGATTTTGAAGTGCTGGCCTCGGTCGGGCACATCATGGACCTGCCCAAAAACGATCTTGGCGTGGAGCTGAAGAAGCGGACGTTTGAGCCGACGCTGATCGTGTCTCCCGGCAAGGAGAAGGTAGTTGGGCAACTGAAAAAGTCGGCGGCCAAGGCGGACCATATCTTCCTGGCGCCTGACCCGGATCGCGAAGGCGAGGCGATTGCGTATCACCTTGCGCTGCAGCTGGGGACGTCGCCGAAGGAACGGCAGAAGATTCAGCGCGTGACGTTCAACGAGATCACGAAAAAGGCCGTGCAGGACGCGTTCCAGCATGCGCGCGACGTGGATCGGAACCTGGTGGATGCGCAGCAGACGCGGCGGGTGCTCGACCGCCTGGTGGGTTATCAGATTTCGCCGCTGCTGTGGGACAAGGTGCGCCGCGGACTTTCCGCCGGCCGCGTGCAGACCGTGGCCGTGCGGCTGATTGTGGAACGCGAGCGCGAAATCGGCGCGTTCAAGCCGGTGGAGTATTGGACGCTCGATGCGTTTCTACATCCGGAGAAGCAGGCGGACGGCAGCTTCAAGGCGCGCTTTGTCGGGGTCGATGGCGAACCGGTGCGCGTGGCCAACGGCAAGGATAAGGAAGGCAAGGACCAGTTCATTGCCAATGCGCTGCCCGACAAGAAGTCGATGGACGAGGTGGTGAGCGCGCTTGAAAAGGCGAAGTGGTCGGTGGTCTCGGTGGAGTCGCGGCAGCAGCAGCGGCGGCCCGTGGCGCCCTTCATCACCAGCCAGTTGCAGCGTGATGCCGCGGGCAAGCTGGGGTTCAATGTGCGCCGGACAATGGGCGTGGCGCAGCGTTTGTATGAAGGCGTGGAGATCGGCACGGAAGGGCCGGTGGGCCTGATCACGTATATGCGAACCGATTCGCCGCGCGTGGCGCCGGAGGCGAAGGAGTCCGCAAGGGAGTGGATCGCGAAAACCCTGGGGCCGCAGTATCTCCCCGGCACGCCCAACGAATATCGCGGCAAGAAGGGAGCACAGGACGCGCACGAAGCGATTCGCCCGACGGATGCCTCGCGCACGCCGGAGTCAATTGCAAGATATCTCTCGGACGAACAGTTGAAGCTGTACCGTTTGATCTGGCAGCGCTTTGTGGCGTCGCAGATGATGCCCGCGATCTTCGATGTGACTACGGCGAAAATTGCCGCGGTTTCCTCCACGAATGGGAAGACCTACGATTTCCGAGTCAGCGGCTCGGTGCTGCGCTTCGATGGATTTCTCAAGGTGTACGAGGTTCTGGAAGACAAGAGCGACGACGAAGATGAGTCGAAGAACAAGCTGCCTTCCCTTGACGGCGTGAAGACGTTGATTCTGGAGAAGCTGGAGAACGAGGATCACTTCACCTCGCCGCCGCCGCGCTACAACGAAGCGTCACTGGTCAAAGTGCTGGAAGAGCGCGGCATCGGAAGGCCGTCCACGTATGCGTCCATTATCAGCACCATTCAGGATCGCGAATACGTGACCAAGATCAGCGGACGCTTTTATCCAACCGAGATCGGCATGGTGGTGTGCGACCTGCTGGTGGAGAGCTTCCCGTACATCTTCGACACGCAGTACACGGCGCGGCTTGAAGAGGAGCTGGACGACATTGAAGAGGGCAAGGAGAAGTGGACCGATCTGCTCAACGGCTTCTACGACCACTTTGAAGACGAACTGAGCCACGCGGACAAGAAGATGCGCAACATCAAGCGCATGGAGGTGAAGACGGACCTGAAGTGCGACCTTTGCGGGTCGCCGCTGCTTCTGAAATGGGGCAAGTTCGGCAGCTTCTATGCGTGCTCGGCCTACAACAAGAAGGACCCGGCGAGTTGCACCTTCACCAAGGAAAACACGGCCAATAAGCCCGACCTGAATACGCCGGAGGCGCAGGATGCCGCGGAACAGGAAGAGTATTGCGAGAACTGCGGCAAGGCCATGGTGCTGCGGCGCGGGCCGTTCGGCATGTTCATGGCGTGTCCTGACTACAACGCCGATCCGCCGTGCCGAACCTTCCGCAAGCTGAGCCAGAAGCAGCAGCAGAAGCAGAGCGCGCCGCAGCCCACCGGCGAGGCCTGCCCACAATGCGGCAAGCCGCTGGTGTTGCGCCAGGGCTCCTATGGCGAGTTCGTATCGTGCTCCGGTTATCCCAAGTGCAAATACGTGAAGCAGAACCTCGTTGAAGGCATGAAGTGCCCCAAGTGCGGCACCGGAGACATTGCCGAGCGCAAGGCAAAGCGCGGCAATATCTTCTGGGGCTGCACCAACTATCCCAAGTGCGACTTCACATCGAATTACAAGCCGGTGCCGCAGAAGTGTCCGGAATGCGGCAGCCCGTATCTGCTGGAAAAGACGCTGAAAAGCGGCATCTATCTTGAGTGCCCCAACAAGAAGAAGGGCGCGGAAGAGGAAGCGGCGGCGCCCAAGAAACGCGCCAAGAAGGGCGCGGCAGCGGAGCCGTCTGCGGCCGTGGCTTGCGGCTACTCGAAACGGATCGGCGATGCGCCGCCTCCGCCCACGGCCGAAACCCACGGGCCGGTGGTGGAGAAGGGTGAGAAGAAGCACGAACTGCAGCCGGCGTAAGAGGGAACAGGACCGAGAGTCGCAAGTTGACGCAAGCCGCGAAAGAAATCTTCATCATCGGCGGTCCGAATGGGGCGGGGAAGACCACCGTGTCACGGCTATTGGTTCCGGAAAGCTTCGGTGGTGCTGCTTATCTCAATGCCGATGAGATCGCAAGGGAGATTTCCCCGGGCGATCCGGAATCGGCAAGCCTTGCCGCTGGACGTGTGCTGATCGAACGCATGCGTGAATCGGTGCGCGATGGACTCAGTTTCGCGTTGGAAACCACTTGTGCTGGAAAATCCTATATTCCGCTGCTGAGGAGCTGCAAGGAAAGTGGCTGGAAGATCTCGCTCTTTTATTTTTGGCTTCCAAAACCTGAAGATTCGATCGCACGGGTGGCGCGACGCGTTCGCGAGGGCGGACATTCGATCCCCGACGAAGTGATCTATCGCAGATTCAGGACCGGGCTCGCCAACATGCGCAACCTCTATTTGCCTCTGGCGGATACTGCCGCGATCTACGATAATGGTTGTGTGCCCCGCGTCCTGATCGCCGAGAAGGAATCTGGGGACCTACTTAGAATCGTAGATGTCGGACGATGGTCCAAGATTGAGGAACTTTGCTTATGGAAATGACATCCAGACAGCTTCTTGATTCCGTCCATCGGGTATTGGAGGAAGTCGACCGCCGACTCGCCTCTGGTAAACTTGACCGTTCCGGCCGGTTCTATACGGATGAGGAACTATCGGCTGGAGCGGCTACAGGAAAGGTGCGGAAGCGGGACGATTCCGCCGAAGAGCCGGCTGGTTGATCGCAATCCTTCTATCTCACTTTCTTCTTGGGCACGCCCGCGGCATCCGCCTGCGCAGGTTCGCTCTGAATCCGTTACTATGAGCATCGGAGACCCCAGGGATGGAACGCATGCAAATGGAACGGATGCTGGCCACGCCAGCCGACGCGGAAATCATTCTCAAGCTGTACGACCTGCGCCGGGAGACGGTGATGCGCCAGGCCCGCGCCTGGGTCATCGGCGAGTTCTGGCCGGCCACTGCCGCGGACTACTTCGCCGTGGTCCTGAATCCTGCCGACCCGCACAGCCCCTTCGTGCGCCAGGTTCTTACGTACTGGGAGATGGCGGCGGCCATGGTGCTGCACGGGGCCGTATCCGCGGAGTTGTTCGTGGATTGCAACGCCGAGGGCTTTCTGCTGCTGGCCAAGTTTGCGCCGGTCCTGGAAGAAATCCGCGAGCGAACGCCGACGTTCCTATCCAAGACTTCGGAGCTGGTAAGGCGTTTTCCCGCTGCCGCCGCGCGCTACGAGGCGGTGCTGAAGAACGTCGACGCCATGCGGGCGCGCCAGAAGCAGGCAGCGTCAGTCCCATAAATCTTGGCCGGGTCAGCGAAGTTGCCGTCCGGTTCGCACCCCATCCAAGCCGGTCGAGCTTGCAGGCTTGCCTAATCCCGGGGGCTGGGAGGATGATGGTAAGCGCGGTTCCAAGTTCTCCAATTCGTTCCCCAATTCAGGAGGTCTGAAAATGAAGCGTATCCTCGCTCTGCTGGTGATAGCTCTCTCCTTTGCAGCCGTGGCGGCCAGTGCCGCCGATTCCAGCAAAATCAACGGCTGGATTTCCGACTCCATGTGCGGCGCCAAGCATGCCGGCAGCGGTGCGGCCTGCGTGAAGAAGTGCATCGAGGGCGGCATGAGCCCCGTGTTTGTCGACGAGAAGGAAAAAGCCGTCTGGAAAATCGACAATCCCGACGCGGTGAAGAGCTACTATGGCAGCCACGTCACCGTGACGGCGTCGGTGGACAAGGACAACAAGAGCGTCCACATCGACTCCATCGCCGAGACAAAGTAGATACCTCTGCGCGCAGACGGGCCATTCGGTTCTCGCGCGCCGAGCCAATCTCTGCTACTGTCGTATCGATTGCCGTAGCCGGTGGCCCCGCGCCGCCGGCTACGGAAGACCGCGTTTGAAGTGGAAACCTCATGGCAAGAGCAATTTGGAACGGCAAGGTGATTGCCGAGAGCGACGTGACTGAAACCGTGGAAGGCAACGTTTACTTTCCTGAAACCAGCCTGAAGCGGGAGTATTTTCGCCCCAGCACCACCACCTCCACGTGTCCGTGGAAGGGGCAGGCGCGCTACATGAGCCTGCTGATCGAGGGGCAAGACAATCCCGATGCGGCCTGGTACTATCCCGATCCCAAGCCCGCCGCGCGCAAAATCAGGGGATACGTGGCGTTCTGGCGCGGCGTGGAAGTGGAGAAGTAATTCCGGGCATGTTCCTGCGACCGCTGGCCCTCGCTGCGGGAATCGTCCTGGCGGCGAGCGGCTGCGCTCACCCCGGCCCGGCGGCGCCTCGCGCAACCACCGCGCCAACCCTCCAGGGCGATCCTGCTCATCCCGGCCAGACCCATGGCTGGGTCGATACCCGGCTCTACTTCGGCCTGGGTCCCGCCGACCACCCGGAGCAGGGAATCAGCGAGACCAGGTGGCGCGAATTTCTCGATCGCGAAGTGACCCCACGCTTTCCCGACGGCCTGAGCGTGGTGGATGTCTACGGCCAATGGCCGGGGAAGAAACAAACCGCGCCGGAACGGCTGCATACCAAAATGCTGATCGTCGATTATCCTGACACGCCGGAAAATCGCGGCAAGATCGATGCGATTCGCGCGGCATGGAAAAAGATGACAGGAGACCAGTCGGTTCTGCGCGTGACCCAGCCCGCGGACGTGTCGTTCTGAGTTTCCTGCGGGGCCTGAGGTCAAGCATGTTGGACTCAGGCGTTTCGTTGCTCCCGGGGTCGAGCGGACACATCGACCCATATTTCCGTACTTGAAGCTACTCTTATACGTGCTACACTGTGCTCCCCATCAGATAAGTGCCGATTCAATCGGAAAAGGATGATTACTACCATGACAGCTCCGTCTTATGGCTCGATTCTTCATGAATCCATTGCGAATCTTCCATCTGGTTCTGAACGGCTGTCGTTTATTCCTGAAGAAGTGGAACATGACGGCATAGTTGGAAATCGCGCACTGGCCGCCACCCATTGCTCAGCAGTGGCGCCTGAGAGTTGGCCTCCGCAGACCGTCGAACCTCCAACGACTGATGCCATCGGGTGGAAGAGGTTCTATCTCTCGTATGCGGGTCAGGACAATCAAAGGACTGTCATCGGATTCTATGGAATAGGATTTTGGCCAGCAGAAAAGAAAACCGTGCAATTTGGCGTCGCACTTGTTCCTGAGTATCAAGGGAAGCAATTTGGCAGCGAGGTTTTGGATGCGGTGGGGAAATGGGCACTTTCACAGCCCAGGTTTGATTCAGTTGTGTGCGATGTCAAGGAAGATTCTGTCGCATCCATAAAGGTATTAGAGCGTGCGGGATACCAATTGCTACAAGAAAAACCAGCGCCCGGATTTTTCCGGTATGTCCTAGCAAAGTCTTCTTGACCATCGGAACGAGTTGCTGGATATCCGAGGCCAATGCGTTTTCGACATTGCGTGTGTAACGAACAACGCTCAACTAGTGTAGTCCGCCAAACAGATGGTCATTTATTGAGGACTGCCTGAGCGCGAGTGACCTTTTGCAGGATGTCGTTTGCTTTTGCGGTCCAGATGAAGGGCTTGGGATTCTGGTTGTGGCCGTCGATGTATTCTCCGATG
>DASZLF010000058.1:0-14904 GCA_035552555.1 Occallatibacter sp.
GTCACGAGTCTCTGCGCGAACGCCGTTTCGTCTTTGGCTCTATCGCCGGCTGGTTCGGCCTCAACCGGCGGGTTGTTATCGAATCCAAAAAACGACCTCACCAATCCCGTAAATTCCGCGAAATCGAGTCCCTTGTACTCCTCGTAAATCTCACGGCAGTATTCGCGAAATGGCCGCTTGTGCCATCCTTTTCGTTGATTTGGAAAGAACGGGTCGAATTCGTCGCGGTAGTTCTTGACGGACGCAGGCTTCGACCCCAGCGCATAGCCAATAACGTTGAAAGCTTCGACAAAATTGTCGAAGCCGAGGCGATGCAGGCCATCCGAGTCGAATCTTGAGAGGTAGAGGCCCGAGAGAATCAGTTTCTGCCTAACGGTCAGGTCGGCAAAGATCGAGCGGTCGTGAGCCATCGTTCAGTTGCTCCGGATCGTAAATAAAAATGGCAGTTTACGCTACGGGATCCACCATGAACGCTCGTGGCCGACTCTGCGGTACGAAAGCCTTGGCATCGATAATGACCGCGCCCACACGGTAACCCAAGCTTCGTAGCGCCTCATACGCTGGCCTGAAATGCCTTCCCTGATGCGCGACAATGAACCCAACTACGTTCTCTGCGACCAGCACACCCGGAAGCTTTTTGCTTCTCTTTAGTTCTTCAAGAATTCTGATCCACTCCCAAAAGAATCCCGACCGCGTCCCGGAGTTCATGCCATTGAGATTTCCCGCAAGCGAAAGATCCTGGCACGGGAAGGACGCCCAGGCAAGATCTGCGGCTGGCAGACTGTCGCCATGGAATTGTCGAATATCGCCCAGATGGAATTGCTCAGGCGGGTGATTGGCCACATAGACCGCTCTCTTTTTGGGGCAGTTGTCATTGGCCCAGACGGTTTCAAACTCTGGTGCCAGTCCCAGGGCAACTAAACCGCTTCCGGCAAGAAAATCTAGCGCAGTGAACATGGTTAAGAGCGAATCTATATTGGCGGGGCGAGCAAGTCAAAGGATGCCTTAATAAAGCCGCCACTCGAGACCCGAAATGGCACTGATCTTTAGACAGTTCAGAAAGAGTAGAGGCCGTTTTCGCTGCCTACGGCTGGCCCGCCGAACTGAGCGACGAAGATATCCTTGCCAGTGTGGTTACGCTCAACGCGCAGCGCAGCGCGGAAGAACGCTCGGGCATCGTGCGCTGGCTCCGTCCCGAATTCCAGGCGCCCAACGAAATGCTGGTCCAGACGGCCCTGGCCGGCATGGCGCCGGTCGAGGGACCGGCGCCCGCGCGCCGCAAGCAGCCCTGGCCAGCGTCCTTGCCCGACCAGGTGCGCGCGGTCAAGGACGCCCTCCGCGCCACGCCCTCACAAAACGTTCAGCAGATCGCCGCAGGCTTCAGACCGGCCAGCAGGATTCGCGTCGCCGAAATCCTGGAAACTCTCACCGCCCTCGGCCAGACTCGCCAGGCCGGAGACCGCTATTCCCTGTAATCTCCCGGCGCGATGCTCGCCCGCCGCAGCCCTCTCCATCGGTCCCGCATGGCGGGAAACCGCCCGCACAAAATGTGCCGTTTCCTGTACACATCCGTTCCAAAAGATGGCCAAAACCCGTAACATTTCTCTTCCAAACGTGACCAAATTTCGTCACTTTTCGCGAAAAATGTGCGCGATTTTAGGAACTTTTGTGCCCGGGTGTTACGGAATATTGTCACATTTTGCGCAAATGTGTGACCCTTCGTGGTCATCTTCCGCAGCCCCCAGCGCACCCCCTAAGCCGCTGAAAGCATGCAGCCTTAACCCGCTGGCACCCCCATGCCTGCAGGCCGGAATCCCCCCGGAAATCGCAGAAAATATTTTCTTTTACCGCCGCGCCATCACCAGCATCAGGCCGAACAGCGCAATCGGCACGAGGACCAGGCACGCGTAGAGCAGTGTTCGCTTGTTTATTCTGCGCAGCAGCGAGGACCGGCCCGCGCCGCGCTGCGATCGCCCGCGCTCTTCCACGCCCACCTGCTCCTGGTGTTCCAATTCCCATTGCATCTCGTGCGCGGTGGCGTAGCGGTGGCGCGGATCGCGCTCCAGCGCGCGATACACAATCTCCTCGAGCTCCGGCGCGATGGCCGGGTTCAGAGCCCGCGGAGACGGAGGATCCTTTACCAGGCGGTCGTTCATCACCGCCAGCGGATTCGGCCCCGAGAACGGCACCCGCCCGGTGAGCATCTCGTAGAGCATGATTCCCAGCGCGTAGATATCGCTGCGCTGGTCGCCGCGCTTGCCCTGCACCTGCTCCGGCGAAATGTAGTCGGGCGTGCCCAGCAGCGGAGAGGCGCCCACATGCGTGATGCGCCGCGCGTCCTCCTTCATGGCGATTCCGAAGTCGATGATCTTGATCTGGTCGCCCTCGCACAGCATCACGTTTTCCGGCTTCAGATCGCGATGCACGATGCCCCGCTTGTGCATGGCGTCGAGCGCGTCGCACAGCGCGCCGGCGATGCGGACAGCGCGCTCCGGCGGCAGCTTGCGTTCTTCATTGAGCGCCGCACGCAGCAAACGGCCCTCCACCCACTCCAGCACCATGTAAAGTTGGCTGCGCTCTTCCCCGTCATAGGTTTTTACAATACCGGGATGGTCGAAAAGCTGCCCGATCTCCTGCTCGCGGCGAAAACGCTCGAGAAGGACGGGATCGGCCTCCATCTCAGGGTGCGGGACCTTGATGGCAACGGTATGCGCATTGCGCAGATCGGTGGCGCGAAACAGCGTAGCCATGCCGCTGCGCGCAACCACGGCGTCGAGGCGATAGTGATCCAGGATGTCTCCGGCATCGGGCATGAGCGGGCGTCTGGAAACGATTGTTTCATGGACGGAGTGGTCAAGGATCAGTGATCAGTGGTCAGGCGGCCTTGATCCCTCGGTTTTCTGCTCCCTGCTGCCAACCGGCTCCCTTTAGCCAACCTTCCCCCTCCTTCCCCCGTCCCAAATGCAGTTATGTGACAGCGGCTACTATGATGGGACACGGACATGCGCCCTGATTCGAAAACCTTAATGGCCATCCTGTGCGCTGGCCTGGGACTGCTTTTGTTGTCCGGCGCCGGCCGCCCTGCCGCAGCCAAGGCCCACGCACCTGCTCCCGCGCAGGAGACCGGCTTCCTCAACCGCAGGCTGCAACTGCACGGCATTACCTACCATTTCCAGGTCTATCTGCCGGAAGAGTACCGGCGGGAGGGGCGGAAGCAGTGGCCCATCATCCTGTTTCTGCACGGGCGCGGGGAGCGCGGCGGGGAGGGCATGTGGCAGACCCAGATCGGGCTGCCGCTCGAAGTTCGCGATCACCCCGAGCGCTGGCCGTTTGTGATCGTGATGCCGCAGTGCACGTATCCGAATTTTTGGACTGACCCCAACATGCTGACCATGGCCATGGCGGCACTGGACCAGGAAACCGAAGAATTTCACGGCGACCCGGCACGCACCTACCTGACGGGGATCTCCATGGGCGGCTACGGAGCATGGGAGCTGGCGAAGGATTATCCGCGCCGCTGGGCAGCCGTTGCCATTGCCTCGGGCGGACCCTTCTGGAGCTATGCGCCGGAGCGCTGGCAAGAGGCGGCCACGCTGCCGGCCGAGTATGCCAAGGCGTTGGGACGTACCCCGGTGTGGATGTTTCACGGCAGCGAAGATAACGTGGTGCCGCCGCGCGAGAGCGAGCTGATGTACAACGCATTCAAGGCCAACGGCGGGCACGTGCGCCTGTGGATCTATCAGGGCCTGCACCACGATTCGTGGGCGCGCGCATATAACGAACCGGAGTTGCCGCGGTGGTTGCTGGGGCACCGCCTCGGCGCGACGCCCCAACCGCAGCCCTTTGCCGAGCGCCTGGTCATCCAGCTTCATCCCGCGCCGGTGAAGCTCACCCCCGTGGTGCTCGATACGCTGGTGGGCGAGTATCGCGACGCGGCTGGACACCCGGCAGCCACGCTCTTCCGCCAGGGAGAGCAGCTCTACGAGAGGGATCCCCACGGCGAAGTGACGGAAGTGGAAGCGGAATCCTCCTCCACGTTCTTTTACCCCTTCGGCGGCGTGTGGACCAGGCTGCTGGTGGAGCGCGATCCGCAGGGGCACGTGACCGGGCTGATCTTCCGCGACGATCGGCACGAAGAAAAATGGGAACGAACCCGCACCGTGGCGCGTATCCATCCCCAGTGAGAGGGAACGCGGAAGCACCCGGCCTGGGGCGGGCGGATGTTGTGAGCGAGGACCCGGGGCGAATTCCGGGCGTATAGGCAGGAGGCCTTTATGTATTGCAGCACATGTGGTTTCGGCATAGCCCCGGGGCAGCCGGTTTGCCCGCAGTGTGGACGCCCCGTGATGGTGGCGCCGCCGCCCCTGGTTCCGGCATTTCAGTTTGAGCTCGCAAACTACGCCTCCAAGATGCGCGCGCTAAGCACCGTCTGGTTTATCTACGGCGGAATTTCAGTGGTGTTCGGCATCATCGGCATGACCGTCACCGATGCATTCCTGACCGGGCACATGGGCCCCTGGGCGCATGGACCGTGGGCGCACCATGGGATGCCGCCCTTCTGGTTTTCGCCCGTGCTGCTGCGATTTGGCTGGATGTATGTGATTGCGCGAGCCGGGCTGGCGCTGATGGCCGGATGGGGCCTGATGGAACGGGCTTCGTGGGGGCGCATCGTCGCCATCATTGCCGCATTTGTGAACATCATCAAGTTCCCGTTCGGCACCGCCCTGGCCATCTGGACCCTGGTGATGCTAATCGGCTATCGCAACGCGACGCTGTACGACCAGTTGCCGGAATAGGGGAGTCAAGGGACCGAGGGAACAAGGGACCAAGCGTCAGTTCCGTTCACAGCCTTCGGCCCTCAGCCGCATTCGTTCCCTGTTCCCTCGTTCCCTTGTTCCCTCGGTCCCTTGTCCCTGTCCTACAATCGATTCATGAGTTTTCCTGAAATTCGCATGCGGCGGCTGCGTCGCAGCGAGGCCCTGCGGGCGCTGGTGCGCGAGACCACGCTCGAGCCCGGCGACCTGGTGCTGCCTCTCTTTCTGTGTCCCGGCGAAGGCGTTCGCAAACCCGTCGGGTCCATGCCCGGCGTGTTCAATCTCTCCGTGGACCAGGCGGTGCGCGAAGCCGAAGAGGCGGCGCGACTGGGCATCGGCGGGCTGCTGCTCTTCGGATTGCCGGAGACCAAGGACGAGCAAGGCACGGGCGCCTGGGCCGACGACGGCATTGTGCAACAGGGGCTGCGCGCATTGAAGCAGAGCAGCGCGGCAAACAAACTGGTGCTGATTGCCGACGTGTGCCTGTGCGAATACACCAGCCACGGGCACTGCGGCATGATCCGCGAAGGGCGCGAAGGCTGGGAGGTGGAAAACGATCCGTCGCTGGAGCTGCTGGGACGCACGGCGGCCAGCCTGGCGCGCGCGGGAGCGGACGTGGTGGCGCCCAGCGACATGATGGACGGGCGAGTGTGGGCGATCCGCGAAGCACTGGACGAAGCGGACCTGGAGAACACGCCGATCCTGAGCTATGCTTCGAAATTCGCGTCGGCGTTTTACGGGCCATTTCGCGAAGCGGCCGATTCGGCGCCGCAGTTCGGCGACCGCAAAACCTACCAGATGGATGGCGCCAATGCGCGCGAGGCGATGCGCGAAATCGAGCTCGACCTGGGTGAGGGCGCGGACATGATCCTGATGAAGCCGGCGATGCCTTATCTCGACATTGTGCGCGCCGCCCGCGACCTCTTCGATGTCCCCATGGGCGCTTATCAGGTCTCCGGCGAGTATTCCATGCTGCAGGCGGCATTTGAAAAAGGCTGGCTCGACCGCGATCGCGCCATGCTGGAATCGCTGCTGGGCATGCGCCGCGCGGGCGCTGACTTCATCGTTACGTATTTCGCAAAGGACGCCGCAAAGCTGCTTAGATGAGCGCATCGGCGATTTGGCACTCAACGCTGCATGTCTTTCCCGCTGTCGATCAGCAAGTGCGTTGCGGCCCAGTTGGTCATCACGTCCAGAAGCTGCGGCGAGGTTGCGAAAGCAGGCAGATAAAGCCACCCGCTACCCGGGCCGATGGGGTCCGGCAACATCGAATGGCTGACACCAGGAATGATCCGCACCGTTACGTCGGAGTTGCCATTGCTGCGCATGGCATTCGCGATCTTCTCCGCGGAACGAACGGGAACCGTGATGTCCGAGCCGCCGTGAAGAATAAGGGCTGGGCAGTGCACACGCCCGGCATACATCAGCGGGTCAATGGTTAGAAACACGCGCTCTCGCGGAGTCAACGGCTCCGCAAGTTCCTTCTCGACCTCTTTCTCTCGGTCGGCGGCAGGAATGGACGGATCATGCAGCACGGTCTGCTCAGTCTGCTCGCGCGCCAGTTGCGCTCCTGGTACGCCGGTACCGTCCAGGGAGACGATCGCAGCAATCGACGGGTCTTTCGATGCCACAATCAGATCAATCAGGCCCCCTCCGCTGTAACCGACGAGCGCGATGCGTTTCGGATCGATTCCCGGCTGGGCACGGAGCCATGCCACTTCGGTCTTCACATCCTCGGCTTCGTCGTAGCTGGTGTATGGCCCGCGATCCCCGGTCGACATTCCGATTCCGCGATCGTCAACCCGCAGGACTGCGATCCCAGCGCGTGTAAGGGCGTCGGCGAGATCGCGGAGCGGCATCCATGGTGGCACGCCGCCATTGCGTTCAGTCGGGCTGAGGCCGGGAATCAGCACGGCAGCGGGAACCAGTTTGCGGTGCAATGGCAACGTCAGCGTCCCGGCCAAGGTGTGTCCCTGAGGAGCGTGGATGCTCACGTCCGAGGCCCGGTATGCGCCATCGGGCGGGGCCGCATAGGGCGGCCCTAACGGGTACTGAGCGGCGGCGAAGCCGGTGCGACGCTCGATGACCACGCCATACTCGGGCAGCGTTGCGGACAACATACAACCGTGCTCGTCGGTCAACACACGATAATCTTTGCTGCGAAAGGTGACCGTCCAGTCCGTGGCATCAACGCGCTCGACCAGAACGTCCGTGGGGGAATCGCGGTAAAGCGATGTGGCCAGAACATGCGAGGCCGGCTGGTTGAGCACGCGGGCTCGTGCGACCGCCTGCTCCAGGGAGCTGACGATCATGTCGGACAAGTAGATGGCGCCCAGTCCGAGATCGCGCGTCCTGGGCGCTTGGGGCGCTTCGCCCGCGTTCGTCAGGACGACGGCAGAATGCGCTGCCGTCTGATCGGGACGCAGGTCGATGGTCGCATCCATGACGACGGATTGCGTGAGGATGGTTCGGGTATGAACCTGGTTCGTGCGATATTCCACCCAATCCACGCCGGCGAGCTTGCCCTGTTCCAAAATGAGGAACGCTGCCGGCGCACAGGAGGAGAGGTTTGCTGCACTCACTTGACTCTGCGGGACCGATCCCGCGTCCTGTGCTCGCAACGCATGAGAATTGCAGGCCAGAACCATGACAGTGACCATAAACACAATGGTTCTTTTCATTTGCCCCTCCATTTCCTGGAGGTCGACTTCTTACTGCTCGCTCGCGCACGATGATCGAGCGGAGTCAGCAACACGGTGATTCCGTAAAGCCTGCCTTGTCCACGCGGCTTTGAGACTGTCTTGGCAAGACCTTCTATTAACTGGTTCATGTTCACGATCTCCTCTGGCGTCAACCATCCGGTTTTGCGCAGCGCCCACAACTCCCGGCCTGAACCCGATACCAGCGTATCGCCGCTCTCAAACGCATGGTGAAAGTCGCGTATGCCCAAACGCAGCATCGACCCCACAATCGCGTTAATCTGCTGGCCATTGCCGCCTTTACCCGGTCGGTATTGAAGCTGCAAGTCTGAGGAGACTGTGCGGATTAGCTCCTCCTTGTGCACTCCCTGGCCTCGATACCCGGCGCGAATCACTAGGCCGGCCTGCCTGAGCACGCGCAGATGGTAATAGAGGGCGTCCGCTGGTCTGCCAAGCGCAGCGGCAAGTTCGCCGACGGAGACCGTCCCCATCTGGGAGAGAACATCGACAATCTCCTGCCGCGCCGATGACGCAAGAGCTGAGAGCTGCTTCTTGCCCTGAACGACGAAAGGAGGGCAGGTTTGCTTCATGGACAGATCGTATTCGATTATTGAAAATAAGTAAATATTTTCAATAATGAATGATTCGAAAAATCTTTTTCTACTGACGACATCAGGCCAATGCACTCATTGAAAGCTCCTGGCGCCTCAATCTGCATCTAGTTCACACCCCTCCATTGCTTCCTGTATCTTGATCCCATGAGGCCCCACTGGTTCCCGGCACTCATCCTCACCGCCGCAACCCTCATCGCTCCCGCGCAAAACGTCACCATCCACATCCACGCCGCGCAGCCCACCGGCGCCTACACACCCATCTGGAACTACTTCGGCGCGGACGAGCCCAACTACATCTACGCGCCCAATGGCCGCAAACTGCTGGGCGAGCTCGCGCAGTTGAGCCCTGTTCCGGTCTACTTCCGCGCGCATAACCTGTTCAGCACGGGCAACGGCGAGGCCTCGCCGAAGTGGGGCTCGACCAACGTCTACACGGAACGCGCGGACGGCACGCCGGTCTACGATTTCACGATTACCGATCGCATCTTCGACTCGCTGATTGCCGCGCACATTCGGCCGCTTGTCGAAATCGGATTCATGCCTGAGGCGCTCTCCACGCATCCCCAACCCTACCGGCACAACTTTCCTCATGGCGACATCTTCACCGGATGGTCGTACCCGCCCAAGGACGAAGCGAAGTGGTCGAAGCTGGTCGAGGCCTACGCAGCCCACTTGCGCGACCGCTATGGCGCGCAGACCCGCACCTGGCTGTGGGAGGTTTGGAACGAGCCTGACATCCCCTACTGGCACGGCACGCCGGAGCAATACGACCGGCTCTATGACCTGAGCGCGGCGGCCATTCGCAAGGCGCTGCCCGAAGCAAAAATCGGCGGGCCTGAGGCGACCGGCATCGGCGATCGTTCCGAGCCGTTCCTGCGGCAGTTTCTCGATCACTGCGCGGACGGCGTGAATGCGGCCACAGGCGGGCGAGGCGCGCCGCTCGACTTCATCAGTTATCACCCCAAGGGTAGTGTGAAGTTCGAGGACGGGCACGCGACCATCGGCGTGGGCACGCAGTTGCGCGCTGCCGAGCGCGGCATGAAGATGATCGCCGCCGACCCGCGCTGGCGCAACACGCCGATTATGCTCGGCGAGTTCGATCCCGAAGGCTGCGCGGCCTGCACCGGCCCGAAGAGCGCCTGGCGCAACGGACCTCTCTATGGAGTGAGCGTGGCCGAGAGCATGATGCGGCTCTACGAGCTGGCGCGGCGAAACCAGGTGAAGCTTCAGGGCGCGGTGACCTGGGCGTTCGAGTTCGAGGACCAGCCCGCGTTCGCCGGCTATCGCGAGCTGGCCACTTACGGCATCGATAAGCCGGTGCTGAATGTCTTTCGCATGATGGGCATGCTGGGCGCGGGCAAGGCGGGCGCAAGCTGGATTGCCGTATCGAGCGACGGCGCACAGACGCTCGATGCGATTCTCGCCAACAGCGTAACCGGCGCGCCTGACGTGAACGCCGTGGCCACGCGCAACGGCGGCGAAGTGGATGTGCTGGTGTGGAACTACCACGATGTCGATGTCGACGCCGCGCCCGCCGCCGTGTCGGTGCAGGTTGACGGCCTGAAAGGCAACGAAGTTCAGTCCGAGTTTCTGGTGGACCGTACGCACAGCAACAGCTATGCGGCGTGGCTTGAAATGGGCAGCCCCGCGCATCCGGACGAGCACCAGGTCGAGTTGCTGCAAAAAGCCGGAGCACTCGAAGAGCTGGTGCACGATCAGCCGGTACATTGGAGCGACCCGAAGAAGCACACCGCTCTGGTAACGCTGACTCTGCCCCGCCAGGGAGTCGCGTTGCTCCGCTTGCGCCGTCTGCGGGTCGGCAACGACGGTGGAGGGCTAATCCCTAACCCCTAATCCCTGTTCCCTCGGTCCCTGCTTCTCCCACGTGCAGCTTACGACTTCGCTACTATGAGTGCATGATGGCCGATTCCGGCATGAACGCACTCGAAGTCATCAGCCTGCTGGTGGCCACCGCCGCGCTGTTCGGCTGGATCAGCGTGCGCGTACTTCGCATGCCCATCACCATCGGCATCATGCTTCTCACCGTCATCGGATCCCTGGCGATGGCCGGCCTCGGCACGCTCGCGCCCGGGGTGCACGTATGGGCGGAAGGACTCGCCCACCAGATCGACTTCGGCCCTCTCATCCTTCATGGCATGTTGCCGCTGCTGCTTTTCGCCGGCGCATTCCTGCTCGATCTCGATCAACTGGCGCGCGAAAAACTTCCCGTCGGGCTGCTCGCCATCGCCGGCACTATCGTGTCGTTCTTTGCGGTCGGCAGCCTGATGAAAATCTTCTCGGGCGGGAATGCGTCGTGGACCGAGTGCCTGCTTTTCGGCGCGCTCATATCGCCCACCGATCCCATCGCGGTGCTGGAAATGCTGCGCCGCGTCGGCATTTCCAAATCCCTTGAGGCACAACTCGCCGGCGAGTCGCTCTTCAACGACGGCGTGGGCGCGGTGCTCTTCCTCACCATGCTGCAGATTGCCCAGGGAAATCAGCCCACCTTTGCGCATGTGGGATGGTTTCTGCTGCTGCAGGCCGGGGGCGCCATCCTGCTCGGCATCGCTGCCGCCTGGATCACCTCGCAGTTGATGTGCCGCGTGCTCTCCTACCAGATCGATATCCTGCTCACCCTGACGCTCGCTCTGGGGGGGTACGTGCTGGCCGGCCTGTGGCACCTCTCCGCGCCGCTCGAAGCGGTGGTCGCCGGACTCGCCCTGCGCCACTTCAACCGCCTGAAACCCGTGGGCCGCATTGCCGACGATCGCGTGGACGAGTTCTGGACGCTCACCGACGAGGTGCAGAACTCGATTCTGTTTGTCCTTCTGGGGCTGGAAGTCATGGCGGTCACGCTCAATGGCGTCACCATCCGCTCCGGCGCCGTCGCCATCGTGGTGGTCAATGCCGTGCGCCTGGCCGTAGTCGCAGCGTGCATCGGCATCGTTTGCCTGTGCCGAAAAAAGGCCAGCCGCGCCATTTTCACCATGACCTGGGGCGGACTTCGCGGAGGCCTCTCCATCGCCCTCGCGCTCTCTATTCCTGCGGCTATCCGCGGCTCGTGGATCTTCGGCGCCACTTATCTTGTGGTGGTGTTCTCGATCCTGGTGCAGGGCGGCTCGCTCCATCTGGCCATGAGGCGGCGGACGAGCCGCCAACCCGCGCGTGTCTAATCGTCGATTTCGCCGAAAAGCCTTTGTGACGCAGCACCCGGTATGGTCTTCTTGAAACTATCCATGCTCAAAAGGCTCGAACGCTATTTTGAATTCCAGCACCTGGGCGCCAACTGGCGCACGGAGATTCTGGCCGGGGTCACGACTTTCCTGACCATGGCCTACATCGTGCTGGTGAATCCGGCCATCCTGGCCGATGCGGGCGTGCCCCGCGCCGCTGCCACCGCCGCCACCTGCCTTTCCGCGGCGTTTGCCTCCATCCTCATGGGCATTGTGGCGCGCTACCCCATCGCCCTGGCTCCGGGCATGGGCCTCAATGCGTATTTCACTTACACCGTCTGCATCAAGATGCACATCCCCTGGCAGACGGCCCTGGGCGCGGTGTTCTTTTCCGGCATTCTGTTTCTCGCCCTCACCGCGACCGGCATCCGCCAAATGATTCTGCGCGCCATTCCTCACGAGCTCTACGCCGCGGTGGCGAGCGGCATCGGGCTATTTATCGCCTTCATCGGTTTTCAGCATGCCGGCCTGGTGGTGATCGACCCCAACACGCTGGTGGGCATGGGCAACATCCGCAATCCCACCGCGGCACTGGCGCTGTTTGGACTGGTGCTGATGGTGGCGCTCGAAGTGAAGCGCGTCCGCGGCGCAATTCTCATCGGCATGCTGGCAGTAACCGGGCTGGCCTGGGCGCTGCGCATGGTCCACTTCACCCCCAGCCCCGGCGGATTTCACGCCCTCTCCCAAACCGCGTTTCAACTCGATATTCGCGGCGCGCTGAACAAGGGCCTGCTGGAAATCATCTTCGTCTTTTTCTTTGTGGACCTGTTCGACAACCTCGGCACTCTGGTGGCGGTGGCCAAGCGCGCGGGGCTCATCTCCGCCGATCACTCCATTCCGCGCCTGAACCGAATCCTTTTTACCGACGCCACCGCCACCGTGATCGGCTCGCTGGCCGGAACTTCCACCGTCACCAGCTACGTGGAATCCACCGCGGGCGTGGCCGCCGGAGGACGCACCGGCGTGACCGCCATCGTCACCGGATTGCTGTTTCTCGCCGCCATCGGGGCCGCGCCCTTCGCGGGCATCGTGCCGCCGGCAGCCACCGCTCCGGCACTGATCCTGGTGGGATCGATGATGCTGGCCACCATCACGGAAATCCGCTGGCGCGAGCCGCTGGTCGCGCTGCCCGCCTTCCTCACCCTGGTGCTCATTCCCCTCACCTACTCCATCGCCAACGGACTGGGCTTCGGCATCATGAGCTGGGCAGTGCTTCACCTGGTCACGGGAAAATTCCGCCGGCAGGATTGGCTCCTCTATCTTCTGGCTGCCTTGTTCCTGGCGCGATTCATTTACCTGGGCGCCGCCTGAGCGCGCCGGTTCGGTCCCATTGCTCCCCGATCCCCGATCCCTGAACCCTGAAAAGCAGTCCGAATTATCGTTGCATCGCGGTGCCACAAAAGTCGTAAAATCACGTCAACAAAGCCCTGTACTATGGGTGGGAGCCGAGCGCGGTCGATCGTCGCGCTGCGGGAGGCGCCTGTTGGAGAAGCGGATGAAGAGCAATGGGAATGTGAAACACGCTTTGACCGGGCCCCGGCTGGTCATGATCGCGGGCGCATCGCTGCCAGTCGCCCTGGGCATCTCGGGGTGCCAGGTGGTGGCCGGGTTTTCACAACCCAGCCTGGTCCGGATCATCGACGCGTCCTACATTGCGCCGGCAGTGAACATTTACGTGGAAAAGAACATCTTCGCGGGCAATATCGGTGAAGGCTACATCTCCAATTACGGGACTGCCGCGCCCAATACCGCTGCCCAGGTGCAGGTGACCGCGGCTACCGGAGGCGCAACGCTGGTATCCGCCGCAGTGACCCTGAAAGCAGGCGCGCAGCACACCGTCTTCCTTACCGATAACGGCTCCACGCCAACCCTCTACAACGTGACCGTGCTGGAAGATGCGCAAACCCCGGCGGCCAGCGGTCACTCCGAATTCCGCTTCCTCAACCAGGCGCCGCGCACCGGGGCCCTCGACGTGTACATGATTCCCGCGGGCACCACCATGGCCAACACCATCCCCATCTGCACCAACATAGCGGTGGGACAGACCTGCGGATATATCAGCTTTGCCTCCCAGACCGTGACCATGGTGATCACGCCCACGGGGCTCACCACGCCTAAGTACACCTCTACTCCGTTGGCGCTCACGGGCGGCGAAGTGCGCACCGTGGTGATGGTGGACAGCCAGTTGACCAGCGATCCGCCGGTCAGCGTGGTCATCGCCAACGATCTAGACTGAGCCGGGGTGTCCGGACGTGAAGGCGCGGCAGGGGCTAAAGAGGTTGCGGAAAAACTCGCCTCAACGCCCTGTTTCCTCACCGCCCTGTTTTGAAGGGGCACGACTTTAGTCGTGCCGACAACTGCCCAAAATTGAGCTCGGCTTTAGCCGCCGAGGGATGGTTTTCTGACCTTTGCGACTCGATGTACGCGGTTTTCTGCAGCCTGTAAAGCCCATCGATTCTCTGCGGGCTTTTCCGGCATGGCTGAAGTCATGCCCTTACGCATCTGGCCGGTTCGGCATCTATTTTCACCGATGCGCTTCTCCGCCTTCGCTCTCATCCTGCTTGCCTCCGCCGCCATCGCCGCACCGGTCGATACCTACCGCATCGTGCACACCTATCCTCACGATCCGCAGGCCTTCACGCAAGGACTGGTCTATGCCGACGGTCATTTTTACGAGAGCACCGGCCTCAATGGCCACTCCACCCTGCGCATGGTGAACATCGAGAGCGGGCGCGTCGAGCAGGAACTACTCATGCCCAGCCAGTTCTTCGCCGAGGGCATTACTACCTGGGGCAGCACCCTTATCCAGCTCACCTGGCAATCGCACATCGCGTTTGTCTACGATCGCTTTTCGTTTCGGCAGCTCCGCACCATGTCCTATCCGTGGGAGGGCTGGGGCCTGACCAGCGATGACAAGTCCCTGATCCTAAGCGATGGATCGGCGGTGTTGCATTTTCTCAATCCGGCGAGCATGCGCGAACAGCGGCGCATCACCGTCACCGATCGCGGCAAGCCGGTGCAGAAGTTGAACGAACTGGAATATGTGAAGGGCGAAATCTACGCCAACGTGTGGCACTCCGACCGCATCGCGCGCATTTCGCCGGCCACCGGCAAAGTGCTGGAATGGATCAATCTTGCCGGCATCCTCCCTGCCGGCGAGCACAGCACCAGCGAAGCCGTCCTCAACGGCATAGCCTATGACGCGCAGCACGACCGCCTGTTCGTCACCGGCAAGCTCTGGCCCAAACTCTTCGAGATCGAGATCATCAGACCCGCCGCCAGGCTGAAACGCGTCGCTCTACTCCATACTCCCTAATCCCTAGAGCATTTCTGATTTAAGTGTTTACATACCCGCACGCGGTAAAATAGTTCGAGCATTCCTGTGGGAACCAGCACCTGTTCGACATAGGCGAGGAAGACATCGCCATCCATCGGTTCGTCGATCACCATCGTGGCGGAGATCCCGCTGCGGCGCAGAGCGCCCACAAAGGTGGTGACCTGCCAATGGCTGTAGGGCGCCGAGCCGCGGCAACGCTGTCCACGG
>DASZLF010000059.1:0-125380 GCA_035552555.1 Occallatibacter sp.
CGCTCGCCCCGCTCCAATGCCCACAGCACTCGATCCCGCAGGTCTTGCGAATAGGAATGCATCCCAGCCGCCTCCAGACGGCAGGAACATTATCGCACAAATGTAAACACTTAAATTAGAAATGCTCTAGCCCCTGAGGGATGGGTTTCCCGGCATTTCGACTTCTGCCTCCGGCGCTTAACCCAAGCACGCGAATAACCACCCGAGCGCGCGTGCCTTTGCTTTTCTTTCTGTCATCCACGAAGGGGATCTGCTGTTCGCGGTGCGTCGCGCGGAGACCGGAAACCCCGCTCTCCGCGCGCCGATCACCCGTTATCCCACAATCATCAGCGCTACCCGCGCGCCCGGATGCACCACATCGATGACGAAATATTCGCCGTCGACGTAGTCGATGTAGCAATCGTCATCGAACGCCCAGTCCGCCGGCCACGGATCCACAAAGACAAACGTGTACCCGCTGTAAACGAATCGGGTCTGATTCGGCACCACTCGGGTCGTCGTTACGACACTCCTGACAGAGAACTTGTGTGTTTGCCCGAAATGGGCCTTGAACTGATCGTCAGGAACGCGGCCATGCTGGCCCGCCTGTTGCTTGTCTCTCCTCTGCTCCGGCTTCGCCTGATCCTTATCTCTCTTCTGATCCCTGTCGGCCTTCTGCTGCTGCCTGGAAGGCATTTCCTGCTTTTCGGTCTTGGGAGGCTTCGCCTCCGGTGCCTGTTTTGGTGGCTTCTCTTGGTCCTGCTTCGGCGGCTTGGCTTCATCCTTCGGGGGCTTGGCTTCATCCTGCTGCGCCGCGGGCGCGACCCCATTCATGAGCCCCGGTGAAGCTGGCCCGGCATTGCGCGCCGGCGCCCGGCCATATGCCAGGGGCGCCAGGCTCACAACCAAAAGCGTGGCAATTGCATTTCCGATAGATCGCATATACGTTTCCTCCTTTGTGATCGCCTCGATCCCGGGCGACTTCGAGGACAAAAACTGTAGATGCCGGCATCTAAAAAACCGATGTAAAAGGGGCAAAATCCAACCGCGGCCTGCGAGGAGGAGGAAGCATACAACTATAATTTTTTCAATGAAATACGATTAGGTAAACATCATGCGGGCCCCGCACGCCTGGCCCCAGGCATCCCGATCCCGTACTTCACCTCCAAAAACTCTCTCACTCCCCCCGGCAGCACCCCCGCCAGTTCCTGCCACGTAAGCACCTTCAGCCGCGTCCGCAGCTCCGCCGCGCGCACTGCCCGCATCACCGCAAACCACGCCTCCCGCAGATCGGGCCTTCGCTCATCGCAGATCACGCAGAAGCTCGCCCCCGCCGCATGCGCCGCCAGCACATTTCGGATCAGCTGATAGCCCTCATACCGCACCTCCCGCGGCGCGCGCTCCTCCGCCTCCGCCACCAGTCCCGCCTGAAACTCCCCGGCAATCGCTCCCGCCTCATCCGCGCTCAGCCCCGCCGTATCCTCCCACTCCTGCGAAAACTCCTCATGCAACTCCACCGCCGCCTTGCGCCGCACCGTCACCACCTCTACCCGCGGCAGAAGCTCGCGGTCAAACACCTCGTCGAAATCGCGATACGCCTCCACAATCTCCGCCTTGCGCGTCTGGAAATCCCCCTCCGTCAGCTTCGCCTCCACCAGAAGCCCGCCCCAGCGCATATCCACTTCCGTGCGGTCGAACAGCCCCGACTTGAGCCCCACCTTCGCCTTCCACCCGAACTCCGGCAGCGCCTCGGTCTCGACGCCCAACATCCGCCGCACCGCCGCCGAATCCGCCACCCCCGGCGTGCAAAACACGTTCATCAGCAGCGCATCGGAGCTCATGCACGAATCCAGTTCGCGCCATTTGCGCTGCGGATCCTCCGTCCATTTCGGCAGCGCCCGCCCCTGCGCATGAACCTTGTTGAAACGACTGGCCCAATCCGCCCGCGCCACAATCGCCCGATATGCAGGATCGAAGAAATTCCCGTGCCTCGGACTGCGATGCCGGCACCCCACAGACAGGTCTTCGTCTGTAGGGTGCTCTGGCGGGGTCCCCACAGACAGGTCTTCGTCTGTGGGGTGCTCTGGCGCATACACAATCACCGGATCGCCGCCGTAGCTCTCCACATGCGCCCGTCCCCGCGCATAAGCCCGATTGCGCATGGCAAGCTCGCGGCGAAGGCTGCTCGCATACCCGCTGGAATTCATCGCCATCCACGCCAGCCTACAACCATCCGCGGGCCCCCGCGCAACCACCGCATCTCCCTCCCGCACCAGCCGCGCCTCCGCCAAACGTTGCAGGCACCCGCAAACTCCTTCATGCGAAAATGAATATCGTGATTCCCGGTCTGAAAAGTTTCTCCCCAGCTCTCCTCATCATCGCCACAACCCTGGCCTACGGCGCCAACAGCAAGGCAGCCGAACAAGCCGGAGCCATCCTCTTTCGCGATAAAGGTTGCGCCTACTGTCATGGCGCCGCCGGCGAAGGCACAAAGAAAGCCCCATCGCTGGTCGACATCCGCAGCAACAAAGCCTGGCCCCCGGAAAAAATGACCGATCAGATTCTCAACGGCGGCAAGAAGATGCCGCCTTTTCGCGAATCGCTCAGCGACGATGAGATCGCACAGCTTATCGCCTACCTGCGCGCAAAGCACCGTCCCGTGCCTCCGCCGCTCCCCGACGGAGCCGCCCCCGCCCCTCCGCCAAACTAACCCAGCCCCAATCTCTATTTCCGCGTCCCAATTCCCTCGTTCCCTCGTTCCTTTGTTCCCTGCCTTCAAGCTTCCACGGGAAGATTCTCCATCCCCTCCGGCCCGAACACCCGCCGATAGCGCTCAATTTCCTCCGGCAGCCCCATCGCCTTGGCATAGTTGTCTGAGAGCTTCACCGCCGGCCGCCCTTCCACCTCCACCAGCTTGCACACCAGGCTGACGGGGTTGAAGCTTTCATCGCCCCGCGGACTGCAGTGGCGAAAATCGTTGGTGAGAAACGTGCCCCAGCCGGCGCTGAGCCGGATCCGCGGCTGCGGCGACCAGCGCGCCGCATTCTGGAAATCCCCCGCCGCGCGAAACTCCTCCGGCCGCGCGCCATTGCGGATCGTGCCCCCAAAATGCGCATGCAGCGCCAGGATATTGTCCACGTCCAGCGCGTCGGATGCAATCAGCCGCTTGCGCCGCGGATCGCGTCCCCGCTGCTTCAGCCACTCAATGTATTCGTCGCCGGCCACAAACGGGTCCTTGCTGTCGATCCTCTGCCCCGTCCAGTCCGCCACCCAATCCGGCGCGTCGCGCAAAAACTGCGTCGTCCCAAACGTGTCCGGCAACAGAATCAGCAACTCCCCCTGGTACGTCTGTTGCCACAATTCCAGCAGCCGGTACTGCGCCGTCTTCATATCCTCATCGTTGTCGGCCAGCGCCGCCAGCGCCATCGGCAACTCATGCGCGTTGGTGCCCATGGCCTCCAGGTCATGCTTGTACGCGAGATAGGTATTCGAGCTGCCGGTGAAGCTCTCGCCCAGCACATCGTGCATCGCAATCACCACGTATTCATGCCACAGGAAGCTGTGCCGCCGACGCGTCCCGAAATCGCTCAGGCTCAGCCCCGGCACCCCGCGCAGCCTCTCCATCTTGTCCCACAACCGCGACTTGGCGCGCGCATACAGCACGTCCAGCTCGAACTCGCTCAGCTTCTTCAGCGCGGCCCGCGTCTTCAGCTCGTCGATAATCGAGAGCGAATAAATCTCCCACAGCGTAGTCTGCGTCCACAGCCCGTCGAAGCGCAGCGAAATCTGCCCATCCTCCACCCCCAGCTCGAACTCGCTCAGCCGAAAATCCTTGTCCAGCCACTCCAGAAATGCCGGCTCGAACATTCCCCTGCGTCCAAAAAACGTGTTGCCGGCCAGCCATATCAGTTCCGATTTGTGGAACCGCAGCCGACGCGTCGCCTCCAGTTGCTCCCGCAGTTCCGCCATCTCGACCATCTCGCCCAGGCGCACGTGCGTGGTCCGGTTCTGCAGCGCAAACGTCGCTCGCGTCCGCGGAAAATGCTTCCAGATAAACTGCAGCATCAGCAGCTTGTAGAAATCCGTATCCAGCAGCGAACGCGTAATGGGATCCAGTTCCCAGTTATGGTCATGCGCCCGCCGTGCAATGTTGATGATCACAAACCTAATCTAACCGACGAATCCGGTTCCAGGACCTCGCAACTTCCAAGACCATCGCCTAAATGCTCTCCAGTCCGCCCCATAGGCCGCCACATAGGCCGCGACCCTCGCCAAATTTGTTGCGACCCAAAAAAATGCTGCCATCAAAGAATGCTGATATCAAAAATGCTGTCACCAAAGAATGCTGTCACCAAAGAATGCTGTCATCAAAAAATGCTGTCATCAAAAAATGCTGTAATCAAAAAATGCTGTAATCAAAAAAAGGCTGTCATCCTGAGCGGAGCAGGGCCGGCAACTTGGCCCTGAGCAGTCGAAGGATCTGCGGTTGCCTTTGCGGTTGCCTTTGCTGTTGCTTTTGCCTTTGCCTTGCTTTCTGTCAATCTTGAACGAAATCTGCTTCCAGCGCTCGTAACGCCCTGCACGAATTGATTACGCAAAGGACGTTTATCACGGCTCACCTGAGAAAGGCCGACTGTTCAGCTTCTATCGGATCTTGTGAGTGCGAGGCAAAGGAGCCAGGTGCATCCTTCTCCACATAAAGCGGCAACGCATTTCCTCCCCTGCCTGACGCGCATTTGCCACACCGGTTTACACTGGTGCCCGCACGGGCGCGCTGGCAAACGGCTGCACCACTTGACCACTTGCAAGGGGAAACGATGAAGCTAAATCGTCGGGATTTTATCGCCACATCGTCGGCTGCTTTGCTGGCGAGGGCTGCTCTGGCGCGACCGGCCGCCGCCGCAGCCGAGCCGCAGCGCCTGAAGCGCAAGGACTGCTTTTTCGGGCTGCATTTTGACCTGCACCCGCGAGAGGACGACACCGTGCTGGGCCGCGACTTGACTGACGCCATGGTGGCCCATCTGCTGGAAAGCGTGCGCCCCGACTTCGTCCAGTACGACTCCAAGGGCCACCCCGGCTATCTGGGATTCCCCTCCAAGACCGGCATGTCGGCTCCAGGCATTGTGAACGATTCGCTGTCCATCTGGCGGCGCGTGACCGCCGCCCATGGCGTGGCTCTCTACAACCACTTCTCCGGCGTGCTCGACGGCCTGGCCGTTACCAGGCATCCGGAGTGGGCACGCGTGGGGCCGGACGGCAATCCCGACCATCAGGAGACCAGCCTGTTTAGCGCATACGAGCAACAGTTGATGATCCCCGAACTGGAGGAGGTGGCCCGCAACTACGATCTGGACGGCTCGTGGGTGGACGGCGACTGCTGGGCGGTGAACCCGGACTACTGCGAAGCCGCGCAGCGCAAGTTTCAGGCGGAGACCGGGATTGCAGTGCTTCCGACGGGACCGGAGGACAAGGGGTGGATCGAATTTCTGGAGATGCAGCGCGAGGCATTTCGCAAATATGTGGGCCTGTATGTAGACGCTTTGCACCGCGCGCGGCCGGGATACCAGATCACCAGCAACTGGATGTACTCCACTTTCGCGCCGGAGCGGCCCACGCTGCCGCTCGACTATCTTTCCGGCGACGTGGCGGACGTGACCGCGGCGCGGCAGGCGCGGATTGAGGCGCGCTACTTGTCGCGCTGCGGCAAGCCGTGGGATTTGGCGTCGTGGGGCTTTGAAAAGGGAGCTCAGTTCCGCGAACAGTCCGCCAAGCCCGCCGTGGAGCTGGAGCAGGAGGCGGCCATCACCCTGGCGCAGGGCGGCGCGTACCAGATTTACTACGTGCCCACGCGCGCGGGCTGGATCGACGACCGCGTAGTGCGCACCGCGTCGACAGTAGCTGCTTTCTGCCGCAAGCGGCAACGGTGGTCGTTCCGCTCCGAGACTCTGCCTGAAGCGGGCGTGCTCTTCTCCGGACGCACGCTTTACCGCACCGCGCGGCGCCCGTTTGGGGGTTGGGGAAGCGCCGAAGCGCCCGCGGCGGGGGCGGTCGATCTGCTGCTCTCCATGGGCTACTCCGTCGATCTGATTCCCGACTGGCAGGCCGCCGAAAGTGCCGCGCAGTACCCGCTTATCGTCGTCCCGGACTGGCAGGATATCGGCGACGAGGCGGCGGCAACGCTTACCGGCTACGTTGCAAACGGAGGCAAGCTGCTGCTGCTGGGCGCTGACAATGCGCGGCTGCTGGCCGGCGCGCTGAATCTGCAACTCACCGGCGCGGCCCAACAGCACATGCATTTCGTAGCCGACGAGAGCGGCTTTGCGCAGGTCTCGGGCGATTGGGCCGGCCTGCGGGGCGGCAACATAATCGCCAGCGCCTATCCTGCGCCCGACACGCGGAAAGATGCCGTGCCGATCGCCGCCCGGATACGGCATGGCCAAGGAATAGTTGTCGTCTGTCCGGGCCCTGTCGCGTCGTCGTATGGGAACGCCAGCACGCCCATTCTGCGCTCGTTGGCGCTCCAGCTGCTGCAGCCCCTGTATGCGCCGGTGGTCACGCTTGAAGGCGATTATCCGGAGGTGGAAGTTGTGCTGCGCCGGAAGGAGGGCCAGACGCTGGTTCACTTCATTGACACTGCCGGCATGCCGGTTACGGGGCAGTTCCGGCACCAGGGCGTCGTACCGCGAACGGGTCCGATCCGGATGCGCATACGGCTGCCGAAGGCGCCATCCAGCGTGGTGCTTGAGCCGGAAGGGACTGTGCTCGCGGGCGAATACAAGGCCGGCGCGTGGCTGGGGGTGCTGCCCGACCTGCACATCCACTCGATGGTGAGGATCGGCTGAGCGATCGAATCGTCGGAGGGGACGATCTGTCTGGCGAGTAATCCCAAAAGCCTATGTGGGTCTCGCCGCGGCCGCGCTCGACTACGATCGGATTCGCCACTGAACCGGCGATGGTCAGGTTGCCCGCCAGGGTGCTGGCCCCGGCTCACGCCATCCGCGCTTCAACCTCCGCCTCAATCCCCGCCCGCACCTTTCCCTCCAGCGGCGGCATCGCTCCCCGCTGCGACGCCACCCACGCGCCCCAGCGGTTCCCCGCCTCGTTCAGCGTCGCCAGGCCCGCCGTTTCCAGCCCAGCCCCGCGCAGCAGGTAGTGCGCCATGGCCGCGGTAAACGCATCGCCCGCGCCTATCGTGTCCGCCACCTCGATGGGCACGCCCGGATGCTCGTGCCACGCCTCCCGCGACACCAGCAGGCTGCCATGCGCGCCGCGCGTCACCGCGATCATGCGCAGCGTTGGAAACTCCGCCAGCAAACGCTCCGCTCCGGCGCGCAGCGCAATCGCATCCTGCTCATCGCCCGCCGGAAGCCCCAGCAGGCCCAGCACCAGCGGCATCTCCGCGTCGTTCATCTTCATCACCGTGGCCAGTTCCAGCGACTCCTGCAACACTTCGCTCGAATAGAATGGTGCCCGCAGGTTCACGTCGAAGATGCGCACGCACGTCGAGGGCGTCTGCGCCGCCAGCGTCTGGATGGTCTGCCGCGACTCCAGCGCCCTTTGAGCAAGAGTCCCGAAGCAGATCGCGTCCGCCCTCTCGGCAAGCCGAACCCAGTCGTCGGTCAGTTCCATGGAATCCCACGCCGCCGGCTGATGAATCACATACGACGGCTGCCCGTCCTTGAACTCCACGGTGACGCGGCCCGTCTCATGCGCCGGGTCAATCTGCAGAAACTCAGTGTCGGCGGGCAGCGGGTCAAGAAGGCTCACCGCCAGGCGGCCCAGGTCGTCGCGGCCAATGCGGCTCAGGATGGCGGCGTGGCTGCCCAGCCGGCCGGCCATCACGGCGAAGTTGGCCGGCGCTCCGCCGAGAGACCCCATCGGCAACGACTTGCCGGCCCCCTCGAGCCGCGATCCCTGCGGCAGAAGGTCCCACAGCAGCTCGCCGATGCCTAAAATTAAATGCGGTTCCATGCCACGCTCACCCCGCCGCCGCGTCGCCTTGCCCCGTATTCGGGCACAGCCCCGGTTGCCAGCAGACAGCTTTCTCCTTCGAGGCAGGTTTCGTCAACTGCAATAGCTCGGGGCATTGCATTTGGCATCCCTTTCGCCATGACGACGAAAGGAAACATGGACTTGATTCGGACGTTGTGAGCTCCCACCCTTCACACGGAGAGGCTGTGCGAAGGATGGGGCGCCCCAGGTTGTTCGACAAGGAAGTTCCGTCTTGGATCGTGGCTGTCAGCCGATCAGCGTGACTACAGAGTGGGCGGCGATGGTGACGGTGAACGTTCCGTTGATGCCCACCGGAATAGCCGTTTGCGGCGCCTGGTTCTGCGTGGACGAGGTGACGTATGGCGTGACGCTGGTGGGCAGCGAAGAGGCGTTCTGCAGTGTGACACTGACGGTCATGGAACTGGCGCCGGTGTTGGAGAGCACCATCGCAATTTTACCGGCGGTGGGCAGCGCCGCGGTGGATTCAAGCGCGGAGCTGGATGACGTGGACGTGAGCAGCGTCGATCCGGGGCGCATGAAACGGCTGAAGTTTCCAATGACATACACGCGCTTGGGTATCTGGTAGGTCCAGGCGGTGTTGCTGTAGTTGACCAGGCCCTGGTTGTCGTTGCTGTAGTTCATGGCCCACCAGTAGAACCAGGCGGAGAAGCCGCCCTTGTTGAGCGCCTGGTAGATGGAGGTGCTCCAGGTCTGCGCCTCGCTGATGGTCGCGGTGTAGCCGGTGTTGTCTTTCATCACCTCGGTTTGCCAGATCTGCTTGCCGTATTGCTGGCAGACAGTGCAGGGCTGCGCGAGGTTCTGCAACTGGCCGTAGCCGTGGGTGGACATGAAGCTGACGTCGGAAGCCATCACGTTGTCAGACAAGATCGGCGTGGCCCAGTTGCTGGCGAAGTAAGAGCTGCCGCCGTAGACGCTGGGCTCAGGCACGGTGTAGAGGCTGGTAAGGCCGGCGTTGCGCAGTGCCGGGACAAGATAGCCCGTGCTGACGGCGTTGATCTGGGCAGGAGTGTAGACGCAGCTATCGTAGCTGACGTTTTCATTGGGCTCGTTCTGCAGACTCTCGACATTGACCTCGCTGCCCACTGCGGATTTCCAGTTCTGCAGCCAGGCGACCATGGTGTTCGCAAAGTCGCCGTAATTCGCAGTGTTGAGCGAGCCTCCGTTGCTGCAACTGTTGTTGGACTTCATCCAGGCGGGTGGCGTCCACGTCGACGCGAAGACGTTATGGCCGCCGTAAGTGGAGTTGACGCGCTTGACCCAGTTGACTTCGCCCTGGATGAGGGGGTCGTTGAAGTTGTAAGTGCCGGAGGACGGGTTGAACTGGCACAGCATGGTGCCCACGCGAATCCAACTGAGGCCGGCCGAGGCGACGTTGGTGTTGTAGAGCGCGTCGAGGATCGCCGTCTGGTCGGCGGAGGTGAAGTTGGGCAGGTCAGCCGCGATCCACGTGATGGAAGCGCCGAAGCCCTGAATGGTCTGGAGTGGCTTGCTGTAGTCGACCGTGACGGTTGGGCTGGCCGCGGTGGCAGCGATCGGAAAAGCCAGGATCGCGGCGAAAAGCAGCGGGAGGGCGAGGGTTCTTTGGGTAATCATTGTGTCTTTCATCCTCCTGGATGGGGTTTGAAGCCGTGAGGAATGAAATGGGGGAAGACAACAACGCCAGCGAAAATAGACCGGCAAACGTTTGACTGTCAAGGAAAATCGGTTTTCTAAATCGCTTTATTCAGGGCCGCGGTGCGAGCAGGCATCAGCGATGAGCGTTCGCCCGCTAATCCCTAATGCCTAATCCCCGCTTTTACGCAAAGAAGATATTCAGCGCGACAGCGCCCAGCAAGATCGCCACGGCCAACGCTTCCGGCCGCTTCCACCACACCAGGTGCGAAGTTTCCGGCTTCGGCGTAAGCGAGTGCACCAGGCCGACCAGCTCGGCTTCCGGCCTGGGCGCGGAGAGCCGGCTCACCAGCACGGTCACAATAAAGTTGACGCTGAACGCCCAGATGGCGCCGTAGAAGTTTTGCGCCATATCGCTGGGATAGTGATGCAGCACGGTGATCCATCCGCCGTGGATGCCGGGATGCGCCTGGATGGGCAGCGACAGGCCATGGTGAATCACAGCGGCGCCGGTGCCGCAAATCAAGCCGGTGAAGGCGCCGTGGCCGGTGGTGCGCTTTGAGAACATGCCCAGCAGGAACGTGGCGAACAGCGGAGCATTGACGAAGCTGAACACTAACTGCAAAGTGTCCATAATGTTGTTGAAGCTGATGGCGGCGTAGGCCGTGCAGATGGAGAGCAGAATGCCGCCAACGGTGGCCCATCGGCCCACTGCCATGTAGTGGCGATCGCTGGCGCCCTTGTGGATGTAGGACTGGTAGAGGTCGTACGTAAACACAGTATTGAACGCCGTCACGTTGCCCGCCATGCCGGACATGAAGCTGGCCAGCAGCGCGGTCAATCCCAGGCCCAAAATGCCGGTCGGGAAATAGTGGAGCAGCATGTTGGGCGTGGCCATGTCATAGTCCAGCAGCGGCTTGCCATCGGCCTGCAGCATGGCCTTGCCGGTCACGGGGTTGATTTTGGCAGGAACCAGCCCGCGGCCTTCCTCCACCTGCGGCGAGACCACGGTGATGTTGTGGGTGATGGAGCCGTCGGCATTATGTAGGACGGTGGTGACGGAGTGCGGCGTGGGCAGGCCGATGGCGATCAGGCCCGGAACGATGACCAGAAATGGGAAAACCATCTTGGGCACGGCGGCGATGAGGGGGACGCGGCGCGCCGAATCCATGTTTTGGCTGGCCATGGCGGTCTGAATCACCAGGAAGTCGGTGCACCAGTAGCCGGCGCCAAGCACAAAGCCCAGGCCCATGCCGATGCCGATGATGTCGATGCCCATGGGATTGGTGGAGGCGTGCATCACCCCGTGCCATTCGTGGGTGAGGCGCGGATCGATTCTCGAAACGCTGGCCAGCAGGCCGTGCCATCCGCCAATATTCTTCAGGCCCAGCAGCACCAGCGGCAGAAATCCCGCAATGATGAGGAAGAATTGGATGACTTCGTTATAGATGGCGCTGGTCAGTCCGCCGAGAAAAATGTAGAGCAGCACAATGACCGCCGACAGCACGATGGAAAAAGTGAAGATGCCTTCGGTGCGCCAGCCGAACCGCTGGAAGAGCACGTCGAACACGTGCAGCGCCTGGATCAGCCGCGCCATTGCGTACATGCTGATGCCGGAAGAGAACACGGTCATCACAGCGAACGAGCAGGCGTTCAGCGCGCGCGTCTTCTCGTCGAAGCGCAGGCGGAGAAACTCCGGCACGCTGCGCGCCTTCGATCCGTAATAGAACGGCATCATGAAGATGCCCACAAAAATCATCGCGGGAATGGCGCCGATGCCGTAGAAATGCGCCGTCTCCAGGCCGTACTTGGCGCCCGACGCGCCCATGCCGATCACTTCCTGCGCACCCAGGTTGGCACTGATGAAGGCCAGCCCGCAGATCCACGCGGGCAGCGCGCGCCCTGCCTGAAAGAAGTCCTTGCTGGTCTTCATGTAGCGCTTGAGGGCAAAGCCGATGCCCAGCACAAACACGAAGTAGAGGCACATGATGAGCCAATCGACGGCAGTCAGTTTCAAGGGTCGGCTCCTTTGGCCGGGGGTCGCGCAGGCAACGCTGAAGTCTCGATGAATCCGGGGTATGCTACCGCAAACAACTCTAAGGAGTAGGGCGCAGGCGCGTCCAGTGGAAACTGCAAACGTTTACAGCAGCGAAAAGTGCGCAGGCGTATCGGAGGCGTGGATCACGGACCGGATTCGCTATAGGTGTAGTTATCGTCTGCACGCGCGGCCAGCCGGGGAGAATGGCGCGACCGAGGGCCAACTCAGCCGGAGAAGTGCAATCAAGTTAAAATGGAAGAGCATGATTCCTACGCTTACGTGGACTCCCGAGGGCGTCCGTTTTATTGATCAGACGCGGCTTCCCCTCGAGGAATGCTATGTGCTTGCCACCACCTGCGAACAGGTGGCGGACGTGATCGTCACCATGGTGGTGCGCGGGGCGCCGGCCATCGGCGTTTCCGCGGCTTATGGAGTGGCGCTGGGCGCGCAGCATTCCAAGGCCAAAACAGTGGAGGAGTTTGCGCCGGAGTTCGAGAAGATTTGCGCGCGCCTGGCGGGGACGCGGCCCACTGCGGTGAACCTGTTCTGGGCCATCGACCGCATGCAGAAGCTGTTTGCGGGGCTGCGGGCCAAGGGCGCTTCGATGGCGGAGGTGAAGGAGCGCATCCTGGCCGAGGCGCATGCCATGTATGAGCAAGACATTGCGGCATGCAAGCATATGGGCGCGCTGGGCGCGGAGTTGCTGCCGGAGGAGGGTGGAGTGCTGACGCACTGCAACGCGGGCGCGCTGGCCACCTGCGGCTACGGCACGGCGCTGGGCGTGATTCGCGCGGCGGTGGAGCGGGGCAAGCACATTCACGTTTACGCGGACGAGACGCGGCCGTTTCTGCAGGGGGCGCGGCTCACGGCCTGGGAGTTGATGGCCGACGGCATTCCCACCACGGTGATCTGCGACAACATGGCGGCGAGCCTGATGCGCGCGGGCAAGATCAACGCGGTGGTGGTGGGCGCGGACCGCATTGCGGCCAATGGCGATTTTGCCAACAAGATCGGCACCTACAACGTGGCGATTTTGGCGAAGGAGCATGGGATTCCGTTTTATTGCGCCGCGCCGTGGTCGACCATCGACATGGAGACGGCGACCGGCGATGCGATCCCGATCGAAGAGCGGAACCGGATGGAAGTGACGCATCACGGGGGAAAGCAGTTGACGCCGCATGGCGTTGGCATCTGCAATCCCGCGTTCGACGTGACGCCGGCGAAGTACGTGACCGCGATCGTCACGGAACGCGGAGTGCTGCGGGCGCCGTATGCGGAGTCGCTGCGGGAGATGGAAGTGGTGGCTGGGTGACGCGCCGATTAGGATAGGGTGCATGCGATTCCCCTTGCCGCAACCGCTCGCGTGGAGCGTTCTGTTTCTTCTTGCCGCACCGCTGCTGCCGGCGCAGACTGCGCAACAGACTCCTGCACCTTCCTCCCCTCAGCAGCAGCCGAATCCCGCCGCGCAGCAGCAACCGCCCAGCCCCGCTCCCGCCGCGGAGAAGCCCAAGCCGCGCATCCGGCCAAGCGATGCAGGCGCGCCCATCCCTACGCGGTATGACATGCTGCGCGGCGCCTACGGGCCGTTTCGCTCGAACAACGACCTGCTCTATTACCACCTGGACATCCGCGTCGATCCGGAGCAGAAATCCATCACCGGCAAGAACACGATTCGCTTCAGGATGCTGAAGGATGGCGCGCGCATTCAGCTCGACCTGACCGACAAGCTGGACATCGACAAGATTCTGTGGCGAGGCTCGCCGCTGAAATACGAGCGCGATACCGGCGCGGTGTTCATCGACTTTCCGCGCACGCTGAAGGCCGGCGAAGTGGTGACGATCGACTTTTACTTCTCGGGACATCCGCCGGAGACGGGACGGTTTGGGGCGTTCACGTTCAAGAAAGATAAGGCGGGAAAGGCCTGGATCAACACCGCGTGCGAAGGGACGGGCGCGAGCATCTGGTGGCCGGACAAGGACCAGTGGCGCGATGAAGTGGAGAGCATGGACATCAGCGTGGCGATTCCCAACGGGCTGATGGACGTTTCCAACGGAAAGTTTGCGGGCAAGACCGACCTGGGCGACGGCTACACGCGCTGGGACTGGCATGTGAGTTATCCGATCAATAACTACGATGTTTCATTGAACATTGGCGATTACGTTCACTGGAGCGACAAGCTGGGCGCGCTGGCGCTGGATTTCTACGCGCTGCCGGAGGACCTGGACAAGGCCAAAGTGCAATTTGCCCAGGCCAAAGGAATGCTGGAGGCGTATCAGCACTACTTCGGCGAGTATCCGTTCATCAAGGATGGGTACAAGCTGATCGAGGCGCCCTACTCCGGCATGGAGCACCAGAGCGCGGTCACCTACGGCAACCAGTTCAGGAACGGCTACCTGGGCCGCGACTGGACAGGCGTGGGCATCAGCCTGCGGTTCGACTTCATCATCATTCACGAGAGCGGGCACGAGTGGTTCGGCAACAGCATCACCGCGGCCGACCCGTCGGATATGTGGATTCACGAGGGCTGGACGACTTATCTCGAGAGCCTGTATGTGGAGTACCGCTGGGGCAAGGCGGATGCGCTCAAATACCTCGGCGGCATCAAGCCGAAGATTGTTAACCTGCGGCCCATTGTGGCCGAGCGCGGCGTGAATGCCGATCCGACGGAGGATCAGTACTTCAAGGGCGCGCTGATGATCAACACCCTGCGCAGCGTGGTCAACGACGACGCAAAGTGGTTCGCGCTGCTACACGACTTCTATCAGCATTTCAAATATCGGAACATCATGACGGAAGACGTGGTGGCATGGTTCAACCTGCATACGGGCATGAACCTCACGCCGATCTTCGATCAGTATCTGCGGCATGCGCACATTCCGCGGCTGGAGCTTTTGTTTGGCGAAGCGCCGGGGATGGTGATGTACAAGTGGGACGCCGACGAGGATGGGTTTGCCATGCCGGTGCGCGTGGGCACGCCGGATCACTGGCAGATCATTCATCCCACCACCAAATGGCAGTGGATGCAGACGCCGTTGAGCAGGGAGGATTTTCGCGTGGCGACGGATATGTACTATGTGGACGTGAATAAGGCGGGGAGTAGGGAGTAGGGAGTAGGAAGCAAAAGCAGATTGCCCGGAATGCGGCGGGTGGCCCCGGTCCCGATGATCGATCCCAACCACGCCGAGGGTGCCCCCGGTCCCTCGCCTTTGGGGACCGGGGGTGGAAGCGCCACGGTGCGGGAGTGACTCACGATGGATTCTTTACACGAACGGGCCGAGGCAGCGGAGGCGGCAGAAGACCTGCAGTTGGCGTTCGAATTATGGAAGGAACTTGCTGAGAGAGAGGACGGATCTAACTCGCTTCTCCGCTATGGATCTTTGGCAAAAAGGTTGGAGAAGTGGGATGAGGCAGAAATCGCGTTTTCCGAAGCTCTCCGCCGTAGTCCCGGCTCTACCCTGATCCTGGAATGCATTGGAGACCTGTGGGCTCGACGGGCAGACAAAGACACACCTGAATCATTCGAAATAGCCAAGCAGTGGTTCCAGAAAGCACTTGAGAATGGACGGAGCGCGCGCCTGCTAAATCGATTGGGCGCGACTTATCGAGCACTGGGTGATATCACGAAAGCGCGAGATGCGTTTGAACAGGCCATCGAGTTGGATCCGAGGTACGAAGAGGCGTTGTACAATCTGGCTTTGATTGAAGAAGAGGTTGACGCTCAAAAGACTGTTGAGCTTCTGGAGCGGGCAATTGAGATTGATAGCGATTACGGGCTGGCCCACCATGAGCTCGGCGGAGTTTATGAAGGATTGAAAGACCTGACTCGTGCCGAGTATCACTTCCGAAGGAGCATTGAGATAGACCCGGGGGACTAATGGTCCAGCCTCTTTCTGGCTAATGTTTTAGCAGTGCAGGGGAGAAATGAAGAAGCAGAGAAAATGTACAGGTTTGCAACAAGTCTGAAACCGGAACTGGCCGAAGGATTTGAGTTTTTCGCCCGATTCCTAGAGTCAATAGGAAAGGTTCCTGAAGCGGGCACAGTTCGTGCGTGGGCGATCCAAATTGGCGGTGACCGAGGAGAAGCCGACGGTGGGTGACCATTCCACTACTGGCGGGTGGCCCCGGTCCCGATGATCGTTCCCAACCACGCCGAGGGTGCCCCCGGTCCCTCGCCTTTGGGGACCGGGGGTGGAAGCGCCACGGTGCCCAAACCGCCTCCGATTGGAGTATTCTCATATGCGCAGAATCGCAGAGATCGAATCGGAAGGTACAGCCCGCGAGAGAGGTTGGCAACTACCCGAATGGATGCGCTGCCGGCAGTTCGACTCCCCCTCCCCGGTCCCCAACTGCGAGGGACCGGGGGCACCCTCAACGGGGTAAGACGTCGTTTGAGACCAGGGCCACCTGCCGAATCAGAGCTAACTCGTAGGGGTATTGTATGAGGTGGAGTCCCCGCAGCTTGATCCTCTGCATTTTGTTTGTTGCCTTTCCTGCGGTCACTGCGGATTCCAGGACAGAGGCGCAAAAACCTAAAGATGGCTTGGATATTCCAATATCGCTCGCCATTGGCACCGTCACGACGCCCGAATTTGTAGCGAAGCACAATCTGTACTTGATGGAAATTGAAGCGCAATGGCTTCTTCCGGCGGTAGAGCTAAGATGCAAAATGGGATTCGGCGTAGTCCCACCGACCGATAAATGCAGAGCACAAGCGGTCGTTGAAGTGGAGTGGCGGGTTCTCGACGGTGAAAATGTGGTAGCTCATGGTTCCGCTGGAGGAATCAGCGACCAATTCGAAGCCGGAAAGGACTATTTGGGCAGGTATATCGGCCAGTTCCAGGGACAATCCAAGCACAAATATATTGTGGAGCTTAAGTTCACAAAAGACGGGAGTTCACTGAATGTGACAAATCCCCGATTGATCGTGTCTCCGCCGGGTTATGCGTTCTGAATGTATCCGTGGCCCCGAAGCCCTCATCCAGGCCGGAACCTGGGGACAGGAACCTGGGGAACCTGGGGACAGACGGGAACCTGGGGACAAAAACCTGGGGACAGACGGGGCGTTCCCCGCAAAGCCAGTGCGTGACAGCCGCGTGACAGCCATCACATCCTCCGCGACGCACCATTGATACCTTCAGAATTGCTCCCGGAGAAATCCGGGAGTTCGTCGTTTCAGGCTCAGGGGGTAGTACCCCCCACACCTTTGCACCTATTCTGCGACATTTAGCATGTAGGTATAACAAAACAAACATTAAAGGCATATTTACTACTTAGTAATCTAACCTACAATAAACCATAGATAACCTGGGAAATCCGGCGAAAGGCAGGCGCCCCGCCCCATTTTCAAAAACCGAAGACCGGGGACAGACGGAGATGTTCCCGGAGAGCGAAAGACTGCCTTGCTCAAAGAGCCAATTCCTCTGCGGCCGCAAAGCAGATTCACTTTGACAGGTCGAATTCTCCTAGCTAACATAAATTAGCAGGATAAAGCCATGCACACCGCGACCATTTTCGAGGCAAAGACAAATCTTTCCAAACTGGTTCAGCGCGCGTTGAACGGCGAAGAGGTCCAGATCACTACCGGACGCGAGCGCAAGCCCGTGGTGCGCCTGGTGCCGATCGATCCCAAACCGGCCGGCCGCCGCCTCGGATTCCTCGAGGGACAAGGGAAAGTTGGCCCCGAGTTTTTCGATCCGCTTCCTGAGGAAGAACTTCGCCTGTGGAACGGCGAAGGAGAATGAGAGTTCTGCTCGACACCCACGCCCTTTTATGGGCGGCCTTTCACAAGGATCTGCTATCCGCACGCGTGCGCCGGGTGATTCAGTCTCCCGCGAACGAGATTCTGGTTTCGGCTGCGTCGGCGTGGGAGATCGCCACGAAATTTCGCCTGGGGAAGCTTCCGTTTGCGCAGGCGCTTGCCGATGACTTTATTCCCAAGGTCACTTCGGCGGGCTACCTGCTGTTGCCCATTTCGGTAGAGCATGCGCTGCGTGCCGGGCGTCTCACGGGCGATCACAAAGATCCCTTCGACCGGATGCTGGCCGCGCAAGCCATCCACGAGGACTTGCCGATCGTCAGTAACGATGCGCAACTCGATGCGTTCGGTGTGCGAAGAACATGGTAAGCCGGGGCGCCCGTCATGTAGGTTCAACGCCGGCGCGGGAGACTGCCGCAACGCCGGGCAGGCCCAGAGCCTGGGATTCGGCTTCGCTGGTGACCACCTGCGCGGTTTCCTGCACCAGTGCGTAGCGGTTTCCGTAGAGGTCGACGAAGACAGCTTCGATTCCCCAGGGCCGGGGCTGCGGAGGCTGGAGGAACTCGACCCCCCTGCCCTTCAGCTCTTCATAACCGCCCTTGCAGTCGCGGGTAGAGAGCACCCAGGTAGCGTTTTTGCCCACGCTGTCAGGGAACCAGGAAGCGAGCAGGAACTCCACTTCGGCCTGCTGCGGGGGCGCCACCGTCAGCCAGCGAAAGCCGTTTCCGCGCTGGTCCAGGCGCTTTTCAAAGCCCAGCATCTGCGTGAACCACGTAAGCGCCTCGTCCTGATCCTTGACCGCGATGGGGATGGTCGAGACTTTGTCGATGGCCTGCATGATCGATTGGATTCCAGCAGGGCGTAGTGGGTTGGAATTTCCCTCCCGCGACCGCTTTGCGGCAAGGCTGACAAGCCACAAGGTCAGCGGCTCCTGCGCCTGGCCGGTCTCACGAAATCCAGCGGCATCGGCTGCTTGCGATAATGGAAGCGGAGTGCTTTCCCCCACGTCCATCTTCCGTTTGCGGCGGCCGTCGATTGTCCGCGGCATCGCTCTGGCGATCGCGGCGTTCGCGGTGAGCCTGCGGCTGGGGGGATTTCCCGATATTGAGGCGCTGCACCCGTCGCCGTGGCAGGTGGTGCCGGCCCTGATGGCCTCGTGGAGCATGGCAGAAACCTTTCGCTGCGCCAGCCGCACGTGGAGCCTGTACTACGCGGGGGTGCTGATCCTGCTCTATTCCGAGGTTATGATCCTGGGCATGGCGGTGTTCCTGTTCTTTTACCCGTAGGCGCTTGATGGCGGGAATCATCGGCTGATACGCTGCATGCAATCGAAGGAGGCGGACGGTGCTGAAAGGCTTTCGCGAATTCGTTCTGCGCGGGAACGTGGTGGACCTGGCCGTGGCGGTGATTATCGGCGCGGCGTTCACTTCGATAGTCAATTCTCTGGTGGCCGACGTTCTCACGCCACTGATTGCGGGCACCGTGGGCAAGCCAAACTTCAGCTATCTTGTGCTCCACGTGCGCACTGGGGAATTGAAATACGGGAATTTTTTCAACAACGTGATTTCGTTCCTGATCGTGGCCTGCGTGGTGTACTTCGGGGTGGTGATGCCGCTGCACTGGTTCCTGCAGCGGGTCAAGGCGAAGGACCAGGCTCCCGCGCCATCGCCCACGACCAGGAAATGCCCGGAGTGCCTGAGCGAGATTCCGCTGGAGGCGCGGCGGTGCGCCCATTGCACACAGCCGGTGCCGGCGGCTTAGCCAAATTGGCGCGGCGGTGCCGGCCCACCCACCCCGGGTTCGCGTACCCGCATCCAACTCACCGGGCCACGAAATGAGCAACGCGGCGCACTGGCAGCGGAATGAGGTCGTCCCGATGAAAAGATGGATGTTCCTACTTGCGATACTGTGTTGCGAATCGCGTTGCTGGGCGGCGTCAGAGCGCCAGGATGCCGTCAATCGGCTCGATCGCGCAGCCAGAGTGATGCACGAGATCATGAACTCGCCCGACAAGCGCATTCCCGACCGGATCATGAAGCGGGCGAGGTGCGTAGCCGTCGTACCCCACTTGATCAAAGGGGGATTCGTCTTCGGAGCCGAAGAAGGAAAGGGTGTAGCCACTTGCCGAACCGGAAGGGGTTGGAGTGCGCCGGCCTTCATCCAAATGGGCGGCGGCAACTGGGGAACGCAGATCGGTGCGGAAGCCGTAGACCTTGTGATGGTGATCAAGGGCGCCGAAGGCATGCAGAAGCTGCTGTCGAGCAAATTCGAAATTGGAAGGGACGCATCCGTAGCTGTGGGCCCCATGGGTCGGCATTCTTCTGAAAACACGGATGTGGAGTTCAACACCTTGATCCTCACCTACTCGCGCGCCAAGGGCGCTTTTCTGGGGATGACTTTCGACGGCGCATTGGTCCGCCAGGACAACGGCTCCCGGCGCGCGATCTACGGGCCAAGGGTGACTACGCGGGCGTTGCTGCTGGGTCGAGTCGCGCCGCCGCGTGCCGCGAGGCCATTCCTTTCCGCAGTCAGAGGAGCAAGAGCCCAGGCAGCGTTCCAGTCTGCGAGAAGATAGACCAGCCGGGCATCCTCCTTTGGCTCATCTCGCTCCTCGAGAAAGCAGCCAACGCTTGCGTTTGCCTGTTGCACGTTATGGGTGGACCTGATTCCCCGCCAGTCGATCCTCTTCTGTCAAAGAAGGCTCGGGGAGCCGGTGGCGACGGTACGGCGATGCGATCCTCCAGACGGGCACTTCGAGCGACCCGACGCGGCCGGTTGCGATGTCGCGAACCGCGAAGCGCAGCACCGTGACCCTGTCTGGAACCTGAATCTCCTGCAGGTCGCCAAACTCTGAATCCTCGACTTGCGAGAGGCCGGCCGCTGGGACTCTTGTTCGGACGGCCGTTGTCAGGTCGGTCACTCGTTTTCCCGAGGCGTCGTAGGCGACGACCGCGATTTCGAAATCGACGGCGTAGTCGCCGTCGTGCGATGGCATGGGGGTGAGCTGACCGGGTGCGACCGAAAGCTCGATGGAATAAGGCTCGAGGGAGATTGGATCGGTGGGCGGTAGAGCGTCAAGGGTGGCGGTGCCTTTGCGCTGCCACTGCCTTTCTTTTGAAACGGCGTCCACCGCTTTTTGCACGCGTTCGGCGGTGAAGGACGGATTGTCCTGTAGCGCCTGCATCTTGGCCGCATTGGCTGTGTGGAACCGTCCTGTAGGAGCGACGTGAATAGCGAAGGCGATTCGGTTCGATTCCGGAGCGCCGTATCGCAGCGACGCCTGGAGCGGCGACGCTGTGTCGGGCTGCTTGCCGGCTTTGGGGTAGGAAATCCTAACCACGCGGCCACGGAAGGGGAGCGGCGCAGACGGATCGAGGACATACACATGCTGCTCGTCGGGGTGAGCCGGATAGATCGAGGATGGATTGTCGGCAAAATACGTTCGGCGGTATGCGAGTTTGTCGCCTTGATTATCTTTTCCAGCGAGCTCGACCCGGATTTTCCGCATCTTGCTGTCGTATTTCGTCTTTTTTGGAAAGTAGACCAGGACGTAATGAGTGGAATTGTCGGAAATGGCCTGGGTAATCGCGTTCTGAACCGCACTCGCGCCGCTGAGAGCTTTTCCTCCTGAGTAGGAGGCCAGATCGCCGAGTTTCATGTAATCCCGGCTGCACCCCGAGTCCATGGATTGCTTCGTGATCTGGGTAGGCCCGGCGTTTTGCAGGGCTGTCATTGCATCCAGTGCGTCCTGCACCCATATGGGACAAGCGAACTTGACCTCCACGTGCTTGTCTGGCGCGAAGAGGTTGGCTGGATACAGGGCGACCCGGTCCAGCGCGAGCCTGTCCGCGGCGATGTGGAGCAACTGGGTGCTGGACAGAGGGTTGGTCTTTTCCCAATTTTTGAACCGGTCAAGAAAGAATCCTGCGAAGGTCTGAGCGACGGGTTCGGCATCGAAGCTGTCGGATATCCAGATCAGCGCTTTTCTGCCCGACAGGTCGCGCAGAATCTCGCCAAGGTCGGCTAAAGCGGAGGTGCTGGTGTCGTAAACCTCAGGAGGCGCAAAGCCATCGTCGCCAGTCTCGGCAGACAATCCGTACAACGGTGGCCCGCCTCGTCCCGATCCGGGGTATGACCGCATCCATGTGGGGCGAGGCCGAACAAGATTATCATCGAGCGCCGCCAGCAGGCGCTCCTTGTCCTCGGTGATTCCCTGAATCATGAGCAACTGACCGCGATTGAGGCAGCTCCAATCGGAAATGGCCGCAGCGGAGGAAGAACCGATGCCGAACTGCGTCTGAGCGTAACTGACCGGCGAACAGGCGGGATCGTCGCTTCGCAGCGTGAAGATGGCGAAGGCTGCGCTGGGAGGCTTGTGCAGGAGAGAGTCGCGAAGTGCGCGGAGAGCCAGTTCCTGATTCTCCAGCGACGTGTTCATCTGATCGAGCAAAACAATCTCGATAAAGCGCGGCGGAAACGCATTCGCATTACTAAAGGTGTTCGACGGCAAGGGAGACATCGGCCGCACCTCAGGCTGTGCCTGCTCTTCGGGAGCGAGAAACCTGTCAATGGTCTGTTTCTTCCCGCCCTCGAAAACCTGGAAGTCCTGCTGACCGAGGTTCGTGACCGGACGATTCGCGGAATCCGTGACCACCACATCTACCGTTACCGGTTGAGCTTTCTGGCCGGCCGACTGGGCGAAGGCGAGACTGGGGATCGCGACCAGGAAAGGAACGAGCGCGGCGGGCAGCAGGCGGCGCACTCTTAAAGGAGACATCCGGCGAGAGTTCGTGGCGACGAGGTAATTCATCGGCCTGCACGGGAAATATATCCCGATTCGCGTTGGACAGCGGAGTGCGCCGCCCAGTTAGGGTGGTGCTTCCGAAACCCCTTGCGGGACGAGCCTCTCGATCCGCAAAGACGCAACCGAGGTAGTCCATCGCAGCTTCCTGGATAGTCGCCGCAAAACGCTCGTCAGCCCAATGATGTCTGAGCTCTCGTGCCGCCATTCCCACCGCCACGCCCTGATCCGCCCCGTTACACTGTTTCCGATGGACAATTCCCCTTCTCACACCCAGAGGACCCCAATGACTCGTCTGCGAAACGTCGTCGCGGCAGCACTGTGTCTCTCCCTTGTTCCCTTCCCGGTTGCGGCGCAGTCGGCTGGCCAGACCAGCGTCTTTGGTTATGCCGATTTCAGCAAGCAGGCCGGGGTGGAGGCGAGGTTTCTCGCCGTTCCGGATGCCAAGGCGGCCGGCGCGGACCTGAAGACGCTGACGGCAGAGCCTCACCTGGCAGGCACTCCCGAGGACCACAAGACCGCCGAATTTGTGGCGCAGAAGTTTCGCGCGGCGGGGCTGGAGACGGAGATTGTGCCCTATCGCGTGCTGATGAATCAGCCCAAAGTGGTAAAGGTGGAGGCGTACAGCGCGGACGGCAAACTACTGATGACCGGGCCGCATCGCGAAGAGGTTGCGGGCGATCCATTCGACAACGATCCGCGGGTGGTGATGCCGTTCAACGGCTCGTCGGGATCGGGCGATGTGACCGGCGAAGCGGTGTATGCCAACTACGGGCGGCTGGAGGATTTTGACAAGCTGGCGGCGGACCACGTCGACCTGCACGGCAAAATCGTGATCGTGCGCTACGGGGCCAACTTCCGCGGGGTCAAGGTGTACATCGCGGAGCAGCGGGGAGCGGCGGGAGTGCTGATCTACAGCGATCCGCAGGACGATGGCTACTTCAAGGGCGATGCCTATCCCGAGGGGCCGTGGCGCCCGGCGAGCGGCGTGCAGCGCGGATCGGTGCAGTACCTGTTCAAGTATCCGGGCGATCCGGAAACGCCGGGAGTGGCTTCGACTCCCGACTTGCCGGACTCGCAGCGGGTGAATCCGGAGGGCAATCAGCCGCACATTATTTCCATTCCCATCAGCTATCAGGATGCGTCGCCGATTTTGCAGGCGCTGAAGGGGCCGAGCTTGCCGCAGGGATGGCAGGGATCGCTGCCGTTCCGCTATCACATTGGACAGACTGGAGGGCCGGGCGGGGTGAAGGTTCACCTGGTGTCGCGGCAGGATTACCAGCGGCGCACGATCTGGGACGTGATCGGCAAAGTGAAGGGCAGCGAGGACCCCGACAACTGGGTGGTGGTGGGCAATCATCGCGATGCCTGGGTTTATGGCGCGGTGGATCCGAACAGCGGAACCGCGGCGATGCTGGAGGCGGTGCACGGAGTCGGCGCGCTGATGAAAGACGGCTGGCGGCCCCGGCGGACCATCGTGTTTTGCAGTTGGGACGCGGAGGAAGAAGGGCTGATCGGCTCCACCGAGTGGGTGGAGCAGCATGCGCAGGAGCTGGAGAAGGCGGTGGCCTACTTCAATGTGGACGTGGCGGTTTCGGGGCCAAATTTCTCCGCGGCGGGGGTTCCGTCGCTGAAGAAGTTTATTCGCCAGGTGGCGCAGGCGGCGCCCAGCCCGACCAGCGGCCAGAGCGTGTACGACGTGTGGAAGGCGGGGCGCAACGAGACCAACGAACATCGGCCATCGAACGCGCCGAGCGATGGCGATGTGCGGGTGGGCGACCTGGGTTCGGGTTCCGACTTCACGCCGTTTCTGCAGCATGTGGGCGTGCCCTCGACGGATATCGGCTCGGGCGGGCCGTATGGCGTGTATCACTCGGTCTTTGACAATTATGCGTGGTACACCATGAATGCCGATCCGCATTTTGTCTATTTGCAGGAGATGGCGCGGGTGCTGGGGCTGGAGGCCATCCGCATGGCGGATACCGACGTGCTGCCCTATGACTACGTGACCTATGCGCACGATATCGCGTCGTATCTCGAAACGGCGAAGAAGAAGGCGGGGGACGCCAGGCTGGGGCCGGTGGACTTTGGGCCGGCGCTGGCGGCGGCGGGGCGCTTTGCCACCGCTGCGGAGCACGCACGCGGCATCGAGGAGCATCCCGCGGGCGACCTGGCCGGGCTGAACGCGGCGCTGCGCCAGGCGGAGGCGGACCTGGTGACGCCGGCGGGCCTGCCCAACCGCCCCTGGTACAAACACGCGATTTACGCGCCGGGCGAGTACACCGGATATGCGGCGGTGGTGATTCCAGGAGTGAATGAGGCGATCGAGGCCAGGGACCCCGGCCGCGCCGAGCAGCAACTGGGGGTTCTGACCCAGTGCCTCGATCACGCGGCGCAGACGCTTGCGGCGGTGCGGTAGGGGTGTCCCGTAAACAACTCAACAAAAAGCGCTGTCATCCTGAGCGGAGTCCGCCGCGGCGGACGGAGTCGAAGGACCTGTATTTGGGCCGCTGAAGGGTGCAAGGAATTTGTGAGCCACACACTAGGGGCTAGCGCCTGCCGCCTTGCCGCGCGCGATGCGCCTTCCGCATGCTGTTTGGACTGAATTGAGTAGCACAAAAGAGCCATTTTCAACCGGATGCTGGTTGTCCTAGATTTGAGGAGCGGTTCAAATCCCACGGTCAAATTCCTCTCTGAGGTACCAAAGAACATGCGCGATCTCCTGATTGGACTCGCCTTCGTGGTCATGCTGCTGACGCCGGCGCTGGTAGCCTCTTTTCACCGGCGGAACGACGAATAAACTCGCCCGGTCCCCGGGCGAAGCTCCACATTCCCTTCCCTTTTCCCTTCCACGCCTGTCCCCTAAACCCTGATCCAACCTCCGCCCGAAGGCTCTTTTCGCGCGTTGTTGCGCCCGGGGGCGGGGGCCAACAGGTGTGATGTGGATCACCGGCCAAGTGTTGACCCCGCCAGCCGCCGCCCGTATCGTAAGAAATAGAAGACATTGATTATGAAATCCTCCACCAGCAGCGTGCGGATCGGAATCGCGGTAGCCATCATCCTGGGAACCATCGGGTGGCTGGCGTACTCCGGCTATGGCTCTAGCAAGAGCTACTACGTCACCATCGCGGAACTGGGCGGGATGGGCGACAAGGCCTTCAAGAACAATCTGCGCGTGGAAGGGTTTGTGCAGCCGGGCTCGATTGAGCAGAGTGGAACGCATGTCACGTTTGTGCTGAACGAGTTTGAAAGCCACTCGCCGAAGGCCCCGAGCGGGCGTCTGCTGAAGGTGACCTACAAGGGCTCCGAGCCGCCGCCGGACACGTTCAAGGACGACTCGCAGGCGCTGGCCGAGGGCACCTATGGCCGCGATGGCGTATTCCATGCCACGGTGCTGCAGGCCAAGTGCGCCAGCAAGTACGCGCCGCAGCAGCCGGGAGCGACGCCGGCCCAACCGGCCACCGCGCCGGGAAATCCGCGCGCCGCGGCCGAGCCCGCACCCAACCCGGCAGCAGCCCGTTGACGGCATGAGCGGCCCAGCAAGTGCGGGCCTCTGCGCCCGGCTCGACAACGTTTCAAAATTATTCGGAAGCTTTGCGGCGCTGCGCCAGGTTTCGGCGGAGCTGGAAGCGGGCAAGTGCTATGTTCTGATCGGCGAGAACGGCGCGGGCAAATCCACGCTGCTGCGCATTCTGGCCGGACTGCTGCGGCCCAGCTTTGGTACGGTGAAGCTGTTCGGCGATCAGGAACCGCAGGAGGCGCGGGAGCGCATTGGCTACATGAGCCACGCGCCCATGCTTTACGACGAGCTCAACGGGCAGGAAAACCTGCGCTACTTTGGCAGCTTGTATCCCGGAAGGAAGTGCCTTGACCCGGCGGAGGCGCTGCGCCAGGTGGGGCTGGACCCGAAGCTCGAGCGCCCGCTGGGACAGTATTCGCAGGGCATGCGGCAGAGGACTTCGCTAGCGCGGGTGCTGTTGCCCAGGCCGGAGCTGCTGCTGCTGGACGAACCTTTTTCCAACATGGACGTGGAGAGCGCGCGGCAGATGGTGGAGCTGCTGGCGGGCTTTCGCCACGGCAGCCGCACCATCGTGATTACCACGCACCAACGCGAGCTGGCAGCGCCGATTGCCGACTATGTTTTGGCGCTGAAGGCGGGGCGGGTGGCGTCGTTCGAGCCGGGGAACCCCACTCTATGAAGACCAACGGCGCGCGGTTTCTTGAGAGCCTGGGGATCGCCTTCGAGTTGCGCGAGTACGAGGTGGACCCGGACGATCTGTCGGCGATCGCGGTGGCCAAGAAGATCGGCATGCCGGCGGAGCAGGTGTTCAAGACGCTGCTGACCACCGATGGCAAGAGCGAGTACGTGTTCGCCGTGATTCCAGGAGACGCGGAGCTGGATTTCAAAAAGCTGGCGCGGGCGGCGGGCATGCGCAAGGCGGAGATGGCGCCGCTCAAAGACGTGCAGCCGCTGACCGGATATATCCGCGGAGGCGTGACGGTGTTTGGGGCGAAGAAGCCTTACCCGATCTATGTGGACGAGACGGCGATTCTGTTTGACCGCATCAGCGTGTCGGCGGGAACGCGAGGAACCCAGTTGATTCTTTCGCCGGAGGATTACCTGAAGGCCGCAGAGGCGCTGGGAGAGCCGGTGACTACGGCGGACCTGACCAAAGCCCTGGGTGCTCCGGGGCCCTCGCATTTGGGGACCCGGGAGGAGGGACTCGGCCGATGAGCGCTCTCTGGACACACCTCGCGAAGGACCTGCGCATCGAATGGCGGTCGCTGGACGCGATCATCTCGATGCTATTTTTTTCCGGCCTGGTGGTGGTGCTGTTTTCGATTGCTTTCGATCCGCGAGGCGCGTTTTCGCAGCAGATTGCGGGCGGCGTGCTGTGCGTAGCCACCATGTTCGCCAGCGTGAGCGCGCTCAACCAGGCGTGGGCGCGGGAGATCCGGCACAACGTGATGGACGCGCAGCGGATGGTCCCCTCGCCGGGGTCGGAGTTGTACCTGGCCAAGGTGATCGTCAATTTCCTTTTTGTCACCATCGTGCAGGTGGCGCTGGCGCCGTTCTTCTTCGTCTTTTACAACCTGCATGTGGCGGGGCAGGCGTGGCTGCTGGTGCTGGTGTTGCCGCTGGGAACGTGGGCGCTGGTGGGCAACGGCATCTTCTTTGCGGCGCTGGCCATGACCAGCCGCAACCGCGAGCTGCTGCTGTCGCTCATTCTGTTTCCCATCTTCATTCCGGCGCTGCTGGCCATGGTGCAGGCCACGGGCGATATCTTTACGGGGGAGAGCGATCCAGCGTTGTGGATCAAGCTGCTGCTGGGATACGACATCATTTTCACCACGGTGAGCTGGCTGCTGTTCGATACGATCTTCCACGCGGAATAGTCCGCGAAGTTCATCCGTCACAATGTTTCCGTTTGGTCCTTTGATATGCTGCGCGGTCAGGCAAACGGCGTCTGGAGGGTATCTCCAGTGGGTACTGGGCGCCGCCTGACACGCGGTCGCAGGGCCTTAGTCAGCCTTGGGAGTTCAACTCTCCTGCCCTCCACTGCCTGCGACCGGCCATTTTGGAATCGAAGCCCGACTGAAGTCGAGGTTTGCATTGACATCGGGTACCATCCGCAGTACCGTTGAGATGTGTCAGGCGGCGCCACCTATTGGCGTAATTTTTGCAAGACGCTCCGGAGTGACTACCCGGGGCGTTTTACTTTCTGTGCAGGCGCTCATAGGAAGCCGTTCCCGTCAGACTTTTCCATCCCACCCCAGTGAGGATTCTGCGAAGCGAGTCCATGGGCTTACTTCCCAGGTCACCAAGTGCGAGGGGCCTGGGGCGCCCCATTTCTATAGTCCGATCAGCACATAGGGAACCTGGGGCACGCCACAATAGGTGCAACGATGAGTGATCGAGTAAACCCATTCAAAATAGGCGACAAAGTAGTTTTCGATCCAGATGCGCGAACCATCGGTTGGACCTATTCAAGTTTTGACCGTCTCCGCATCCATCCTGGAGATGTGGGTATCGTGACCAAGATTGTTGAGGATATGATTTCCATCGATGACGACCGCGGTGGATTTGCTTGGGAGTGCTTCGAGAAGGCAAGTTGACAATGGCGCGTGGCCCAGCGTCCCCATTGCGTTAACCATGATATCCGGGGTGCCGGGGCGCCCCGGGTCCCTCGCCTTTGGGGACCTGCCCCACCCGCCATTTGGGATAACGATTGCCGATAATAATGGAAATCGTTATGATGGCAAGTGATCAAAAGCTTTAAAGACCGCGACACGCAATTGCTCTGGGAGACCGGCAAGACCCGCCATATTCCCGCAACAATTCGGAAGCCGGCTCTCAAAAAGCTCGCGATCGTGCATTGGGCTACCCAGCTGACGGATTTGGCGGTTCCAGGCGGAAATCACCTCGAAGTTTTGACCGCAGACCGAAAGGGCCAGCACAGTATCCGGATCAATGATCAGTTCCGGCTGTGCTTCGTTTGGCGGGGTGGTGACGCTTTCGATGTCGAGATCGTGGATTACCACTAGGAGCAGTTATGGACAGTATCCCGTTTGCCTTTTCCATCCATCCCGGCGAAATTCTCCGCACCGAATTCATGGAACCGCTCGGCTTGACGCCGTATCGGCTGGCCAAGGATCTGCATATTTCGGCTCCGCGGGTGAATGACCTGGTGCGGGGAAAGCGCGGCATCACGGCGGATACTGCACTCCGGTTGAGCCGTTATTTCGGCAACTCGGCGCAGTTCTGGATTGGGCTGCAAAGCGGACACGATTTGTGGGTCGCGACGAAGAATAAGTCCTGGAACAAGGTCAGGCCGCGAGATAAGGCCGCGTAAGCTTTGACCCCGTCATTGTCGATTACCGGCGCCTCTGTCACTTCAGGCTCGGGGTGACGCGGGTCTCGATGATCTCGCGCAGGGTGACCGCCTGGCGCCGCAACTGCGTGGCTTCTTCGCGGAAGCGATCGCCCTCGATGCCGGTGAGTTTTCTGGCGGAGGTGTCCGCCATGTCGGCGCCTTCTTCGAGAGCCACCAGGGCCTCGTAGAGCTTGCGTTCCTGGGTCGAGGTGGCCTCTTCCAGCAGCGTCTGCAGGGACATGGTATGACCCACGCGGCAGCGGAACTCGAGGGGGCCGGCGGACTCCCGCGTATACATCGGCCCACGGCACTCCGGGCAGGTAAACCCGCTGAATTGTTCGGCTGCGGTTTCGATTGCGGGGGCGCGGCCCCTCTGCGGTTCGCTTCCCTTCACCAGATCTCCCACCACTCCACCTATCTCCGCCGCCATCAGACAGTAGTCGATTCCCGCGTCCTGAATGGCATTTAACGGCATCGATGGAAACGGAGCTTCGTCCGGGTCCTGCACGATGGTGATCCCGCCGTCCTGCGCGATCTCCCAGAGGCCGGCGGCCCCGTCATCCAGCAGACCGGAGAGCAGAATGCCGATGACTCGTGAGCCGTAGGTCATGCCGGCGGAGCGAAAAGTCACATTGATGCTCGGCCGGTGCAGGCCCTCTTTGGGTCCGCGTGTGAGATGAATATGGTCTTGTGCAATGAGCAGATGCCGGTCGGGAGGCGCAACGTACACGTGCCCCGGCTCAATGCGATCGCCATCCTGGGCGGCGGTGACCGGCAGACTGCACCTGCGGTCGAGAATCTGCGGCAGATAGCTTCGCCCGCGAGGAGAAAGGTGGATGACGACAAAGATCGCGGCGTCTAAATCCGGCGGTAACGACTGGACAATTTCTTCAATGGCTCCGATGCTTCCGGCGGAGCCGCCAATCACGACGATATCCCGGTCTGCCATTGGTAGTTCGATGTAGAAGCGGGGAGATGGGCCGCCCCTGTTTCCGCGGAGTTGAGGGTTTGGGGGCGTGGGCCGGGTGACGCGCGTCACTCCATCCACCCTGCGATGGAGCCGATGGGATGGATCGGGCCGTACACTAAAGACATCCCGGGCGAGGCTGCAACAGGCCTTCTCCACGCCGGGCGGGACCGAAACCGATGAAACAAATTGCCATTGCCGTTTATGCCGGAGTGGTGGCCGCGCTCATGGTCTGGGGCTTCTACGAGGCCATCTACGTTGCTCCTACAGACGCCATGCAGGGCGACATCTTTCGCATCATCTACTACCACGTGCCCTCGTTCGCCGCGGCCTTCACTTTCTTCTCAATCAGCTTCCTCGGCTCCATCGGTTTCCTGTCTTTTCGGCATAGCCATCCGGAGTGGGCGCAAATCGCCGACGCGTGGGCGCTGGCCGGAGCCGAAGTGGGAGTCGTGTTCTGTACGGTTGGTCTCACGACCGGCCCCCTTTGGGGACGGCGCGCCTGGGGTATCTGGTGGACTTGGGACGCGCGCCTGACGACAACGCTGGTTCTGTGGCTCATCTACGTGAGCTATCTGCTGTTGCGCCGGTTTGCCGCAGGGGCGCAGGTGCAGACGCTGGCCGCCGTGCTGGGCATCTTCGGCGCTCTCGACGTGCCCATCGTTTACATGGCGAATCGCTGGTGGCGGACGCAGCATCCGGCCCCGGTGTTTGGCGGCTCCGAGGGCTCCGGCATGGCCAGGTCGATGGTCATCCCGCTGCTGTGGAACATGGCGGCGTGGCTGGCATGGGGGGTGCTGATTCTGGGGCTGCGCTTCATGGTGGAGCGGAGAAAGCAGAGAAACGACGACGCAGATGCCATGGAAGCGCTCGAGAGCCCGGTTTAGAGCATCCCGTGGGCTGAAGCGCGGTTAAGTGGATGGGGCAGGGTTAGATTCCGGATCATTGGGGGGAAAGAATGGATACAGCAGCGATGGTTGACCACCAGTTCAGGGTGGCGGCTTATGTGGTTACCTGGGTGATCCAACTGGGCTACCTGGGATGGCTGGGCCTGAAGTGGCGCGCGGTAAAGCGCCGTGCCGGGCGGGGCAATCCCCGTTAGAATCACCAGCGGCTGGGCGGCAGTGGGCCCTCAGGGGCTACATAGGTTGCGGAAATACTCGCCTGACCGCCCTGTTTCCTCACGCCATGTTTTCTCATCGCCCTGTTTCCTCACCGCCCTGTTTCCTCACCGCCATGTTTCCTCACCACCATGTTTCCTCACCACCCTATTTCCTCACGCCATGTTTTGAAGGGGCACGACTTTAGTCGTGCCGATAACTCCCATGAATTGAGCCCGGCTTTAGCCGCCGAGGGATGGTTTTCTCCCCCTTTGCGACTCGTTGAACGACTTCTTCCGCAACCTGTTCCCAGGCCGCGGAAAAAGCTCGGGACGGGCAAGGCGCGTAAGGGCGCGACTTCAGTCGCGCCGATGAGTGCCCCAAAATGAGCTGGGCTTTACAGGCTGCGGAAAAACTCTGTGAATCAGCAAACACGCGTAGGGGCACGACTTTAGTCGTGCCGTAACTGCCGCAAATTGAGCTGGGCTTTAGAGGCTGCGGAAAAACTCGATTTCTCAAAAAGCGCGAAAAATGGATCGCGCCAGAATGCCCTAGGAACGATTCGCGGGGTTTGTTTGATGGTTTTGTATCCCCCAAATTTTGCCCTTTCGCCTTCCATTCGGAGTTTTTCCGCAGCCTGTTTAGCCCCTGCGGGCTTTGCGCCTGATAATCGCCTTCCATATCGACTTTTTCCGCAACCTGTTCTACGACTTTCGTGTAGATTCGCATCCCACCCAAATCCCATTACTACCCGTGTTCGTGGGATTTATCTATTTTCACGCCAGGGCGATGATGCAGGGGTGGACAGGGAATCATGGCCTGCCACAAGCAGGAGAATCCCATGCACGATCTGTTGATCGCACTGGCATTTGTCGGGATGGTCTTCGCGCCGGCGATTATAGCTGCGAGGGCGGGCACCGACGAACCCGAGAATGACAGCGAATAGCACGATGGATTTCCGGTCCCAGGCCTTTTCCCAGATCTGCGTTGTCAGGTTTGAACCGGAATCAAACCCACCACGGACCGCGGACGCCTCGTCCCACGCAGGATAAGCCGCCCGGAATCCGTTGCTCTCACGTCCCTCAACCGGTACACTCAAGGCTTGAGGGCCACACATGTTAGTAGTCATGAAGGCGCAGGCTACGCCGGAACAGATCCAGGCGGTCTGCGACGCGATTGAACACTTGGGACTCCGTGCCCATCCTCTTCCCGGAGCCCAGCGCACCGCCATCGGCATCACCGGCAACAAGGGCGAAGTCGAACGCGGCAATATCGAAGAACTTTCCGGCGTCGCCGAAGTGATCCGGGTCAGCAAACCCTACAAGCTGGCCAGCCGCGACGTGAAGGAAGAAGACACCGTCATCCGATTTGAAGGAACCGACGCCACCATTGGCGGGCGCAGCCTGGCCATTGTCGCCGGGCCTTGTTCCATTGAGAGCCGGGAACAGGCATTTTCGATTGCCGAACGGGTGTCGGCGACCGGCGCGCAGTTTTTCCGCGGCGGCGCATATAAGCCGCGCACTTCTCCCTATGCATTCCAGGGCCTCGGAGTCGAGGCGCTGAAGATCATGGCCGAGATCCGCGACAAGTTCGGCCTGCGCATCATTACCGAAGCCATCGACAACGAAACTCTTGAGCTAGTGGCCGAATGGGCCGACGTGATCCAGATCGGCGCGCGCAACATGCAGAATTTCAGCCTGCTGAAGCATGCCGGCCGCCTGAGGAAGCCGGTGCTGCTGAAGCGCGGCATGAGCGCAACCCTCGATGAGTTTCTCATGGCCGCCGAATACATCATGAGCGAGGGCAACTACGACGTGATCCTGTGCGAGCGCGGGGTGCGCACCTTTGCCGATCACACGCGGAACACGCTCGATCTGAGCATTGTGCCCGCGGTGCAGACGCTGAGCCATCTGCCCATCCTGGTGGATCCGAGCCACGGCACGGGCAAGCGGGACAAGGTGTTGCCCATGGCCCGGGCGGCGGTGGCGGTGGGCGCCGACGGGATCCTGGTGGAAGTGCACGATCACCCCGAGGTCGCGCTGAGCGATGGTCCGCAGTCGATCTATCCCGAGCAGTTTGCGCTCATGATGGACGAGATCGAGCAGATTGCGCCGGTGGTGCACCGCAAACTTCCCCGCGGCATTCACGTGGAATCGGCAACGGCTGGGGTTCATGACGGAAGAAGCAAGTAGGTTCAGCAGAGCCAGACGAGAAGGCGGCCGGATTGGCCGCCTTTTCGCGGTTTATCTAGGCTCTAAACATCGGGGTGCCCCATCCTTCCGCGGTTTTTTGCCCAAGGGTGGTGCCACAAAAGCTCCGTGCCCCATCCAGGGTGGTGCCACAAAACCTCCGTGCCCCATCTTTGCGCCTTTTTTCTGGCGCAAGGGTGGGATGGCCGCATTGCTCCGCGCCCCTTCCTTCCGCGGTTCTTTGCGCAAGGGTGGGACCACAAAAGCTCCGTGCCCCATCTTTGCGCCTTTTTTCTGGCGCAAGGGTGGGATGGCCACATTATCTGTGGTCGCGCTCACCGTCACCGGATGCCGGCCCCATGATTTTCCGCAATATCCGCCCAACTATCGCGAATATGCTTACGTGACCAACGGCGAAAGCGGCACCGTTTCGGTGCTGGATGTAGTGAACGTGCGCCTGGATCGCGAAGTGGCGGTGGGGCAGAATCCGGTTGCGGTGGCGGCGAGCGCTTCGCGCAACGAGGTGTACGTTGTGAACTCAGGGGCCGCAACTGGGCAAGGCTCGCTCAGTGTGCTGAACGCGGAGAACAACAGCGTGGCGGCAACCATACCGCTGCACCGGCTGCCCATCTCCATCGATCTGGACGCGCCGCATGATTTGGCCTACGTGGCCAATTCGGGGTCGAACACGGTGTCGGTGATCGACCTGAAGGCGCGGAGGGAAGTGGCGCAGATTGGGACGGGAGAGCAGCCGGCGCAGGCGCAGGTGGCGCCGGACGGCAGGACCGTGGTGGTGCCGAACCGCGGAGGCAATTCCGTGAGCATCGTCGATGCGGAGGCGCGGCGGGTGCGGGCGATTTTCGAGGGCTGCCCGGGGGCCAGCGATGCGGCCATCCTCCCGGATTCGTCGAAAGCGTTTGTGGCCTGCTCCGGCGGGCACCAGGTGATGGCGATTGCGCTGGCGGATTCGAAGTTGAATCCCGGGGGGCCGGATCGGATGGAAACGCTGATGGACGTGGGCCGCACGCCCGTGCATCTGGCGCTCAAGCCGGACGGCGGCGAGCTGTTCGTGTCCAACGCCCAGTCCGACTCCATCAGCGAGGTGGTGACCACCACCGATGACGTGGGCGGCGCGTACCTGATGGGCGACAACCCGGTGTGCGGGCTGGTGTCGAGCGACAATTCCCTGCTCTATGTGAGCGCGTCGCGGGCGCAGGAAGTGACCATGTACGCAATTGACGATGGCAAGCGCGCGGGGTTTATTCACGTGGGCGATGGGCCATCGGCGATGGCGTTTTCGGCCGCTGGACACCTGCTGTTTGTGGTGGATACGCGGTCGGGCGATGTAGCCGTGGTGCGGACGGAGAGCCATTCGTTGTTCACCATGCTGCCGGCGGGCCGAGGGCCGAATGCGATTGCGGTGAAGGCGTTCAAGGTGCAGTAGGGGGTTTTCCTTTACACTGATTCGGACGAGGCTCCCGGCATGACGACCATATCGGGCTACCTTTCAAAAGGCGCTGGTTTTCTCCTGTTGGCGCTGCTGCCTGCGGCGGGCGCTGCACGCGCACAGGACGAAGGGCCTTCGGTCATCCGCAGCACCACGCGTCTGGTGCAGCTTAACGTCACGGTTCTCGATAAGCAGCATCGCCCGATGAGCCGATTGTCGCAGGGCGATTTTCATGTCTTCGACAACGGGGTGGAGCAGAAGATCGTTCACTTCTCCGCCGGCCCCGGCACGGCTCCGCCGCGTGCGCGATCGCGCCTGGCCATCTCCAATCGCCCCGCACCCAGCGAGGAATCGCCCGGGGTGACGGTCATCCTGATGGACGAAACCCTGCTGGATGCCCCCGCGGGCGTGCCGCTCGACGTGATTGCTCCCATCAGGAGCGCGCGCCTCGCGGTCCTGGATTTCCTGGCCGGCCTGCAGCCAGGCGAGCAGGTCGCGCTCTACTCGCTGAGGAGCCAGGGCGTGATCGTGATCCACGACTTCACGGATGATCCGGCGGCTCTGATTGCCGCCGCAAAAGCCCTTGGCGCCGGCGGGATGGGCAGGGCCGCCAACGCCGCCGACGTCCGCCGATTGGCTGGTGGCGCGCTGCGCGACTGGTCGCGGTATCCAAGTGTGAGGACCGGAGGCGCCGGATATGGGGGCAATGTACAAGAGCGTGCCGCGCTGCTCCGAGGCGGATTTCAGCAGATCGTCGAGCATCTCCGCGGCGTGCCGGGGCGGAAAAACCTGGTGTGGATCTCGTCGGCACTCCCAGGGAGTACCAGCGGCGTCGATCTAAACGAGCTGAAGTGTGGGCGCGACGCGAACGTCGTCCAGCCGACGCTCGACAATCAGACTCCCATCCCGCAACATCCGTCCCCTGAGAACTACTACGTGCAGTTGCGCGACTTTGCACGCTGGCTGGGAACCGCCAATATCTCGGTGTACCCCATCGACGCCAAAGGATTAACCGTCAAGGGCTCCTCGGTTGAGGAGTGGAGCGCCGCCGACATGATTGCCGCCGAAACCGGCGGACAGGCCATATTCGACAGCAATGCGCTCGATCGGCATCTGCACGAGATTGTCGCCCAGAGCGGCGGCTCCTACCAGATTGGCTACTACCCTGGAAACGCAGCGTGGAACGGCAAGTATCACCATGTTGAGGTGAAGGTGCTGCCGTCGCGCGAGGGAATGACAGTGCTTTGCCGCAAGGGTTATTATGCGGCCGATCAGGCGGTAAGCGACGACACGGATGCGCCATTGAACCAGGCGGCAACGAGCGTGGTGGAATCGGCGGGCGTGGGCATCACGGTGAACGTCAAGGTCAACCCGCTCGAACCGGGTCCCGAAGACATTGTTCTCAAGCTCGATTCCCACGACATTTATTTTGAGCACACCGACGGCCGCTCCAAGGCGAGTCTCGACGTGGCGTTTGTGCAGATTGGCCGGGATGGGCGGGTCGTGAATGGACACAAAGACCGCATCCTGGTGTCGCTCACGCCAAAGATGTACGACGCCGCAACCAGGGTGGGCTGGTTCTACCGGAAAAACATCCGCATCGAGCCGCGGGCGGAGAAGCTGCGAGTGGTGGTCCGCGATCTGGCGACGGGCGCAATCGGATCGGTGTCTGTGCCGGTGCATTCCCTCAATTTCAAGTGACGGACGTCGCGGGCGCGCAGCACGGCGACCGCATTTCCGCTGGTGGTATGATGTTGCCATCATGATGGTACGCACCCAAATCACTCTCGACCGCGAGTTGCAAAGACGTGCTCGCCGCCGCGCTGGTGAAATGGGCGTGTCGATGGCGGAGTACGTGCGGCTCCTGTTGGAGCGCGATTTGACCCTGTCCCAACCCAAGGCGCATGTCTCCTCGATTTTCAACCTTGGAAGCAGCGGCGGCTCCAATATTGCACGGCACAAAGACGCAATGATCGCGGAGGCTATTGAAGCCTCGCGAAAAAGGCTGCGCAAATCGGCGTGAGCTTATTCGTCGACACCTCAATCTGGTACGCTGCCGCCGATTCATCCGACCTCAATAACGCGCGGGCCATCCGAACCCTCTCAGGCGATGAAGCCTTGGTTACGACAGATCATGTTCTCACCGAGACATGGAGGCTGATTCATCATCGGATCGGCCGCAAAGCCGCGGAAGGATTCTGGAGAAGTCTGCGCAATGGCGCGGCTTCGGTCGAGCTTGTGGGCCACGCCGAACTGGAGGCTGCATGGCAAATCGGCCAATCCTGGCGCGATCAGGACTTCTCAATCGTCGACCGCACCAGTTTCGCGGTCATGCTGCGTCTGGGCATCGAGCGCGTCGCTTCCCTCGACGATCATTTCGCTGTATTCCGATTCGGCCCCAAAAGGCGTTACTCGTTCACGATAATCCGGTAGAGGACGACATCAACCACTACTTCTCCCGCGGACCCATGCGCGCCACGCTGTACTGGGCGCCGGCAAAGAGGATCAGCCCCGACACATATCCCCAGAACAGCAGTCCGACAGAAATGTAAAACGGTCCGTAGAGCTCTCTCAGATCAAGGTGCGGCAGCACCGCCACGAAAATCAGCTTCGAGATCAGCCAGACGACGCCGGTCACGATGGAGGCGCGCATCACCGACTTTGCCGGCACCTTGCAGTTGGGCAGCACCCAGTAAATCGAGAAGAAGAACACGATGCTCGCCGCGCCCGAACACAGGGCCAGCCACACGTTGCTGATGCCGTTGAAGAGAAAGTTGTCAGTGTGGTGAAAGAACAGGAAGGCGAGGATCTGGCGCTGCCCCGCGCTGAGCACGATGCTGATCATGCCCAGCACTACCATCCAGATGGCGAGGCCGAATGCGACCGCCTGGTTGAGCAGATAATTGCGGCTCTTGCTCACGCCCCACGCCTGGTTCAGGGCGACTTCAAGCGGGAGAAAGATGCCCGTGCAGGAGATGAGAATCATGATCAGCGAGATGATCTGTACGCCATGATGTGGCGCCGCCAAGACCATGTTCCTCACGATAAAAGCCTGGTTCGATGGGAAGAAGTAGTGGATCATGTCGCTGACCACGCCGGCCATGGCTTCAGAGTGGAAGACGCTGAAGGCGAGCGTGTAGAGAAGCAGGACCAGCGGAATGAACGACAGGATCGCATTAGCGGCAACGCTGAAAGCGAACGTGTGCACTTCGCTGTCAAGCAGATAATTGATCAGCGCGGCGCCGTCGTGGCGCAGGCGATACCACTTGGACAGCTCCGCGGGAACCGGGCCGGACAAGACGATGGGTGCGGCCGCGCTTTCGGCTTGCGGATCGGCCACTGTACCGGAATTTGAGACGATTGCCACCTGCGGCTCCCCTGGAAGACGCCCTTTTTGCATTGTGTCGCGGCGTGGAAGGAACGCGCCGGCAAGAGGGATTTAGTTTCAGGATAAAGCCTGGACAGGTTTCACGGGTGCAATTTGCGCAGTCGGGCGGGCCCGGGAGGCGCAATTTTCCGCTTGCATCCGCCGCAAAATCCTGCCATAAAAGGAGCACGGCGCGCCGCTAGCCAGCGGCGGGGCCGGATCTTCCCCCTTGCAAGCCTCCGCTCAGCGAGTCATTGCATTTGTTACGAGCAGGCCGGCATTAGAGCTGTGCCTAACAGCTTGTGGTGGAAGTCGGGTTTTGAAAGGGCACGACTTTAGTCGTGCCGCAAGTGACGCAGAATCTTTCGGGCTTTAGCCCCTGAGGGATGGGTTTCTCGAAATATCGGCTTTGCCACGGGCTGCTGAGCCATAGAGGAGAACGTGCATGAAGGAACAGGGAATTGTGAAGTGGTTTAACGGGGCCAAGGGTTATGGCTTCATCCAGCGCTCGACCGGAGAGGACGTTTTCGTCCACTTCTCGGCGATCCAGGAGAAGGGCTATAAGACCCTGAACGAGGGCGAGAATGTGGAGTTCGAATGCCAGCAGGGTCCCAAGGGCCTGAGCGCGGCCAACGTTCTCCGCGCGTCGTAAGGAAGTTTCCGGGCGGCTTCCCCAGCCGCTCCTGCGCAGTACGCCTGATTGATTCAGCGGTTTTCTGCGGTACTTCCCTGCCCTTGCAGTTTTTCGAGCGCCCAGTTTGCGGCGGCGCGCAGCCCCTGGTCGGCTGCCTCGGCCCAGGTGCGCAAACGCTCCGCAAAACGGCGTTGGCCGCTGCCCTTTGCGATGGCATTGCCCATGGCGATGGCGAGATTGCGCTGGAAGCCGGCGAATCCGGCGCGGCGGACAGGCGAACCATTGAATGCCTGCTCGAATTGCTGCTCGTCCATGGCGGCAAGGACCTCCAGCGTGAGGTTGACCAGCTCCTCGCGCGGGGCCAGATCCGGATCTGCGCCGATGGGCGTTCGCCGCGGCGAATTCCATGGGCACACGTCCTGGCAGATGTCGCAGCCGAAGACCTGCCGTCCCATGCCTTCCATCAACTCCGGCGGAATGGGCCCGCGATGCTCGATGGTCAGATAAGCGATGCAGCGCGTGGCGTCCATCTGGTAGGGCGTGAAAAGCGCATCCGTGGGGCACGCCTGAATGCATCGCGTGCACGAGCCGCAACGGTCCGGGATGGTGAGCGGAGTCTGCGATGGCGCCAATTCAAGCGAAGTGATGAGCACACTCAGAAATGCATACGAGCCGAACTTCGGATGAATGAGGCACGTGTTTTTTGCCGGCCACCCCAGTCCCGCGGCGACAGCCAATGACCGCTCGACCACCGGTCCGGTATCGACATACGCACGCGACTCGAATGCACCGTAGCGCTCATGCAGTTTTGCTTCGAGCGCGCGCAGCCGTTTCAGCAGAACCTTGTGATAATCGCTGGCCACGCGTCGGCCGCGTTCGTCCATGCGGCTCGTCCATGCATAGCGCGCGATCCACGCTGCATCCTCGGGCGCGGGATCGGTGGAGCGCGGCTGCGCGCTGTGGTAACTCGACAGGCACACGACGGCGGAGCGCGCCCACGGAAACGGAGTAGCAACCCGCGCGCGCACCAGCTCCCCTTCTTCGTTGGCGCGCTTCAGATATTGCATCGAGCCCGCGCGCCCGGCATCTATCCATGTAGTGAAACGTTCAGCGTTGCGTGTGTCGTGGGCGTGTGGAGTCGCCACGACACCGGCTTCAGTAAAGCCGCTGTTAACCGCAAGCGCGCGAATTTCGTCTGTATCTATGAGAGGCGCAGACGAACCCGGCGGAACTGCTTGATTCGGATTCATGGAACCGGCGATCCTCCTCTCGCGTAGTAATCCATAACATGTCCGAATGCGAACACCGAATGCGCAATCGGACACCGGGATCGCAGACGGGGAATGAGCGAACGCGAATATCCCCTCTGCTTTCAGCATATTCTCTGGCGGGCTTTTTGGCCCGGGGCATGCAACTTCAACGGTCAGCACAGCCGGACATGGCAGACGGAAAGGCTGTGAGGGAGGGTTTTATGAATACGATCATGAGCCAGGCAAATGAAATTCTCGTGACCGCGCCTGCCGAGTTCACTGAACTGGTGCGCGGCAACGAAGATAGGCTGTTGGCGATGATGGCGCCGGTGGTGCGCGGGCAAAGCGTGGTGCTCGATCTCTCGCATGTGCGCCGCATCGATGCGGCCGGCATCGCCTCGCTGATTTCCATCTACGGATGCGCGCGCAATGCGGGACACACGTTCCATGTGTGCAACGTGACTGCGCACGTGGAAGAGATTCTCAAGCTGGTGGGCCTGGACCATATCCTGGTGACGCGCGAGGAAGTCCGGGCGCCGCTGACGGAAGCCTGCCTGGAGTGCCCCGCCGCGTAATGCGCCGCGATCTGCTTAGATTGTTAGAGTATTTTCGAATCAAGTGCTAACAAAATGCCGTGCCCCACCTTTTGTGCGTCTTTTTGCACAAAGGGTGGGAAGCCACAACAGTCCACCCCGACCGTAAGCACTTCACTCAAAAGCGCACGAGCATTTTCGAATCAAGTGCTAACAAAATGCCGTGCCCCACGTTTTGTGCGTCTTTTGCACAATGGGTGGGAAGCCACAACAGTCCACCCTGACCGTAAGCACTTCACTCAAATGCGCACCAGCGCAGCGCTCACAACAGCCTTGTCATTCTGAGCGAAGCGAAGAATCCGCGGTTGCCGTTCGCCGCGGAATGATGCGAGGCTCGCAGAAGCCGGCACACAAAAAGCGGCGTTGAAACCTGCTTCTGTATAATTCCCAAAACTTTTCAAGAAAGTGGCGGCATTGCTTATACCGCGTGGAGAACTGTCGAAAAACGGAACTCACCGAAACGGCCGGGAGACCTTCGGCTTGCCCCCGGAGGATCTGCGATCGCTTCGCGCGCTGAAAACACCGGCGCAAATCCAGAAGTTCGTTGACGCGCTTCCTTATCAGTACGCCAACACGGCAATGTCTCCGCATCGCGTGCTGCGAGAGCGCAAGGGACACTGCCTCGAGGGAGCGCTGCTGGCCGCCGCCGCCCTGCGCGTCAACGGCCATCCGCCGCTGCTGATGGACCTGGAGGCCGTGCAGGACGATGATCACGTCGTCGCCATCTACCGCGAGCATGGGCTGTGGGGAAGCATTGCCAAATCCAACTTCGCCGGCCTGCGCTTTCGCGCGCCCATTTATCGCACGCTGCGCGAGCTGGCGCTCAGCTATTTCGAGCACTACTACAACCTGCGCGGCGAGCGCACGCTGCGTTCCTACTCCATCCCTGTCAACCTGGCGCGCCTGGACGGCCGGCACTGGATGACCTCAGAAGAAGACGTCTGGTGCGTCCCCGAAGCCCTCATTCAGGCCAAGCACTATCCGCTGTTCCCCGACAAAGTGGCTCGCGCATTGCCCCGTCTCGACCGGCGCAGCTTTGAAGCGGGAATGCACGGATGGACGAAGCACTAAACAGACTGCCCATTCCAGCCTTAGATTCCGCCCGGCCCTATCTCATATTGCGGTGTGACTCTTGCCATCTGGAGCCCGCTTTTTGCGAAGCGGACGTCATCTCCCGCTGAATCGTCCCACCATCCGAATTCAGGCGGGGTGTTTGTCTCAAATTGCGGAAATTCCCACTAATGAATACAAAAAAACGCCCCTTGCAAGACTGTTGTCTGTGATGGCTCTCACATTCCACCGTGCGCCCAGAGGACTATTCCTATTTCCGTCTTCTGCAGCACCCGCGAAGCGTGCCTGCACGACGGATGACCCGCACGAGCTTAGCCGGAAACCTGTTCACCCCGCTGCCGCCTGAGCCTACGTCCCTTCACCCCTCGCTGCCGCCCGTTTTCACGGCATCTAAAAAACGGAGGCTTCATCCCATGACGCAGGGCGTGGTGGATCAGCAGTTCGCCGCGGCGAGCTCGACTTCAACCGCAACACCAACCAAGTATGTCTACTTTTTCGGCGGCGGCGCTGCCGACGGCAATGGCAGGATGAAGGACACGCTGGGCGGCAAGGGCGCCGGCCTGGCGGAGATGACCAATGCCGGCCTCCCCGTTCCTCCAGGGTTCACGATTCAAACTGAGGCCTGCCGCGAATACATGCGCGGCGCGGTGAGTCCCGCGATGGATACGGAAATGCACTCGGCCCTCGAGCGGCTCGAGCGGCTGCAGGGGCAGAAGCTGGGCACGGGCGAGAATCCGCTGCTGGTTTCGGTGCGCTCCGGCGCCAAGTTTTCCATGCCCGGCATGATGGACACCATCCTCAACCTGGGCCTCAACGATCATGCCGTGGAAGCGCTGGCAAAACGCAGCAACAATCCGCGGTTCGCCTATGACTCCTATCGCCGCCTGATCCAGATGTTCGGCGACGTGGTGCTGGACATCCCCAAGAAGAAGTTCGAGCACATCTTTGACGGCATCAAGGAGCGCGAGAAGGTCACCTACGACTACGAGCTGCAGCCCGCGGCGTTGCAGGACATCATCGCCGAGTACAAGAAGCTGGTGAAGAAGGAGACGGGCAAGGACTTCCCGCAGAATCCGCTGGATCAACTGGTGCAGGCGCGAGACGCCGTGTTCCGTAGCTGGCAAAACGAGCGCGCCAAGACCTACCGCCGCATCAACCACATCGACGACATGCTGGGCACCGCGGTCAACGTGCAGTGCATGGTCTTCGGCAACCTCGGCGAAAACTCCGGCACCGGCGTGGGCTTCACGCGCAACCCGGCGACCGGCGAGCGGCAGTTCTTCGGCGAATACCTGATGAACGCGCAGGGCGAAGACGTAGTCAGCGGCGTGCGCACGCCCATGCCGATCAGCGAGCTTGAGAAGGCCATGCCCAAGGTCTACGACCAGCTCCGCACCATTACGTGGAAGATGGAAAAGCACTATCGCGACATGCAGGATTTCGAGTTCACCATCCAGGATGGCAAGCTCTACATGCTGCAGACCCGCAATGGCAAGCGCACCGGCCTGGCCGCGGTTCGCGTGGCCATCGACATGGTGCGCGAAGGCCTGATCACGCAGGAAGAGGCCATCTTCCGCGTCGAGCCCAATCAGCTTTACGACTTTCTGGTTCCGCGGCTCGATGAGAAGGGCGCCAAAATCGAAGTCCTCGCTACCGGCCTTCCGGCGTCGCCGGGAGCGGCTGTTGGCCAGATCGTGTTCACGGCCGAAGACGCGGTCAAGCATCATCAAAAGGGCGACTATCAGTCCATCATCCTGGTCCGCGGCGAAACCACGCCGGAGGACATCGGCGGCATGGAAGTGGCGTCGGGCATTCTCACCTCGCGCGGCGGCATGACGTCGCACGCGGCGGTGGTCACGCGCGGCATGGGCAAGTGCTGCGTGGCCGGCGCCGGCGAATGCACCGTGGACGAAAATCGCAAGGAACTGCGCGTCAAGGGCAAGACCTTCCGCCAGGGCGACTGGCTCTCGCTCGACGGCACCACCGGCCGCGTGATCGAAGGCAAACTGAAGACCATCCCGGCTCGCCCCGACGACGCCGACCTGGTCCGCTTTATGGCGTGGGCCGATCCGGTTCGCAAGCTGCGCATCCGCGCCAACGCCGACGTTCCGCGCGACGCAAAGCAGGCTCGCCTGTTCGGCGCCGAAGGCATCGGCCTCTGCCGCACCGAGCACATGTTCTTTGCGGAAGGCCGCATCGAGCACGTGCGCGCCATGATCCTGGCGAGTGAAGAGAAGGACCGCCGCGAGGCTCTCAAGAAGCTGCTGCCCCTCCAGCGCCAGGACTTCATCGGCCTGTTCAAGGCCATGGAATCGCTGCCGGTCACCATCCGCCTGCTCGATCCGCCGCTGCATGAATTTCTGCCGCAGCGCGAAGAGCTGCTGGTGGAAATCCAGCATCTTGAAGACACCAAGCCCCGCTCGCCCAAGCTGAAGGAACTTCGCATTCTTTTGGCTCGCGTGCAGGAGCTGCATGAAGTGAACCCGATGCTCGGGCTGCGCGGCTGCCGTCTCGGCATCGCGTTTCCTGAGATCACCGAGATGCAGGCGCGGGCCATCTTCGAGGCCGCGGTCAACGTCAAGAATCACGGCGGCGAACCGCACCTCGAAATCATGGTTCCGCTGATCGGCTCCATCGAAGAAATGCGCCATCAATCGGCCATCATCCGCCGCATTGCCGCGCAGGTCTTCAAGGAGAAGGGCGCCGCGGTGGACTACCTGGTGGGCACCATGATCGAGCTGCCGCGCGCAGCCCTCACCGCGGACCAGATCGCCGAGGATGCCGAGTTCTTCTCGTTCGGCACCAACGACCTGACGCAGACCACCTACGGCATCTCGCGCGACGACATCAACCACTTCCTTCCGGCGTATCTGAAGGCCGGCATCTTCAAGCAGGATCCCTTCGCAACCCTTGATCAGGCGGGCGTCGGAGCACTGGTGAAGACGGCCACCGCGAAGGGACGCAACACCCGGCCTACCCTGAAGGTGGGCATCTGCGGCGAACATGGCGGCGATCCTGAGTCGGTCAAGTTCTGCCACAAGATCGGGCTGAATTACGTATCCTGCTCGCCCTTCCGGTTGTTGACGGCAAGGTTGGCGGCTGCGCAGGCGGCGCTCCAGGAGAAGCAGACCGGGCCAGACCTGCACAACGGCACCTGCTGATCGCAGCCGGTGAAACCAGCGAGGGCGCAGCCGAAAGGTTGCGCCCTCGCTGTTTTTCACGCCAATTTCATGGGCAATTCCTATCGGCCGCACATTCCCCTCAGCAGGTACAATCCTCGCTCTGCATACGCCAAACCGGAAGCAACTGCTGAATAAGGCGCCCCATCCCACTTCACAGGTTGGTATCGGGGCCCGCGCGGTTGGGGCGCGAGGAACCGGTATCTTCGTGCACGGTTCGGGACAGGAGAAGGGATATGAATCTAAATGTTTATAGCCCCCAAACCATTATTGGCGCATGCGTGGTGGTTCTGTTGGTCATGGTGGCGATTGCGTGGGGAGTCAAGCGCCGGCGGAATTTGCATAGAACCGAGGAGCTGCGGCGGAGGTTCGGGCCGGAGTACGATGCCGCGGTGGTCCAATATGGATCGAGACGCAAGGCGGAAGCAGCGCTGGTAGCACGGCTGCGCCGCGCCGAACATATTCAGGTGCGTCCGCTGACCACGACCGAGCGCAGCCGGTTCATGGCAGAGTGGGATTCGATTCAGGGCCGCTTTGTGGATCATCCGCGCGGGGCGGTCACCGAAGCCGACGAGCTGATCAACAGCGTGCTGCAGGCGCGCGGGTTTCCGGGAGGAGTATTCGAGCAGCGAGCCAGCGATGTCTCGGTTCAGTATCCGCGGCTGGTGGACCCCTATCGCCGCGCCAACTCGATCACCGTGCATGCCGCCCAAAATGAATCCACAACGGAAGAACTGCGCAGCGCCATGATCCTCTACCGCGCACTGTTTGAGGAGCTAGTGCAGAGCAAGACGGTGGCGATGCCGCGAGCGGCGTGAAGGCAGTTCGTAGTTCACAGTTCGTAGTTGTGAGTCGTGAGCTGAAAGCCAACAGAGCGAGGGCCGGAGGTCTGACTCCGGCCCTCGTCACATTTCCGCTCTGTTCGGTCACAGCGCCAGCCAGGAGCTTAAGATGGCCAACTGTGAACATGACCGACAAACTGTGAACTACGAACTATGAACTGCCCTACTGTTTCCCTTCCGGCGCGTAATACCCTTCTCTCGTCGCTACGCTCCAGTCTTTGTTATTGGTGGTGAGGGCGATCTTGTGGAAGCCGCCGTCGGTGTCCACCTTGTCGGGAGTGTACGTGAGCAGGTACTGGCTCCGCATTTCCTGGTCGATCAGTTTGTAGATGGCGTCGAGGTCCTGCGGCTTCTTGGCTTCGAAGGCATGGCCGCCGCTGCGGGAGGCAATTTCCTGCATGATCTTCTTGCCGTCGATGCCGGTGGCGCTGGTGGGTTCCGGCTGACGCCGTCCCCCGCCCGAGCCGGGCCATCCGCCACCGCCGCCGCCACCGGGCCAGCCTCCGCCACCGCCACGGCGTCCTCCGCCGTGGGAGCCGAAGTCCTGCTGCTCTCTCTCGCCCTTGAAGAAGATGGTGTAGATGGTCAGGTTGGCGCGATCGGCCGCGTCGATGGCGTCGTTCAGCGTCTCCTTGCTGCCGCGATCCGCGCCGTCGGAAAAAATCACCAGGGCCTTGCGCCCGTCTTTTTGCTTCATCAGCTCGTCGGCGGCCAGGTAGATGGCGTCGTAGAGCTGGGTGCCGCCCCGACGGCGCGGGCTGGTGGTGTTCGGATTGTCGGTGGTCTCGGGACCCTGCCGGTCGTCGTGCTGCTGCGCCGTAGGTCCCATGTCCTCCAGTTCGTGGTGCAGCTTGTCGCGGGAGTTGGTGAAGTCCTGCAGCAGCTCAACTTCGCGATCGAAGTGGATGAGGAAGGCCTGGTCCTTGCTCTCCGCGGGCGGGGCGGGCAACAGGTCGTCGACAAACGTCGCGGCGGCCTTGCGCTCGGCTTCCATGGCGCCGCTGAGGCTGCGGCTGGTGTCCACGAGCAGGCCGACGCGGTAGGGCTGGCTGGTGTCGTGGGTGAAACTCTTGATGGTCTGCGGGCGGCCATCCTCGTCCAGGGTGAAGTCGCTCTTCTGGAGAGTGGTGACCAGCTCGCCTTTCTTGTCGCGCACGGTGACCGGGAGCACGACCTCGCGCACGGTCATCTTGAGCGTGGCGGCAGGGACTTCGGAGGGCTGCTGGGCGCGGGTGCCGGGACAAAGCAGGACCGCAGTCACGGCGAGTGCAGATAGCGAGAGAAGTGTCGGCTTCGTCATATAGATCCGTAGAGACATAGCTACGTTAGTTTAGACGCCAGACACAAGCTGTAGTTACGCCCCCCGCCTGCGCTGCTCGCCCCCACGGCGCCCCGCAGCCAATGTGGTGTCTCATAAACAACTCAACAAAAAACGCTGTCATCCTGAGCAAAAATCGCTGTCGTCCCGAGCAAAAATCGCTGTCATCCTGAGCAAAAAAACGCTGACTTCCTGAGAAAAAAAGCTGTCATCCTGAGCGGAGTTTGGCCGGTTTTTGGGCCAAACGGAGTCGAAGGACCTGCATTTGGGCCGCTAAAGGATGCAAGGAATTTGCGAGACATCGCACTAGCCCTGCCCTGAGCGACATCGAAGGGTGCCGCAAACGCCTGCTAACAAAGACGTGGGCTTTACAGGCAGCGGTAAAACGTTTAGCGGAGGCCAGACCGCGTAGGGGCGCGACTTTAGTCGCGCCGTATTGGCCAAAAAGAATGTGGGCTTTAGCCCCTGCGGGCTTTACAGGCTGCGGAAAAAACTCGGCAAACCACCCTGTGGCAAACCGCCCTGTTTTGAAGGGGCACGACTTTAGTCGTGCCGATGACTGCCCTAAACTGAACCCGGCTTTACAGGCTGCGGAAAAACTCGCCTCACCACCCTGTTTTGAAGGGGGCACGACTTTAGTCGTGCCGATAACTGCCCTAAATTGAGCCCGGCTTTAGCCGCCGAGGGACGGTTTTCCGACCTTTGCGACCCCATGTACGACTTTTTCCGCGGCCTGTTTAGCCGCCGAGGGACGGTTTCCGCTCTCTGCGACTCGATATACGACTTTTTCCGCAGCCTCTTTAGCCCCCGCCCGCTTTGCGCCCAACAATCGCCTCCCCTTTTGACTTCTTCCGCAGCCTCTTTAGCCACCGGCACAGCAACCCTGGAACCGCGAATCCTTCGCGCCGCGCATCCTACCAGTATGCCCGCAGTGAAGGTCCTGTGCGTAGATGATGATCGCGCAGTCCTGCAATCCCTGAAAGACGTTCTGATTCACAGCGGATTTGAAGTGACCGCCGTGGCCACCGTTCGCGCGGCTCTTGAGCTCATCGGCAGGCAGCCGTTCGATGTCCTGCTGGCCGATCTGAACATCGGCGAGCCCGGGGACGGATTGACGGTCGTGAGCGCCATGCGCCGCGTCCAGCCCAAGGCCTGCACTTTCATCCTCACCGGCTACCCGGATCTCGAATCGGCCATCCAGGCCATCCGCGCCCAGGTGGACGACTACTTCGCCAAGCCTCTGGAGGTGCCGCGGCTGCTTGACGCCATTGCCGCCGCGCGGGCCGGCACAAAGCGTTCCATCACACCAAAATCTCCGGTCACCGTTGCCGAGCTGGTGAGGCAGAGCAGCGCCCTGATCTGCGACAAGTGGTTAGAAGAAACGCTCAAAAATCCTGAAATCGCCTCCCTGCCCTCATCGAAAGCAGAACGAATCGACCACATTCCCGATCTGCTGCAGGAACTGGCCTCGCGCATGGAGGCCAGGCACTCAGAGTCCCCCACCAACATCCTCAGTGAACAGGGCGCGGAAGCCGCACGACGCCACGGCAGAACACGATTCGATCAGGGCTATTCCATTCCTCAGATCCTGTTTGAGGCTCGCGTTCTGCAGCAGGTGTTGAGCGGCGCCATCCAGAGCGAACTTCTCAATCTGGAGCTCAGCAGGCTGGTTCCTGACGCGTTTACCGTCGGGGAAAGCCTCGAAGCCGCCATCGAACTGTCCATCCGGGCCTACCAGGCCCAGACCCCGCATTCCCTGCAGACCTCGTTGTCCACCCTCTACAGATCGCCTCATCTCGGCGTCGCCATCGCCGACGAGAGCCGCATCATCGATGCCAACGACGCGCTGCTGCGCATGATCCAGCGCACCCGCGAACAGTTGATGGCCGGCGAAATCGACTGGCGACGCATGACGCCGGAAAAGTACCGCCCGCTCGATCTGAACGCCATTGAACAGCTCCGCGAATACGGAGCCTGCGTGCCCTTCGAGAAGGAATTCAACCTCCCCGACGGCGCCACCCTCCCAATCCTGATTGGCGCAGTGCGGCTCAGCACCGATCCCTTTCAATGGTCTGTTTACATGACGGACCTCACCGAGCAGAGGCGGCTGCAGGCTGCCGAGGCGAAGGTCCGCGAATGGGAATCCAAACACCTGCTCATCAACCGCCTCGCCCACGAGATCAATAACCCCCTCGCCGCGCTGGTGTTTACGGTGCACCTGCTCAGCACCCATGAGCTCTCTGAGGACGCGCGCGAACTGGTGCGCAACGCCGACCAGATGCTCGATCGCGTCGACAAGGTCGTAAGAATGGTTCTGGCCGAGAGCCGCCCCGCAAAGTAGCAGAGCGAGATCAACGGCCATCCGTTGCGCTCATGCCACTCGCGAAGCGGGCCTGCGCATCCACAGAACCCACCCGGCGCGCAGCAGCTTCCAGACCAGCAGGCCAAACCACCAAAACCACGCGCAGCCGGCGAAAAACGACGGAAATGCGGCGAACATCAATCCACCCGGCGCATTCCACGGATGCGGCGCCTTGGTCCACCACTGCACGGCGAGCCAAGGCATCCCACCAGCGATCAGAAGCGCCCCCGATGCAACGGTGCACATGGTGATGAATGATCCTGGCTCGTCGTACCATTTCGAGCGACGTTTCAGAGGAAACCCTCCGACAAGAACCCAGATCACGACAATCAATCCGCAGAGACTAGCAGATGCTGCCTTTTCGATGGCTCGCGAATGGTGAAATGAACTGGCTCCGGCGAGACCCGCCGGCGTCCAGATGTATGGAGCGCACATTCGCCAGCCCGAAAGCACCACGGCTGGCCCCTCGGCTGAATTTAGAATCTCCCGAGGAACGGACAAACGCTCCCATAAGCCGCATGGGCTGAAGGAGACGGTCTGTCCATCGTCAACCGTGACAGTTGAAACAGGCATTGGCCGGTCGTTCTCGCGCTGGCGAATCCATTCCCAATTTGCCGATTCTTCCCAGAGAATCAACGGCACCGCAATCGCCAGATGAATCCCCGCAAACAGAAATCCGCGCCGCCAGTTCATGGCTTATCAGCTTACACCGCAATCCGCGCTTCCATCATCGACGGCCCGAACTGAACATTCACCCGTGATGACCATCACGGACCAATTTCCAGAATCTGGCAGGATAGAAGAGCGGGTCTGTCAGGAACGTTCGCCGAAGAGCATCCAGCGGTGAGGCGGCAAAAAGAAATACCCCCACCCCTCTCCCCCCTCCTGCTGCGACGCCAGCGGGTGAAGAAGGGACCCGAAATACCCCCCCACCCCCCTCCCCCTCCCACCGCGAGAATGGAGCAGAGAATGCCCCACCCTACCCCGGCGAGTAGTTTCCGCTCCATTCGATTGTTCTTTAGTTTCAATGACTTAGGGTGTGTGATTCAAATCACACTGGCGAAAACGATGCCAAATCAATCATTTAGCGCCTTCAGCCAGCCGCTGCGCCCGCCACACCGCCCCCTCAATCGCCACCACTTCCTTGTCGAGAATGGGCAAATCCGGCGCAACCGCCCTCAGCCCGGAGAAGAACCCTTCCCGCACCAGCCGCGACTTGCCCAGAACGCTCCCAATCCACGCCACCGGCACTTCAGCCTTCAGATCGTGTTTCCGCCGCAGCTTGCTCCGCACCAGCAGCACGAACCCGGCCAGGTCCTTCGCAGCCTGCTCCAGCACCCCCAGCGCTACCGGATCGCCTTCCTCGGCCAACTTTGAGATCGCCGGCGCCAGCGCGGCAAAATCCGGGCCGGGCGTGCTGTCGCCCAGGTTGACGAGTTCTTCAATGCCATTCGTACCCCAGATCTGGCCAACCACGTCGAGTACGCGCGTCGGCTCTTCGCGGTCATAGGCGTTGAGCGCGCGGCGGACGGCGTGCAGCCCGATCCAGTAGCCAGACCCCTCGTCGCCCAGGCGCGAGCTCCATCCGCCGGCGGCTTCGCGGCCGCCATCCGGCGCGCGCCCAATGCAGTTCGTCCCCGTGCCGGCGATCTGCAGGATGCCGGGGCCGCCTTTGAACGCGGCATCGAGGGCGATGACTTCGTCGCCCACCACTTCGGAGCGCCCCACGCCGAAGTCGGCGAAGACGGCCTTGATCCACTCCGGCACGCCGGGCATGGTGGCGCTGGCCACCCCAGCCGATGCGGCTTTGACCGCGGACACGCCCGCCTGTTTGTAGACCTCGGCGAGCAGGGCGCGCAGGTTTTCCTCGGCCAGCGTGGCGCCCACGCGCAGCCGCTTGATCGAGCCGGCTTCCGCAAAGGCCAGCACGCGCTCGCCGTTCACAATAGAGGCCCGCGTGCGGGTGCCCCCGCCGTCAATTCCCAGGACTACACTCATTGGTTCGCTTGCTCTCCGTTATTTTGGGTTGGCCGGTTCGGGCTCGGGCGCTTCGCCGCCATTGTCGCGCAGCGTTCCGGCCAGGATGTTGAGACTGCCGTCCGTTTTGGGCGGCGTGAGGCCGAGCATGTGCGCCATCCACGGATAGAGGTTCACGTTTTCAAACGGCGCTACGGTCTTGCCGGGCAGAATGTCGGGGCCCTCGGCAAAGAAGCTGGCCTTCATCTCGGGCACGATGTGCGGATCGAACCCGTGTGCGCCCACAGTCGGCGGCTGGTCCGGTTTGGCAGCTTCGGAACCGGCGCTTGGCTTCTTCGCGCGAATCGCATACGGGCCGGTGGCCACAACGACAGGATCGCCCTCGCGCGGATTGGCGTTGTAATTCAGCCCGCCCGGAACGTTCTTTCGCCGGTAGACGACGAACTCCAAAGACGCTTTCTTAAGCTGGTTATAGACCCGGGCGCGATCCTCTTCGGTGTTGCCGTAGAGCAGCGAGCCCGCGGTTTCAAAGCCGCTGAGATCGGCGAAATCCTGCAGCGTGACCCAGGGACCGTCGACTTTGACCATGCCGTGATCGCTCACCACCACCAGGTCGATGGGCAGCTTGGTCTTGTCCAGCGCGGCCTTGAGTTTGGCAAGGATGGCGTCCATCTTGAGCACCGCGGCTTTGGTTTCGGGCGCGTCTGGTCCGTACCGGTGGCCCTCGTGATCGGGCTCGGAATAATAGATGGTAATGAAGTGTGGACGCTGCGCGGCGGAAGTTTTGAGCAGCGCGACGGCGTCGTCGATGCGCGCCTGCTCGACGGCATCGGTGGCCTCGGTCTTGGAGTCGAAGCGCGCATACCAGGTGGGCCGATGGCCGGCGATTTCGGCTTCCGAGCCGGGCCAGAACAGGCAGGCGGTGCGCATCCCCTGGGCTTCGGCCAGGCTCCACAGCGGGGTGCCGGAATACCAGCTTCCATCCGTCACCGCGCCCGCATCGCCGATCGCGTAGCGCGCATGCTTGTCCGGATCGTAAAAGCTGTTGGCCACCAGCCCGTGATGCTCGGGATAGAGCCCGGTAACGATGGTGAAGTGGTTGGGAAAGGTGAGCGAGGGATAGCTGGGGAGCATGCCTTCGGGCGCCCACACGCCTCTCTTGCCCAACGCCAGAAGGTGTTTCGCATCATCGGCGGCGGCATAATCCCAGCGGAAGCCGTCGAGCGAGACCAGCACCAGGTAATGGGCTTTTTGCGCGGCGGCTGAATTGGGGCCGTTTTCCGTGTGAACCAGCGGCAGCGCCGGGCTCAGCTTCTGGGCCGCCGCGGATTCGGCCAGCGCCATGGCCAGCAGCATCAATGCGATACGCCGGAACGGTGGAAAGAGCATCCAACACCCCCGCATCAGCTTATCGCACGGGCGGGATGGCCCGCGGTCAGGCCGGATTTCGCAGGTTCCGGGGCCGCCGCATCTAAATGGTTTGTGAGCTGCAGTTTGAGTTGTGCGCCGCAACCGCAACCGACCACCGGATGGGGCGCAGGAGTTTGCCCATGAACGGCTCGGCCAGCACCCGCGTGCTTTTCAAGATGTGGCTGCTGGTGGTTGCGGTGGTGGCCATCGCGGTGCTCTACCTGGGCAAGGTGCTGTTTCTTCCTCTGGCGTTTGCGGTGTTGTTCGCGTTTCTTCTGGCGCCGCTGGTGGGCATGCTGGAGCGGGCGCATTTGCCGCGCGCATTTTCGGCCGTCGTAGTCATCCTGGCATTCGCCGGCATTGTGGGCTCGGCTGGGTGGGTACTTTTTTCGCAACTGATGGAGATCGCCAACGACCTGCCCACGTACCGGGAAAACATCGGGCAAAAGATCGCGGCCTTTCACACTCCGAGCGACTCGGCGTTCGGGCGCGCGCAGCGGGAGATTGAACGGATCAACGATCAACTGGGGATTGCCAACTCCTCCACCACGCCGGCTCTGACGCCCGGCGGGAATGTCGACAACAAGCCCCTGGGGTCGACGCCGGAACACCCGGTGCAGGTGCGCGAGGTGGCGCATAAAACGGGGCGGCTCGATCAACTGGGCGGAGTGCTGGAGCCCTTGGCCACAGCGTTTCTGAGCGTGGTGTTCACGTTCTTTGTGCTGCTGCAACGGGAGGACCTGCGCGACCGGGTGATCCGGCTGAGCGGGGACGGCAACGAGAGCAGGATGACGCAGGCGATGAATGATGCGAGCGGGCGCATCAGCCGCTATTTTTCATTGCAACTGCTGGTGAACCTGGTTTATGGATCGATCGTCTTCGCCGCTCTGTATTTCATTGGATTGCCGCACCCGCTGCTGTTCGGCGCATTGGCGGGACTCTTCCGGTTTGTGCCCTACGTGGGCGCGCCCGTTGCTGGGTTGCTGCCCACGCTGTTGTCATTGGCGGTGTTTCACGGGTGGACCAGGTCGGCGATGATTGTCGGCACGTTTCTTTGCCTTGAGATAGTGACGGCCAACTACGTGGAGCCGCACGTGTACGGAAGGCACACGGGGCTGTCGTCGCTGGCGATTCTGATTGCGGCGGCGTTCTGGACGCTGCTCTGGGGGCCGGTGGGGCTGATGCTGTCAGTGCCACTGACGGTATGCCTGGTGGTGATGGGCAGGCATGTTCCGTCGCTGGAATTTCTCACGGTGATGCTGGGGGATCAACCGGCGATGCCGGCGTCCACACGCTTGTATCAGCGGCTGCTGGCGCGGGATGAGCGCGAGGCTGCGGAGGTTCTGGAATCGGCGGTGAAGGACAAGCCTCTGGAAGAGGTGTATGACATGGTGCTGATTCCGGCGCTGGTGATGTCGGAGGAGGATCGGCTGCACCGCGACCTGGATGAGTCGACGGTGCGATTCATCCGGCAATCAGCGCGGGAGATGATCGAGGAGCTTGGATTCCGGGCGAGCAAGGACGCTGAAGATGCGTTCGAGCCGCGGGGAGCCGCGCACAAGGACCAGGCAGTCACGATGAAGGTGATGTGCGTGCCGGTTCGCGACGAAACCGATGAATTGGCGGCGTTGATGCTGGCACAATCGCTGGATGGAGGGCCGGTGCACGCGTTCGCCACGCCGGTTCGGCACATCGACGAGATCGTGGTTGCGGCGGTGCATGAGAAGCCGGATATCGTGTTTCTTTCCGGGTTGCCGCCGTTTGGCATGGCGCGCTCGCATCGTCTTTACCGGACGCTGCGCAGCCGCAATCCGCAACTGAAGATCATGGCGGGAATCTGGAATTATCCGGACAATCCCACGGAAGCGGGGGCGAAGATCGGCAGCGGAACCGACGTGCGCGTGTTCACGCGATTGAGCGATGCGGTGGCGGAGGTACGGCTTCTGGCGGGAACGATCGATTCGATTCCGGCGCTGGCAGCGCAGGCTTCTCCGCCGACTGAGGAGGCGGGAGAGAATGCGGCGTAAGTGGCCGTGGGGCTGTCAATCGCCGCGATAGATGCAGCCGCTGGTGCAGGTTTCGCGGACTACCACTTTGCTGAGCGCGGGCAGCGTGGGGCGCAGGCGCGTCCATATCCAGCGCGCGAGATTTTCGCTGGTGGGATTTTCCAGACCGGCGACTTCATTCAGGCAGCGATGGTCGAGTTGGTCTTCAATGGCGCGGAAGGCAGCCTTGATTTCAGCGAAGTCCATCACCCAGCCGAGATGCGAATCAAGCGGCCCGGCGGCATGAATCTCGACGCGGAAGCTATGGCCGTGCAGGCGCCGGCACTTGTGGCCCTCCGGCACATTGGGCAGCCAGTGTGCTGCTTCAATCGAGAATTCCTTGAAGATTTCCATTGCCTTTCCTGGCAGTCTGGGTCGAAAAACCGCCTCCCAGACGTTGTTTTTCATGAGCTTTCGCGGGCCGTAGGCCCTCGCCGACTGTGGTGAAAGTCTGGTTTTTGAAAGGGCACGACTTTAGTCGTGCCGTAAGCGCCGCAAAATCAATTGGGCTTTAGCCCCTGCGGGATGTCTTTCCGGTCTTTCTACTTCTGCCACAGCCCGCTATGGAATGCCAAGCATTTTGTGGGTCTGCAGGCTGATGCGCCACAGCGGGTGATCCATGCAGAATCGGACCGCCTGGCGGGTGTTTTCGTCGCGTGCGGGGCCGTCCATGGGCTGCAGAAAGAAGTGGCGGAAGGCGAGGGATTCGCACGCCGCGGGGTCGATTCCCTGCTGCGGGAAAACGAGTTTCAATTCGTCGCCGGCGCGCTGCACCAGGGGAGCGCCGGCCTTGGGGCTGACGCAGATCCAGTCCAGGCCCGGAGGAGCCTGCACGGTGCCGTTGGTTTCGACGGCGATTTCAAAACCGCGCGCATGCAGGGCATTGATCAGCGGGGCATCGAGTTGCAGCAGCGGTTCGCCGCCGGTGCAGACGACAAACTTCTTGCCGCGGCCGTTGGTTGCGGGCCAGGCGTTCGCGACGGCGCCGGCAAGCTCGTCCGCAGTGGAGAATTTTCCTCCGCCGGGTCCGTCGACGCCGGCAAAATCGGTGTCGCAGAATTGGCAGACGGCGGTGGCGCGATCGCTCTCGCGGCCGGACCAGAGGTTGCAACCGGAGAATCGGCAGAACACTGCCGCGCGGCCCGACTGCGCGCCTTCTCCCTGCAGAGTGTAGAAGATTTCCTTGACCGCGTAGCTCATGGAGACACCTGGATCGGGGCGTCGCGATAACGCAGTGGATCGGCGATTCCATTTTCCGCGAATCCGCGGCGGCGCAGGAAGCAGGAGTCGCATTGCCCGCAGGGCGTGCCGTCGGACGCCGGATCGTAGCAACTGCAGGTGAGGCTATAGTCCACGCCGAGTTGCAGGCCGGCGCGAATGATTTCCGCCTTGGTCATGGCCATGAGGGGCGCATGGATGCGGAGGTTTTGTTCGCCCTCGACGCCGGCGCGGGTGGCCAGGTTCGCCATCTGCTCGAAGGCGCGAATAAACTCCGGACGGCAGTCGGGATAGCCGCTGTAATCGAGCGCGTTGACGCCGATGAAGATGTCGCTCGAACCCAGAACTTCAGCCCACGCCAGCGCAAAGGAAAGAAAGATGGTGTTGCGCGCCGGCACGTAGGTGATAGGAATGCCGTGGGACATCTCTGCGGCATCGCGGCCCTTGGGGACTTCAATATCGGCGGTGAGGGCAGAGCCGCCGAAGACGCGCAAATCGATGGTGGCGATGCGGTGCTGGACCGCGCCGCCGGCCTGGGCCACGCGGCGAGCCGCCTGCAACTCGATGCTGTGCCGCTGGCCGTAGTCGAATGAAAGCGCATGGGCCGCGAACCCCTGGCTGCGGGCGATGGCGAGCACGGTGGCCGAGTCGAGACCTCCGCTGAGAAGCACCACGGCCGGCTTGTTGGCGTCGGAACTCATGCTCTCTCCATGGTAAAGCAAACACGAAGATTCGACGAAGCCGCGCGGATGCGATGCGCATGTACGCTCGCGACCAGGCCTCAGAATCGATAGCCGGGGTTGAGTTCGCAGCGATACACGGTGGAGCTTGCGCTGTCTCGGCTGCCGCGCGCGTTGCAAGTGGCCCAGCTTAAATAAAGATCGGGGCCGAGCGGAAACACCATCGGTGTGCCGTCCAGATCCGCTTCAATGCTGACGCCTTCCTGGCTGGCCGGCAGAACGAAGTTAAGGGTACGGCCGAAGATTACCGGGTAGGATTCGCGCACGCTGGAATTGATGGACTGGCGAAAAACCTCGGCCTCGAGCAGAAATGTGGCGGTATCGGACCAGTCGAGCGCGCTGGCGGTGATAACGCGGGCATCGTGCGCAAAGCCGCTGGAATCAATGCGTGTGAAGGGGCAGGGGCCGGCGATGCAGGAGGCGCGCGCGTTGCGGAATTCGTTGCCGTTGCCCGCATCGAGCGTGATCGAGCCCACGGTCGCCTTCCAGTTTCCATCGGGCGAGCAGGGCGCCTGGCGATTGCAGGGGACGTTGCCCTGGTTCCCCACCTCAAAGGTTCGTACGGCGCTGGCGATGTTCTCATCCGACTCCGTATTCACGGTGTAGCGGATGCGAATGTTGGAGACGAGCGACAACTTTTTGCCGGGAACGGCTTGGCTCTGCGGAGCTGTGGGGGTGAGCTCGGCCACGTAGAGCTTCTTCATGGAGCCGCTATAGTTCAGGGGGACGGTGAGGACGAAGGGCTTGTACTGGGGCTTTTGAAAAGTGACCTGAAGGATCTGTCGCGGCCACACATTTTCCTTGAATTTGAATGTGAAATAGCCTGAAGCGTCGGATTCGGTGCTAAGGATCGTCACGCCGTCGGTAGCGGTAATAGCCACTGCGGAGATGGGCAACTGCTTGCGCGGATCGGCATCCTGGCGAAGAACGGCGCCCTGGAAGTAAACGGTTCTGGGGAGCCAGCGATGGCTGTGGGCCACGAGGACTGCGATCACGATGGCGGCCACCACGCCAACAGCGCCGACCGCGGCCCAGAGGGTGAACTTTCTCCAATTCATTGATTTCCATTCACCTATCAGCTACTTTGACGCGGTTTGGCGGCGATTCGCTGTCCGCCGGGGGCAGATCGCGGCGCGCTTTCGTGCATCTAAATCATACGGCTGCAACAAAATCTTTCGCGCCTGGCGCCCCGCACGGAGAAGGACGGATTGAAGCCATTTTTGGAGCAAGACCAGATAGGACCCGGCCATACGATCGGGTCCAGGGACAATCTCGACCCGCGCGCGATCTCTCGCCGCAGGTTGCTGCAGCAACTGGCTGGCATGTCGCTTGCTTCGCTGGCGATTCCGGTGCTGGCTGGCGATGCCGGCGCGCAGGAGCAAACCGGGCGGGCTACACAGCTTCCGGTCCCAGCGCCGATGCCGACGCCATCCACGCTGACGCCGGAGGATGACCAGTTTTTGAATGATCTGGAGCACGCCAATTTCCTGTTTTTCTGGGAGCAGGGAAACCCGCAGACGGGCCTGATCAAGGATCGATGCAACGTGCGCGTGAACGACACCAGCCTTGCGGCCAGCATTGCTTCCGTGGGGTTTGGATTGACCGCGATCTGCATCGGCCAGAAGCGAGGGTTCGTCAGTTACGAAGATGCGCGGCGCCGCGTGATTGCCACCCTCAACTTCATCTGGCACAAGCTGCCCACGCACCGGGGATTCTTTTATCACTTTGCCAACATCAATACCGGCGAACGCGTCTGGGATTCCGAAGTATCGTCAGTGGACACGACCATGCTGCTTTGCGGCGCGCTCACCTGCCGGCAATACTTCAACGACAAAGATATTCGCGAGCTGGCGCACGCCATTTTCGACCGCGTGGAGTGGAGTTGGCTGGCGGAGGATACCACCCTGCTTTCGCACGGCTGGACTCCGGAAACGGGCTTCATTCATTCGCGCTGGGACGATTATAGCGAGCTGATGATGATGTACCTGCTGGGCATGGGATCGGCCTCTCATCCATTGCCCGGCGATGCGTGGCTGGCGTGGAAACGGATGGTATTTGAGTATGACGGGCTGCGCTACATCGGCTCGTTCGCGCCGCTGTTTGTCCACCAGTACTCGCAGGCGTGGTTTGATTTCCGAGGGAAACGCGACCGCTACGCGGACTACTTTCAGAACTCGGTGATCGCCACCGACGTGCACCGGAGATTCTGCATCGAGTTGAACTCGCAATACTCCGACTACAGCAATGCGCTGTGGGGAATCACGGCTTCCGACTCGGCGCGCGGGTACGTGGCATGGGGCGGCCCGCCGGCCATGGGGCCCATCGACGGAACCGTGGTGCCGGCGGCATCGGGCGGATCGATTCCCTTTCTGCCGGCCGCCTGCATGCGCGTGCTTCGCACCATTCACGACCACTACCCCCAGGCGTGGGGCCGCTACGGGTTCGTGGACGCCTTCAACCCGCTGACCAACTGGTACGACCCGGATGTGGTGGGCATCGATACGGGCATCACCATGGTGATGGCCGAGAACGCGCGCTCTGGATTCGTCTGGGAGACGTTTATGAAGAACGAAGAGGCAAAGCGCGGCATGGACGCGGCCGGCTTCAAGCTGGAAACGCCGCCCGCCGCGCAACCCGGCATCGCTGCTGCGCGGTAGCGCACGGCTACGCGATTGATTCGACAGGCGAAAACAACAATGCGCGCCCCATGTGCATCGAATCCATTCAGATACGGCTCCGGCTGCAGATAGCTCCACCTACTTTTCGAGAAAACTGCCCGCTTCTCCGGCGCCGCTCATAGATCGATCTCACAACCACGCAGGAACACCAGGACGTTCATGTCTCCCCAACCGGATGATCGTAAATCAGGCACTCCTTCCGGCGAAGCGCCGGCCGCCGATCCGCACAAGGATGGCGCGTGGGGTGAACGTCTGCGCGCGCTGAAGAACGTGCCTCCGGTGCTGCATTTTGTGTGGGAGTCGGGGCCTTCGGTGGTGTTCTGGAACATCAGCATTCGCATCGTTGTGGCATTTCTGCCGGTGGGCATTGGGATCATCGGAAGATTCATCATCGATGGCGTGAACCAGTTGCGCATGCACCGGCCGCTGCCAACGCATTTCTGGTGGCTGGTGGGCGGGGAGATGGCGCTTGCGGTGTTGACCGGCATTCTGGCGCGCTCGGTCGACTATTTTGACAACCTGCTCGCCGACCGCTACACCCATCACGTGAGCGTGGAAGTGATGCGCAAGGCCGCGGCGCTGGATGTGACGGTGTATGAGGATCCCATCTTTTACGACCGCCTGGAGCGCGCGCGGGTGCAGGCCACCGACCGGCTGGCGATGATTCAGCAGATGGGACGGTTGATTCAGCAATCGGTGACGGCCATCGCGTTTTCCGCGGTGCTCATCAAGTATTCGCCGTTCCTGTTGCTGCTCCTGGTCGGCGGCATATTGCCTGCGTTCCTCGGCGAAAGCCATTTCGCGTTTCTCACCTATGCCAAGAATTTCCGGCAGACTCCGCTGCGCAGGCAGATGGATTATCTGCGACAGGTAGGCGGCAGCAAGGAAGCTGCGAAGGAACTCAAGCTGTTTAACCTGAGCGAGTACCTGACGCAGCGGTTCACCGGGCTTTCGCAGACCATTTACGAACAGAACGTGGCGTTGAACCGGCGGCGGCTTTTCTGGGGCGGAGTGCTGGCCATCATCGGCCAGCTTGGCTATTACGCGGCATATGGCTTCAGCATCTGGCGCACCATCCAGGGGCGGTATACGGTGGGCGATCTGACGCTGATTACCACCGCCATCATGCAGGCGATGAGCAACATCCAGCAGGCGTTTTCCACCGCGTCGGGAGTGGCCGATCAGGCATTGTTCCTCACCGATCTGTTGGCGTTCTTCGAAATGAAACCGCGGGTGGAGTCGAAGGTAAACGGTCTGCCCGCGCCGCGCCCGATCACGCGCGGCTTCGAGTTTCGCAATGTTTCGTTCACCTATCCGGGCGCCACCCGACGGGTGCTGAGCAATTTCAACTTCACCCTGCAGCCCGGCGAGCGCATTGCGCTGATCGGCGAAAACGGGCAGGGCAAGACCACCGTGGTCAAGCTGATTACACGTCTCTACGATCCCACGGAAGGCGAGATTCTGCTGGATGGAGTGGACCTGCGCGAATATGACCTGGACGATCTGCATTCGGAGATCGGGGTGATCTTTCAGGATTTCATGCGCTACGAAATGACCGCGCGGGAGAACATCGCGGTGGGACGCATCGAGGTTCCGCATGCCCTCGGCGAAGTTGAATATGCGGCGCAAAAGAGCCTGGCCGCGGGGGTGATTGCCAGGCTGCCGGGCGGTTACGACCAGATGCTGGGGCGGCGCTTTGAAGGCGGCGTGGATCTATCGGGCGGCGAATGGCAAAAGCTGGCGCTGGCGCGCGCTTACCTGCGCGATGCGCAACTGCTGATTCTGGATGAGCCCACCGCGGCCCTCGACGCACGCAGCGAAATGGAAGTATTCGAGCGGTTTGCCGAATTGACGGAGGGCAAGATGGCGCTGCTGATTTCGCATCGCTTCTCCACAGTGCGCATGGCAGATCGCATTGTAGTGCTCGAGGGCGGACGCCTGGTGGAAGAAGGCAATCACTCGCAACTGATGGCGCTGGGCGGCCGCTATGCTGCCATGTTTGAAATGCAGGCAGCAAGTTATCGTTGAGAACCCATGACTGACACTGTGACCATTTTCGATCCGCACCATTCGCTCTCGGCCGAAGCGCGCGAGGAGTTGATGAAGGCCGCGGCGGCCGCATCTTCGTGGGATGTGGAGGTTCGCCCCGCCAGGCCGGGAACATTTCACAAGCGAATGGCGGCGGCCCGGGTGTCGATTCAGCGCCTGGAAAAAAAGCTGGCAGGGCTTCCCGATTCCGCGGCGGAAAGCGAACGGCCCATCGTGGGGCTGCTGGATCTGCGCGCCAATCCGCGCATCCTGCGCTCCGCGGTGACGGGAGTGGCCCCGCAGCCGCGCGAGCGCGATGAGCTTCCGCGGGTGCTCCGTGGCGATCACCGGGAAGAGCCGCGCGTCGCAGCGCTGACCTTCACCTATCTTCGCGCAGTGAAGGGCCACGCCGACGGCGCAAGCTTCGCGGAATTTTTGCGCGCGGTACAAACGCACGATTCCCTCACCCTGCGGGAGATATGGAAGGTTCCGGCGTTTCTCCGCTTCAGCCTGCTGGAGTTGATTCTCATGGAGGCAGATCGCGCGCTGCGGGATCCGGATTCCCACGCCGATGCCACTGTGCAAAGACTTTTCGCCAGCATGCGCGAGCTGGGAAATACTGACTGGCTGAGCATTCTCGAGCCGCTGATCGTCTTCGACGAGAAGCTGCGCCAGGATCCTACGGGGACTTATGCGCGCATGGATTTCGAAACGCGGGAGGTGTACCGGAATCGTGTTGCGCTGATGGCGCGCCACTCCGATTGCACGGAATGGCAAGTGGCGGAGTTGGCGCTGGAACTGGCGCGGGAAGCCTCGCGGCAACAGTACAAGGATCCGCGAATTCACGAGCGCTGCAGCCACATCGGCTATTTCCTGATCAGCCGCGGGGCGGCTCGACTCGCGGAGCGGGTGAATTTTCACGCGCCGCTGCGGCATCGGATTCGCTCCGCCATTCGCGCCAACGCGGACGATTTCTACATTACCGGCATCGAGCTCATCACCGTTCTTTTCATCGCCGTGGCGCTCTTTCCCCTGCTGCCCAATTACCCGGTCATCGGCAAGCTTGCCGTCACGGTCCTGTTGATGATCATGCCGGCGATGCAATGCGCGGTCGAGCTGATGAACAACTCGATCACCGCGATCTTCGATCCCGAGCCCCTGCCGAAGCTGGATTTCAGCGAGCGCATCCCGGCTGAATACTCGACGCTGGTGGCCATTCCCACCCTGCTGCTGAATGAAAATCAGGTGCGCGAATTGGTGGACGAGCTTGAGGTTCGTTTCCTCGCCAATCGCGACCCGAACCTGCATTTCGCTCTGCTCACCGATCTTCCCGATTCGGCGAGCAAACCGCACGATCGGGATTCGAATCCGCTGGTGGATCTTGCGATTCGCCTGATTGACGAGCTGAACGCGCGCTACGCATCTCCCCGCAATGGCGGATTTCTGTTTCTTCATCGGCATCGCATCTTCAATGTGCGCCAGGGCGTGTGGATGGGCTGGGAGCGCAAGCGAGGGAAGCTGCTCGATCTGAACAAGCTGCTGGTGGACGAGTACGATGCGTTTCCCACCAAGGCCGGCCGGCTCGATGTGCTGCCTGGCATCCGCTACATTCTCACGCTCGACTCCGACACCCAGCTTCCGCGCGGCACGGCGGCGCGCATGGTGGGGGCAATCGCTCATCCTCTCAATCAAGCCATCATCGATCCCAAGCTGCGCATTGTGGTGGAGGGGTACGGCATTTTGCAGCCGCGCGTGGGCGTGAGCGTCAGCTCGGCGTCGCGATCGCGGCTGGCGGCGCTCTACTCCGGCCAGAGTGGGTTTGACGTGTACGCCCGCGCCATCTCCGATGCATACCAGGACCTGTACGGCGAAGGGATTTTCACGGGCAAGGGAATCTACGAGGTGGCGGCGCTGCACGCGGTTCTGAATCGCCGGTTCCCGCACAATTCCCTGCTCAGCCACGATCTCATCGAAGGCGCTTATGCACGCGCTGGGCTGGTCACTGACATTGAGGTGATCGACGATTATCCCTCCCACTACAGCGCCTATACGCGGCGCAAACACCGCTGGGTGCGCGGCGACTGGCAGATTGCGCAGTGGATGTTTTCGCGGGTCCCCGGCGAATCGAATCGAAAAGTTCCCAGCCCCATCTCCACGGTCTCGCGCTGGAAGATTTTCGACAACCTGCGGCGCTCGCTGGTGGAGCCGTTCACGTTTCTTCTTTTTGTCGTGGGCTGGCTATGGCTGCCGGGCGGGCCGGTCTACTGGACCATTCTTCTGTTTCTTCTTTTCATGTTTCCCACCATCGTGCAATTTGCCTTTGCCGTGGGACGCGCGCTGTTGAGCCGCCGCGAGGGCGCAGTGGCGCAGGCGCTGGAAGGCTCGGGGCAGGCAGTGCTGCTGGCATTGTTGAATCTCTCGTTCCTGCCGCACCAGGCGCTGCTGGTGCTGGACGCCGTGATCCGCGCGCTCAATCGCCGCTTCATTACCGGAGAGCGCCTGCTGGAATGGGAAACCGCCGCCGAAGCCGAATCGCAGTCGCGGAAGGCGACGCTGGTGGATCGTTACCTGGCGCTGATGCCATTGCTTGCAGGCGGCCTGGCGGTGCTGGTCTACGTGTTCTCGCATAGCCGGCTTGCGTTCCTGGTGGCGGCGCCCATGCTCCTGCTGTGGTGCATGTCCACGGTGCTTACCGCATGGCTCAATCGTCCTCCGCGCGAAATCAGGCAACTGAACGCCGCCGACCGCAGCCTGCTGGTCTGTCACGCGCTGCGCATCTGGCGCTACTTCAACGAATTCGGCACCGAGCGCCACAATTACCTGATCCCCGACAACGTGGAGGAGAACGGGCTTCACGAAGCCGCGCGCGTTTCGCCCACCAACATCGGGCTGCTGTTGAATGCACGCCAGGCCGCCGTCGAATTCGGATTTCTGACCATTCCTGAATTTGCGGCGCTTACCGAAAAGAGCCTCTCGACCATCGAACGCCTGGAGAAGTTTCGCGGACATTTGTACAACTGGTACGACACCCACACTTGCGCGCCTCTTGAAGCGAATCCATTCGTCTCCTCGGTGGATAGCGGAAACTTCGCCGCGTCGCTCTACACGCTGCACAGCGGCGCCGCGTATCTTCTTCGCGCGCCACTGCTTTCGCGAGCGCTACTCGCCAGCCTGCGGCCGCATTGGGAGCTGATGCATCAGAACGGCAAGATTCCTGCTCCGCTTTCCAAACTGTCGCTGCCCTCGCACGGCGCCGGCATGTCGGACTGGCTGAACTGGATCGCCAGCGCGGACGAGGCATTTCAGGCCTCTCCTCCGCCCAACGCGAAGAACACATGGTGGCACGCGCAGACGCAGTCTCGCATTCGCGCAATTCTGGCGCTGGTGCGGGATTATGTTCCCTGGCTCGATCCGCAGTTTGCGCCCTTGCGGCAGGTTGCGGAGTTTGAGCTCACCGGCGCTGCTGAAATGTTCACCATCGACCAGGCCGAAATGTTTGCCGGGAAGCTGCAAGCAAAACTTGCTCATGCGGCGCAGGCTGCCGGCGGACGGCAATCGATGGCGGCACAGCTCTACGAGCGAGTGCGGGATGCCGCGCGGAATCTTCACGACTTGTCGCTGAGGCTCAGGGGGATTGCGCAGCAGGCGGAGCGGCTTGCGGATCAAACGGAATTCGGATTCCTGGTGAATCCGGGGCGCAGGATTCTTTCCGTCGGCTACGACGTTGTCCGGCAGCGGCTGCATGAATCGTGTTATGACATGCTCGCATCGGAAGCGCGCATTGCCACGTTTCTCGCCATTGCGCGCGGCGAACTGGGCCAGCAGGGATGGTTCCGGCTGGGGCGCGAATACACCCACGCGTTCGGCACCCACGTGCTTATGTCGTGGACCGGCACCATGTTTGAATATCTGATGCCGGCGTTGTGGATGCGAAGTTATCCCAACACGCTTCTCTCCTGCAGCCTGGGGGGATGCGTGCGCGTGCAGCAGGCATTTGCGCGGTCTCTCGGCATTCCGTGGGGAATATCGGAATCGGGATCGGCGCGCCGCGACGACGCCGGGCACTATCAATACCAGGCCTACGGGATACCGCACTTAGCGCTGTCTTACGATGCCGCGGCAGGGCCGGTGGTCTCGCCCTACTCCACTTTCCTGGCGCTGGGGCAGGACGCGCCGGAGGCCATTCGCAATCTGCGGCGCATGTCGTCGGCGGGATGGGTGGGCGCGTATGGCTTTTATGAATCGGTCGACTACACCACGCCGGTGCACAACGGCGAAGTGGTACGGGAGTGGATGGCGCACCACCAGGGCATGTCGCTGCTGGCGGTGTTGAATTGCCTATGCGACAACGTGGTGCAGCATTGGTTCCACGCCAACGCGGTGGTGCAGTCCGCGGAGCTTCTGCTGCACGAGGTGCCCACCAGCCGCGCCGCTCTCAGGGCAATGATGAAAGACTTCGCGTTCGTTCCGCAGAAGCTGGCCGACGCGGCGTGACTCTGCGAACCGGATTCCCATACTCGATCAGCGGCCCACTTTGATCAACGCCAGCGTGTTCGGCGTGAGCTTCAGCTCGAGCTTGCCGCCGTGAAGCGTGGACAGCTCCGGGGCGGGTAGCGCCGACTCGCGATTGAGCTGCTCCACCTGCGCAGCTGTCGGATCGATCGGGCTGCCCATGGCGGTGTAGTGGTTCAACACACTGCCATGCTCCGAATCCACGCGCTGTATGCTGACGCGCGCATCCGGTGCGATATGCGCAAAATCCAGGATCAAGGTGCGCGTCTCGCCGTGCGCGTCCGGATTGACCAGATTCCATGCGGCGATCGCCAGGTCGCCATCGGGCATCCTGGTCACGATTACGTCTTTCGAATCGTTCGCGATTCGGTGATCGCCGAGCTGGTGCAGCAAGCCGTAGGCATAATAGCTGGGCTTGTTGATGCCGCCCTTGGCGCGCAGGCCAAACATGCCGACGAACGGCTTGGGAATCGGCCCGTTCTCTTCGAAGACATCGGAGAAGGTCCAGAACGACATCATGTCGACCAGCCCATCGCACTGACGCACGGTATTGGCCAGCGCGGGCCCGACGAAGATGGTATCGCGCGCCTCGTTTCTCCCTTGCACATTCCACTCGGTGAGGAACAGGGGAACGTCCGGCGTGCTCGATTGTTTGATCTCGTTGTGCACCTTGGCCACGGCGCGGCAGACGCGCTCGTCCATGGGGATATCTTCGTTTTTGCCGAAGAGATCGAGCGTGGTGTCATCGGCGTAGCCATGGGTGGAAACAAAGTCGACCGGAACGTGATTCTGCGAAGTGAACCTGAGGAAGTCGCTGATCCACGCGCTGGCCGCGGTTGACGGCCCACCCACGCGCAGCCGTTCGCTCACCGATTTCAAATCGCGCGCCGTATGCGCATAGAGCTCGAAATACGAGCGCTGCCGCGGAATCCCGCCCCAGAAATCGATGTTCGGCTCGTTCCACACCTCGAAGTACCACGTCGCCACCTCGTCGATTCCATAGCGATCCACCAGGTGCTGCGCGAAGTGCTTCATCAGGTCGTCCCACAGCTCCATGCTTCTCGGCGGAGACACGTTCTGCTTGTACCAGAACGGATGCAGCGCATCCGGATTGAACGCCAGTTTCTTCGGCATGAAGCTGATCTCCACAAATGGCTTCACGCCATCCTTCAGGAGCCCGTCGTAAATCTGATCGACGTATGCGAAGTTGTAGATGGGATTGCCGTGCGCGTCCTCGTTATACACGCCGACCTCGTCGTGCAGGATGGCGTGGAAGCGCAAGTAGCGAAAGTCGGCCACCTGCTTTACCGCGCGCATATCGCTACGATAGCTCTCCCGCAGGCTGAGAATGGCCCGGCCGGAGCCGAACATCTGCTCCCAGGCGTGGGGAAAGGGCGTGGCGGCCGCCTGCGCGTCAATGGACACGGTCTGCTGCGCATGGATGCTCAATGGGCAGGCGAGCAAAGCGGCAACCATGAGAGCGAGGCCGATCCAGCGCTGGAAACGCGTCATAAGATTCTCCTCCATCGATAGGATAGGCAATCCACGAGAAGATGTGGAGCCGAAAAAAGCACCGCGAAAAGTCCCCGTGGACGTTCCCCTTACCGCGCGCCGTCTGCTAGCGTGATGGGAGTTCGTCCGCGCGAGGGAGCATCATGTCCGACTCCGAAGCTCAACCGATAGCCCAGGGCACAACCGCTTCCGCCGCTGCCGACGACCAAACGCGCGGTCATCCGCCCGCGGTGATCGCCGGCTTCTCGGGCTGGCTGCTCGATGCATTCGATTTCTTTCTGCTCACCTTCTGCCTCACCGCCATCGCGCACGAGTTTCACAAGACGGATGCCCAGATTGCGCTGGTCATTACCATGACGATGGTGTTCCGTCCGGTGGGCGGATTTGTCTTCGGCCTGCTCGCCGACCGATATGGACGCCGCATTCCGCTCATGATCAACATGGGCGTCTTCGCCGTCTCTGGCGTGCTCACCGGGCTGGTGCCCAGCTACACCATGCTGCTGGTGGTGCGGGCGCTGTTCGGCGTGGCCATGGGCGGCACATGGGGAGTGGGCGCGTCGCTGGCCATGGAGGGTGCGCCCGCGAATCGGCGCGGCCTGCTCTCCGGCCTGCTGCAGGAGGGCTACGCCGCGGGCAACGTGCTGGCTGCCGCACTTTACTTTTTCTGCTTCAAAGGCCTTGGCTGGCGCATGCTCTTCATTCTTTCCAGCATTCCGGCGGTGCCGCTGGTCCTTTACATTTTGTTTTACGTGAAGGAATCCACGGTCTGGCAGCGCTCCGTCAACACGCGCCTTACGTGGTCCGGGCAACATCGCGAAGTGCTCCGCCACTGGAAGCTCTTCGTCTACCTGCTGCTGCTTATGACCGCGATGATGTTTGCGTCGCACGGAACGCAGGACATGTATCCGACCTTCCTGCAGCGCCAGTGGCACTTCACGCCCCAGCGCATCGCGGTCGTCACCGCCATTTCCGCTGTCGGCGCCATCCTCGGCGGCCTGGTTTTCGGCTGGTTCTCTGATAGAGCGGGCCGTCGCCGCGCCATCCTCACGGCGTTCGTGCTCGGCGCCGCCATGGTTCCCATGTGGGCCTACGCGCCCAACCAGGCAGTGCTGATCGCCGGCGCGTTCCTCATGCAATTCATGGTGCAGGGGGCATGGGGAGTCATTCCCGCCCATCTCGCCGAACTCTCGCCTGACTCCGTCCGCGCGCTGCTGCCCGGCTTCGCTTATCAAAGCGCCGGCTTCATCGCAAGCTTTTCCATGTATATCGAAGCCAGGTTCGCGCAGAAGACGAGTTACTCCGCTGCGCTGGCGGTCATGGCAATTGTGGTGTGCGTGTTCGCGTCTGTGATGGTGTGGCTGGGGCGCGAGCGGCACGGGCAGCGATTCGGCGTAATCAACGCTTCGTCTTGATGCGATTAGTGTGGCGTCTCGTAGATAACTTGGCGTTCCGTAAGCAACTCAACAAACAATGCTGTCATCGAGAAAATGCCGTCATCAAGAAAATGCCGTCATCAAGAAAATGCTGCCATCAAGAAAATGCTGTCATCGAGAAAATGCTGTCATCAAAAAAATGCTGTCATCCTGAGCGGAGTTTGGCCGGTTTTTTGGCCAAACGGAGTCGAAGGACCCGCATTTGGGCCGCTGAAGGATGCAACCAAATTGTGATACACCACACTAGCTACCGAGCTTCCCAACCGCATCCCACGCAATCACCGCGGCGTCACAATATCCGGCAACGCGCGCCCGCCAACTCGAGCTTCACCACGGTGTCGATTGCATCCGAGGGGGGCGCCCGCTGCTCAATCGCTGCGCCGCTTGCGCGCCGCGCTCTTTGCCTGCTTCGACAGTGCCGAGTGACTCGCCGACGATTTCGGCTCGCGCTTCAGCGCCTTCTCGCGCGCCCTGCTGCGCGTCGTGCTCTTCTCCTCGGTCTGCGGATTCTCTTGTCCCTTCTCGTAATCCTTCTCCGCCTTCTGCCGCGTCGCGTCGCTGGCCTTTCCGCGCGCCGGAGGCTTCAACGGAATCCCCGCCCGCCGGGCTTTGCTCAGCCCGATGGCGATGGCCTGTTTGGGCGAGCTCGCGCCGTGCTTGCCCTCGCGCACATGCTCGATTTCTTCGTGCACAAACTCGCCTGCCGCGGTGGTGGGAGACTTTCCCTCGCGCAGGTCCTCATTGGCTTTTCTGATGGTTTCCTTCTCCGGCATCGCGTCCTCCTTCTGCGTCCGCACTTTAGTCGACGTCTGCCTCAGCGCTGGTCTTTTTCCTTCGCTTGTTTCACCTTGCGCGAAAGCAGATCCTTTGCCTTCTCCAGTTCCCGCTTGCGCTCCGCGCTCAGATTCTTCCCGCCGCGATTCATGTAGTAGGTCAGCATGCGCATGCCGGACCCCGGTCCCTTCGGCGAAACCTTCTTCGACGCAAGCTCCCGCGCGATGGTGGAAGCATCCTTGGTGAACAGGCCTTCGCGCGGATGCGTCGAGTCGGTCTTCACGTCCTTCACCCACCGACGCGCGGAAGAACTTTTCCCGGCTGCGTGTGCCATCGCGTTGACTCCCATTCGTGGCAAACAGCGCAAATCAAGCAGCCTCAATGCCGCTTGAAGTACTGCACCTCGCGCTCATGCTGCTGCGCTTTGTCCCGGGTTGAAAACGTGCCCAGGTTGCGCCGCTTCCCGGTGTCAGGATCCTTCTTGCGGCTGTACAAGCGGAATTCGCCGGATTTCAGCTTTCTGATCATGCCGGAAATAGATGCGCAGCGATTCGGGGATGTCGCCTCCGGAGAGGTGAATTCCGGCGGGACCCGCGTTCCAACGCGGTGAGGAGCCAGAGTTTGCCCGCCGGTCCAACGGCCACGGAGAAAGCAGAAACGCGCGGCAACGCCGCAAAGCCGGGCCGCATCCCACGAGCCGAAAGAAATCCCTGCGGAGGAATGCCATGAAGGTCGATAACATCGAAAAGCTGTTGGTGGATGAGCTGAAGGACCTCTATTCAGCGGAGAAGCAGATTACCCGCGCGTTGCAGAAGATGGCCAAGGCAGCCACCAACGACGAGTTGCGCAAAGCATTTGAAACTCACCTCAAGGAGACCGAAGGGCAGATCGAGCGCCTCGACCGGGTGTTTGAGATTCTCGGCAAGTCCTCCAGCGGCAAGACCTGCGAGGGCATGAAGGGCCTGCTGTTAGAAGGCGAGCAGATGATGGGCGAAACCGTTTCGGGAGATGTGCGCGACGCCGCAATGATCTCCGCCGCGCAGCGAGTCGAGCACTACGAGATGGCCGGCTACGGCGCCGTGCGCACCTACGCGGAACTGCTCGGGAAGAAAGAGATTGCGCAGCTCTTGCAGGAGACACTGAACGAGGAGGGCGAGACCGACAAGAAACTCACGCACATCGCGATGAAGGTGAATCCCAGAGCGCTGCGGCAGGCAGCATAGCCATTGCTGCGCCCGTTACACTGGAACCATGATCCGGGTGCTCCGCCCCATTCCCGCCGAACGCATCCAGCTCCTCGTCTTTGACCTGGACGGCACGCTGATCGATTCGGCGCGCGACCTGTGCAACAGCGTGAACGCCGCCCTGGAGCACATGGGGCGGCCGCACCTCGACGATCGCATCATTGCAAGTTTTGTAGGCAATGGCGCGCCCATGCTGGTGCGCCGTTCCCTGGCCGTGGAAAACAGCGTCTCGCCCGACGAAGTTCACGACGAGGAACTGGCCACCGCCTACAACTTTTTTCTCGCGCACTATCGCGAACACAAGCTTGACTTTACTTATGCCTACGACGGCGTGGTGGAATCGCTTGCCGCGCTGTGCAATGGTTCCGGCGGCGCTCCCCGCAAGATGGCAGTGCTGACCAACAAGCCGGTACGGCCGGCGCGCGCTATCTGCGAAGGACTGGGAATGGGCGATTTTTTCTTTCGCGTCTGCGGCGGCGATAGCTTTCCCCTCAAGAAGCCCGATCCGCTGGGACTGCGCAGCCTGATGGAGGAGGCCGGAGTCACGCCCGATGAAACCGTGATGATTGGCGACAGCAAGGTGGACGTGCTGACCGCGCGCAATGCCGGCGCGTTTGCACTGGGGTGCCAATTCGGATTTGGCCCGCAAAACCTGCTGGAAGCGCCGCCCGATGTGGTGGTCGATTCGGCTTTGGACTGGATGGCCGCGCTGCTTCCCGGGCAAGCCGTCATAGACTGACCCCAAATCTTTGCAAAACTTATGATTACGAGCGCATTCGCAGTTGATAACCTTTACATTGCCACCAGATTCTGTGATCCGGCCTCGATTTTGGAGATTCGCATGATTCGTTTCCTTGCTTTGCTTGCCGTTCTTGCGCCCTCCGCCGCCTTCGCCTCAACTGCGGCGGCTCCCCCGCCGCCCCCCGCTCCCGCACCCATTTCCGGCGTAGTGGCCGACCCCACGGGAGCCATTGTTCCCAATGCGGAAATCGACCTGGTAGACACCAACGGCGCGGTGGCAGGCAGTTATCATTCCAGCGGCGACGGCAGCTTTCAGGTGATCGCGCCGCATCCCGGCAGCTTCACGCTGGTCATTTCCGAGGCCGGATTTGAAACCATCAAGACGCCGGTGGTGGTTGCAGCGCCCGTGGCCGTGACTTCCGCTGCAGCTCCGAGCCACCCCTTCGCCGCGCCGCTGCACATCACCCTGCCCATCGCCGCGCTGGCCACCAATGTCCACGTCAACGCCGACACTGACGAGGACCTGACCGCATCGGACGAGAATCACGATTCCTCCGTATTGACATCGCGCGATCTGAAGGCGCTGCCCATCTTCGATAACGATTACGCCAGCGCGATGAGCGCGTTCCTTGATGACAGCGCCACGGGAACCGGCGGCTCGGGCCTGATTGTGGATGGCGTCGAGGCCAATCGCGCCACCGTCTCCGCTTCAGCCGTGCAGGAAGTCCGCATTAACCAGGACCCCTATTCGGCGCAGTACTACTGGCCGGGGCGAGGGCAAATGGAGATCGTAACCAAATCGGCCGCCGACCACTATCATGGCCAGTTCAACTTTATATTTCGCGACTCGGCTATGAACGCGCAGAACGCGCTCGCGCCAAGCAAGCCATTGGAGCAACGCCGCGTGTATGAAGGCCACGTCACCGGACCCATCTTCTTCGCGCCCAGAAGCAGTTTCCTGGTTTCGTTTAACCGCGCGGAAGAAGACGTGGACGCGGTGGTGAACGCGATCCTGGAGCCGACCCCGTCGAATCCCACCGGCATTTTTAATGCCAATGTGCCTGCGCCCAGCCGCGATACAGAGTTCAGCGCGCGCGCCGCGCACCAGTTCGGCGAGCACCACTCCGCGTATGCGCAGTACAGCTACCAAAACTGGACCGGACAGAATCAGGGCGTGGGAGGGCAGACGCTTGCCGCCGCGGGTTTCAACAATCGCTATCACGAAGACGACGTGACGCTGCACCTGGACTCGACGCTGTCGCCCCGGCTGCTGAACCAACTGGCGCTGGTGGGCGAGCACGACTTCAGCAGGAACCGCAATGCCAATGAGGCGCCGCGCATCAGCGTGGTTGGCGATTTCGCCTCGGGTTCTGCGCAAAACGACGCGCTCTCCACTGAATACAACTTCCGCCTTTATGACATGGTCAGTTGGACGCGCGGGCGTCATTTCGTCAAGATGGGCGCGGGCATTCCCCACCTGAACCGGCGCGCCTTCGACGACAACACCACCGCTCTCGGCAGCTATACCTTCGGTCCCACGCTCGCGCCAGACGGTGTAACCGTTCTCACCAGCGCGCTTGAGAATTACCAGAACAATCGTCCCTCCGGCTACTCCATCCACGCCGGCGAAACGCATTTCATCTATCACCAGCAGGAGATGGGCGCGTTTATTCAGGATCAATACAAGGTGACGCCGCGCTTCTCCATTACCCCGGGCCTGCGTTACGACTGGCAAAATTTTCTTGCCGCGCGGCGGTTGGGTTTTTCGCCACGCGTGTCGTTCGCTTACGTGCTCGATCCGGCTTCAAAGACAGTGGTGCGCGGCGGCGGCGGCATCTACTACGATCGCTTCGGCTCCGGCTCGCTGCTTGACCTCGCGCGCTATGAAAGCGCGCAGCCGCGCCGGCGTTCGGTTTCGCTCTCGCTGAACCCGGCTACGGAGCCGGTTACGGGATGCGTGCCGATCGGCAACTGCGTCGATATCGCCACGGCGCCGGTTCAGCGCGCGGAGCTTGCGCCCAATGCCCGCATTCCCTACCAGATGCAGTATGGCCTTTCCGTCGAGCGGCAACTCGGCGAGAAGGCCACCGGCACGGTCAGCGTCTATTCCATGCGCCAAATCGGGGAATTCCGCTCCGTCGATATCAACGCGCCGACCCCGGAATCCGGCTACACCGAGCGGCCCGATCCCGCCTACGGGCGCATCCGCCAGATGCAGCCTGCCGGCTTTGTCGCCGGGACCGCGATGGACATTTCCTATCGCGGCCGCCTCAACAAATATTTCACCGGCTGGGGCCGCTATACCTGGTCGCATTACGAATCCAACAGCGACGGCATCTGGTGGTATCCGCAGAACCAGTACGCTCCCAACTCGGAGTGGGCCAATGCCAGCTTCGATCGCCGTCACCGCCTGGGCATGTACGCCATGTTCCATCCCGAAGGCGTGCTGAACCTTTCCGCGGGAATTTTTGCCAACACCGGCCGCCCCTGGACCGAAACCACCGGCACCGATCCTTACGGCGACGATCTCTTCAATGCGCGGCCCGACGGCGTGGACCGCAATGCTGAAACCATGCCCAGCTACGTCGATCTTGACCTCCGCTGGGGGCACGACTTCGCTATCACTCCCAACAAGGATGATGAAGCGCCGCACCTCGGATTCTCGGCCGCCGCATTCAACATTCTGAATCACGAAAATGCGTCGGGCATTGACACCGTGGACACTTCGCCGGCATTCGGCGAAGTTACCTCAGTCAGCGCGCCGCGCCGCCTTCAGCTCGCCATGCGCTTCGAGTTCTGAGCCAAACGGCCTGCAGCCGTCTATACTGACGCCAAGCCTATGCGCAATCGGATCCTGCTCACTCTGCTGCTTGCCGCCGTACCCGCCCTGCTCGGCGGCCAGACCCCCGCTCACAAACCTGCATCCAAAAGTTCCCCCAAGATGACCGAGAAACTTTCTCCTGAGGCCGTGCACAACTCCGCCATTGTGATTGACACCCACGCCGACACGCCGCAACGTTTTGTCGACGAGAACTACGACATGGGAGATCCGCTCAATGGCGGCAATCTCAACCTGGAGTCCGCGAAGAAGGGCAACCTGGGCGCGGAGTTCATGTCCATCTGGGTCGAGCCCAATCTGTACAAGGGCCAGTATGCGCGGCGCACGCTGGTGCTCATTGACGCGGTCAAGCAGCAGGTGGAGAAGCATCCTGACCAGATGATGCTGGCCACCAGCCCCGAGGATATCGAGAAAGCGCATCGCGAGCGCAAGCTGGCGACGCTGATGGGCATCGAAGGCGGCCACTCGATTGAGGATTCGCTGGCGCTGCTGCGGCAGTATTACGCTCTCGGCGTGCGTTACATGACGCTGACGTGGTCGAACTCGAACGGGTGGGCCGACAGCTCGGGCGACAGCGACGATGCATCGGTGCCGCATACAAAAGAGGGGCTGAGTGAATTCGGCAAGGACGTGGTGTACGAGATGAACCGCCTGGGCATGATGGTGGACATCTCGCATGTTTCCGACAAGACTTTTTACCGCACGCTGATCATCTCGCGCGCGCCGGTGATTGCATCGCACTCGTCGGCGCGGGCACTGGTCGACGCGCCGCGCAACATGACCGACGACATGCTGCGTGCGGTGGCGCGATCGGGCGGGCCGAATTCAAAGGGCGGCGTGGTGCAGGTGAATTACTACTCGGCGTTTCTCTCGCAGGCCTATCGCGACGCACAGAAAAAACAGAAGCCCGAGGTCGACAGGGCCATCCAGGACTTGAAAGACAAGGCGAAAGCGGAGGGGCGCGAAGTATCCTACGACGAGATTTCCAAGGTGCAGCGGCAGTTTGCGGACCGCATTCCGCGGCCGCCGTTTTCCGATCTCATCGACCACATCGATCACATCGCCAAGGTGGCGGGCGTGGATCACGTGGGGCTGGGCTCGGACTTTGACGGCGTGGATGGACAACTGCCGGAAGGAATGGATTCGGCAGCCGACCTGCCGAAGATTACCGCGGCGCTGATGCAACGGGGCTACTCCGCCGAGGACTGCCGCAAGATTCTCGGCGGCAATCTGCTGCGCGTCTTTCGCGAAGTGGAACAGGTGAGCCGGCAGTTGCAGGCGGAAGAGCGTCCGAAGATCACGCAGAAGCAGCCGTTCAACAAGCCGCAGAAGCAGTAAGCAGTGATCAGTGAACAGTGGTCAGTGGTCAGTGATCGCAAATCGCATCGCGCTGCGCCTCGTCCGCAACCTATACTGAGATTCGCTGTTCCCCCTAAATCAGCAAAATGGAGATTCAGGAATGCGCTTTTCCGGTCGTGTGTTTGCTGCTTTGCTTGCCGCGTCGCTGATAACGTCCGCAGCGCGGGCGGGCGCCGACGATGACAAGAAGAAGGATGACAACAAGCCCGCTGAAAAGCCGGCCGTGACGGAAGTGACCACGCCAGGCTCAATGGATCTGGGCGGGCAGCACATTCTCTACAACGCGGTGGCGGGCACCATCACCGTGGGCGCGACGGACACGGAGGATGCGCAGCTTGGGATGGATGGCAAGCCCGAGCCGGGCAGTCAGTTGGCCAACTCCGCGCCAAAGGAAGCCAAGGACGCGCCGCCGACCGCGCGCATGTCCTACTTTGCCTATTTCAAGAAGGATGCGAAGGCGGAAGACCGGCCCATCACTTTCTTCTACAATGGCGGTCCGGGCAGTTCGACGGTGTGGCTGCACATGGGCTCGCTGGGCCCGAAACACGTGGTGACTTCGGGCGATGAGCATCTGCCGGCCGCGCCGTACAAGCTGGTGGACAATGCAAATTCCCTGCTCGATGTGAGCGACCTGGTGTTCATCGACATGCCGGGAACGGGGTTCGGCCGCCTGCTTGGCAAGGATCCCGAAAAAGCATTCTGGGGGATCGACGAAGATGCAAACGCGTTTGCGCGCTTCATCCAGCGCTTCGTGACCAAATTCAACCGGTGGAATTCGCCCAAGTTTATTTTCGGCGAGAGCTACGGCACCACGCGTTCGGCGGTGCTGTCAAATATTTTGGAGAACGGGAAATCCATCGATCTGAACGGCGTGATTCTGCTTTCGCAGATTTTCAACTTCACCACCGACATCGATATGCCGGGCGCCAATCCAGGCGTCGATCTGCCCTATGTGCTGGCGCTGCCCACCTACGCGGCCACGGCCTGGTATCACAAGAAGTTGCCGCAGCAGCCGGCGGCGCTGGAACCGTTCCTGAAAGAAGTGGAAGAGTTTGCCATGGGGCCGTATCTGCACGCGCTGACGCTGGGCACAGATGTGAGCGCCGACGAAAAGCAGTCGGTCGCGGAGAAGCTTCATGGGTACACAGGATTGCCGACGGCCTACCTGCTGAAGGCGAACCTGCGCGTGAATGGCGGCGAGTTTGAAAAGACATTGCAGGACGACCAGGACCTGACCACGGGACGCCTGGACACGCGCTTCTCCGGCCCATCGCTGAATCCGCTGAGCGAAGGCGCCGAGTACGATCCGCAGAGCTCGGCGATTTCGTCGGCATACGTGTCGCTATTCAACGACTACGTGCGCAAGGACCTGAAATATGGCGAGGGGCAAACGTATTTGCCTGAGGCGCTGTTCGGCGGCGCGGAATGGGATTTCAAACACAATGGCAATCCCATAGGCGTGAACGTGGCTACCGACCTGGGCCAGGCGATGAAGACCAACCCGCGGCTGAAAGTGATGGTGAATGGCGGATATTACGATCTGGCCACGCCGTTCTTCGCCGCGCAATACGAGGAAAAACACCTGCCCATTCCACAGTCCCTCTCCAAGAACATCGAGTTCGACTGGTACGAGTCGGGGCACATGGTCTATGTTCGCGACGAAAGTCTGAAGCAGTTGCACGATCGCGTGGCTGCGTTTATCAAAGAGACCGACGAGGTGAAGTAGAAGAGTTTTCTGGTACAAGCCAGGGGCGGGACAGCATTGCGCTGTCCCTCCCTTATTTGCGCCCAGCGCGCCACGGACAAAGAAGAACCACCGGCGGAAGTCCACCCACCCACGGCAGGAGATCGCGTTTGCGCTTGCACTACCCTGCCGCTCAGTGAATGTACAGCGCCTGCATCGTTGCGATGTTCGGGCTGTTCCAGATCAACTGCCCGGAGCTGTTGGTGCTGGCGATGACGCTGCCGTATTTGCCATAGTTGTAAGTCTGCCAAATGTCGATGGTGTAACTGTGCGACGCCTGGAGACCGTTGACGGTAAGCGTGGTGGCGGTTGAGTTGCCCACGGACGCGACCAACAGCACAATCGCCTGGGTTGCATCCTTGCAGGCGTACGGCGCAACGCCATGCGAACTGGTGCTCACCGAGGAGTTGGCGTTGTCGCTGTCCATGAAAGTGGACCAGTTGATCGACGCTGTGAAGTTGCTCAGGTTGTGCATCAGTTGCAGGTCGGCGATGGTCACAGGTCCCCACTTGGACTGATCGGTCCAGATCATCCCGTTGCCGCTCAGTCCGATGGGAATCGCGCCCCAGTTGGTGGCGTTGACGATGTCGATCTGGTTGTACTTGGTCGTGTCGCCCCACTCGGTCAGCAGCAGGGGCTTGCCGCAGCAGTCCAGGTACTTGATGTTGATGGCGGTGTTGTACTCCTTCGCGACCGAACCGGTACCGGAGATCGCTCCATAGAAATGGATATCGGAGCCGCCGATCTGGCTGAGCTGCTCCAGCGGAACATAGCCCTGCCCACTGCCGGTATACGAAATGGTGAACGGATGATAGGGGTCGATGGACTTGATATAGTTGCCGATATCCTGGGCGAAGTTCAACTGGTCGGTATTGTTGGTGTCGAGGGTGTTGATCTCGTTGAACGTCCAGAGGAAGAAGCTCGGATGGGCGCCCCAGCGGCCGTAAATGAACTGGATCTTGTTCTTGATGTATTGGCGGGCGGTAGGGTTGGTGATCATCGCCGCCGGGCTGGAGATCATGCCGCCGTTGGCGGTGTTGTAGGGAAAGTCCTGGAAATTGTTTTTGATGTTCCAGGTGTCCCACGGGCAGATCTCCACGTAAACGCCATACTGGTCGGCGGCGTTAAACAACTCGTCCAGTCGGGAGATCTGGCTCGAATCATAGGTTCCGGCTGGATCTTCGAGCCAGAAGTTGGGCGAATAGACGGGGTCTCCCTGCTCTGCCCACACACGGATGACGTTGACACCGTATTGTGACATCCGCTGTACGTATTGGGTAGTCGTCAATCCTTCATTGGCCGGATCGCTTGGGTTCCAAACGTCATAGCGGTTGTAGCCGATGGTGATGAAGGGCGCGCCGTTTTTGAGCCAGTAATGGCCGTTCTGCGACCAGGTGAACTGATTGGGCGTCAGCGCGCCGGCGGTGGAAACCATGAGCAGGCCAAGCCCAAGCAGGGGAAGGACGCCATGTTGAGTGACCAGGCGCGTCCCATGGAACGCTCCGGCATCTCGGCCGCACATGTGGCGAAGTTTACTTAGGCCCTGATAGAACCGGGCAACAACCGGCGAACGCAAACCGATACGGATCATAGTAGGGTGTCCTCTCCTCGAAATTTTCGACCGGAGCAGGCCTCCATCACCCCAGCCCTTGCCTTGCTTCGCCGCAAGCGCTCGCTTCTAAGCATGCGCCTCTTCTGGGGGCATGTTTCCGGCGACATCGAACAATAGCACACCACTGGAACAATGAAACTAGAAATATAGCCTCCGGATTCCTTCCTGCTGGTCGGCGGGTGGCGCCGGTCCCCATCGCGTTAATTCAGCCATGGTTTTTGGAGCGTTCCAGGCCCCTCGCCTTTGGGATCCACCCGACTGGCTCACGTAGAAACAATTCAGGGGGAGGGGTTGCGCTCACCTTCTTCGTGTGTTACTGTCTGTAACATTATGGCGAGTAACACTCAATCCGGGCACGACCCGGTGGAACTCGGGGTACTCGAGCGCGACATCCTTTCCATCGTGTGGCGCCTGGGCCACGTCACCGCCGACCAGGTTCGCGAAGAGCTTGGCCGCCCGCTGAAGGACTCCACCATCCGCACCGTGCTGCGCCGCCTGGAGGAAAAGGGCTACCTCGCGCACGCAGTGGAGAACCGCACGTTTGTCTATCGGCCCGCCGAATCCAGACAGAAGGTTGCCGGGCGCGCCGTCAAGCGCATCGTCGACTGGTTCTGCGACGGATCGGTGGAAGCCCTGCTGGTCGGCATGGTGGATTCCAAGGTGCTGGACCGCGCCGAGTTGCAGCGCGTGGCCGAACGCATTGCCGCCGCGCAAAAGGCCTCGGAAAAGATTGCCGGCAAAAAGGAGAGAAAATGATGGTCCCCTCATCGCTCCTCATCGTATGGATGGATGCCGCCGCGCGGTCGCTTCTGCTTGCCGCCGTGGTTGGCGCGGGGTTGGCCGTGCTGCGCGCTCGCAATGTGGTCGCGCAGAAAGCCGCGTGGACGCTGGTACTCGCCGCAGCCCTGCTGATGCCGCTGCTGGCTCCATGGGCGGCGCACATTCCGGGCGTCCCCAGCCGCGTTCTGCGAATTCCTGCAACCCTCTGGCTTCGCCCGTCTGCGGAGAGCGTCGGAGTTGCGACGGCAGCCATTCCCGCGCGCGCGAACGACTTGGGAACACAGCCGATCTTGAATGCAAGTCGGGCTGTCGCGCCGGCCACCGAGAGGAAAAGCACGACACTCGCGGGCAATCGCTTCCCTGCTCTGGCTGTCGCACACGTTTCCGGCGACACCTTTTACACGACTGCTACTACTGAGCCGGCGCGGCAATCGGCTCCGCTTTCGTGGGCCGGAATCGCAGTCCTGCTTTACCTGCCAATCGCCGTTGCATTGCTCGTCCGGCTGGCTTACGGCCTCTGCGCCGCGGCTGCTCTCTGGCTACGCGCGCAGCCCGTCCGGCTGGGCCAGGCCTCCGCTAAGAATGCCCGCCTGCGCGTCCGATGCAGCCACGGCCTCACCTCTCCTGTCACGGTTGGCTCGGGCGTGGTTCTGCCCGCCGATTACCCCGACTGGGATGCCGAAAAGCTGCGCATCGTGCTCGCCCACGAAGCCTCCCACGTGCGCCAGGGCGATTTCTACCTGCAGCTCTGCGCCTCCATTTACGCCGCCATCTTCTGGTTCAGTCCCCTGGGTTGGTGGCTCAAACGCAAACTCTCTGACCTGAGCGAGATGATCAGCGACCGCGCCGCCGTGAGCGAAGCGGCCAGCCACGCATCGTATGCCCAGGTCCTGCTGGAATTCGCGGCACTGCCGCGCCCCATCCCGATCGGAGTTGCCATGGCACATCACGGACGCATCCTCCCCCGCATTGAACGTCTGCTCAACGAGAGCAGCTTCCGCCAGGCGTTCGCAGGCGGCAAGGCCCGCATCGCCGCCGCTGTCGTTTTGGTTCCTGTCGCGTTGTTCGCAGCTACCGCGCTGGTGCGCGTACAGGCCGCCGGCCAGCAGGCGCCCCAATCACCCGCGCCGGCAACGGCCCCCACCACTCAGGCTCCCCCGACGCAGGCGCCCGCGACGCCGGCTCCCCCTACACAGGCTCCCGCAAAGGGCCCAGCCGCCCCCAATGCTCCGCGCGATCCGGCCATTCCGCCGCCGCCCGCAGGTCCCGGAACGACTGTGGTTCCGGACGGCGCGCCGGATGTGCCGCCTCCGCCGCCTCCGCCGCCGCAACTGGATGAGGAGGGCGCGGGCAGCGGTGTTGGCAGCGGCGCGGGAAACGCGCACGACTGGTCCGTCAGCAGCTCGCAGTCTGACACCCAAACCACCGTCCACAGGCGCAAAGGCTCGTCCTTCTCGTCCAACGGCCACGGGTACGTCTACTCGTTCAATGACAATGGCGATTCGTACGCGGTGATCAGCGCCAGCGACAAGAACAACATCACCTTCTCAGGCGATTGGTACGACGGGCGCAAGGCGGAGATCGAGAAGGCGCGCAGCATGGCCCATGGCGACTTCCTCTGGTTCACGCACGACGGCAAATCCTACGTGGTGGACGATCCCGCAATCGCGAACCAGATCCAGGCCATCTACAAGCCGATGGAGGCGCTGGGCAAGCAGCAGGCGGAACTGGGAAAACAGCAAAGCGAGCTGGGACGCCAGCAGGGAGCACTGGGCAGGCAGGAGCGGCAAGCCAGTGTGCCCACGCCGGAGATGACGAGGGAAATGGCCGGCGTGGAAAAGGCCGTGGCCGAGCTGAAAGCCGCCCGGGGCCAGTCGATTACACAGGAGAAGTTGGCCGACATGCAGGCAAAGCTGGCGGAGCTGCAAGGCAGACTCGGCGAATTACAGGGCGAGATGGGCGGCAAACAGGGCGAGTTTGGCGCGCAGATGGGAAAGTTGGGCGCCATGCAGGGGGAGCTCGGCGCGCAGCAAGGCAAACTCGGCGCAGAGCAGGGACGGCTGGCCAGGGAGGCCGATGCCAAAGTCAAGGCCATCATCGACGAGAGCCTGAAGAACGGCAAAGCGCGGCCGGTAGAATAAAGGCAGGGATTAGGGATTAGGGATTAGTCCCCCACCGATGTTGCCGACCCGCAGAAGATGAAACTCTGGGTGCCCCACCTGGGAGCCCTCTGGGCAGCGCGTCTTTGTTTTTGCGCCTAGGGTGGGTTGGCGCAAATTCCACCTGACGCATTTTTAGCTACTTACAACTCTGTTTCTTCCAAGGGATTCGATCGCAGTTTTCTAATCCCTAATCCCTAATCCCTCCGCAGCATATTCCTCGCAATGAAGAACACATTCGCCGGGCGCTCGGCCAGGCGGCGCATGAAATACGGATACCACTCGCGGCCGAACGGAATGTAGACGCGCATGTTGTAGCCTTCGCGCACCAGGTCGCGCTGCAGGTCGCGGCGTACCCCGTAAAGCATCTGGAACTCGTAGCGGCCGGCGGCGATCTGGTGCTCGCGCGCAAAGGCCTTGGCCGCGGCAATCATGTTCTCGTCATGCGTGGCCAGGCCGTGGTAGACGGGGCTGTCGAGCAGCATTTCTGTCAGCGCCACATAGTTTTTGTCCACGTCGGCCTTGCGCGGAAAGGCCACTTCCGGCGGCTCATTGTAGGCTCCTTTGCACAGGCGCACGCGGATGCCGTCGGCGACCAGTTGCTCCACGTCCGCCTGCGACCGATAGAGATACGACTGAATCACAACGCCAATGGCGCCGCGCATGCCGGGCTGCGCGTGAATGCGCCGCACGATGTCCAGCGTCACCTGTGCCAGCGACGAATCTTCCATATCGATGCGGACGAAGTTGCGCAGCGATGCGGCATGTTGCGCAAGTTCGAGGGCGATGCGCTCGGCCAGATCGTGATCGAGTTCGAGGCCCATCTGCGTGAGTTTCACGCTGATGTTGGCGTTGAGCTTGCGGGCGGCAATTGCGTCGAGCAGCTTGTGATAGACGTCCGCGGCGCGATGGGCCTCGCTCTCCTGGGTCACGCTCTCGCCGAGCGAATCGAGGGAAACGGCCATGCCCTGCTTGTTGACGGCTTCGGCGGCGCGCAGGGCCTGGTCGATTTCGGTGCCGGCGACGAAGCGGGAACTGAGCTTGCTTCCGAGGGAGGAGCGCTCGCTGAACCGGCGCATGCTGCGGTTTTTAGAGAGAGCAATAAAGGCGGAACGAAGAAGGGCCATAGCGTACTCAACTGCCCGCAGCACCGGGCTGCGGACGGAAAGATGATTGTCGCATACCGGGGCGGAGGCGCGGAGTTGGCGCAGTTAGCCGCGCTAGTGTGGTGTTTCGCAAATTACTCCATAAAAAACACCGTCATCCTGAGCGGACACAAAAACAACACCGTCATCCTGAGCGGACACAAAAACAACACCGTCATCCTTAGCGGACACAAAAACAAGACCGTCATCCTGAGCGGAGGTCGCCGCGGCGACCGGAGTCGAAGGACCTGCATTTGGGCCGCTGAACTAGGAGAACGACCGCTTCGGCCAGCGGTAATGGGCGACTGCGCGGTGCGGCGAGAACTCGGCCAGGGCGGACTCTTCAGCGCCGCGGCCGATGTTGTGTGCGACGTGAGCACGGGCGTTGACGGGTGCGGCGGCCACGACGATGCCGATGTGCGGCAGGCGCGCATCGAGCAGCCAGGTGACAATATCCCCCGCGGCGAGCGGCAGCGGAAAGGCATCGCCAGGTGTGGGCCGGGCAGCGGCCCAAAGCCGGCAGCCTGCGCGGGTGAAAAACGTTTCGAGATTGAGCACGCGGCGATGATCGATGCTGGAATCGGGGCCGCGCTCGCCCCACACGCGCCGCGAAGGATAGGCCTCGAAATGTGCCGCCATGTCGTCGTGCACTAGCCTTTGCAGATCGAGCCCGAGCGCATCGCGACCGGCGCGAATGATGACGTCCGCACAGACGCCGCGTGTGCGGGGGACGTCTCCGTTGGGATAAGCGATGCGGGTGTAGTTGGGGTCGTAGATGGTGGTAACGCCGACCTGGGCCCGAGCGGCTGCGGCAAGGCGATCGCCGGGCGTAGCCAATACAGGCGTAAATGCGGTTGCCACCAAACTGGCGAGCACTGAACGGCGACTTAGAAATGGCAGCGGCATCACGAAGGGGCGAAGCCCTCATTTCTTCTGCTGGCTCGCCTAAAGCCAGTCCCTGATACAGGTCGATTGCTTAATTCCAGAGGAGTTCCTTCACATCGCCTGAAACGACTACTGCGCTTCCATGCGCGGGAAGCATAAGCGTTACGGGTTTGTCGCCCTTCGAGCGCTCCCCGTCCCATTTCTCGATCTTGAACTGTGTGCACTTCCAGCCCTGCTTCGCACGGGGAAGCTGATGCCACTTGAAATGCAAAGTTACGGGCGTATCAGCCAAATTGAAAAATGCAAACAGAGTTGGATTGCAATCCGCTCCCGATAGAGAATTCTTCCAAACGCGCACATTCTCGAATTCAGGCGGCAGATCCGTCACTGGGCGGCTTCTCGCCGACCATTGATTCGCCTCGATGAGCTTCTTATTCGTCATCAGCGACCGCGTAAAATCATCCAGTTTAGTCAAATTCCCGCCGAAGATCAGCGGTGATCGGCTGATGGCCCACAGCGTAAATTCGCTGCGCTCCTCATCCTGCGTGTAGTTCGACCGCCGCGCCTCTCCCCAGCCGGGATGCGGCGTTAGCGAGCCTTCGGGCAGCATGTCGGGATCGGGCCAGCCGCCGGGCTTGACGTACTTGTTCCACGCCGCGATACGGTCAAATTCTTCCTTTAAGCCGAAGGGAAATTCGCCGTCGCCGGGCTTCTTCGCAGGCATCCACACGTCCCAGTGGTCGTCGGTGATGCGCCACATCTGCGCGTATTTCGCCACTTCCTCGGCATGCGAAAGATTCGTAGGCCCGGGCGAGAGGCTCAGCACGATGGGCCGCCCTGTCTTGCGAATCGCTTCCGCCACCTGGCGAATCTCGGATGGGCGATAGGGGCGGTCGCTGATGCAGTCCACCTTGATGAAATCGATGCCCCACTCGGCGTAGCGCTGGAGCATGGAGTCGTAATAGGCCTGGCCGGCGGCGTTGTCCGCCACGCCGTAATTGGCATCGTTCCAGGGGCAGGTGGCGTCGCGGTCGGCGGCATCGGCGGCGTGAAAGCCGGAGCCGGCGATGGGCAGGTTCTCATCGACAACTTGCTTGGGAATGCCGCGCACAATGTGGATGCCGAACTTGAGGCCGAGCGAGTGCACCCAGTCGGCCAGCGGCTTGAATCCGGCATTATTGGCCGACGATGGGAAGCGCTCGACGACGGGCAGCAGCAGGCCGTTCTTGTCGTAGAGATACTTCTGCGCGGCGGTGGTGGAGGCGAAGGGATCCTGCATGTACCAGCCTTCGTCGATGACGGCGTATTGCCAGCCGTACTGCTTCATGCTCGCGAGCACTTTTACGTTGTCGCGGAACTGGGCCTCGTCGATGGTGAGGCCGTAGGCGTCCCAACTGTTCCAGCCCATAGGCGGGGTGGTCGCCAGTGTTTTGTTTTGAGCGGAGAGAAGCGAGACAAAACCGATGCAGAAAAGAGCGCAGATCCACCTGGCCACAGACATGAGAGAACGTATATCACAGCGCAGACGGGCCGCATGCGGGGGGGCTGAACAGGCTGCGGAGAAGCTCGGTCGAAAACAGAGGCAACTTTCAGGTTCCGAGCCCGCAGAGGCTATTGAATCGTGCAAAAGCAATGTCCTTCTGGAACCGGGAAGAGCCAGATTGTGCTGACAGGCGTTTGAGAGGAGCAGGCTGAAGAGCAACCGCAGATCCTTCGACTCCGCAGCGCAAAAGGCGCGCTGCTCCACTCAGGTTGACAGGGCATTATTTGTGCGGCAATCAGATGCGATCTGCTACTTCGCGTGATGCTCCTTGGTTTTCTTGGTGTGCACGTTGCGGAGGCGAAATAGCTTGATCTCCCGGCACAGCGCGCATTCCCAGGGATACAGGCCAAATACTCGAAATACGTACTTCTGCAGGAATCCATTGCGGCCGCTGCGCCGCATTGTGGGGGTTCGGCACAACGGACACATGATCCGAAGTTGACCGTACTGATCTTTATGTAGTTTCACTGCCACTGTGGTCTGACCTCGGCGTCTCTGGCGCGGGAGAGTGGATGAACTGGAACATTTTTGCATGACGAAACAGGATTCCCCATGATAGACGATCAGGATTTATTTGAGCGAGCGGAAACTCCATTCCTTTGTTCAGCGGACGGTAACTTTGGTTTGGATAGCAGGAAATTTGGAACCGCCGCGGGCCAGCTTCTCAGCCCCTGAGGCGCGCCAGGCCCTGTCGCGCGAGGTCGGCGACCGCCCGGGCCAGGGGCACGGACGCATTCAGCGACTCGGGGCGTTCGAGCCGGATTCCCTTCCCCCGTGCGTATTCGCGGAACGCAATGTCCACGTCGAAGAGAATCTCCACGTGATCGCAGAGGAAGCCAATGGGCTGCAGCATTAAAGTCTTCACACCGTCCGCAGCAAGCTTGTCGATAGTCTCCTCTACGCTGGGGCCAATCCACGGGCCTCCGCTGGCGCCCTGGCTCTGGAAGGCGAAGTGCCATGCGGGAATTTCCGGCACCGCGGCGGCCACCAGTTCGGCGGTGTGGCGCGCTTCTTCGGCGTAGGGATCGGCGCCCTCGCCGGGCCACAGCCTGGGACCGCCCTCGCCCGCAGCCGGCGGCTGGATGGTGCGGGTGGGCACGCTGTGCGCGGTGAACAGCACCGGCACCGGCTGGCCGGTTTCGGCGGTGAGGCGAGCCAGCGCGGGGCGAAGTCGCTCGGCAAATGCTTCGATCAGCAACGGGTGGCGCGCCCAGGCGTCGGTGAAATCGAAGCGCAGCGAGGCTGCTTCCGCCTGCACCGCTCGCCGGTAGAGGCCGACGCTGGTGCGGGAGTTTTGCGGCGCCAGGCAGATCACGGCGGCCTCGTCGATGCCGTCGGCGCGCATCTGCTTCACCACGTCGGGAATGTAAGGCCGCCAGTTGCGCATGCCCACATACACCGGCGCGTTCAACCCTGAAGCCGCAAGCTCGGCCTCGGTGAGCCGGGCTTGCTCCATGGTGAGCTCGGTGAGCGGGCTGCGGCCGATGAGGGCGTAGCGGTGCTGGATTTCGTCAACGACATGCTGAGACAGCGAGCGGCCGCTGACCACGTTGCGGAGGTATTCGGGGACATGATCCACGGTCTCCGGTGTCCCGTGCGCCAGCAGCAGCACCGATTGTTTTGCCATCCGAAGGCTCCAGGGTTCAGGGTCAGGGGTCAGCGAGCTTGTAGCCGGTAGCTTGTAGCTGACAGCTACCGGCTACGGGCTACAGGCTGGTTTCCTGCAGGCGAAAGTCGTGGACCATTTTCACCACAGCCTGCACGTTCTCCACCGGCGTGCCCGGCACAATGCCATGTCCCAGGTTGAAGATGTGGCCCGCGCGGCCGTTGGCGGAGCGGAGAACTTCCTTCACGCGGAGTTCAATCAATTCCACCGGCGCGAAGAGCGTGATGGGATCGAGATTGCCCTGCACCGCGTGGCCGTGGCCCACCGCGCGCCAGCCCTCGTCGAGCGGCTGCCGCCAATCGAGGCCGATCACATCGGCGCCGGTCGCGGCCATATCGCCCAGCAGGCCGGCGGTTTCCACGCCGAAGTAGATCACCGGCACGCCCATTCCCTGCACCGCGCGGACCAGGCGCTTGGAAGCCTCGAAGGCGAAATCGCGGTAGTCGGCCAGCCCCAGCGAGCCCACCCAGCTATCGAAGATTTGAATTACGTCTGCGCCGGCGAGAACCTGCAAACGGCAATACTCCGTCAGCACCACGACGATCTTGTCGAGCAGCAGCCGCCAGCTCAGCGTGTCGCGGTACATCATGCGCTTGGTCTCGATGTAATTGCGCGAGCCGCCGCCCTCGATCATATAGCTGGCCAGCGTATACGGCGCGCCGCAGAAGCCGATGATGCCGAGGCGATCTTTGAAATGCGCGGCGACCTTCTGGATGGCCAGCGCCACGTATTCGAGCTGGTCGGCGCGGTCGGTGCGAATGGCCTTCACGTCCTCGGCAGTGCGCAGGGGGTGGTGAACGACCGGGCCCTCGCCGGCCTGGAACTCGAAATCGAGGCCCATGGGCTCAAGCGGCAGCAGCAGGTCGGCAAAGATAATGGCGGCGTCCACGCCCAGCTTTTCCGCGGCGGTAATGGTGACTTCGGCGGCCAGGTCGGGCTGCTTGCAGATTTCCACCAGCGTGTGGTGCTTGCGGACTTCGCGATATTCCTGCATGTAGCGGCCGGCCTGGCGCAGAAACCATACCGGGGTGCGGTCCACCGGGCGGCGCAGGCAGGCGCGCACAAAGCGGGTGCCCTCCAGCAGGATGTCCGCGGCATTCTCCTGCAGAATGGGATTGTCGTTGCTCTTCATAAGGAGATTTTAGCGGGCGGTGGATGGCAAGGAGCAGGCGAGGGCAAACCTGAGTGAGCTACATCACGCTCCGCGGGTGCAAGGTTGATTGCCCGAAGAGTCGATCATTGGACCGGGACGAGAGAGAAAACCATCCCTCAGCGGCTAAACAGGCTGCGGAAAAAGGGCAAGGCGCGTAAGGGCGCGACTTCAGTCGCGCCGCCAAGTTCCACTAAATGTGTCGGGCTTTAGCCCCTGCGGGCTTTGAGCCCAAAAATCGCCTATGTTTCGACTCTTTCCGCAGCTTGCTTTGCCCTGCGGAACATTCGCGGCATTCCCTATTGCAGAAGATTTTGCTCCATCTGCAGGCGGTTGATGAAGATCTGCGGAGAGACGGGCTTGGTGTAGATATCGAACCGCCGGGGCTCCACGCCGGCCTTTTCCCGCAGATCGACGGTCTCCGCCTGCCCGGAAAACAGGATCACGCGGCACTGGGGCAGAAGCTGCGAAAATCGGATGGCAAGTTCGAAGCCGTTCATGCCCGGCATCACTACGTCGGTAATGAGGACGTGGGGAGCGAATTCGACCGCAATGGCCACGGCTGCGTGCCCATTGTAGGCGGCGAGCGACTCAAAACCCTGCCCGTTGAAAATCCGCACCAGGCTGTCCGCGATCATGCTTTCGTCGTCGACGACGAGAACCCGCAGCGGATTGTCGGGCCTCGGCATCTCATCTCCCGGCACTTTTCTGAAAAGGCTAAGGATCACAATTCTAGGCGGGGCGTCTGACCCTTGATACTGGGGTATTCCCTAGGACGCGGAGGGCGGCGATGCAGCCGGTAGCCGGTAGCACGTAGCTTGTAGCCAGTAGCCGGTAGCTGCAACCTGAATTCACTTTTAGCTGACGGCCGATAGCTGAGGGCTGACGGCCAACTGCAAGCTACCGGCTACAAGCTACAAGCTGTCTCTCAAAAAAATCGGCCCCCGTTTTTGGCGGGGGCCAAGTTGCCTTGGTTCTCTCTGTTACGAGAGCTTATTTGGCGGCCTTTCGGCGGGGGAGCCGATGGCACGGATAGAGCCTCGGGGGAGTGGCTGCGCGGCGTTAGGGCCGCTCCGCACCAGTCGAGGACGCTGCACCCTGGGGTGATGCCGCATCCCGGGCCGCCAAGCTGTTTTCCATCAACCGCACATGAACGCTGCTGGTCCGGACCGGCTTGTTCTCCTGCTCGCCGGTTTCTCCGGTTGCTCCAGGCTGCGCGGCGGCCGCGATGGGCGCATTGCCCAGGGCGACTGCATGCAGACGGTAGACGGGAATGTCATGTTCCGCAAGGTAGCGATTGACCACTTCGGCCAGCCGCGCGGAGTGCTGGATACCCACTGCGCCACGCCCCGGCGAGTGCGCTTCCAGCTCGATGATGTAGCCCTTGCGGCCGTTCACGTTCTGGATCAGCTGATCGAGCTGGTCCCTGGATGACTTGGAAAGCACCGCGTTGCCGCCGCGGAACGGAACGTCCACCTCGCTCACCGGCTGATATTGATCGAGCCCGGTGACCGTGGTATTGATCTGATCCACGTGGCCCGACGCGCCCTGAGCCGTGGTGCTGGCGCTCTGCGCCTGGGCTCCGGCGGCCGTGGCCGTCTGGTTGGCGGTGTCAGCGGTGGACTGGGCCTGGCGGATTCCGGCCTGGGCGCGCGAATCCACGTCCTGGATATCGCGGGCGTTCTTGGCCGTTACCTGGTCCAGCTCGGTCAGCCGGTCGTTGATGGGATCAGTCTGCCGTTTCACCCACTTCTTGCGGGCGAACGGTTGCATATGCCCCCAGAAACCCTCCTTCGACTTATTGCTCAGGCGCTGCTGGTTTACATCGGGGGAGGGCTGCTGCGCCTGGGCGGCAGGGGTGGTGTCCTGCTGCTGAGTCGCAGGCTGCGACTGGGCGGTCGCAGGAGGGTTGTCCTGGGGGGCCGCAGGCTGAGATTGCTGGGCGCCTGCGGGAATCGCAATCGCGGATGCCAGGGCGACAATGGCCAGATGGCCTGGGAAGAATCGAGCAGTACGGGCTCTCATGGATGCTCCTTGTTGTGGTTGATCGTTTTCCGCATGGAGCTGCGGGAAGAGCGTTCTCTTGCTCGCCCTGTTAATTGCAAACCCGGGGCCAAATTCGGCCGTGCGGAAGATTATTAGTTAAGTCTCGTGGAATGAGTGAAATTGTGGAGAGACTTGGCGCCCGGAAAGGGCGGCCGGGAAAGAAATTCCAGCCGCGGGGGGCGTAGATTTTACCCGCGCCGGTAGTTTCTACCCGGCGGGCGAGGGAGGAAGGAACACTCGATTTTGCATGGGAAAAGGCTCGGCTTCGGCCAGCCGTTACTGCGTCTGTACGTGCAGAATCCGGATCTGGGGATAGGCGCCGTCCCAGTCGGGATTCACCGAATCGAAGATGAACCGGAAATCGCGCTCCTCGCCGGGCTTGAGCGGCGCGGCTGCCACCGGCTCCACATCCACGTAGGGGTCGCGGGTTCGGATCAGGTGCATGGGCTGGGTTTCGTTCTGCACCACTTCACGAGCCACGTCGCGGAACAGCACCTGGGCGGTGATGCCGGTGACGGTCTTGTCGCCCTTGTTGGCGATGTGCCCATCGAGATAAGTGACCTTGCCGCCGGCCAGGTTCGACGACTCGCTCATCACCACGTTGCTGATGGGGAGATTGGCGGCGTAGGCATCCGCCGGAGCGGTCACCGGCGCCACGGAGTTGTTGCGGCTGCGGCTGGTGGCAAAAATCACCACGGCCACCACGATCGCTACGGCAACACACGCCAGGATCAGCGGCGCCCAGTTGCGCTCGCGCGCCTCGGCGGGACGAATGAGTTCCGGACCAGTGCTCACGTGCGGAATTTTACACCCGTTACTTAGGAAATACTTGCGCTTCCTTTTTCTCTTGCCAAGTCTGTAGAAATCGGCGTGCGATGCCGATAGGGAGACTAGAAAGCAGCAGGATGAGAACTTCATCAAATTTCTGGCATCCCGCGGAAGCAGGGGGCGTCTAACGCAGTAACGGTGGAACTCCCGGCATTGCAGCTTCGTAAGTCGAAGTGAGGCAGCAATCCGCAGTTCGAACTGAGGCCGCAATCCGCAGTTTGAAACGAGGCCGCAACCCGCAATCCCTCGCCCCTCCCGGGCGAAGAAAGGCTGGCGCACGATGCAATCTCCCCCCATGACCGCATCGCCCTCTCCGAATCCCACCAGGCCCGACACCTTGCGCGCCCGCCCCGTGGAAGACGTGATCTACCAGGTTGTCACCGTGGGAGCGATCCTGCTGGTGCTGGGCAGCCTGTGGGTGTTCTGAGCAGCGCCAACGACTGGCGCGGAGAAATGCTTTCCCGCCTCCGTACTTTGATCAAGCAAGCCGACCCTCAAGTGGTCGAGGAGCGTAAGTGGAAGAAGCCCACTAACCCAGGCGGGACGCCTGTGTGGTCCCGCGACGGAATCATCTGCACTGGCGAGACTTACAAGAGTGTCGTGAAGTTGACCTTCGCGAAGGGCGCCTTCCTGGATGACCCCTCAGGTCTCTTCAATTCCAGTCTCGAGGGCAGAGAGAGGCGTGCCATCGACTTTCGCGAAGGCGACAAGTTGAACGAGAAGGCGCTGAAGGAACTGATTCGCGCCGCCGTGGCGCTGAATGCTTCCAGGTCCTGAGAAGGCTGAGGGGATTCGGCCTCGGACGGTTCGCGCCCCTTCACAGAGATGTTTCAGCCCCGGAAGAATAAGCCAATCACCCCTGCCAGCGCATCAACTGCACCACCTGAATGAGATTGCCGCAGGTGTCGTTGAGCATGGCGATCTTTGAGGCGGTGACGTCGGTCGGGGGCATGGTGAGCTCGGCGCCGCGCGCTTTCATGCGTTCGTAATCGCCCTGCAGGTCATCGGTGTAAAACATGGCCGCTGGCTGGCCGTGCTGGAACAGTGCCTGCTGATAGGTTCTAGCCGCCGGATTGTTGTTGAGCGCCAGTTGCAACTCCGTGCCGTCCGGGTCCTCGGGCGAGGCCACGGTGAGCCAGCGAAACGGTCCCTGGCTGAAGTCGGTCTTCTTCACAAAGCCCAGCACTTCGGTATAGAAGCGCAGAGCCTTCTCCTGGTCGTCCACGTAAAGACTCATCACTTTGATTTTCATTTCGCTCCTCCCGCGCTACCCGAACCGCGCGCGCTTCACCGTCTGCCGGAAGTCATCTCCCTTCATCTCCACCCGCACGCACATCTCCGCCAGGCGCGACCGCATGCGGTCGCCGATGCGGTCGCCCAGCGATTGCTCGCGGGCAGCGCGCTCGGCCTCGGTCTGCGCGCCGCCGCCGGCGGGCAGGTCAGGATAATTGGTGGTGATGATGGTGGTCTGCTTGTTGTTGTAGCGCGTGTTGAGGATCAGCGCCACGGTGTCCCACACCCACTCGTTGGGCTTCTGCGCGCCCAGGTCGTCGAGCACCAGCACCTCGGCGTTGAACACCGGCTGCAGCAGCTCCAGCTCGGTGGTGCTCACCTGCGGGTTATAGCTGTTTTGAATGCTCTTGAGCAGTTCGCGGTAATCGCAGAAGAGTCCCTTGACGCCGCGATCGCGCACCAGGCGCCGCAGCACGCCCACGGCCAGGTGCGTCTTCCCCACCCCGATGGATCCGGTGAAGAGCAGGCCCTTGCCCGCCGTGTCCACCGGGTAGGCATCCACAAAGGTGCGCGCGGTCAGGTGGGCGCGGCCCAGCGACGCGTCGGCCCCGCGAATGATTTCGTAGCCGTCGAGGTCGTAGTGGCGATAGCGCTCGGGAATGCGCGCGGCGGCCAGCCGGCGCTCCTCGCGCTGCAGTTCCTGGCACTCGCAGGCGCGCGAAACCCAGCGGCCCTCGGTGGACATGACCCGCACCAGCCCCAGGCCTCCGCAAATGGAACATGTACTCATGCTTCTCTCCAGCCTAGCGCAACCGGGCGTGCGGCATGGCGGTGCGTTCCTTCGCCGGTGTGTGGAAAAGCGGTCCGCTTCAGCGAGCGTAGCGAACGATCGCGCTGCAACACTGCCCTCGTGCCCCATCTTCGCGCCTTCTTTCTGGCGCGAGGGTGGGAGACCACAATGCTTACAATCGGAAGCGCGCCATGATTCATTTGCTATGTTGGCGTGGCGAACGATCGCACTGCAACACTGCCCCCGTGCCCCATCTTCGCGCCTTCTTTCTGGCGCGAGGGTGGGAGACCACAACGCTTACAATCGGAAGCGCGCGTGGATTCACTTCCAACATTGCGCGAAATTTCCGGGGGTATACGTGAAACGAATCCTCTTCTTTTTCGCCGCCGCTCTCGTGTTGTTCGGCCTGACCGGGCCGGCTTCAGCCCAGCAGCCCGCCACGTCTGCGCAGCCCGCACAGCCCGGCGCCCTGCCCCAGGAGCCCGGTACCAAGCCGGAAACCAAGGCTCCGCCGCCCACCCAGACCGTGCCTCCGCTCACGCCTTCGGGCCATCCCGCAAACGCCTACTGGACCGCCCACGACAAGCAGTTGCTGACCGATTTCGGATGGCTCGCCCGCTTCAAGGAGGCTGACATGCAGCTACCGCCGCCCGCGCCCGGCGAAAACCGCGTCGTCTTCATGGGCGACTCCATTACCGAGGGCTGGCACTTCGACGCGCCGGGCAGCTCGTTCGCCTCCCAGCCATACATCAATCGCGGCATCAGCGGCCAGACCTCGCCGCAGATGCTGGTGCGCTTCCGCCAGGACGTGATCGATCTGCAGCCAAAGGTGGTGGTCATCCTGGCCGGAACCAACGACATTGCCGGCAACACCGGCCCCATGACGCTGGAGCAGACGGAAGAGAACATCGAATCCATGGCCGACCTGGCCGCCGCCAACCACATTCGCGTGGTGCTATGCTCGGTGCTGCCCTCGTATGACTTTCCCTGGAGCCCGGGCCTGGAGCCGGCGCCCAAGATCGACCAGGTCAACGCGTGGATGAAGGACTATGCCGCCCGCAAGGGCTACGTATATGTGGACTACCACTCGGCGATGAAGGACCAGCGCGACGGGCTGCCCGCAAACCTGAGCGGGGACGGGGTGCACCCTACTCTCGCGGGATACGCGGTGATGGCTCCGCTGGCGGAGGCTGGGATCGCTAAGGCGCTGGCGCAATGAGGTCCACACCCAAGGCCCGATGACGAATGCGGGTGCCCCAGACCGGGTGCCCCACGCCCCAAAAACGATTGCGGGTGCCCCATGTCCCTCGCTTTTGGGGACCTGGGACCGCGATCAGTTCGTGGTGGGCGCAGCAGGCGCGGGCGCGGGCGTTGTCTCCGGGGCCGTTGCGGGAGCGGCGGCCGGGGGCGCCGGATGCTCCTTGGCGAAGGTGCGGATGTATTGCACCAGCCCGCGGGTCTGCTCGTCGGTGGCGCGCGGCGCATCTTCCGGCGGCATCTTGTCCTTGCCCTTGCGGATCATCTCGAATATCTGCTGATCGCTCTTGCCCTCGAACGTCCTGGGATCGTTGAAGTCGCTCAGGGTCAGGGACATATCCTTGGCCAGGTCGGTTTTGCCGTCGCCGGTGTCGCCGTGGCACATGGCGCAGTCGATCTTGTAAATCTGTTTGACCCGGGCCGGCACTTCACCGGATTTCTCGGTGGTGGTGGAGGTTTTTTGCGCGGTTGCGGAGGTTTTCTGCGGGGCAGGCGATCCCGCTGAAACTGGAAAATACGCCAGAACGAGCACAGCGGGCAGGAGGAGCAGAAGTTTCACCATGGTAGGTCTCCTCAGTTGCCGGTGTCGGAGGAATCGGCATCGCGCAAACTGGTTTCAATTGGCGAGCAACATTATAGGCCAGAAATTGAACATTGCCGCGTGATCTGTGGAATTGCCAACGCAATGAGTTCCCCTTACAATAGAAGGATTGCAGGAAAGGTCTTTTCACACAGAGATGCCCAAGGACAAGATTCATCCCAATTACGCCGCGGTGCGGGTGATGTGCGCCTGCGGAAGCAACTTTGAGACGCGTTCCACCCACAAGGGCGACATTCACGTGGAAATCTGCTCGGTTTGCCACCCGTTCTTTACCGGCAAACAGCGCCTGGTAGACACCGCCGGACGCGTGGAGCGCTTCCGCCGCAAGTATGCCAAGGCAGATTCGCAACAGGCGGCCAAGTAACCTCAGCCGCGGCAAGGGGTTAGCACCACAGGCCTCCGCCATGGCGGAGGCCTTGTTATGTCATCCTGTGCGAGAATGCTGTCATGATCGCTGCGGAAGTTCAGCATCACCTGAGCCGGGCAAGGGATTTTGTCGAGGGGATGAACCGTCTTCTAAACGAAGAAGTATTCATCCTGAGGGATGATTTCGTTAGGTTCAAGTATTCCCCGGCGCTGCTCGGCATTCACGGTGCGATCTCCTATTGCGATGCACTTCGCATCGGCATGGGAAGCGAAAAGCTATCATCTGACGACCACCGCAACGCGACGCGAGAACTCAAGTCGCTCCTGGCCGAAAGAAAGTTTCAAGGTTCTGCGGGAGCGGACAGACTCGATAAGTTACTCGGCAAGAAGAGCAGGATTGCCTACGCTCGGGAAGCTTCGGACGAAACGGAAATCAAGCAAATTACGCTTCACGCTGAAAGATTTGCGAAATGGGCTGAGGCGGCAGGTAGGACATTGAAAATCGGGGGGTGAGACGATGATCGACGCACCGATTCAGCAAAACCTGGGCCGAGCTAAAAATGCCTTGCAGGCTTTCCTGATTCAAAAGCTCTATATTCCCAAGGTTTATTTGGACGCGGACTGGAACGGCGTTCGAGTGGATGTGCTTGCCATTGATCGAGATGGTACAGGCGATGTCCATGCTGTTCGCATCGTGCCACCGCAAGGCAGATTCATCGAAGATGGCGGCATGGTTAAGATTGGCAAGAAAGTCTTCGACTCCGTCAAAGAGCTCAAGTCTCTTCCAAGCCATTACCAGTATGTCGCCGTGGTAAGCGATGACCCTGACACCCGCAGATTCTCTCCAGCCGATCTGATCCTCCAAGAGTCGTTCGCCGAGGACGGCGTAGGCCGGGTTGGGATACTGTATGTGGACTTTACGATTGAGCCGCCGGTTGAGGTAAAGCTCAAGGCGGAGCGCTTCAGGTCCTCGAAGGAAATCATCGAACTTGCCGACCGCTACGTTGCCGATCACACAGCCAACTGGGAAGTTCGGGAATAGCCGTTCAATGGGTGGTTTGCATGGCCGGCAAAGGCTTTACTGTGAAGAAGAACTGGGATAATCCGATCGAGCACGAGATGCCCGCCGAGGCGTGCGTCCCGGCGCAGTTGCGTATCGGCAACGTCCTGGTCGCTCCAGCCACCGTCCTCGCACCCATGGCCGGTGTCACCGACACGGTCTTCCGCCGCTTCATCCGCCACGCCAGCCTATTCTCCGCCACTGCTCCGACGGGCGAAACTTCGATCGACCAGGCCGTCACCAACACCCAATCCGGCTGCGGGCTGATCATGACCGAGTTCACTTCGGCCGACGGCCTCTCCCGCATGCGCGAGTCCAAGCGCAAGCGCTATCTCACCTTCTACGACGACGAGCACCCCATCGGCGCGCAGCTCTTCGGGTCCAACCCGGAGACACTGGCCGAAGCTGCGCGGATTGTGCAGGATACCGGCTTCGACACCGTCGACCTGAACCTGGGCTGCCCGGCCAAGCGCGTGGTGGGCTGCAACGGCGGTTCGGGCCTGCTGCGCGACCTGCCCCGGATCGGCGAAATCTTCCGCACCGTGCGCAAGGCGGTCACGATTCCCTTCACCGTCAAGTTCCGCCTGGGCTGGAACGACACCAACATCATCTGCGTGGAGCTGGCACGCATGGCCGAGAGCGAAGGCTTGAACGCCGTGGCCCTGCACGCGCGCACCCGCGAACAGGCTTACACCGGCCAGGCGCGATGGGAATGGATCGCCGCCATCAAGCAGTCCGTGGGGATTCCGGTGATTGGCAACGGCGACATCCGCACGCCCGAGGACGCCGCCGCCATGATCGCCAAAACCGGCTGCGACGCCGTGATGATTGGCCGCGCTGCGCCGGCAAACCCATGGATCTTCAGGCAAATCGCGCAATACACCGCCACCGGCCGCTACGACCAGCCCACCGTCGAGGATCGTTACCGTATGATACGTGCCTACTTCCAGATGCTGTTGGAAGAGGCTGCCGCGAGCAGCGAGGACAAGAACGCCGCCGTTCGCGAAACCGGGGCCCCCGTGGACAGGTCTTCGTCCACGGGGAGGGAAACCGCCGGCAAGATGAAGCAGTTCGCCTCCTGGTTCACCCATGGAGTGCCCGGAGGAGCGAGGCTGCGCGCCTCCATCTACCAGGCCAGGACCGGTGCCGCGGTGCTGGAGCAGGTGGACGCGTTCTTCACCGCCTCCCTCGACGAAACTGGATTGCCGGCGGCCGCAGCCCCAGAGGAGCCCGAGCCTTCCGGAGGTTTCTTCTCCGATCCGGCGCTGGTCTGCGACTAGAGCTGGGCGGGTTTCATGAACTGCCGATCATTCCGTGTGACGACGCAACGATCTGAGCCGGATAAAGCCTCGCACCAAAATCCAGGAAACGGCTCCGTAGAACACAAACGAGAATGCCAGTGAGAGAAGCGCGGCGCCAAGGAACGCACTTACGCTGTGTTCTCGAGGTGCAAAGAACCGGTTTGCCACGATGCCAGGGGGAGCTGCGATCGCATCTGCGACCTTGCGGTAGAGCGTGTTTGGACCGACAACCGCCGCGGAAATCATGAACGCATTGATCACCGCCGAACTCGCAACAGACCATCGGAGCAGCCCACGTTTTGGAGCTTTGGCGCGTGAATTTTCCATCGACCTGCATTCTATCGCCACACTTGGCCGTTGGTCGCCGCGTGGGAAGATTCGGCAAGTGATTGGCGCGCGCCTACTACGTCAATTCGCAAGCAGAAATCCAGCCGCCCGGCCTCATTCCGGCCTGCCTGGCCCATCGAATGTGATGGGGCTCACGTTTTTTGGACTTTCTTCCGTGCAAGAATACCGGCTATGAACCTCGATAGCTCTGCCTTCGTCGGCGATCGGGACCTGATCCTGGCCCTCAGCGACCAGTCCGCGCCCGTGGATTGCTCCCGCGATCATGTGCTTTTTCGCCAGGGCGACGAGCCCAATGGGCTTTACATTGTCCACCGCGGCGACGTGTCCATGACCATGCGCGCGCCGGATGGGGAGCTGGTGGTGGAGATTGCGGTACAGCCGGGCTCGCTGCTCGGCCTCCCCGGCGTGGTGGGAAACTGCCCTTATTCGCTATCCGCCATCGCCCGCAGCGGCGCCGAAATCGGCTTTATCTCGCGCGACGCGCTTTCGAAATTGATGCTGTACGATCCCGCAGTGGGCATTCTGATTCTCCGCGTCCTCGCCGCCGAAGTGCGAACCGCCCGCATCGCCGCATGCAAAGGATAAAAGACAGTGGTCAGTGGTCAGTGGTCAGTTCGTAGTTCACAGTTCGTAGTTCACAGTTCGTAGTTCACAGTTCCCGGTTCCTACGCCACGAACGTAAGCAGAGGATGAAGGGTTCACTCCCTCACTCCCTCACTCCTTCACTCCTTCACTCCTTCACTGACCACTGACCACTGATAACCACTGACCCCTGATCACTGATCTAGTACCATCCAAACTGTGCCCGGACTCGACAAGGAAGTGATGTACGTGCGCGGCGTCGGCCCGCGCGTGGCCGAGTTGTTGGCCGCCAGGGGCATCGCTACCGCCGAAGACCTGCTCTACCATCTCCCTTTCCGCTACGAGGACCGGCAGAACCCGCGCTCGCTGGACGAGTTGAAGCCGGGCGAAACGGCCTCTGTGATTGCCGAAGTGCGCGGCGCAGCGCTGCTCCGCACCCGCCGCATGCCCCTGTTCGAGCTCACCCTGGGCCAGGGCCGCCTGGCGATGAAATGCCTGTGGTTCCACGGCAGCTATCTTGACGGCAAGTTCCACGCCGGGCAGACCGTCGCCGTCTATGGCAAGGTGGAGCCGTCGCGGTCCACCAGCAATTTCAAAATGATCCAGCCGCAGTTCGAGATTCTGCCCGACGCCAGCGAGGACGCCGAAACGCGGCTGCTGGAAGTGGGCCGCATCACGCCGGTCTACGAGTCGCTGGGCGGCTCGCGGCTGGCATCGCGGTGGCAGCGCAAAGTGATCTTCCACCTCCTCGAAAGCATGCGCGGCGCGGTCCCCGAATTCCTGCCGCGCACCATGCTCGAGCGCCTGGCGCTGCCCGATCGCGAGAGGTCGCTGCGCGACGTGCACTATCCGCCGGAAGGCACCTCGATGGCGCAACTGCAGGCATGGGCGACGCCGGCGCATCGGCGGCTCATTTTCGAAGAGTTCTTCTTCCTCGAGCTGGGGCTGGAGTTGAAGCGCCACCGCATGCGCGAGCGAAAAGGCATCGGCTTTGCCACCACCGACAAGGTACGCGAGGCCATTCGCGAAGTGCTGCCGTTCCATCCCACCGCGGCGCAGAAACGCACCCTGGGCGAGATCGTGCACGACATGCGCCAGCCCACGCCCATGCGCCGCCTGCTGCAGGGCGACGTGGGCTCCGGCAAAACCATCGTGGCGTTGCAGGCGATGCTGGTGGCCATGGAAAACGGCTACCAGGCCGCGCTGATGGCGCCTACTGAGATCCTGGCCACGCAGCATTATCTGGCGGCGCGCAAGCTGCTCGAGCGATCGTCGCGCAAGTATCGCATCGTGCTGCTCACCGGCTCGCTGGACGAGGACCGCAAACGCACCAACCGCGGCCTCATCAACCGCGGCGACGCGCACCTGATCATCGGCACGCACGCGCTGATTGAAGAGAAGGTCGAGTTCGACAAGCTCGGCCTGGTGGTGGTCGACGAGCAACACCGCTTTGGCGTGATGCAGCGCTTCAAGCTGATGAAGAAGCCCAATCAGGCCGAGCCCGACGTGCTGGTGATGACGGCCACGCCCATCCCGCGCACGCTGGCTCTGTCGCTTTATGGCGATCTCGATGTGAGCGTGCTCGACGAGCTGCCGCCGGGGCGCACGCCCATCGTCACGCGGCGGGTCCCCGGCGAGCGCGCCGGCGAGGTGTGGGACTTCGTGCGCAAGCAAGTCGCGCAGGGGCGCCAGGCCTACATCGTGTATCCGGTGATTGAGGGTACGAAAGACGATCAGCCGGAACTGGATTTCTCGCATGATTTGGAGCCGGGAGGCCAGTCGGGGAACGAACATCCCTCCCAGGTCCCCAAAAGCGAGGGACCTGGGGCACCCAAATCTGTCAGGAAAGGAAAGACAGCGGAGCTGTTCCCCAAGCTGGCGCGGGAAGCCAATCCGCAGGCGAAGTCGGGCCTGAAATCCGCAGTGGAAATGCATGAGAAGCTGCGCACCGGGCCGCTCGCCGGACTGCGCGTGGGGCTGCTGCACGGCCGCCTCGATGCCGACGAGAAAGAAATCATCATGCGCCGGTTTCACCGCGGCGAAATCGACGTGCTGGTGGCGACAACGGTCATCGAAGTGGGCGTGGACGTGCCCAACGCCACGGTGATGGTGGTCGAGCACGCGGAGCGTTTCGGCCTGGCGCAGTTGCACCAGTTGCGCGGGCGCGTGGGCCGCGGCGCCGCCAAAAGCTACTGCATTCTGATCACTGGCGAGCGCGTGAGCGAAGAAGGCGAGGAACGCCTCAACGCCATGGTGCGCACGCAGGATGGATTCGAGCTGGCAGAGCTGGACCTGCAGATGCGCGGCCCCGGAGAATTTTTCGGCACGCGCCAGGCCGGCCTGCCGGATTTTCGTGTGGCCAACCTGGTGCGCGACCGCCAACTGCTCGAACTCGCCAAGCAGGAAGCCGAGCGCTTTGCCAATGCCTCATCCGCCCAGGCCGAAGGCAGCGAAGCCGAGCGCGCCCGCGTCTGGTCGCGCCTGAAAGAAGCCTGGCAGCGCCGGTATGGGCTGGTGGAAGCAGGATGAGAATGTGATGGAAACGCGTAAGGGCGCGACCCCGCAGCTTCCCGAAAAATGCATTTGGTGATGGAAACGCGTAAGGGCGCGACTTTAGTCGCGCCGCTATTCGCCACAAAACGTGTCGGGCTTCAGCCCCTGAGGGACGCCGTTGGTCATCCTCAAAACGTTAACTTCCGAACTCGACAATGAGGGCTTTAGACCACTGAAAACTGATCACTGACCACTGATCACTGATCACTCACCACCGTCCACTGATCACTGACCACTGACCACTTATCACCGACCACCAGCCGCGATCTGCGAACCGCGAACCGCCTCCGTGGAAAACGTCTGCACCTCCAGGTCCACGCTGGCGATCTCCGAGCCGCACTCGCGCTGCTGGTTTCGCGTGCACTGGCACAGCTCGGTGAAGCGGATATGCCCGGCCTGGCTCAGCTCGATGCCTGCCGCGATCAGCACACTGTAAATATCCACGCAGGACTGCCGCTCGAACTCGAACAGCAGGTTTACGGTGCCGGTGTCGTTGGCGCCGCGGCTCAGCACCCATCCTCCGCAGCCCAGGATGGCGCCCGTAAGCATGCACACCAGGCGCGACGGCTCAACCTGGGATACGGCCTTCATTTCCAATGCCCACGGAACGTTCGATTTGCCCAGGTCCTGTTGCAGCACGTTGCGCCTCACTCCCGCCTTATCGGAACCCCGCGGGCGATCATCATCTTTGTTCCGCAGTCGAACGGTGGCTGACCAGCTTTGGAACATCCACCCCGCGTTGCGCCTCCGGCCGCCCGCCACCAAAAATGCGCTGGTAATTTGAAGCAGATTCCGGCTGCGCGATTGCTTCGGGAAAATAACTTGAATCATGTAAGTTCATAGACAGCATGATCGTCGGCTCAGGAATCGATCTGGTGGAAATTGCGCGTATCCAACACTCCATGAATCGCTACGGGGCGAGGTTCCTGGACCGCGTCTACACCCCGGCGGAGCAGGCCTATTGCCTGCGTAAACGCAACGCAGCGGAGAGTTTCGCCGCCCGTTTTGCGGCCAAGGAAGCGGCCGCCAAGGCGCTGGGCACGGGCATCAGCCAGGGCGTGAGCTGGCTGGAGATCGAGGTGGTGCGCGAGCCAGCGGGACGGCCGTCGCTGCGCTTTCTGGGGCGGGCGGCGCAACGTGCGGAGCACCTGGGGGCGCGGCATGCGGCGCTTTCCCTCACCCACACTTCCCAGCTCGCCATGGCCAGCGTGCTGCTCGAGGATGGCCGCTGAGCGCGGGCCCATCTGCTATCCTCTAGGCGAAGCGCGCCTAATCGCCAAGCGCCTCCAGGCGAAGCGGTTACGCTTCAGAAGTCCGCAAAAGGGGTAGAGTGCCAAGCCGCAAAGAGATTCAGTGGTCTCAACTGAAGGTGGGCGCCCTGGTGCTGGTGGGCGTTGCGGTTCTGATCGCCCTCATTTTTCTCATGTCGGGATCCACGGGCGGACTTTTCTCGCGCAAGTTGGTCCTGCGCTCCTATTTCCAGAACGCCTCGGGGCTGAAAAGCGGCGCGCCCGTCACCCTCGAGGGGGTCACTATCGGCAACGTAACCCACATCCACATCGTCCCCGCCCGCAATCCCACGCCGGTGGAAGTCACCATGCAGATGAACGCCGACGCGACCTACGGGCTGCACACCGACTCCACCACATCCATACAGTCGGCCGGGGTGCTGGGCGACAGCTATTTGGATATTTCGTCGGAAACAGCCAACGGGCCGCCTCCGGCGAATCACGCCGAACTGCGCGCGCGCAACGTGCCCAGCATTCAGCAGGTGGTGGACACCAGCCAACAGGCCCTGCAAAAGGCCAGCGAAGTGATGAATAACCTGAATAGATTGCTGGACACGATGAACTCGAAACGCGGCAGCATGGGCGAGTTCCTCAACGATCCCCAGTTCTATAAGAAGGTCACCGCAGTGGCCAACAACCTGGAGACCATTACCCAGCAGATCAGCGACGGCAAAGGCACGCTGGGCAAGCTGATGAACGACGAGACCATGTACACCAAGCTGAATGCGACCGTCGATCGGCTCGACACGATCTCGGAATCGCTGGCCGAGGGACATGGCTCAGCGGGCAAGCTGCTGCACGACGAATCGCTCTACAACAACCTGAACGCCGCCGTGGTCAACACCAACAAGCTGGTGGAAGGCATCAACAACGGCAAGGGCGCGATGGGAAAGCTGGTGCAGGATCCGGCGTTCGCCAAGAAGCTGGACGACACCATCACCAACCTCGACACCGTTCTCAAGGACCTGAACGAAGGCAATGGCACCCTGGGGCAGCTGATGGTGAACCGCGCCGCGTACGATCACGCCGACCAGGCAATGGAGCAGGCGCAGCAACTGCTCAAGAGCATCCGCGAGAACCCCAAGAAGTATCTTGTGATTCACATGAAAGTCTTCTAGTGTCCCGAGTCGTTAATTCGTTGAACAATGTCTGTCATAAACAATGTCTGTCATCCTGAGCGGAGTTTGGCCGGTTTTTGGGCCAAACGGAGTCGAAGGACCTGCATTTGGGCCGCTGAAGGATGCAACCAAATTGTGAGACACCACACTAGACACTGCCAGGTTTCCCAATTACTGCCCCGTGCCCCACCTTGCGCGCAGTCTCATCGCGCGCAGGGTGGGACGGAACCATCGACCTACCACGCCTTCAATTCCACAATCGTTTTCAGAATCGAATCCGGCTGCGCCCCCGTGCCCCACCTTGCGCGCAGTCTCATCGCGCGCAGGGTGGGACGGGACCATCGACCTACCACGCCTTCAATTCCACAATCGTTTTCAGAATCGTCTCCGGCTGCGGCAATATCGCATCCTCCAGCACCGGCTGATAGGCCACGAAAGTGTCCATGGACCCGATGCGCTTGACCGGCGCATCCAGTTCGTCGAACAGCTCATCGGCAATGCGCGCCGCCAGCTCCGCCCCGTAGCCCCAACTGATCATGTCCTCGTGCGCCACGATCACGCGGCTGGTCTTGCGCACCGACTCGGCGATGGCCTCCCAGTCGTAGGGGTTCAGCGTGCGCAGATCGAGAATCTCCACCGAGATATTGTGCTTGCGTTCCGCCATCTGCGCCGCCTGCAGAGCGCGCGTAACCACTGCGCCATAAGTCACCAGCGTGATGTCGGTTCCCGGCCGCACAATGCGCGCCTTGCCGAAGGGAATGGCAAAGTCCGGCCCCGGATACGGCGCCCGTCCGTAGGTCTCGCGATAAAGCCGCTTGTGCTCCAGGAACATCACCGGATCGTCGCAACGGATCGCGGTGCGCAACAGGCCATTGGCATCCAGCGCGTTCGACGGCATCACGATCCTCAGCCCCGGAATATGCGTAAAGATGCTCTCGCCCGATTGCGAGTGATAAATCGCGCCGCCCGTCAGATAACCGCCGATGGGCACCCGAATCACCGCCGGCGCGCCCCACCCGCCATTGGAGCGCCAGCGCATCAGCGCCAGCTCATTGCGAATCTGGTGCATGGCGGGCCAGATGTAATCGAAGAACTGGATCTCCACCACCGGCTTCATTCCGCGCACCGCGTATCCCACCGCGCGGCCCACGATGTTGGCTTCGGCGAGCGGCGAATTGAACACGCGCTCCCCGCCAAACTCGGTCTGCAGGCCGGCAGTCAGCTTGAACACTCCACCCTTGCCTTTCACCTCGGAGAGCGCCGTCTCGCGGCTGGCATCGGCCACGTCTTCGCCGTAGATCACGATGCGCTCGTCGCGCTGCATCTCATCGTGCAGGCAGGCGTTGATCAGGTCGGCCATGGTGCGCGGCGCGCTGCCCTGCGAACTCTTCGACTTGCCCGGGCTCGCTCCCGCTTCCGCCGGATTCTCCCGGTCAAATGCCGCGCCGGTGACATCGAGTTGCTTGGAGTAAACGTGCCTGGGGATACTTTCGATAGTGGGCAGAGGCGCGGCCAGCGCCGCTTCCCCCGCATCCACAACCTCCTGATCCCATTGCTGCTCCAGGCTGGTAATCTGCTCGGTGGTCAGGATGTTTTCCCTCAGCAGCCGCATCTGCATGCGATGAATGGGATCGCGCAGAGCGTCGGCTTCGCGCTCCGCCGCCGAGCGATAGAGTTTGTCATCGTCAGAGAGCGAGTGGGAGTAGGGCCGCACACAATGCCCATGGACAAACGCCGGCCCGTTGCCCGCACGGCAATACAAAGCCGCCGCCTGGAACGCGCGCAGGCACGCCTCAACATCGGTCCCGTCGATCTCCTGAAAGTGGAAGTTGGGAAAATTGGCCACCAGGCGCGAGATGTTTCCCCCCGGCGTGTTCACCTCCACTGGAACGCTGATGGCGTAGCCGTTGTCTTCGATCATGAAGATGACGGGCAGCTTGCAGTTGGAAGCCGTGCTGAGCGCCTCCCAGAACTCGCCCTCGGACGTGGAACCCTCGCCGATGCACGCCAGCACCACCTCGTCGCCGTGGAACTCGACGTCATGGTATTGGCGATAGTCGCCCTCCGCCCGCTCGGCGGCCTCAGGATGGCGGCTGAAGTAGCGGCCAGCCTCGGCGCAGCCGATGGCATGCAACATCTGCGTGGCCGTGGATGACGATGTGCTCACGATGTGCAGCGGGCGGCTGCTCCAGTGGCAGGGCATCTGGCGCCCGCCGCTGGCCGGATCGGTGGCCGCCCCCACCGCCTGCAGAAACATCTCGCCGGGAGTCACCCCCAGGGTGAGGCACAGCGCGCGGTCGCGGTAATAGGGGAAAAACCAGTCGTAGCCGGGCCGCAGCGCCAGCGCCGCGCCAACTTCCAACGCCTCATGCCCCGCCCCAGATACCTGGAAGTAAATCTTCTGCTGCCGCTTGAGCAGGATCTCGCGATCGTCAATCCGGCGGGAAACGTACATCAGCCGGTACATTTCGATTTTTGCCTGCGGGCTGAGGCTGCCCATAAGAGCGTCCTGCTCAAGCGCGCGCGGGCTTGAAACCGCCAGGTTCATTGCCGTTACTCCCCTTCTCTTCCGGCATCCCATTCAGGGCGCGAGCTTTGCCGCTCCATCGCCGCTCATGGCCGAGGCTCCCCCAGGGGGATTTCGCCCCGGGTTTTCTTCTCTTCGGGAAGCCGCGTCTCCGGGATCGCAATCCCCCGGAAATCCATCCGTGATTGTATCAACCGGAAGCCGCCAGTGGGCAGGTGCGTAGTGGGTCAGAAAAAGCTCCGGGTGCGCGATGTTCTGAAAGGACCCGACTTTACAACGTACTGAAAAACGCTTTGGGAAAGCCAAAACGCTTCGGGGAAGCCAACCCGCGTAGGGGGAAGCCAGACCACTTCGCGGAAGTCAGTCCGCGTAGGGGAAAGTCAGTCCGCGTAGGGGAAAGTCAGTCCGCGTAAGGGGCGCGACTTCAGTCGCGCCGTATATGGCCCAAAATGATTGTGGGCCTTAGCCCCTGCGGACTTTGCGCCTGAAAATCACCCTCGATATCGACTTCTTCCGAGGCCCCTGAGGGACGGCTTGCGCAAGCTGACCCATTACCGGCAGGCGGGATGGGAAACCTGCGCCGGCCCGACATTTCCCCGGGGGTTAGCGCGTCCAGACTCCCGTCGGGCCCGCCATTTCCTCGGGAGCGCCAATCGCGTAAGTCATCTTTTCTTTTACGTTTTTCGCCAGCTTTTCAATCTCCGATGCTTTGTGCACTCGCTCAGCCGGGGACAGAATCGTTCCGCTCGCGTCGGCATCGGCATTCAGTTCCTGGGCAAGTTGAAGAAGTTTTTCCGCGTCGGAGACCATCGATCTCTGTCGAATCAGGTTCAACTGGGCAATGCGTCTCGCCTCAATTCGCCCACCGAAATTCGCATTGGAATCCATCGGATCGGACACGTGCGGATTGATCTGGCTTTGCGCCGGCCGCATCCCGGTTGGCGCCCCCGGCGACTGCGCAGCCATGGGAAGACCCAGTAACAGGAACAACGCGAGGATGCGCCGCTGCCCGCTTGAGCCGAGCTCGGCGGACTCCGGTGCGGCGGTGGCCGGATGGGCGGAATGCATACCTGAGGAAACTGAGCTCAACATCGATACACCTCTATACGCAAACTTGAGAATCTTCTCCGTTTGCCGAAATGGTAAGTTTCATTTTCATCAGCACGTAGTGTGCAAGCCTTTCCATATCGCCGGCCCCGTGGATCCCATTCTCCCCTGGCGGGAAACTCAGCTTTCTCCCACCGTCTGCTTCATCTTTTCCTTCACGCCTTTGGCCAGCTTCTCAATGGATTCGGCCTTGCGAATCACGTTGACGGAAAGCATGTCCTTGTCGGTCTTGTCCACTGCCGCTTTGAGCTCTTTGGCCAATTCCAGCAGCTTTGCCGCGTCGTCGGCAATCTGTTTCGTGCCCTCGGTGTTGGCTGCCTCATAGCCGGCGGGCTTCACCTGCCGCTGGTTCGTCTGCATCTGCTGGTTTTTGTCGGGAAGCCGATTGGCCTGCGGTAGCTGGTAAGGATCGCCCGGGCTTCCCGGAGGCGCCTGCTGGGCAATCGCGAGCAAGGTCGCCATTGCCGCCAAGCCCGCCGCGCCGCGCACACAGCGCATCATCCGGCGGCGAACCCGGTCCGGCCTGGATTGGGTAACCTGGGGTGTGCTGCTTTGCATAGGGACCTCCTTATAAAGCCGGAGAGAAAGCAAATCGCACAAATAATGGGGAAGCTGATGGGGAACCGGGGAACTCGATACATCATTCTGCCACGAGCGAAGCGGAAAATCGACAGACTTTGTGCTCAATTTTTTCGCGGAACCGGCCGAATCCAGATCACATCTACTCGTAGGATGCCTTTTCGATGGTCTATTGCCTCAGGAGAAACTCCGCACTCAGGGAAAATTATCTCCTGGGCGGCGCCAACAGTTGTACCAGCCCTGCACAATATAGATAGGAAAAGGGGGAATGGGGATGTATGAATTCGGCCTGTTTACGGTAAGGACCGGCATATTTGCCGAGGGCCGCTTCATGGGCAAGTTGCTCGACGATTGGATTGTCGACATTCAGCAGTTCATGCGCACCAAGCTGCCGCACCTGGTGCTGCTGGTCATCATCGCGCTGGTGCTCAGCCGGTTGCTTGGCATGGCTACCAGGCGCATGATCCGCCTTGCCGAGCGCCATGCCGCCGGCCCGGCGCGCATATCCCAGGTAAGGACGCTGGCCGGCGTGGTGCGCACCACCGGGCTGGCCATCATCGGCGCCATCGTGAGCCTGCAGGTGCTGGGGGCCTTTGGGGTTAACCTGGCGCCGCTGCTGGCCTCCGCGGGCATTGCCGGCGTGGCCATCGGCCTGGCCGCGCAAACCCTGGTCAAAGATATGCTCAACGGCGCGACCATCCTGATCGAGGACCAGTTCAACGTGGGCGACGTGATCACCGTCGCCGGCCTGACGGGCAGCGTGGAGGCCATGACCCTGCGCAAAACCACCGTGCGCGGCGGCGACGGAACGCTTTACATGATTCCCAACTCGCAGATCACCACGGTGGCCAACCAGAGCGTGGATTTCAGCGTGGCCACCGTCAATGTGAGCGTGGACTTCTCCGCCGACCCCAACAAGGTGATGGAGATCCTGACCGCCATCGCCGGCGAGGTGCGCAACCTGCCGCAGTTCAAGGACCTGTTTCTGGCCGAGCCGCAGATCCTGGGCGTCGATTCGGTGAAGGGCTCGCAGCTCATTTTTCCCGTGGTGCTCAAGACCAAAGCCACGCAGCAGTACGGCCCCATGCGCGAGTTTCAGCGGCGAGTGCGCATTGCGCTCGAAGAGAACCACCTGCTGCCGGGCGATCCCATGCGCGTGTTCAACGCGTTCGGCGGCGAGCACGGCGAAACGCATGCCGCAGCCGCTGCCGCCGCCGAGCACGAGCCTCAAGCGCCGGCGCCCAAGGATCCAACCACCATCAAGCCGCAGGAGACGAATCCGTTCACCGGCGAGGGGTGATCCCGGCAGCCCGGTCAAACGGGAGTAACATAGGCTCATGGGCACGGTCCGCATCTCAGAAGCCGAAGCAATCCGCGACATTGCGGGCCTGCTGGCGCGCGCCCAAAAGGGCGACGAGATCGTAATCGAGACCCGCTCCGCGCCAGCCGTCGTCCTGCGCAAAGCCGAGGAACCGACCCTCAGGAAATTATCCGAATCGCTGAGAATTGCGCGAGAAATCGGATCGACAGTCACTCTCGACGGCGGGTTCGAACGCGACCTCAACGCAGTGATTGAGAATCATTCGGAGCGCTTCCGGCTTGATCACTGATCACTGTCCCCTGAGCCACTGCTCACTGTTCTTCCAGCGCCTTCAGCAGCGCCTCCGCTTCTGTGATCGGCGGCAGGCACGTCCTCCCGCGGCACACCATGGCCCACACTTCCGCGCCCTTCGGCGTCGGCACATTGAGCAGCATGTCCGTCAACGCCTCGGGAATGCCGCCGGGTGTGACCCGGAACGGCCCCACGCGCATCACCGTCTTCTGCACTCCATATCGCGCCACTGACAGCGCCTCCAGCCGCGCCGCTTCCGCGCCCGAGCCCACAATCACCACCTGCACGGGGTCCAGCAACAGCCGCTCCACGGCCAGCCCGTAGCTGCCCGCATACAACCCGAAGTGCTCCACGATCCCGGCAAACGAGGCCAGCGTGTCTTCCGCAATCTGGCGATATTGCGCGCGGCCTGACAGCGCTTCCAGCCGCAGCAGCGCTGCGGCGGCCGTGGGATTCCCCGCCGGCGTGGGCGAGTCCTGCAGAGGTTTGCGCCGCGCCGCCAGCGCTCCCAGCGCCGTTCCCGGCAACGGCGCCACCGTATCGTAAAACGCGCCCGCAGCGGCATCGTAGAAACGCGCAATCATGGCGTCGGCCAACGTGGTCGCTGCAGTGTAAAACTCCATGCGCCCGCTGGAAAGCCACGCGTCAACGCAGGCGTGCACGGTGAACGCGTAATCGTCCAGAGTGCCCGGAATCCGCGGTGGCGCCTCGCCCCTGCGCTGCTCCGGGTAGGCAATCACGTGACGCAGCAGGTCCGCGCCGCTCCACGCCTCGGCCAGCAGCCGCCGCAGCGTGAGCAGCGCAAACACGTGCGCATCGGGATTGCGCAACACCCGCGCCGCCTCAAGGTATGCCGTCACCGCCATCGCGTTCCAACCCGTGTAAAGCGTGCGGTCGATAAACGGCGTGGGACGCTTGCTCCGCGCATCCAGCAGCCGGGCCCGCGCCGATGCCAGCAGCCGGTTAAATTCCTCCAGCGAAATCCCCACCTGCGCCGCCGCCTGCTCGCGCGTGAAATTCACGTGCAGCACATTCTTGGCGGGATTGTGGTGCATGTCGCCCAGTTCGCCAATGTCGTAGTAGCGCGCCGCCACTTCCAACTCGTCCGGAGGCAGCACCGCCCGCGCTTCGTCCACGGTCCAGGTAAAGTAGTCGCCGTCGTCGTCCAGGTTGATGTCCGCGTCCTGCGAGGCAAAAAAACCCCCGCGCTCGCGGTCCGTCATGGTCGAGTCGAGCCAACCAATAATCTGGTTCGCCACTGCCTTGAAATCTTCGCGCACATAGCTCTGGAATCCGTGCACGTAATTGCGCAGCAGCTCGGTGTTGTCGTAGAGCATCTTCTCGAAGTGCGGCACCACCCAGCGCTCATCCACCGAGTAGCGATGGAATCCGCCGGCAAGATGGTCGTAGACGCCGCCGCTCGCCATCTTTTCCAGCGTGGTCAGAAACGCATCGCGGGCCTGCTCGTTGTCGCGGTTCATGTCAATTTCCAGCAGCAGGTCCAGCGCCGCGGGATGAGGAAACTTGGGCTGCGATCCGAATCCTCCGTTGCGCGCGTCGAACTGCGACAGCATGGCCCCGGCAATCTTGTCCACCAGCGCCAAGCTCAACTCGCCGCCGCGCCCTGAGAAGCTCTCGTTGTGCTCGATGGCCGCCATCACGCTGCCCGCCGACTCCAGAGCCTCGTCGCGCCGCTCCTTCCACACCTGCGCCATGGTCAGCAATACTCGCCCGAACCCCGGTCGCCCATAACGGTCGTCCCGCGGAAAATACGTGCCGCCGAAGTACGGCCTGCCATCCGGCGTAAGGAATGCGGTCAGCGGCCAGCCGCCCTGTCCGCTGATGGACTGCACCGCGGCCTGGTATCGCGCATCCACGTCCGGCCGCTCGTCGCGATCCACCTTCACCGCTACAAAATGATCGTTGATGATGCGCGCCATCTCCGCGTCTTCATACGACTCGCGATCCATCACGTGGCACCAGTGGCACCACACCGCGCCAATGTCCAGCAGGATGGGCTTATCCTCCGCCTGCGCGCGCGCAAATGCGTCTTCGCTCCAGGGATGCCACTGCACTGGCTGATGGCGCGCGGACCGGAGATACGACGACGACGATTTCTCCAGCAGGTTGTGCTCGGGCGCGTTTGGGGAATGTTGCTCTTGCATACCCAGAGAATAAATCGCCGAACCTCAACGGTGCGAATCGAACTCAGCCCCCAGCTTCCCCGCTGACTTCCTGGCCGCGCCAGCTGCGCTGACTCGCTGAACCCCAAACTCCTCGCCCCTCCCGCGAACCCGCCAACTCGCCACGCCGCGCAGCGGCGCCAACCCGCCAGCTTCCAAACCACTGAAACGGACTGCCGCTCGTTATCATCGACATGTACCCGAAAGGAACCTCATGTCTTCTATCTACGACATCCCCATTCACACCCTCGGCGGCGCCGCTTCCTCTCTCGACCAGTTCCGCGGCAAAGTCGTCCTCATCGTCAACGTCGCCTCAAAATGCGGCCTCACCCCGCAATATGAAGGCCTGGAAAAGCTCTACACCCAATACAAGGACCGCGGCTTCGTCATCGCCGGATTCCCCTCCAACGACTTCGCCGGCCAGGAGCCCGGCACCGCCGAAGACATTCAATCCTTCTGCACCCTCAACTATGGCGTCGACTTCCCCATGTTCGAAAAGATCCCCGTCGTCGGCGCAGAAAAGCATCCGCTCTACAAGGCCCTCATCGGCGCCAAACCCGAAGCCACGGCCACCGGCGACCATCCCTTCGCTGACGATCTCCGCAAATACGGCATCAATCCCAACGCCGCCCCCGAGATTCTCTGGAACTTCGAAAAGTTTCTCGTCAACCGCAGCGGCGAGGTAGCCGCCCGCTTCGCCCCCGACACCAAGCCGGACGATCCGAAGCTGGTCGCAGCCATCGAAGCCGAGTTGGCGAAGTAGCAACAGGCTGTCACGCACACACAGGCTGTCACGCACACACAGGCTGTCGTTCATACATAAGCTGTCATCCTGAGCGCAGCAGGGCGCGGCTTCATGCGCCCTGCGGAGTCGAAGGATCTGCGGTTGCTCCTCGCTCACACCACCACCAAGCACCGTACCCATCCAAGCGACGTCTTTGTTTTTGTCGCTTGGGTGGGATGACGAGCGGCCGAGCCTCATCCAGTCCGCATCTTCGACAGCCATGAACTACGAACTGACCACCGACCACTGATCGCTGTCCACCGCCTCCAGCCCAAACCTCTCCTGCAGCACGCACAAACTCACCAGGTACATCAAAATCTGATCGTTCGCCGTGCGCGCTCCCACATCCATCTGCGGCAGCCGGTCCAGCAACGCCACCACCGCCTTCTGATCGAAGAACGGCATATCCCGCAGCGTCTCCCCGCGCAGCATGTCCTGCACAAACGTCTGGAACGTATCATCGGGGCTGAGCGTCGCCGGCGGGCTCAGGAACGGATGCTTCTGCCGCTTGTAAACCGTGTCGGTAATAACATCCTTGACCGCCTCGCGCAGCACATACTTTTCCGTCATGCCGCGCACCTTCTGGTTCACCGGCTGCGAGGCAATCAGCTCCACCAGCTTGTGATCCAGAAACGGCACGCGCCCCTCGATCGAATGCCCCATCTCCATGCGATCGCCCAGCATGGTCAGGATGTAGCCCGCCATCACCGTCTTCGACCACAGGTACAAAGACTGGTGCAGCGGATCGCGCCCCTTCAACTGCCGCAGCACGTCGGTGTCGTCCAGAATGTTGTACTCGCCCTCGCGGTGCCCGTACTTCTCCTGAAACCACCCCGCGAGCAGCGGCCGCAGCTTTACCGCGCGCGACGAGAACGTTTCGATCCACGTCGGCACGTACCCCAGCACGCGTTTCACCGCGTCCAGGTTGCCCACTTCGCCATCCGGCAGCAGCAGCCCGCGGCTGACCGTGTTGTGCTCCTCCAGCCACTTCAGCAGTTGCTGAATCGCCTCCGGGTCCTGGCCCTCGCGATTGTAGAGCAGCATGTCGCGGCGAAAATGCGGATAGCCGCCCAGAATCTCGTCCGACCCCTCGCCCGTGATCACCACTTTGTAACCCGCATCGCGCACCGCGCGGCTCAGCAGGTACTTCGCCACTCCATGCGCATTTACACACGGAGTCTCCGCCTGTGCAATCGCATCGGCAAACGCATCCGCCAGCTTCTGCTGCCCGATGGGAATGGCGTTGAACTCCGCGCCCACCTTGGCCGCCATCTCGCGCGCAATCGGCCCCTCGTCGTAGGCCACGTCTTCAAAGGTCAGCGTGAACGCCTTGATGGAATCCGGATGATGACGCGCCGCCAGCCCCAGCACCGAGCACGAATCCAACCCTCCGCTCAAATACACGCCCACGGGCACGTCGGCCCGCAGACGTATCCGCACCGACTCCTCCAGCACATGGCGAAACTCCGCCGCATACTCCGCATCGCTGCGCGCCGGCGCCGTTTTGTCCGCCGGCGGATAGTTGAAGTCCCAGTACTGGCTCATCTGCGCGTGCTTGTCCGAGACCAGCAGGAAGTAGCCCGGCGGCACCTGGAACACTCCTTCATACAAGGTGCGCATCTGGTGCCCGCCGAAACTCATCGAGTGGTACACGCCTTCTTCGTCCCAGCGCGCCGGCACGCCCGCCGCAAACAGCGCCTTCACCTCCGACGCCAGGTACAGCGTGTCCCTGTGCCACGCATAGAAGAGCGGCTTGATGCCGAAGCGATCGCGCGCCGCAAACAGGCGCCGCTTGTTCTCGTCCCACAGCACCAGCGCAAACTCCCCGCGCAGATGCTCCAGGCAGTGCACCCCGAAATCCTCATACAGATGTAGCGCAATCTCGCTGTCCGACTTGGTGCGCAGCCGATGCCCGCGCTGCTCGAGTTCGCGCTGAATCGCCTCAAACCCGTAGAACTCGCCGTTGACAATAATCCGCGTTCGCCCGTCTTCGCTGGCAATCGGCTGGTCGCCCGTGGTCAGGTCGATAATGCTCAGGCGCGCGTGGCCCAGCCCCACCCGTTCATCGGGCGAAATCCACTGCCGCTGTCCGTCGGGACCGCGGTGATACAGGCTGAGAGTGGCGCGTTCCAGCATGGTCGCGGACACTGGCTCGCGCCGCGAGAAGACTCCAACAATTCCGCACATAGTCTGTCCTTAGAGAAAGAGGAAGAAGCCGGGATACATATATCGGAAATGACGCGGGGAATCCACCGGCATTATTCCATCTCCACATCGCGGACGGCTACACAATTTATCGCCTTCGCCGCCAGGCGATCACGAGAAAAAGGGCACGGCGTTGCACCGTGCCCACTTTCTATCGGTTGTATTGGTTTCGCAACATGCCGTCATAGCGACCGGAGCGCATGCAGCACCGTTTGAAATCTACGCCCCGAACCGCAGGGACACGGGTCATTCCGTCCCAACTTCTCCAAGAGTTCCTTATCGCCATGTACAACGCGGAAAGCCGCGCTTTACGTTCGTTTCAGATGGGAAGCCCTTGGCGGGTGGCCCCGGTCCCCATCCCGTCCAGTGAAACCAAGCGTGGGTGCCCCAGGTCCCTCGCTTTTGGGGACCTGGGAGCGATGCCGGCCGCTATTTCTTCACGTAGTGGCACTGGGCGATGCTTCCGGAGATGGCGTGCGTGGGGTCGCTAAAGATCCAGTCGTCCATGACACTGGTGGCGGGGTTCATCACCACGATCACTTTTTGCTGCTTCGGATCGCCGCCGTAGAGGATGTGAACGGTGCCTTTGCTGGCGGGCAGGAGATTCGGTATAGCCGGGCTCTCGAAGTACATGGTCTTTTCAGTGAACACCACTTTGCTGTTGCAGCCAGCGGGTATGGGGTCGTCGGCTGTGACCCAGGTTCCGATGAGGGTATAGGCACCAGGCTTGGCACCGGAAGCGGAGTGGCAACCGGCGAGCAAGACACTGAGACAAAGCAGGGACATCGGCGAGAAACGCATACGATCCTCCAGGATGCTGGGATGAGTTTTTCTAGGGGGTCCCAGAATACCACTCCCAACCGGAATTTCAATGATGGTTTTCTGGACGCCGGAAGTATCCCCCTCCGCGCAAGAATGCCCGCCAATCCCCGGCGGGCATTCACTGTTCACTGATCACTGACCACTGACCACTGCCTCACGGCTTGGTCGCCAATATCAGCGGCGACGGCCCCGGAGCCTCCAGCGTCCGCGGATCAACAAACCCGGCCGCCATCAGCCATCCGCTGATCTCCTCAAACGAATACGTGTCCCCGTCATCCGTATTCACCAGCATATTTACCGCAAAGATCAGCCCGTTGACCGGCCCGGTGCGATCGGCATTCACCAGAAACTCCTGAATCGCAATCGTTCCCCCCGGAGCCAGCGCCGCAAACGTCTTCGCCAGCAAATCCTTGCTGCGCCGTTCGCCTTCGCTGTGCAGAATGTGTCCCAGCGTGGCCACATTATGTCCGCTGCCGAAATCCGCCGACAGCAGATCGCCCTCCACAAACGTGTACCGGTCCGTGAGCCCGAACTTCGCCACTGTTCGCTTCGTCACATCGATCACCTCCGGCCAGTCCACCGCGGTCACGCGCACTTGCTCCGCGCCCTTGGCCAGCGCAATGCCCCACACGCCCGACCCGGCCGCCAGGTCCAGCACCCTCGCCGGCCCGCCCGACGCCAGATCCAGGTGCGCCGCCAGCGCCTGCGCCGGCGCATAGCTCATGGGGAAGATGTCCGCGACAAACTCATGAAAGAACGTGCCGCCCTCTTCTTCCTGGTTCACCGCGCGCACCGGCTTGCCGCTGGCAACCACCTCGTTCAGCTTCAGCCACTTGGGCAGCAGATGCTCGCTGGTGTGACGAATCACGCCGCCAAAGAACTCCGGCTTCGTGCTCACCAGGAACGCCGAGCTCTCCGCCGTCAGCGAGATATGGTCGTGGGGATCCTTGGCCAGAAAGTTCAAGCCCACCAGCACATTCACAATCGCCCCGAGCCCTCGGCGCGACACGCCCGTGGCCCTCTGTAACTCGTCCATGCTCATCGGTCCGCTATCGAGCGCATCGAAGACGCGATGGCGAATCGCGGCCTCCATCACCAGCGGCGGGGCATACCCCCAGGCAAGTTGCATAATGCGCTCCGGCGTAACGGCAGCGGACGAAGCCGCGGGAACGGCGACAGAAGTTGTCATGATTTTTTTGACCTCGAAGAGGAAGTTCCGGGGACAGATGCAGATGCAGCATAGCAGAGCGGCAAATGCAATGTCGCGCCAAAATTCGCGCCGCGCCAGATCAACTCCTGAAGCCCCCGTGCCCCACCCAACCCAATCTGGGTGCCCCACCCACGCGACGTCTTTGTTTTTGTCGCTTGGGTGGGACTGGCGCCAGCTCAACCCTGAAGATCAACCCCTGAAGCTTCCGTGCCCCATCTTTGCGCCTTTTTTCTGGCGCAAGGGTGGGAGCGCCCCTCACGCAAGCAGTTGTTTCGCCACCCTCACATACAGCTCGACCGCTTCCAGCAGCTCCCGCTTGGCAATCTTCTCGTCCGGCGTGTGCGCCACGTGAATCGACCCCGGCCCCAGCAGCAGCGGCTCGCCCCATTTGGTCAGCCACGGAATGTCGGTGGTGAACTTCGCCACCATCGTCGGCAACCCGGGCACCGCGCGCAACCGGACAAAGGGAATCTCCAGCGTAAAATCCACCTCCGCCAGGCCCTCGCAGGCGTCCAGAATCGCCTTCCGCACCGGCGCCGAATCGCCCACCAGCCGGGTGAGCACCTGCGCCTCGGCCTGATCGGCAATCACGTTGGGCGCCCGGCCGCCGTGAACGAGTCCGATGTTCAGCGTGGTCGGTCCCACGCCCTCGGTCACCGGCAGGTCCAGCCGCAACAGCCGCTCCAGCGCCTCCACCAGCTTGTGCACCGCGCTCTGGCCCAGCTCCGGATACGCCGAGTGCGCCATCTTGCCGGTGGACCGCAGGATGGACCTCAGCGCTCCCTTCGAAGCAATGCCCAGACGGTTCTCCGTGGGTTCACCGTTGATGAGAAACCGGCTGCCCTTGGGATTCTCGTTCGCCACCTTGGCCCCGGCGGAATCGCGCTCTTCGCCGCTGACGTAGAGCAAGCCCACGCCAAGCCCCTCGTTCCGCAGCGCCTCCGCCGCGGCAATCTGCGCCGCCATAATGCCTTTTGCGTCGCACACCCCACGCCCATAAATGAATTCCTCGTCCTCGCGAAATGGAATATAGGGGGGAACCGTGTCCATGTGGGTGGAGAACACCAGGTCGGGCTGCGCTCCCGGCGGGCCAGCGTAGACGTTCCAGCGCGGACCGGCGGAGGCGCTGTCGGTGGGCGGCGGAACCGCTGTTTTCTCCACGTCCCATCCGCGCCGGGCAAGAAACTCTGCCAGAAAATCGCCCACCGGACCCTCGTGGTAGGTGGTGGATTCGATTTCGACCAATTCGCGGGTGAGCCGGATGGGATCGAGCGCCGGGGCTTGGGACATGGTGGTGCCAGAATACCCCACGCCCCTCGCGAGGGCGATGACGCGGCGAAAACCGGAACCGCAGTACAATCGAGAGTGGAATGACCACCACAGCCTCATCGGTACCAGCCGGTCATAGGCCAACAGCCAAACTGCGCATTGTGGACCTGACCGGCCCCGCGGGCCGCCTGGAGACGGTGGTGAACGAAGCCCCTGCCGACGCGCCGTTCGCGGCGCTGGTCTGCCATCCTCATCCCAAGGGCGGCGGAACCCTGCACAACAAGGTGGTCTATCACGCCATGAAGGTGATGAACGCGCCGCAGTGGGGCCTGCGCTGGCCAGTGCTGCGCTTCAACTTTCGTGGCACCGGCCGCAGCGAAGGCGAGCATGACGGCAAGGCCGAAGCCGGCGACGTTCTGGCCGCGCTCAATTGGCTCGAAAATGAATTTGCCCTGCCCATTGTGGTGGCGGGGTTCAGCTTTGGCGCCGCCATGGCGCTGAAGGCCTGCACGGAAACGGGAGCGGATGTGCGGGCTATCGCGGCCCTGGGCCTGCCCACGCAAGCCGAGGGACATACCTACCGTTATTCTTTCTTGAAAGATCTTCGGATTCCCAAACTTTTTTTGAGCGGCGATCAGGACCAGTACGCCCCCAGGGCGGAATTGGAACAAGTCGTAGCGGGGGCCTCCGAACCCAAACACCTGGTGCTTGTTCCCGGCGCCGATCACTTTTTTACCGGCCGGCTTGAGCCTATGCAGAACGCATTGGCCGCCTGGCTGAAGGAGCAAGTGCTATGACCTCGGTGAGCGATGCCGCCCTGGAAAACCTGCACGCAACAGCAACCGGGATCTTTACTGGAGCGCTGGCCGCCTGCAATATTGAATCGGCCTTCGATCGCCGCATTCGCTTCGAGGGCAACGTGCTCCACCGCCTGATGCCCGACGGCAGCGGGCCGGAGAAGATTGACCTGGCCGCGTACAAGCGAGTGTTCGTCATTGCCATTGGCAAGGCCGCAGGACCGATGCTCGACGTGGTGCTGGAGCGAATGAAGCGCCGCAAAGGCCTGCGCGGCATCTGCTGTTCCAATTCCCTGCCCCGCAAGCGCAACTGGCGCATCCGCTACTTTGAAGGCGGACATCCGCTCCCCAATGAGGAGTCGCTTGCCGCAGCCCGTGCTGCCCTGGGTTTGGTCAAGAAGGCGAAGAAGGACACGCTGGTCTTCTTCCTCATCTCCGGCGGAGGATCGGCGCTGTTCGATCTGCCCCTCGACCCCGCCATTCCGCTCGAAGATACGCAGGCATTTCACCAGGCGCTGCTGGCATCGGGCGCGCCCATCAATGAGATCAACACCCTGCGCAAGCATTTTTCCCAGGTCAAGGGAGGGCGCCTGGCCATGGCCGCGCCCGACGCGATGAAGGTTTCGCTGCTGCTGCCGGACGTCCCGCTGCGCTCGCTCGACGCATTGTCCTCCGGCCCCACTTCGCCGGACCACTCCACCGTGGAGGATGTGCGAGCCATCCTCGACAAATACGATCTGTTGGCGAAATTCCCTCCTGCGGTGCGCGCATTCTTCGAGCGCGACGATATGCCGGAATCTCCCGGCAACAAAAGCTGGCGTCCGCCGTTTCTGCCGCGAATTGCGGGAGCGGTTCTGGCGCGGCGCATCACCGCGGCGGCCAGCATGAAGGACGAGGACCGCGCCTTTCGCGACTCGGTTTTTGAGATTCTTCTCTCCAGCCACGACCTGGTCGAGAATACTCGCGCTCTCGCGGAGAAGGCCGGCTACCATGTGGCCGTGGACAATAGCTGCGACGACTGGGACTACGCCGACGCGGCGCGGTATCTGCTGGCGCAGTTTCACATGCTGCGCGCGGCGCATCCGCATCTGTGCCTGATTTCCGCGGGCGAAGTCACGGTGACCATGAACCGCACCCCGGGAGCGGGCGGGCGCAATCAGCAGTTCGCGCTGGCCTGCGCGCTCGAACTGGCCAACCACCCCGGCGAGCAACTCACGGTGCTCAGCGCCGGAACCGACGGCATCGACGGCAACACGCGGTCTGCTGGAGCCATCGCCGATCCCACTACCGTGGCGCGCGCCGAGGCATTCGGTTTCGATCCGCGACAGGCGCTGGAGGAGTTCAACGCCTGCCCGCTGTTTACCGCGCTGGGCGATGCGGTGGTCACCGGCCCCACGTGCCACAACCTGCGCGATCTGCGGCTGCTCATCTCCGCCTAAGCGCAGCATTCCGGACGCGCACCATCTGGGTGCCCCACCCAACCCCAACTGGGTGCCCCACCCACGCGAAGTCTTTGTTTTTGTCGCTTGGGTGGGACGCCTGCCAGATCAACCCCTGAAGCCCCCGTGCCCCACCCAACCCAACCCTGGGAGCCCCACCCACGCGACGTCTTTGTTCTGTTTTTGTCGCTTGGGTGGGACGCCCGCCAGATCAATCCCTGAGAACTTCAACTTCCAGGACCAGACGCATGCTTTCCTCGAACAGATGCCGCTAACTTGCTAACTTGCCACGTCGCGAAGCGACGCCAACTTGCCGCTCCTTGTTTCAAAACCCAAACCGCCCCGGTTTTCACGCAGACTCCCTGGCCCCCGCGGGACCGCCTGCGCAAACTGGTCCATTACCGCGACAAAACCTCGCTTTTGCATTCTCCCCCAATGCATTAGGATAATTCCGTGCCCCGCAAAGGAACTCGCAAGACCGTCGCCAAGGCGGCGGACATCCGCACTGTGGCTGCGCTGGCCAAAGTCTCCATCGCCACCGTGTCGAGGACCATCAATCGCTCTCCGGCGGTCAGCGAGCGGCTGAGCAAGCGCGTGTGGCAGGCCATCGAGCAGCTCAATTATTTTCCCAATACCCATGCGCGCAGCCTGGTGTCAGGCCGCAGCCGGCTGTTTGGCATTATTGTTGAAAACATCACCAACCCATTTTTCCCGGAACTAATCCAGAACTTTGAAGAAGTGGCGGTCGCGCACGGCTACGAAATCCTGGTCAGCTCTTCCAACAGCGATCCCGCGATCCTGACTAACTGCGTTCGGCGCATGCTCGAGCGCAAGGTGGAAGGCGTAGCGGTGCTGACCTTCGGCGAAGAAGAGCCGGTGCTCGATCAGCTCGCCAATCATAATGTTCCGCTGGTGCTCGCCGAATTCAAGCTCTCCGATCCCAAAAGCAGCACCATTCTGCTGGACTACACCACCGGCTTCCACCAGGCGGTGCATCATTTGACGGCGCTGGGGCACACCCGGATTGGATTTCTGGCGGGGCCGCACACGCTGCATTCCGCCATCACGCGGGAAAACGATTTTCGCGCCGCGATGCAGGACGAGGGCCTGCCCATCCAGCCCGCATGGACCATCGAATGCGATCACACGCTGCGCGGCGGGGTGGCGGGATTCGAGCGCCTGCAGGCGCTCGCAAGGCGGCCCACGGCGGTGATCTGCTCCAACGACATGACCGCCATCGGCGTGCTTCGCGCGGCTTACATGAAAGGATTGCGGGTTCCCCAGGACCTGTCGGTAGTGGGCCTCGACGACATTGACTTTTGCGAGTTCACGCTTCCGCCGCTGACCACGATCCGTTTATCGCGGGCCGACCTGGCACGGGCAGCGTTCGACGCGCTTCGCCAGCAGGCCGAAGCCGGCCCCACCACAAAAGTGCAGCGCGAGTTCCTGGTTTCCACCAGCCTGGTGGTGCGCGAATCGACAGCTCCCCCGCCAGGCGCGTAACAGAATCCCCGCGCTCCCAGCACCCAACCGCCCCCATTTTCCCTCTTGACGCGCCACTTACTTTGCGATACAAAGTAACCCATGAAGACGATTCAGCGCGCCCTCGCAACCGCCGAACTGTTGCTCATCTTCCCCGCCGCCCTCTTCATGACGGCGCTCTTTGTGCGCAATCTTCAACCCGAGCAATTCCAGCCGGCGCGAACCGCCATTCGCATTGTGAACTGGTACGCTGCGTCAACTCGCCTGGGGCTCTGGGTATTGCTGATGGCGCTGCCGCTGACCGTGCTGGCGATCGGCTGCGTAGCGCTGATCCGCGGTTGGCGCGCCAACGCAGCACTGCGGCAAGCATCCTGGGAGACGCTTGCCGCAGTGCGTGCGCATGGTTCCATTTTGTTGATTGCCGTGGCCACAGCGATGGCAGGCGGGATTCTCGCCATCGTCGCATTGCACGTGCTCACCGACTAGACAGGTGGCGGAAAAACTCGCCTCACCGCCCTGTTTTGAAGGGGCACGACTTTAGTCGTGCCGATAACTGCCCTGAACTGCGCCCGGCTTTAGCCGCCGAGGGACGGTTTTCTGATCTTTGCGACTTCGTCTACGACTTTTTCCGCAGCCTGTAGAGCCGCACCGCCGCAGCTCGTTTCAGCAGCAGCCGCCGGCGATCGAAGGAATGACCAGCACTTCGTCGCCTTCCTGGAAGGCATACTTGTCGTTGCCGAGAAATCGTATGTCTTCCTCGTTCACATAGAAGTTGATGAAGCGCCGGATCTGCCCGTCTTCGCCGCGCAGGTGCGGACGAAGCGCGGGAAAGCGGCCCTCGATGTCGGTGACCAGCTCCGGCAGATTGGCAGCGGCGCTGGAAATTTCGCGCACATTGTTGGTGTGCTTCTGAAAAGCATTCGGCAAAAGAACTCGAACGGACATTTTCTCTTTTATCTTTCTGCCAGGGCAAATTCCTGGCTGTGATCGTCTACAAACGATTCGAAGTCGGCGAGGCGCGGCCGGATGGTCCGGCTCTGATCGTATGCGCCGCTCAGCACGTCGGTGGTCTTCAGGCCGTTGCCGGTGATGCAGGTAACGGTGAGTTCGTCGGGCTTGATACGGCCATGCGCATACAAGCGCGCGGTTACGGCAGTGGTCACACCGCCGGCGGTCTCGGTAAAAATGCCTTCCGTCTCCGCCAGTTCCTGGATGGCCGAAACAATCTCCACGTCGGAAACATCTTCGGCCCATCCGCCGGTATCGCGAATCGCGCGCGCCGCATACACGCCGTCGGCGGGATTGCCGATGGCGAGCGAGCGCGCGATGGTGTGCGGCCGCTGCGGCTCAATCACGTCCGAGCCGCTCTTTACGGCCTTGGCAATCGGCGAGCAGCCGGTGGCCTGCGCGCCAAAGAAGCGAACCGGCTTGTCGTCCACCAGCCCAAGCTCGATCAGTTCGTTAAATGCCTTGCGGATTTTTGTGATCAGCGATCCGCCGGCCATCGGCACCACCACGTTGTCCGGCAGCCGCCAGCCAAGCTGCTCGGCAATCTCATACCCCACCGTCTTCGATCCCTCGGCGTAGTAGGGGCGCAGGTTCACGTTCACAAAGCCCCAGTTGTAGCGATCGGCAATCTGCGAACTCAGCCGATTGCAGTGGTCGTAGTTCCCTTCCACGCGCACCAGCGTCGCCCCATAGACTTGGGTGTTCAAAATCTTCGCATGCTCCAAATCGGCGGGAACGAGGATAAACGTCTTCAGACCCAGCCGCGCCGCCTGCGCCGCCACCGCATTGGCCAGGTTGCCGGTGGACGAGCAGCCGACGGTGTCGAATCCGAATGCCTGCGCGTTGGCCAGCGCCACCGCCACCACGCGATCTTTGAAGCTCAGCGTGGGCATGCACACGGCATCGTTCTTGATGTAGAGATTGCGCGCGCCAATGTGCGCGCCCAGGCGCGGCGCGGTCACCAGCGGCGTCAGGCCGGCCGGGGTCTGCGGAACATAGCTCTCCGCCACCGGCAGCAGCGCGCGGTAACGCCACATGTTCAGCGGGCCTTCCGAAATGGCCTGGCGGGTAAAGCGGGGGCTTGCGTAGTCGAGGTCGTACTTCACCTCGAGGGAAGAGAAACACTCGTCACAGATCGAAAGCGGCTGAACTCCGTAGCTCTTGCCACATTCCCGACAGCGCAATTCGTAAGCAGTCACCGGTCCCTCGCAGTTATGCGAGTGACTGCGGATATGCGGGCGCGTGACCGGCTCACGAATGAGCGAACGTATGATTGACTCGAAACCTCTTGCGAAGCCGCCGCGGCAAAGAGTGCTGAAGCGACCCCCGAATCTCATGTTCCCGGCATTTAAGCCAGCGAGAGTTGACACCATACTCCTGGTTTGCCCAGGCAGGTTGTCGTGGCGTCACAGGGCCCGTCCCTCAGCCACTCTGCATGAAACTCAGGCTTGCCCTTTGGGGGCAAACTTGAATGTTCTACTTGTACCACAGGCGCCGGTGCGGTGCAAGCCGGCTTTCAGCCAAAGGTAACGAACCCGCCCGGAACGGTTGCAATCGCGCAGTGATCCGCCAGTTGCCAGTGGTCAGTGGTCAGTAATCAGGCGGGTACCCCCGGTCCCCATCCGTCCGTTGAATCATTGAACCCGGGCGGGTGCCCCAGGTCCCTCGCCTTTGGGGACCTGGGTGGGAGGCATCGGCCTTCACGATAATCTTTACCTCACCGGCCCTCGACGCTCCACTCGGTCCCTGGGTCCCTGTCTTCCCCCCCAGTCCCAAAACCTGTCAAGCCCCCCACCCTGTGGAAAACCCCCTCCCGCCCAATAACCACGCCCCTATATTTATTTCGCAAACCCTGCCGGTTTACTATTCCGATTTGGTATACTAATGGCAGTAGGAAATCTGAGGCCGGACCCCACCAGGTCCGGCCTTCGTGTTTTTCCGCCGCAAAATTCCAACGCCCTATCCCGCCGGACCCCCAAGGTCCGGCTTTCGTGTCTTTAGCCGCGCAGCCCAATCACCAACCAACTGCCAACTGCCAACTGCCCACTGACCACTGACCACTAACCACTACCCACTAACCACTGTTCAAGAGGCACCCACACATGAATCCCTACGAAACCGAAACCGGCGACCTGGACATGGCCCAGGCCATGCGCGCCGTCCAGCGCTGCTGCGAAACCTTCTACCGCGTCAAAGCCGAGCTCCCCGCCGACGCCGACGAAGACGACCTGTACGAAAACAACCTCAAGGCCGGCGAGGCCTTCCGCGCCGAGCTGCCCATCCTCCTCGGCCTCCACAGCTTCCAGGTCTACACCGCCTGTGTCGCCCGCGGCCTTGCCATCGGCGCCATCGACCCCGTCGACAGCTCCCGCTACCTCTACGCCGGGCAATCGGCCGTG
>DASZLF010000060.1:0-6775 GCA_035552555.1 Occallatibacter sp.
CCTTCCGCTTCAACCGCCGCAAATCGCGCAGCCGAGGCAAACTTTTCTACCGCCTGGCACAGCAGGCCGTTGTAATCGAACCAACAACTTACAGGCAGATCGTGGACTCGGCTATCAAACAGAAATAGCCCAAAGCACAAGGTATTGGGGGTACCTGAGTCAAATGGATACCCAGTAACAATTTTCGTTTTTGGCGTTTTCCATAGGCTCACCATAAACTATTTAGAATCTGTAAAAAAGTTCCGATTTGCGGTGATTTAGATCACGTCTCAAAAACCCAAAATCCCAGGAAATGCCCCAATCGAACCTCAAAGGCCGTCATTCCTCGCCACGCAATGTTTACTCTTTGGTAAATCCACCTGAGAACGGCGGCGAGTTATCGGCTGCCGCGCACTACTACGCGGGTGCCTGGATTGACCATGGAGCCGGCGGGCGGCGCCTGTTCGCGAATGGTGCCGGTTCCAGCTACGTCCACTTCCAGGCCGGCGCCGGCCGCCGTTTCAATGACCTGCCGGATCGAGAGGCCGACGAACGATGGCACCTTCACCTGGTTCTCTGCCTGGATGACTACATTGGTTGCGGCCGGCTTCTGCGGCTGGGCGGAGTTCCGGGTAGGAGTAGCGCCGTTCGCGGTTGCGCCGTTCCCGATAGCGGCGGGCCCGTGCGCGGCGGCGCTGGCTGAGGGCGCGGCTGAATCCGGTTTTGCGCCGGAAGCCGGCGCGGACGAAGCGCTGGTGTTCGCGGAAGCGCCCGCGTTTGCCGGTTTGCTGTCTCCGGATGCGCGCAATGGATCGTCGTTGGGCAGGTCGTTCACCGCCGCATAGAGGGCGTTGATGTCCTGGGCGTCGTGGTCGTCTTCGCGGGTGGCCTGCAGCATCTCTTTGGCGGCCTTCGGTGGATGAATCTCCTCATCGTGGGGCACGCCCAGGTATTCGAGGACCTGCTGCGCCACCTCGGAAAATACCGGCGCGGAAACCGCGGTGCCATAGTACGAACCTCCCTTGCGCGGGGTATCGATCACCACCGCCACGGCGATGACCGGATTGTTGACGGGAGCGATGCCCGCGAACGAAGCGATGTGCATGGTCTTGGAGTAGAGATGGGTGACCGGGTCGACCTTCTGCGCGGTTCCGGTTTTGCCGCCCGCGGAATAGCCGTTGAGCTGCGCCGGCTTGCCCGTGCCGTAGAGGACCACGCCTTCCATCATCTTGCGCATCTGGGCCGCGGTCATGGTGGAGAGGACGCGATGCGCGCCCGGGGGCAGGGGATTGGGCAGGTCGCCTCCCGGCTTGAAAGGGTCTGCCTGCGGCGCGGCCGACTTGTTGCTGGGATCGAACTGCCCCGGCATGAGGACATGCGGCGGAAGAAACACGCCGCCGTTGGCGATGGTGGAAACCATCGAGACCAGTTGCAGAGGCGTAACGGCAATTTCCTGTCCAATGGCAATGGAGCCGATGGACGACGGTCCCCACTTGCTGACCGGCCGCAGCAGCCCGCGGGTCTCGCCGGGGAGCTCGACGCCGGGCCGGGAGCCGAAGCCGAAGGCGCGAATGTACTGATAGAACTTGTCCGGTCCCACCTTCAGGGCCATCTTGATGGCGCCCACGTCGCTGGATTCCTCAAGCGCCTTGTGCACGGGAATCACGCCGAAGTGTTCCCCCTGGTTGTCGTGAATCACGCGCCCGGCGAGGGTGATGGCGCCGCCCTGGCAGTCGACGGTGTCATCGGGGGTGGTCACTTTCTGATCGAGCGCCGCCGAATAGGCCACCAGCTTGAAAGTCGATCCCGGCTCGTAGACGTCGCTGACCGCGTGATCGCGCAACAGCGCCGGCGTGGTGTGGCGAAACTGGTTGGGATTGAAGGTGGGGCGGATGGCGAGGGCGAGAATCTGGCCGGTGTGCACGTCTTGCACCACCACGGTGCCGTTGAGCGCATCGGTGCGCTCCATGGCATGATCGAGGGCGCGCTCGGCGAGGAACTGGATGTTTTCGTCGATGGTGAGGACGAGGTTCCGGCCGGGCTCGGGATCGTGCTCACTGGAGCCAAGAATCTTGCGCCGCGCGTCCATTGCGGTGAACATGCGGCCGGGGACGCCGTGCAGTTGCGGCTCAAATTTTTGCTCCAGGCCGCCGAGGCCGGTGTCGTCGGTGCCCACGTAACCGAGCACCTGCGCGGCGATTTCGCTGTCGGGATAAAAGCGCTGGAACTCTTTCTGGGAGTAAATGCCTTTGAGGTTGATGGCTTTTACTTTGGCAGAGGTGTCGCTGGAAACGCGGCGCGCGATCCAGGCGAAGCGCCCGCCGGACTTGAGGCGATCGAGGATCTGGTCTTCGGTGGTCTGGGCGTCTTCAGGGTCGATGTGAACGATAGCGGCGAGCTGGCGGGCTGCGGCCTCCATGTCCTCAATCTCGGAGGGATCGGCGTACCAGGAGTCCACCTGCACGGTCATGGCCAGCTCGTGCAGGTTGCGGTCGTAGAGAATGCCGCGGCGGGGAGCGACCTCGAAGGTGCGCTGCTGCTGCTTCTGCGCGCGATCGAGGTATTCCTGGTGGCGCAGGATCTGCAGCCAGAACAGGCGCCCGGAGATGGCGCAGGCCCAGCCCAGGAAGAAGAGGCAGATGAGCCAGAAGCGCGCCAACCGCAGAGGGAGGGCGCGCGGCATGAGGTTGCGATTGCGGGTACGGTTGCGAAGGGCGGCGGACTGCATGGCGAATCGCTCCGGGGTGCGCCGTTCTGTTTACTGCACCGGCGGGGCCGGCGGAGTGACCTGTGCCAGCGCCGGGGCGGAAGCGTCAGGACGGGCGCTGGGATGAATGACCTGGCCGGGCTGCGGCGCCGCCAGCCCGAGCTGACGCGCCATGCCGTCAATGCGCGCGGGTTGAGTGAGCTGCGCTTCGCTCAGCCGCAACTGGCGATTGTCTTCGCGAAGCTGATCGCGGACCTGCTTTTCCGCTTCCACGCTGTAGGAGCGCTCAATGGCGCTGAAGTGCTGCAGTCCGTAAATCATGATGAACGAGAACAGGACCGTGACCGCGGCGGTGAACACGCGCATTTCGCGCACCCGCACCGGATCGGGCGCCTTGATCAGGCGGGTGTTGTCAAAGTGCTTGGGAAAATGGAATTCCGGCGTGCGCATGCCACGGCGGCGGAGCGCCTGTTGGGCCAGCAACTCGGTGTTGCGCTCGGCAACGCGCGCTGTCCAACTGCGGCCGCTCTCGAAGTAGGTTGTAGTTGCTGCCGCCATGTCGTTCCTCCAAGTGCAGGGATTAGGGATTAGGGATTAGGTGTTAGTACGTTACACATGCACAATCCTGGCTGTCTTTGCTAATCCCTAATCCCTAATCCCTAATCCCTGTTCTTTCCCCCGCTCTCAACTTTGCGCTGCGCGATCTTGGGTTGCGCTCCATCTCTTCTTCGCCGGCGGTTACCGGCTTTTTGGTCAGGATCGTCCAGATCCCCTTCCGCGCGCCGTCGCGCAGGCTGTCTTTCACAATGCGGTCTTCCAAACTATGAAAGCTGATCACGGCCAGGCGTCCGGAGGGCTTAAGCAACTTTGGCGCGGCCTCCATCAATGCCCGAATCTCGTCCAGCTCGCGATTCACATAAATGCGTAATGCCTGAAAGGTGCGTGTTGCCGGGTGGATTCTGTCTTGTTTCATTGCCGGGGCGGCGGATCGAACAATTTGGGCAAGTTGCCCTGTTGTTGTCATCGGCCGCCCGCGGACAATTGCTCTGGCGATTCTCCGCGACCTCCTTTCCTCTCCGTATTCGTAGATAAGGTCCGCCAGCTCGCGCTCGCTCGCCTCATTTACCACCTGTGCGGCGGTCTCGTCCCGGCGCGTGTCCATGCGCATATCCAGGGGCCCTTCCGCCATAAAACTGAATCCTCGCGTTGCCTCATCCAACTGCAGGCTGCTCACTCCAAAATCCGCCAGCAGGGCATCCACCGAACCCGCCGCCACATGCAGCGGAGCGGAACTGAACGCCTCGCCGATCAACACCACCCGCGGAGCCTGGCTGCCCAACTCTTCACGGGCGCGATCCAGGTTCGCTTTGGCCAGCGCCATGGCCTGCGGATCGCGATCGAATGCAATCAGAAGGCCCTTTGGTCCCAGCCGCCGCGCAATTTCCGCGGAGTGCCCGGCCAGCCCCAGGGTGCAATCCACCACCGTGCTTCCGGGCCGCACCGCCAGATACTGCAACGCTTCTGTCAAAAGAACCGGCACATGGCGTTCGTTCCTGTTCGTCATGCGCACCCCCCTGAGGGGCTCCGGCTAAACTTTGCGGCGGGTCAATTCCGCCAGCCTCGCGCGATCTTCCGCGGTCAGCTTGCTGGCCGCCATCCTGGCTTCAAACGCCTTGCGGTTGTGGACCTCGATGTAAGCGCCCATTCCGATTACGGCCGCATCCTGGTCGTCCAGCCGGGCCTCGCTGCGCAGAATCTGCGGCAGCAGAATGCGGGCCTGGTTGTCCATCTCCGCCTGCTGGCCGTAGTAGCTGGTCAGGCTGAGATACTTCTGCACCGCTTCTTCCATCTCGCTGGAACCGGCAAGCTGCTCTTCGCGCTTCTCCCACTCCGGCAGCGGCCAGATCTGGGCGCTTTCGCCGTCCATGCTGGTGACGTAAAACTGCGTAACACTCGCGGCTTCCACCAACTGCTTGAAGGCAGAGGGGAGCTTCAGCCTGCCTTTTTCGTCGACCTTGGCCGGATGATGTCCGCGAAACATGGTTCCTCTTACTTGAACGAAGCCGATCTTTTTGCCGCCTGGCGGAGCCGGATCGCTTGTTTCCGGTTGGCCATGCAGATTCCCCAGAGAATCGGCTGCCGAAAAACGGTGGTGGGAGGGGGATTCCAGAGGTATTCTTGCGTTGGGTCAAGGGAATTTGGTCCACTTGGCTCAACTTCTGGCCCCTTCACTCCACTTTAGACACGATCATAGCCCACAAACTTGTCCTGTCCAACAGGAAATTAGCGTGGCTGTGTGGGCGGGGAAGGCGGGGTTGGGAGAAGCCGCGCAATTGGGTAATTTCCCTTTGGTCACCACAATATGTAGTGTTTATGGATTTGGTTCCGGGGTTTCAGGAAGGGCTTGGCAGGGCGGCGGGCGCGGGTGTATGGCGAAATAAAGGCGAAAGCTCGGGTGAGTGGTGGTGCGAGCGGAGAGCAACCGCGGATTTGGTGAGGTTCTGAATGCTCGCCAAACCCACCCAAGCGACAAAGACAAAGGCGTCGCGTGGGTGGGGCACCCATTTTCATGTTTGGATGGGACACTCCACTATCGTGGGGACCGATGGAACGACGGGACCTTAGAGACAGGACCTTAGAGACAGGACCTTAGAGATAGGACCTTAACGACAGGACGTTAGACGGGTTTGTCCACCGCGATGTGTGCTGCGCGAGTTCGCCGGCGGGTGGCCGCCTTCTCCACCAGCACCACGAGCAGGTAGATCAGGACCACGAGGTTGAGGGCGAGCAGGCTCATGCGGACCCAGGTAATGCGGCGGGCCAACTCGTGGACTTCGATGGGCAGGAATGAGGCGGTGATGAGGATGGTCAGAATTTCGCCCCAGGTCTTTTCGAGATAAAGGCCGATGGCTTCGGCGATGCCGATGGCCGCATAGCAGAAAGCGCCGAAGCCGATGCGCGCGAGCAGCGGATCGTTGAGCAATTCGGCTTTTTCGAGGAGGAAGTTGATGACGCGCGATTCGGGGTTGCGGTGCAGCACTTCCACCAGGGTGTGCCAGGCCACATCGTCGATGTCCTTATGCAGCAGTCGCAGCGCGCCTACGCCTACGGCGATAAAGAGCAGTGCCCCGAGCAGCTTGTAGGCCGCGATGAGCACCAGTCCGGCATGATGGTGGCGACGTTTCGGCGCGAGATGGGAGGGAGAGCCCGTCATTGATCGGGGAACGGAACTAAAGATGCACCGAACCTTTCTCTTATTCTACGTTAAGTCGGGATCGGCGGTTCCAGGCGGGGCAGGCGGTAGGATCGAGTGGTGAGCAAGACGTTTGAGCTGATTCAGTGGGTGCCGCACCCGGTGGAGCTGGTGTTCGCATTTTTTGCCAACCCGCAGAATATGCCGTATTTGATGGCGCCGGACCTGAAGGCGAGGCTGGAAGACATGCGCCTGATGCCGCCGCCGCCGAGGCCGATGGCAGCCGATCCGGCGCGGCGTTTCCAGAGCCTGGCAGCGGGCGTGGGGTCGGAGATCCTGATGAGTTTCGTGCCCATCCGGTGGTTGCCGCGGCTGAGCTGGACGACGCGAATCGTGGAGTTCGAATGGAACAGCCACTTCGTGGACGAGCAGGCGCGGGGGCCGTTCAAGACGTTTCGGCATCGGCATGGGATTGTGGCGGAGAGCAATGACGGTGTCGAAGGGACGTTGGTAACGGATACGGTGGATTTCGAGATGCCGGGTGGAATTCTCGGAGGTCTGGCGGGAAGCCGCGTGTGGAAGCAGATGGAGGAGTCGTTTCTGTTTCGGCAGAAGAGATTGCCGGAGGTATTGGCGGTGGCGGCGCGGCAGGCGGGGAGAGGGACTAGGGACTGAGGGACTAGGGACTAAGGGACTAAGGTATTAGAGATTAGAGAATTTGCGCGCTTCCCGGCTGATGTTTGGACGCCAAGAGCACGCAGGGGCTAAAGTGCCCGCGTGAGAACGCTGTTGGCCCTGTGCAACGGCGGTTGTTTGATTAGGTTTTGCTCCATGCGGTGATTGCTTGCCATGGCGACGGAGCCGATTCGGGGGTAATTGAGGTTCAGGCTGTGCGC
>DASZLF010000061.1:0-34188 GCA_035552555.1 Occallatibacter sp.
CGATCGCTATGGAAATCGCCTGAGCCAAACGGTGACGGCGGGAAGCGGGCCTTCCTCGAATCTGAGCTTTAGCTCAAACAATCAACCGACCGGATATACGTTCGATTCAAGCGGAAACATGACGGTCGAACCGTTCTCTCCACCCAACAATATGACGTATGATGGCGAGAACAGGATGACGGCCTTCAGCGGAAACGGCGGCGCGGCCACCTATACCTATGACGGAAACGGGCTGCGCGTCGTCAAATCTGTGCAGGGCGGGACCACGACTGTGAGCATCCGTGCTGGTTCCTCGGTCATTGCCGAGTACGACAACGGCGCGGTGCCTACTTCGCCCTCGCGGGAGTACATCTACAACCCGGCGGGCGGAGCGACCACGGGCTTGCTGGCCATGATCAGCGGGGCCGCAACGACCTACTACCATCAAGATCATTTGTCCGTTCGGCTGACGACCAACTCCAGTGGCTCCATCCTGACTCAGGAGGGAACTTTCCCGTTCGGAGAGGCGTGGTACCAATCGGGTGCAACGAACGAATGGGTATTCACGAGCTATCAACGTGACTCGGAGAGCGGACTGGATTATGCGCTGGCGCGCTACTACGACAGCCGCACGGGGACCTTCTGCTCGGCCGACCCGCTGGCCGGCGATCCGAGTGACCCGCAGTCGTGGAATCGGTATCCGTATGGACGCAACGACCCGGTCGATGTCACAGATCCAAGCGGGAAAAGTTGGCTCACGAACTTCTTTCAGGGCTTGGCCGTTGCTACAGGCGGCCCGGTAGCGGCAGCATTATTCATCGGTGAAGATCTTATCTCAGACGGCATGGGGTTCCGTAACGGCCCTCCTTCCCCCGTTGGTTCTTTTGGCGGCATGTCAGTGGGAACCTCCTGGAACGGAACTCCTATATACATGCCGAACCCCGGCTTGGCGGGCGCACTCGGGTTTCCTACGATGGCGGACGTGGGAGGGCCTATACAAAACGTACAGGACGCTGCAACGCCAAGTGATGGGACGACCAATTGTTTTGGCTGGGCAACAATTAGAGGTGTTGGTGGAAGACAGGCTCGAGCTAAGGGGGCATTTTACTCTGCTTACCCCAAACAAGCTGGTGGTTCGATCCGAGGCGGAACTTTTGGCACGGTAGCAGTCCAAGAGGGATTCCTAGGACTTAGCGCCCGCCAATTTAGAACGTACGGAACGCAAATATCGATTAGGCCTGCCTTCTCGGACGCAAGTAGTACACAGTTTGGCGGGCCCCCGGGTCCGTGGACAGTTTCCGATAATGGAAACGCTGACATCCAGGCCACAAAGGGAGTTGCGTTTGATCTTTATAGATTTCCAACTGTGAAATTAGGAAATCAATTCGGGAAACAGATTATGCCCGTAATAATCAACTTTCCTAATGCCTCAGGGGGGCATTGTCCTCCCGGATACACGGTGGCGAAATGAAAATCATCAGATTTGCACTGATCGCCGTTATGACAGCTCTCGTCGGGCTTGCGGCCCAGCCGCAAACTCATCCCATGTTTCTTCAATGGAGCGAGAGGGCAAAATTGAAATCTGCCGACGGGCAGTTCCAAATTGAGGTCCATCCCATACTCACTGACGAAGAAAATCATTCACCTGTGGTTATTCGTAGGCTTTCTGACGGAAAGGAATCGGAACTTTTCACCTTGACGAGGGCAGCGTACGCAATGTGGAGCCCTGACAGCCATAGGATTCTCGTTATCGATGAACCGACGGCGGACAATTATGAAGTGCACCTCTATTCGCCTGAGGGCAAAAGAATGGAAGCTGATACGGATGGAATGATGCGATCAGCGGTGGTGAGCCAAATAGCTCCCGGTAGAAAAATTGAATTCTACCTTCCTACTTTTCTCTCTTGGAAAGGCAACCAACTTGTAATTGCAGTTGGTGGCACAACCTCTCACGGAATACCTTCACCAATGGAATCATTCTGCCTTGCATTAAGCGTCGATAGTGACTCTGGGAAGGTGCTTGCCGCAAAGAAGCTGTCGAACTCTCATTGTCAGCTCAGCCCGTAGCTACCCCAAGTGGTCAGACTACCGCGGGCACCAGCCACTATGTCGACGGATTCTCCTGCAGCGCCCCGGGTGGGCGACCCGCTCGAGAGATTGGCCTCGCGAAGACCAACGGCTCGGCAGCGTATCCGCAATGGGGCCTCGCTGAGAGCTACGACCGTTTCGGAAACCGCCTGAGCCAGACTGTAACGGCGGGAAGTGGTCCTCCGAGCAGCCTGAGCTTTAACGGAAACAATCATCCCAATGGCTATACATTTGACGCAAGCGGAAATATGACGGTTGAACCGCTTTCCCGCCGAATGACATGACCTACGATGGCGAGAACCAGATGACGGCTTTCAGTGGAAACGGCGGTGCTGCGACGTATTCGTATGATGGATATGGCCTACGAGTCGTGAAGTCACCCCAGGGTGGAATGAGCACAGTGAGCATATATTCCGGATCATCTGTGATTGCCGAGTATGACAACGGCGCTGCTCCGACATCGCCGACGCGAGAGTATATTTTACAATCCTGCAGGTGGTGAGACGACGGGATTGCTTGCCATGATCAGCGGGGCCGCAACGACCTACTACCATCAAGATCATTTATCCGTTCGGTTGACGACCAACGCCAGTGGCTCCATCCTGACTCAGGAGGGAACTTTCCCGTTCGGAGAGGCGTGGTACCAATCGGGTGCAACAAACAAATGGGTATTCACGAGCTATCAGCGTGATTCGGAGAGCGGATTGGATTATGCGTTGGCGCGCTACTACGACAGTCGCACAGGGACGTTCTGCTCGGCGGACCCGCTGGCAGGTTCGCCAGACGATCCACAGTCGTGGAATAGGTATCCGTACGGCAGGAACGATCCAATTGACGTTACCGACCCTAGCGGAAAGGGTTGGGCGAGTTGGCTACTGGATATTGGGTTAGGCGTTACAGTCGCATTGCTGCCCGAGATAGCTCCCTCATTGTTCGCTACAACCGAGACCACCGTCACAGCCGGTTCCATTTGGGGTTCTACAGGCATGACTATCGTCGAGTCAGGACAATCGAGCTCATATTTTTTTATGAACATGACCGTCACTTCGACAACAAACGCGCTTGCCGGATTGGGCCCTGGAGCTGCCATCGCCATCCAAGCTGTGCCAGCGCCCCAACGGCCGACAACGCCGACGCCGCAGGCGAGGTTCACTGACTGCAACAATAAGTATGGGACACCGAACGCCAAAAGCAATCTGAACTACCAAGGCTACCAAGATGCGGCGCAGGCTGCTCACAATGCCCGTCTGCCATTGAATCAAGTGCTCTCGTTGTGGGATAACGAGAATTCATTGCAAGAGAATTGGGCACTCAATGGGAGCGGAGATCTGGGGCCGATGCAAGTCACTCCTCCCGCTGCCGCGGACTTGAACCGACTCCATCAGTTACCGGGGGGGTGGAATACGAATTACGTGGCAAACCTCGAAGCCGGGGCACGCTATTTCAGAGCGTTGCTCCACCATTACCACGAACCATTGTCTTCAGCCGCCGCGGCCTACAAAGCGGGACCGAACGGAAACCTAGACAGCGATGCCGCTCAGCAATATCAGAATCGGTTTAATTGGAAAAGTGCTGACTTTCAAAGACATGTACACTGCATGCATTGAAAGGACACTACGATGAATATCAGGCTGATTACCGCGGCCGCTTTGGTATTATGCGGGTTCAGTTCATCCTCATTTGGTCAGCCGGAACCACTCTCAGCACCTACGTATTACATCTCCATTCGAGCTCAACATGAATATGACCAAGTGATCCGAGTACGCGGTGCTTCAAATCTTCCTCATGGAGCGCGTGTATCCTTGCAGGTACTTGCGATGAATGGCGATGCATGGAAAACTTATAGCGAGAGCAAATGTGTGGCGATTAACGATAAGGGGCTCTTTGATCAGGAAATAAACCTCTCAGTGGGGGACCATTATCGAAGCAGCCTGCTCGTAATGGCCACCTTTCTACCGAACGAGTGCACGCAGAATGCGCATGTTTTGCATATGCTGGGGAGCCATGGCGAGTTTCTTGGCCACGACGACCATCGCGTCACGATGGACGAGGTCGAGAATGGCGAAACGCGTGGCATGGCGGAAAACCCGCAGTTGTTTCAAGTATCTGGGTGGTATTTTGGCATTTCCGCTCTTGCACGGATTGAAGGATAGTCAGTTGGGCGTTCTGTCCCGCAGCCCTGCTCGAAGGATCGGGCCATCGATCACTCTTGATCGACAGTGACGGTGATCGTGCCTAGCGTGTGCGTGATACCGTAGCCATTGGCCTGCACGGTAACGCTGTATTGGCTTGGCGGTGGCGGCGTCCCGCTACCGCTGCTCGATCCACTGCCGCAGGAGATCACAAACAGCAAAAGGACTGCGACGAATATCGCGCAGAAGGCTCGCCTGCGCCGCAACGCGATGGCCAAGCCAAGCGGCATCACGACGGCGAACGCCGGAGGATCCGACAGCCGGCCGGTTCGCGATGCCGGGTGCGATGGCGCCGCCCCCTTTACCGTAGCAGGCGCCGCGAGTGTCACAGTCACCTGCTGCGTAGCGCCGCCGGTGAGCGTTACCGTGCCCTGTGAGAAGTTGCATGTGACAGCTGAGTTTCCACAGGAGAGGGCCACGTTGCCGAGGAATCCGGTGGTGGCGGTCAGGGTTGCAGTGATCGAGGTCGATCCCCCCGCGCTGAGCGTCACCGCGGTTGAGCCGAGCGACCCGCTGAAATCGGCAACGTAGAACGGAAACGAGAACTGCTGCGTGTTGTTGAAGAACGTGGTCAACATCGTAAGTTGGTGCTGACCGAGCGGCGTGCCGGGCGGAACGGCAACCTGCTGCATCAACGTAGAATTGCTCGGACCGAGTCCTATGTAATAGTACGGGCACAGGGTGGTCGAATCGAGAGTGCACCCAACCATGAGAGTCCCAGAGGGAAGGTTGCTCTGCTGAACCGGAAAGCTTACGCTCAGCGAAGTTCCTGGAATGGCCCAGTCCTGGACTGCAGACGGCGCCTGCAACGCGAACGTGTACGCGCTGAGCGTCTGATCGATAGTGGCGGTCAAGCCTCCCTGCTCACGATCACTTTGAACGGCGATGTCCCAGGGGTGACTCCGGCAGGCAGCGTGATCGAGGCGGAGATCGCGCTCAGGCTCGGATAATCCGACTGGGTTCCGGAAAACGAACAGGTCGCGCCCGCCGGCAAGCCCGAACATGAAAACGTGTATGGCGGGATGCCGGAGACGCTGAACCATTCGGTCCCGGTTCCCGGAGTAGCAGCGATGACCGGCTCGCTTACCTGGGAAAAGCCCAGGACGGCGATGTTCAGGGTCACTGAAGCCCGCTGCAGCACCTGGCCGTCATCGGCAATGACTGCAATGGGCGTATACGCGGGAGTGCCCGCCGCTGTGTGCACCACGAGAGTAGTGCTGATACTCGATGCCGGGGCAAGGGCCGCTTGCGACGGGTTGAATTCGCAAATGTATCCCGCGGGCAGCCCTTGGCAACCAAACTGCACTGTGCCGCCAGCATACTGCGCCTGAGACCGAACGGTCACCGTCACGGGCGGCGTATCCTGTCCCGCATATACGGGGGTCGTGGCCGTCGGGGCAACGGACGCCGCGAATGGCGCTTCGTAGGCTTGCGATCCGTAGGTTGTGGCCGAATTCCCGTCCATCGTCGCGGTAACGTCGAAGACCTGATGGGGGTCGTACGTTCCGTCGAGGGTTAAGCAGAATTTCGCGTACGTGGCGCTGGCCGGTATGGTTATCGAGCCCGGTAGCACTACGCCGCGCACGGTCGATGACAAACTCACGGAGCGGTCAGAGGAGGAAATCAGGTTGGGAAATATCGCCCCGCACCCGCTGCCGGTTGTCACAATTGGGTCGGCCAGAGCAATCTGAAGCGCAGACGCGGGCGCGCCTCTCTGCATCATCATCCCGCCCGATCCCAAATCGAGGCTCACCATGTCTGTAAATCCGTCCCCGTCCAGGTCGTGCCCATATTCTGGATATAAATAGGGCACAAACGGGAATACATCGTAGGTCGGCGTGAACGTCCCGTCGCCGTTGCCCATCAACATTTGGGCATAAGCGGGAAGCCCGACCTGGAACGCCACCTCATCGATTTTTCCGTCGCCGTTGTAATCGCCCGTGACCGAGACCGTCAGCGGATCGCCCATCTGCTCGTAGGGCCATGGGGCCACGGGCGGATCGCTGTAGGGAGCATACGAACTGACCTGCTGGAATGTACCGTCGGCTTGGCCAAGGTAGTTGGTGATCTGGGGTGACTGCCGGATCGAGATCCCATCTGGCAGAAAGAAATCGAAGCGCACAATGTCAGGATGGCCGTCGTTGTTGATGTCGGCCAGTGTCATTGGCTGGAACCCCGAGAGAAGCTCGCGCCCTGCCTGGAATGTGCCGTCGCCGTTACCATCGAACTCCCAAACGACCGAGCCCGTGGTCCCGTATCCGTTGCTTGTGGCAAATACCAGGATGTCCAGCTTCCCGTCGCGGTTGAAGTCGGATGCGAAGACGCGCGCGATGTCGTTGTTGGTATCGGAAAAGCTGAGCGAGGCGCCGGTGCGGAATGTGCCATCGCCGTTGCCGAGGAAGGTGGTGAGGAGGTGTGACTGGGCCCCGTTTACGGCTACAAAATCCAGCTTGCCATCGCCGTTGAAATCGCCCGTCGCCATTAGCCCGTCTGCACCGGAGACTGGAGTCACCTTGGCGTTGCCAAAGGTTCCGTCGCCGTTGCCAGGTTGGAAGACGATGAGCTGCTGGGTTTCCTTGTATGCGGTGTTGGTCCCGATACCCACAAGGTCAAGGTGGCCCGTATGGCGGAAGTCGCCCAGCTTGTAGTCGCCCAGCTTGTAGTCGCCCAGCAGTGTGATGGTGTTGTTCGTGTCGAGGGGCGACGCCAGAGAGGCCCCGAAATGGCCGGAGCCGTCGTTGAGGAAACTCAAGGTGTAGTAGTGGCTCGAAGTGTCGAATCCAATCTCGAAAATGTCCGGCTTTCCGTCGCCGTTCAGGTCGGCGAAGGTGTACCCCGAGCCATAGTTCAACACATAGGGACAGACGTAAGTGCCGCTGTTGGTCTGGCATGCATAGATTCCCTGCGGAAAACCGTTTCCTCCATTCCCGTCGTTGGGAAATACCGTTGCAGTGTCGGTATCGATATCAGCGGTTACGATACTCGGCCGGCCATCGCCCTTGAAATCTCCGATCGCAAGGGACTCGGCCTCCGAGCTTCCGCCATAAATACGGGCGAGGCCAAAGTTACCTTTGCCGTCGCCCAAGGCTACGCTCACCGTATTGCCGGCGGTGTATTGGTAATTCGGCTCAAAAGCGATTTCCGAAGAAGCAATCAGATCGGGATGGCCGTCGCCATTCACGTCAGCAACGCGCACTGCCGCGTTCGCCTGTCCAGTGTCAACCGATGTCAAGGGACGGTAGTGTCCTAATTTGAAATCCACAGGCTTACGCTCCCTCTGTGGCAAGCAACTTGCCGCGAACAAAATTAGAGATCGTTTGGCCGTTCGCCTTCGCTGCCGTTCCGATGGCTAGTAGTTCGCTTGGGCTGACCCGGACGCGCAGGTATCCGGCCTTGGCGTTTCCCTTCGGGAGTCGCGGTCGTCCGGGTCTCTTTGGCTTAGGCTGTTTCGGCATCTGATAGCTCCTGCATGATGGCGACTCTGACAGCGGTTTCAGGCGATGTGGCCGGGGGGATATTCAGCACGGTCACGCTGCGCTTGGGGTTCTTTGGGTCGTCTGTGTCATGGGTCCAAGCGTAGGCGTGTGACGCCTTGGGATGGCCGTGCAGTTCAAAGACTTCGACTATCCCTTCCCAAATCGTCTCGCCCCTAAAAGTCTCTTTGACGGGTACGCTCTTGACGTGCGTGGAATGAACCCCGTGCAGTTTGTGGATTGTCTGCTGCAACTCTTCCAAATAGCTCACGACGCAGCCTCCACCAAATCGGCTACCGTCCAGAATGTGCTTTCAACTCCTGCGGCCATGGCAGGGGTGCAGCGCAGGGTGTTATGACGGCGCACAAGGTTGTAATAGGCGAAGTGCAAGCCCACGGCAGCGCGGAAGTTCTCAAGGCGCTTGGAAAATGCCAATGTGAGGCGAGTCAGACGGCGCATGTGCAGCCGGGTAGTGGCATTCAGCCGCTCAACGTAGCTGGTAGAAATCAGGGCGTAATCCGGGTTCCCCTGCATGACCGTCTTTTCGGTTCCGATCACTTCCGGCGGGGCATAGCGATGCTCTTCCCGGTCCTCATGGCCGAATATCTTGACGATCTGCGCATAGTCCACGTTCGCGCCCCATGCAGCCTCTACAGCTTGCCGGTAGGCTCTCAGGCTATCCGTGGATACCTGGACTCGGTTGCGCATCCGTGAGGCAACGTCCTGCATGAAAGCTGTGGTCGTGGGAAGGCTACGATTCGATTCCACCTTGAACGCAGGGACGAGCTTGGTTTCAGCATCAATGGCGCAGAACGTCCAGGCATTCCCGAACTGTGGATCATCACCCGGCTTGACGTGGGATTCCTTCTTGCCGACGAATCCCCAAACCTCGTCAATCTCAAGACGATGGCAGTCTAAATCGCGCATCCTGGCATCGAGCAGAGCCGTGCATCCCTCGCCGATCCGAACCCCAAGGCGCATGATCGTATCCCGGTGAATGCCTGTCATGCGCTCAATCGAGCGGATGCTGGAACCTTCCGCAAGAGCGGCGATCACCGCGATTTGCTTATCCGAGTTGAGTACGTTCGCCATAAATCCTCACTTGAATACGTGTACCCCAACAATTAGATAGAGTCAAGGTATTTGTGGGGTACAATTGTGGAATTATGCTGACAAGACTGGCTTCTAAATACTGGCCTTTGGTCCTGCTCGTTGTCTTCATTGGGGCAATTCTCTACATGTCCCGCTATGCAGAAAACCGCAAGGCAGAACATCCCGATAATGGCCACACGGGTAGTCCAAAGGCTATGATCTCCCCAAATGGCAGCGACCAGAGCACCCAGAATGCAAACGAATCCCATCAGTACCCAGCTCAGTACCCAGCGTGGATCGACACTTTTGCATGGCCGGATGGAGTAACCGCCTGGGCGCTTTTCCTGACTCTTCTGGTTATTGCTTGGCAGTCCACAGAGACTCGCGATGCTGCTAAAGCCGCGCTGTTGAATGCTCAGGCGGTCATCAATGCCGAGCGACCTTGGATTGTCTTCGATGTGGCTATAGATCGTGACAACACGTTTGTCTTTAGCGCAAAAAACGCAGGGCGCTCTGCGGCGAAAATCACATCGATCCGCAATAGAGTTCCCTTTATCGTTAATTCCGACGCTCTGCCAACCCGGCCCGACTATCGGGAAGAAGACGAATTTGTGAACGCTCCCATTTTGCTGCCTCCTGGCGAGAAGCACTACATCGCTGATTTCAATTTTGGAAAGTTCCAAGATGCTAATTTCCAATGGGCATCGGCTGTCCAATTTGGCGGCGGAAAATCGCTCTATATCTATGGGCGGATTGAGTATCTTGCGATGCCGGAAAGCGATGGTCTCTGGGAAACTCGATATTGCCAGTGGTATGTTCCCATCGACATTCCCATGTTCGCCGCTGGTAGATGCCCAGACGGGTACATTTTGTATAAGTAGGCCAGTTACGAGCGATAGCCACAAAATCCAAATTAGGACACTACCCAAGGGACCAAAATATCCTGCGCAGTCGCCCAAGCTTACCCAGATGACGCCGCTAACGTCGGCAACAATTGCGTCCGGACATCCGTCGCCATTCACATCCACGAGCTTGCCGCCCACAACGGCGTTAAAATCGCCGTTGCCAACCACTAATGGCCCCTCCCTGAAGGTGCCGTCGCCATTGTTCAGGTAGATGGTCGAATTATCGATCTCAGGTCCGGTGATCAGCAGATCGGGCAGGCCATCGCCATTTACGTCCGCGGCATCGACGTCGAACGCGGTGCTGGCGAACCCCCAGTTGTTGGTGATTACCGGATTGGCGAAGGTGCCGTCTCCGTTTCCGGCCAACATGGCGATGTACGATGTTCCGGGTCCTGGATCGTTGTATGTCACCATCACCGCGGTGATGCCGAGCTTGCCGTCATGGTTGAAATCGGCCACGGCCAGCGCTCCGGGCGGTTCCGGCAACGCGTATTCCTTCTCGATGGCAAAGGTGCCGTCGCCGTTCCCCAATAGAACCCCAACGGTCGAAGATCCAAATTCCGCTACCACCAGGTCGAGGATGCCGTTTCTGCGCAGGTCTGCTGCTGCCAGGAAGACCGGGTTGTTTCCCTTCGTCAGCGGCACAATGCGCGGCAGTTCGAATGTGCCGTCACCCTTGCCGAAGTAAATCCACAGATCGTTGCCGTCTCCATTGGCAACCACAAAGTCCAGATGACCGTCCCGGTTGAAGTCGCCCGTCACAACTGCCGTTGGATATGATCCGGCGGGCAAAGCAGGCCGCATCTCCAACCCCGGCATGATTACACCTGGAGAGTCTGCCAGCGGGCTTGCCATACCTGCCCTTTGCATCCGCCGAGTCAGAGCCGCCGTTCGCGCGATGTGGCCCGCAATCAGTTGAGCTCCGGGAACTGCACCGTGCAGCTGCGGACGGGGCACCGGGTGTGCGCTTTCAAAATGTCGCTCAATCGCCTGCCGGGGAGACAATGCAGGCAGAGGTCGCACCCGTGAAGGGAGGTGCATCGGCGCCGGTCGCGTCTGCGCCGGAACCTGTGCGCACAGGAATACAAGGCCGCTAATAAGAACGATGCTCCGCATGGAACGTCCTGAAGAATGCCGCTGGAAACATCAGCAGTATAAGCCAATCCGTGATGACTCGAATACTCTTCGAATACGTAATCGCCCAATGCGCCACATCGTCCCATGTAAGCAGCCCTCAGAGTCGGGCCAAGTGAAGGGCGGTAGCCTCTCGATACTCCGGTTCGACAAAATGCAGGTATGTGTTGCCGAGCGCAACGCTGCGTTGTCCACCGCCGCCCTTGCCGGTTCCGTTGCAGACGCCGAACAGTGGCAATGCGAATGGTGCCGACCTCACCGGCGACTCTGAGCGGCCGGCAGTTGCAGCCGGTTGCATTGTCTTGCGATGTGGTGCAGTTCTTTGCAACGAGGCCAGGCGGGAGCCCTTTCGCGCGCGCACGGCGCACCGTTCGAAGAAACCTGGAGATGGCCCTTTCCCAGCTGCTAGCCGGCTATGTGTACTCACCAGACCGCTATGTTTATCCAATCTGGTGGTATAATTTCCTAGCTGTTAAGAAGGAAACAAGTATGGGCCGCAGTCGAACTCCCGGAGTGATGGAGCGAAAACCAGGCACCGGGATCTGGTGGATTCGCTGGACGGATGCTGACGGCAGAAGACACATGGAAAAGGTCGGACGCCGAAGCGACGCAATCGACTTGCTGGCGAAGCGAAAACACGAAATCCTGCTGAAAAGGAAATTGCCGGAAAAGCTGCGTGGGCCTGTCGTTTCACTAGGAGACCTGGCAAAAGACGCCCTGGCTCATTCACGCGAGGCGAATGGCGAGAGGTCAACCCGGGAACTCGAATTAAAACTTGCGATTATCGGCGCCGACTTCGATACTCGGCATGCGGAGGGGATTACCAAGCAGGACATTCAGAACTGGCTCATGGAGCAGACAGAAGCGCGCCAATGGAGCCCTGCCACCCGTAATCGGTACCAGGCTGCATTCAGCCTCGTGTTCTCCGTAGCGATCAACAACGGCAAGATGCAGCTCAACCCTGCTTCGCGAATTAAGCGGAAAGCGGAGAACAATGATCGCATTCGCTTCCTCTTGGACGCTGAGGAAAAGCGACTCCTGCGCGTTCTGGAGAAGCGCTGTCCTCGCAATATCCCCGCCTTCCTGATCTCAATCCACACAGGGATGCGAGCAGGCGAGCAATTTGGTTTGCATTGGTCGCAGGTTTCCTTGGAGAGGGGAATCGTCAGTCTCTACCGCACGAAAGCCGGGAAGACCCGGCACATCCCACTCAATTCGATTGCATTGAATGAATTCCGCTATCTTTGGAAGGACAGCGGTGCCACAGATCCGATCTTTCGCAATCGAGCCGGCGAATCCCTGCGCGGCGCGCGCGACTGGTTCGAGCCTGCCGTTGCCGAGGCAAAGCTCGACGGCTACACCTGGCATTGCAACCGCCATACATTTGCCAGTAGGCTGGTGATGGCTGGAGTCGACATCCGAACCGTCGCGGCGCTACTGGGCCATTCGACCATTCAAATGACCATGAGATACGCACATCTCGCCCCGAATCGCGAGCAACAGGCAGTGGACCGGTTGGTGCCGGGATCGTCCCAGGGAAGTGGTGACCAAATCGGCGACCGGTGGAATTAACAGAAAGATATCTTCAGACGGGAATGATCGTCAATACACTGTATTTCAATCAGTTAAATAGAATTGCGAAAGTGGCGGAATTGGCAGACGCACCAGACTTAGGATCTGGCGGGGAAACCCATGAGGGTTCGAGTCCCTCCTTTCGCACCAGCCGTGTGCTCTCGACAGGCCCGTCGGCGCGGCGGAGTAATCTGGGTTCATCATGAATCCGACCGCGCAGCAGCCTCATTTGAACCTGACCCAATCGCCGGACTACCGCGAGACCTATGCCAACAGTGTGCAGGTGCGCGTGAGCGTTTGGGATTTTCAGCTCGTTTTCGGGCTGGCGAGCAGCGAATCTCCCGACCAGGTGACCATTCGCAATCACCAGGCCATCTACCTGAGCCCGCAGCAGGCCAAAGCCTTGTGGAACGTGCTGGGGCAGAATGTGGCGCAGTACGAGCAGGCATTCGGGGAACTGGCGCTGGAACCGCAGACGCGAGGGTTTCCGCAGGGGCCGATCCATTAAGCAGCCCGAGGCAGAAGTCGAAACGCCGGGAAACCCATCCCTCAGGGGCTAAAGCCCGACTGATTCTGCGGCATCTACGGCACGACTAAAGTCGTGCCCTTTCAAAACCAGACTTCCACAACAGGCTGTTAAGCAGCCGTTCTGCACCAGGGGCTGAATTTTCGTACGAGGACTTGCCGTTTGCGCTGGAGAAAGCTGTACGACCCGCGGGTGGACGCTCCGTTTCCGCTGTGGATGATCTTTCCGATCATCTTCGCGGCGCTGTATGCCACGCATTTCACGCTGCTGCGCCTGCCCTACTATTGGGACGAGGCCGGCTACTATATCCCCGCCGCGTGGGATTTCTTCCGCACCGGATCGCTGATTCCCAGCAGCACACTGAGCAACGCCCATCCGCCTTTGCCCAGCATTTATCTTGCGTTGTGGTGGAAGGCGTCGGCCTATTTGCCCGAGGTGACCCGCGAGGCGGTGTTGATGGTGGCTGCAGCGGGCTTGCTGGCAGTGTGGCAGCTTGCGCGGCGCATCCATTTGTCGATTGCGGTGGCATTCTGGACCACGGTCCTGACCGGACTTTATCCCATCTGGTTTGCGCAGAGCACGCTGGCCCACGCCGATATCTTTGCCGCGGCGTGCACGTTGTGGGGCCTGGTTTATGCGCTTCCGGAGCGCAACCGCGATGCTCGCCGGGCGGCGGCGTGGTTCACGGCTGCCGCGCTTTCGAAGGAGACGGCGATTGCGGTTCCGCTGACGCTGGCTGTGATTTACGCGATGCATACGATTCGATGCCAAGGGCCGGCGCGGTTGCAGCGGCTGCGGGAGGCGCTGTGGCTGGCGAGCTGCGTGGTTCCTCTGGCCGCGTGGTACGGCTGGCATTATGCAAAGACGGGATACCTGTTCGGCAACCCGGAATTCCTGCGCTACAACGCCGAGGCTACGCTTGCGCCGGTGCGGATTCTGGCGGCGTTCGGGCATCGCATCCTGCACCTGACCGCGCACATGAATATGTTTGTTCCCGTGCTGCTGACGCTGGCGGCGCTGATGCTGAACCCGCGGCATGACTCCGAGGGGCAGGAACGCGCCGGCATCGCTGCCCCGGTGCGCCGGCGCATCCTCATCCTGCTGCTGGTGAATGCAGTGCTGTTCAGCGTGCTGGGCGGAGCGCTGCTGTGCCGCTATCTGCTGCCCATGTATCCGCTGGTGCTGGTGCTGGCGGTTTCCGCGTTTCATCGGCGGGTGCGGTATTGGCATGCGCTGGCATTGCTGTCGGCGGCGGCGTTTGTAGCGGGAATCTTCATCAACCCGCCGTATGGTTTTGCGCCGGAAGACAACCTGGCGTATGCGCATGTAATTCGACTGCACGAGGCGGGAATTGCGCAACTGGCAAAGCGCTATCCGGGGGCGACGGTGCTGTCGGCGTGGCCGATCACCGATGACCTGAGCAAGCCGGAACTTGGATGGGTGAAGCAGCCGTGGGATGTTTTTGCGATCGACGATTTTTCGGCAGCGCAGATCGATCGCGCCGCCGAGGAGCCGGGGCGGTACTCGGCGGCGCTGGTGTTTTCGACTAAGTACGATCCGCGGCCGATCATCTCGCTGGGGCGCCGCTACGATGAGAAGTACTTTGGGCTTCATCATGACCTGGCGCCCGAGGCGATTGCGCTGCGGCTGCATGGCACGCTGGTGTGGAAGGGCGAAGACCAGGGGATGTGGGTGGGGCTGATCCGGTTCAACCGGCAGTTTGAGGCGCGGCTGGGGAGCGGTTCGGCGATGGGTGTGGACCGTGCGGCAACGCGCTGAGGAGTGCGCGAAAATCCAGGGTTGAGCGGAGGTTCGTTGTCTCCCACCCTCGCGCCAGAAAAAAGGCGCGAAGATGGGGCACGGGACTCAGATCATCTCGCGGGTCTCCGAAGGTGTCCGAGCCTATAATCGGGCTGTCGTGTCCATTCCTATTTTCCATCGTTTGCGCCGGGCTGGCGGGCTGTCAGCAGCCGCTTTCCTCATCGCTCTGATGTTTTTCAGCGAATTCCAGGCCAGCGCCCAGGGCGGCCAGGAAGCCGCCGAGGGCCGCGGACGGATTCTGCTGGTGCTGCCTTTTGAGAACCAGACGGGGCAGCCCAGCCTGGAGTGGATTCGGGAGGCCGCGCCGGAGATTCTGGGCAGCCGGTTCGCCTCCGCCGGGTTTGCTCCGCTGAGCCGCGCCGACCGCCTGTACGCGCTCGATCACCTGGGATTGCCGCCGGGATTTCAGCCCTCGCATGCCAGTTCGCTGAAGCTGGCGCAGACCCTGGACGTGGATTCCATCCTTGTGGGCAGCTACAAGACCGAGGGCGAGAATATTGAGGCGGAGGCGCAGATCATCAGCGTTCCCCGCTTGCGCATGAGCGAGCCGGTGACGGCGCGGGGCGAAATGCGCGACATGATCGCGGTGTTCAATTCGCTTGCCTGGAAGTTGACCCGGCAGCTCGATCCCGGATTCAACGGGTCGGAGGAGACGTTTGTGGCTGCCGGCGCCAATCTGCGGCTAACCGCGTTTGAGCAGTACATCCGCGGCATCACGGAGCAGGATCAGGCCGAGCGCCTGCGCCATTTGCAGGAGGCGGTGAAGCTGAGTCCGGAGTTCAGCGCGGCGTGGATGGCGCTGGCCCGCGAGGACTATGCCGGCCAGCAATACGAACAGGCTGCAGCGGCTTTTGCCAAAGTGACCGGCAACGATGCGGATTCGCTGGAAGCCGGATTTTATCGCGGCCTGTCGTTGATGTTTTCAGGGGAATACGGCAAAGCCGAGACGTCCTTCGCTCAAGTTTCGCGGGAGCTGCCGCTGGCCCCGGTGCTGAGCAATCAGGGTGTGGCGATCAGCCGCCAGGGGCACGATGGCACAGCGTTGTTTCGGCAGGCGGAGGCGGCCGATCCCACGGCGCCCGACTACCACTTCAATTTGGCGGTGAGCCTGAAGCGCCATGGCGATGCTGCGGGTGCGCAGGCCGAGCTGGCCCAGTACCTGAAATTGCGGCCCAACGACAGCGAGGCGCTGGGGATGCAGTCGGCGTGGAAACAGCCTGCCTCCGCCTCCTCAGTGGAACCGCTGGAGCGCATCGAGCGGGGGTTCGATGCGGTGGCGTTTCGCCAGGCGGCGGTGGTGCTGGACCAGATGGCGGCTTCGCGCCTGGCCGCGCTTACCCCGGAACAGCGGGCGCAAACACTGGCTACGCAGGCGCGCGAGTATCTTTCGCGGGGGCTGCTGCTGGAGTCGGAGCGGCTGTATCAGCAGGCCATTGCGGCCGATGATAAATCGCAGGACGCGCACGAGGGACTGGCGGAGGTGCGCGAGCGGACCGGTGACGCGGCAGGAGCACGTAAAGAGGCTCTGGTTGCATTGCAGGAGCATCCTTCCGCGGATGCCTACCTGGTGTTGGCGCGCCTTGACATAGCGGCCAATCACCTGGACGATGCGAGCCGGGATGCGGGGGAAGCTCTCAAGCTGAGCCCCAACAGCCCGGCCGCCAAGGAAGTATTGCGCCAGTTGAGGGCGAAGCAGGGCGCCGCGAAGCCATAGGCGCACTGAAGGAGCACGCCATGTTCCTCGGTGGGTTGGTTGCCGGAGTTTCGGGTTTCAGGAAGCACCTCCGCATTGCGACGGCATGCATGGGAGCCGCGGTTTTGTTCGCCTGCGGCACATTGCAGGCACAGCAGCCGCTGGTGGACAAGTTTGTGCTCGATGACACGATTCAGCCGGTAAGCGCGGGTCAACTGGAACGCGCCCTGGCGCTCGCCAACAGCGATAACGCCGCCGCGCTGCTGATTGAGATCGACACGCCGGGCGGCCTGGTGGACTCGATGCGGAAGATGGCAGGGGAAATCCTGAGCTCACGGGTCCCGGTTATCATCTATGTCGCTCCCGCGGGGGCGCGTGCCGGATCGGCGGGGTTTTTCCTGCTGGAGGCCGCCGATATAGCCGCCATGGCGCCGGGGACCAATGCCGGCGCGGCCCACGTGGTCTTCGAATTTGGCAAGCCTGACCAGACCATGGAACAGAAGGTGGAGAACGATGCGGAAGCCTTTCTGCGCTCCTACGTGGGCCGCCGAAACCGCAATGTAGATGCGGCGGTGGCCGCGGTGCAGTCGTCCCACTCCTACTCGGCGGAGGAGGCGCTGACGCAGCATCTGATCGATCTGACCGCCTCCAGCGATGCGCAATTGATCGCGGCGCTGAACGGGCGCGAGATTACCCGGCTGGACGGCAGCAAGCAGGTGCTGCACCTGGCCAATGCGCGCATTGAGGTGGTGAAGCCCACGTTGCGGGAAAACCTGCTGGATTGGCTGGTCAATCCCAACATTGCGCTGTTGCTGCTGGTGGGGGGAGCGCTGCTCATCTACCTTGAATTCAATACGCCTGGAACCATCGTTCCGGGGGCGCTGGGCACGCTGATGGTGCTGCTGGGCATCTTTGCGCTGAATCTTCTGCCTATTCGCTACACCGCGGTGATGCTGCTGATTGCGGCGCTGGTGCTGCTGGTGCTGGAGGCCAAGTTCGGCGGCCACGGGGCGCTGGCCATTGCGGGGATCGTCTGCCTCACGCTGGGCACGCTTACGCTGATTGCCGCACCGGTGCCGGAACTGGCGATCAATCCCTGGGTTGCGATTGGGGTGAGCGCCGGGTTCGGCGGAATCACGGTATTCCTGATCCGGCTGGCGGTGCGCGCCCGCCGCATGAAGCAACGGCTAGGGATGGAAGCGCTCATCGGGCGTCCCGCGTCGGCCATGGAGCCGCTCGCTCCCGAGGGCCATGTGCTGGTGGAGGGGGAAATCTGGCGTGCCGTGGCCAGCGAAACTGTGCCTGCCGGAGCGCCTCTGCGGGTGACCGGGCACGACCAGTATCTGCTGCACGTGGCGCCGCTCGATGCGGGCATGGGGCCGTCCAAAGCCGCTGTTTGAGCGTGCCTGGAGTACAATTCGTGCGGAAGTGAGGACCCACCTGTGCTCGAAGCCAATGCTGCTTTTCTGATTGCTCTCGCTATCGTTGCGCTCTATCTGCTGAACTCCATCAAGATTCTCCGCGACTACGAACGGGCAGTCATTTTCCGCCTGGGGCGCGCCCTTCCCACTCCCAAGGGGCCGGGCATCATCCTGGTTTTTCGGCCATTCGACCAGATGGTTCGCATCTCTTTGCGGCAGGAAGTGCTGGAGGTTCCGCCGCAGGACATCATCACGCGCGACAACGTGACGCTGAAGGTAAATGCGGTGGTGACGCTGTACGTGATCGAACCGAACCTGGCGGCCATCAAGGTGCAGAACTACGTGTACCAGACTTCGCAGTTCGCGCAGACCACGCTGCGCAGCGTGCTGGGCGAAGTGGAGCTCGACGAGCTGCTCAGCCACCGGGACAAGCTCAACCTGAGGATCCAGACCATCATCGATCAGCGGACGGAACCGTTCGGGGTGAAGGTGATCTCGGTGGAAGTGAAGCAGGTGGACCTGCCCCCGGAGATGCTGCGCGCCATCGCCAAACAGGCGGAGGCCGAGCGCGAAAAGCGCTCCAAGATCATCCACGCGGAAGGCGAGTTCAGCGCCGCCGCGAAGCTGGTGGATGCAGCCGCCCTGATGGCCACTCAGCCCATGACCCTGCAGTTGCGTTATCTGCAAACCCTGTCGGATATCGGCGTGGAGAAGAACACCACGGTGGTGTTCCCGCTGCCCATCGAGCTTCTCTCATTGTTGAATAAAGCCCTCGCCCCGGCAGCCTCCCACGGGGAGAAGCCTTAGGCCAAAGCCAGCAAAACCCGGTGGTTGCCGACAGGCGGAAGTTCGAGCTTTTGCAAAATCCGCGCCCGGCCTACACTGGAAGTAAGCCAAACATGCGGGAGCCGGCAATTCGGCTTCCATGGAATGCGATCGACAGGCCGGGCAAGAAAGGCTTGAACCAGAGAGCCGAATATGCACAGAGGTTTTGGCGGAGCAGCGTTCGAGCCCGAAGACGAGGGGCGCGACCGGGAAGTCACACTCGGACCCGCCATGCTGGTAGGGCTGGCGGTGGGACTGTGCGCACTCTGCGGCGTGTTTTTTATCTGGGGATACTCGGTGGGACATGGCAGCCCAGCCGCGCCATTGAGCGATCCCGCGGCGAGCGGGGCTTCGGCTGCCCAACTTCTCGGCGGTCAATCCAAGCCGGCGGCCAGCCAGAACAGTTTCGAGCCGCACAAGGACGCATCGCTGGCCGCTGCCGCCGATGGGAGCGCAGCGGGAACTTCTCCTGAGGCAGCGCCGGTGACCGCATCTTATCCAGCATCCGGTTCCGCTACGGCATCTTCGGCCAGTCCGTCCGTAGTGCAGACGGCGCTGCCCGCCCAGCCAATGGGCGCGCAGACGGTTTCCGGCGGACAGGTGCAGCCGGCGATGCCGCAGGGCTCCGCGTGGATGGTGCAGATTGCGGCGGTCTCTCATCCTGAGGACGCCGAGGTGCTGGTTGGGGCGCTGCGCAAGCGGGGCTACGCGGTGTCGATCCGGCACGATCCGCTGGACAATCTCATGCATGTGCAGGTGGGACCGTTCGCCACGCACACGGATGCCGCGCAAATGCGCCAGCGCCTGCTCGGCGACGGATACAACGCCATCATCGAGCCGTAGGGCTGTTTCAGAATTGGTATACCCAACTGTCGTGGCCTCCCACCCTTGCGCCAGAAAAAAGGCGCAAAGGTGGGGCACGGGGATTCGGGTACAGCAATTGCGGAAAAGCCGTAGAACACTCGATCACTCCCCGCGCATCCACTGCGGCAGACCGGAGGCGATAGAGGCCCGCACCGCCTCCATCAATTCCTCGCGCGTGGCAAAAGCGGTAGGATCGAGAGGCTCATGAAAGACGATATGCGCGGTCCCGGGCGTGACGCGCATGCTGCCTTTGGCCATCAACGTTTCCGTGCCGTAAATGGAAACCGGAATGCAGGGCGCGCCAGCCTCCATGGCAAGGTAAAAGGGGCCTTTCTTGAAAGGCAGCAAGCGGCCGTCAAGAGAGCGCGTGCCCTCGACAAAAGTGGTGATGTGCAAACCCTTCTGGAGTACGCGCCGCGCCGCAGCCACGCTTTCGACCGCGCTTTCCACGCGCCCATCGCGATCGACCGGCACAAACCCGCCAAGCTTCATTCCGTAACCGAGGATGGGAATTTTCATCAGCGAGCTTTTCACGAATGCCGACGTGCGCCCCGGTATGCGCGGAATCAGGGCCGGAGGATCGAGGTTCGAAACGTGATTGGCCATGAAGATGCAGGCGGTGTGTGCCGGCACGCGTTCGAGTCCCACCGTCACAACGCGGATGCGCGCCAGGCGTAACGCCAGCCGCACAATGCGCTGCGAAGCGTTGTACAGGGGTGTTGCATTGCCCGTCACCATGGCCCACGGGATGAAGACCACCGCCGCGGGCGCGCCGAGGAGGACGAGAGTGGCCAGCAAAGTGAGCGAAGCGATCATGAAGGCGTGGTTGCCCAGGGCCGGGATTTGAGACGTGCGGGCAGTTTCTCATAAATGCCGTCGAATCCGCCATTGGAGAGAATCGCCACCACGTCTCCGGCCTGAAGCTGCGGAACAAGTTCGCTGAGAATGCTCTCGACATCCGGACAAAGCGCCGCTGGAGTGCCCGCGGAGTTGAGCGCGCGCACCACGACCTCGGGGTGCAAACGCTGGTCTTCCGCAATGCGCTGCTGCTGGTAAACGCCGGCCATGAGAACGCGATCCGCATGGCGCAGGCTTTCCACCAGGTCGGCCTCAAGCACCTTGCGGCGCAGCGTGTTCGATCGCGGCTCCAGCACCGCCCACAGCCTGGCTTGCGGATAGACACTTCGCAGCGCGCGCAGAGTCTCGCGGATGGCGGTGGGATGATGGGCGAAATCGTCGATGATGGTCACGCCATGGATTTCCGCGCGGACCTCGAGCCTGCGCTTCACGCTTTTGAAACTGGCGAGGGCGGACTGGATGGCTTCGCGGGAGATGCCCTGGCTGGCGGCCAAGGCCGCTGCAGCCGTTGCATTCAGGGCATTGTGCTCGCCGGGCATCTGCATTTCCAACTCCGCCCATAACTCGCCCGCGCGCCAGACCTCCCAGCGAGTCACTCCATCCTGGTGGCGAAAATTCCGCATGCGCCAGTCGGCTTTCGCGGTGAATCCATAGCGCTCGACGCGGCAGAAGGCGTGCGCTACGCACTCGGTCACGTTGTCGCTGCCGTCATAGGCGACAATCACGCCGCGCCGCGGGACAAGGTTCACCAGGCGCTTGAAGGCGATCTTGACCGCATCGAGATCGGCATAGATATCGGCGTGATCGAATTCGACGTGGGTGAGGATGAGCGCGTCGGGAAAGTAGTGCAGGAATTTCGGACCCTTGTCGAAGAAGGCGGTGTCGTACTCGTCGCCTTCGAGGATGAAGGTGCGGGTGGGGCGAAGCTGAAAGCTCGATGCGAAGTTTTCCGCGACGCCGCCGATGAGGAACGATGGTTCGAGATCGGGGTTTTGGCGCGAGGCTACCTGATAGATCCAGGCGAGCATGCTGGTGGTGGTGGTTTTGCCGTGGGTGCCGGCGACCACGAGCGATTCGCGGCCTTTGAGAAATTCATCGTGCAGCAGGGCCGCCATGGAGGTAAAAGGAATGCGCGCATCGAGCACGCGCTCCACCTCGGGATTGCCGCGAGAGAGGGCATTGCCGATGATTACGAGGTCGGGCGAGGGCTCGAGATTGCTTTCTTTGTACGGCTCCAGAACCGGGATGCCGAGGTCGCGAAGCTGATCGCTCATCGGCGGATATGCCGCGCTGTCAGAACCGGTGATGCGATGGCCTTGCAACTGCAGCAAGCCGGCCAGCGAGGCCATGGCTGTTCCGCAAATCCCCGACAAATGTATGTGCTTTTTCCGCGAATTTCCCGCGTTCACAATCGAACCACTCACTTCAGTATCCGAATCCTTTCTCACCCATGCTATCGCCTATGCTGTATCTTCAACTCCGTCTCATCGGTCACCAGCAACTCGGCCTCAATGCCGAACGTGAGGGTGACGTTTTGCCGCGAGACATGCCCGCTGCGCAGGCCAAGTGCAATGGGTCCCGGGAAATCGCTCAGCGCGCTGAGGATGGCTTTCTGGAGCAGATCGGGTTCGGCGCCGGGGGATGTGCAATCCAGCATCTCGCCGAAGACGATGCCGCACACGTGATCGAGCTTGCCTGAGCGGCGCAGTTGCCAGAGCATGCGATCGACCTGATAGGGCTTTGTGCCCACGTCTTCGAGGAACAGCAGCTTGCCTTCGGTCTGCGGCTCGTAAGGCGTGCCGAGAAGAGAGACGAGGATGCTGAGGCATCCGCCGTAAAGCGTTCCGCGCGCCGCGCCGGGCTGCAACGCGCGCATTCCCTCGGCAGCGCCGACGCTGTACGGCTCGCCGGCAAGGGAGGCGTTGAAGCTGGGCAGATGCACTCCGTCTTCGAGATAAAAATCGGCCGCCAGCATGGGTCCATGGAAAGCGGGCAATCCAAGCTGATCCAACAGATGAAGCTGCACGCCGGTCAAATCGCTGTAAGCGAAGAACGGCTTGGGATGGCTGCCGATTCGTTCGAGGTCGAGACGATCGAGCAGGTAATTGGAGCCGTAGCCGCCGCGCAGGCACATCACCAGTTGTGTTTCCGGATTTTCGAACGCAGCGTGAAAATCCGACGTCCGCTCATCCGGCAAGCCCGCAAAAAAGAGCGGACCGCGGGCGAGGGCATGCTCGGCAAACTGCGGCTTGTAGCCGAGAGCGCGCAAAGTTTTTGCTCCGTCCTCGATGCGATCCGGGCGCGCAAACGAGGCCGGCGCCACGACGCTGATACCGGCTCCATCGCTTACCGGGTTGAGTTGGATGAGCTTCGCAGATTCCATTACCACGCCTCGCCAAGCGCGATGAGCGCCGCCGGTCCAGTCAATTTCAATTCCGAGCCGGGGCCGTTCCATTCGATGGTCTGCGCACCACCCGGTGCGATTACGCGCAGTGGCGAAGTGCAGCCGTGCAATGCGATGGCCGCAGTCGCGCTGGCCGAGGTTCCGGTGCCGGACGAAGTCGTGGGTCCTACGCCGCGCTCGAAAATCCGGATTTCAATTTCGTTCCCGCTGAGGATGCGCACGAATTCGACGTTGGTCTGGTGAGGGAAATCGGGATGGCCGCAAATCTGCTGCCCAATGCTTTGCCAGCGCTGGCCGTCAACCGTGAAGTGGGGATTGTCGACGAGGATGACGAAGTGCGGATTGCCAGTGGAGACTTCGACGCCTTCCACCTGCACGCCGCCGGGGATGGTGACGGTGCGGGGCACGAAGGCGGGTACGCCCATTGCAGTGGTCACGTCCACGGCAAAGCCATTTTCGGTTTGGACGGCGTTCACATAGCAGACACGCATTCCGGCGTCGGTCGCAATCTCCAGCGAATCGCCTGCTTGCGCGCCGCAGGCCTCCGCCATCCACGCGGCGACGCAGCGAGTGCCGTTGCCGCTGATTTCGGCGATGGAGCCATCCGCATTGTGCAGGCGGATGCGCCCGGTGCGGGGTCCGGTCCAGACAAAGAACTCGATTCCATCGGCGCCGATGCCGGTGTTGCGTGCGCAGAGTCTGCGGGTCAACTCCGCCCGGTCGTGGCCTGCCGCCGCCTCTTCCGTCACTATCAGAAAATCGTTGCCGCAGGCGTGTGCCTTGGTGAAGGGAATCAATCTTCCTCCGGATCGCGAAACGTACGCACGCTGTCGATAGCGGGCTCGGCCGCAAGTTGTTCGCGCAGGCGCTGGTGCTGCTTTTGCGTGGCAGTCAGGTAAAAGGTCAGGCGCTGCAATTCTCCAATCGCATCCCGTTCCACGCTGCAAAGCCGTTCGTTGGTTTTGTCCATCACATCGAGGATGGAGTTCAACATAAGGGTCTGATCGCTGCCCCGCGCCTCGTAGATGAGCGAATAACTTTTCAAATTCACGCGCTGCTCGAGGATGCCCACAATCTGCAGGGCGACAATGACCATCAAAGCCGCGGCAACCGCGGCCTCGTACAATCCCGCTCCGCAGGCCATGCCGATGGAGGCCACAACCCATACGCTGGCGGCGCTGGTGAGCCCGCTGATGCGGCTGCGATTGTGCAGAATCAATCCCGCGCCGAGGAATCCGATGCCCTGCACGATGTTGGATGCGACGCGGCCTTTATCGGGATTGGCGTCGCCGGCAAGCACCGCGGAGAGCAGGGTGAAGAACGCGCTGCCCATGCAGATGAGAAGGTTGGTGCGCAGGCCGGCGCTCTTGCGCTTGAATTCCCGCTCCAGCCCGATGACTCCGCCCAGCAGGCACGCGAGCAGGAGACGCCCTACGGCGCCGCTGGCCACTACTCCCTGCTGCAGCCAGGTGAAGCTGAACGGTTGGGCAAAATGTGCGAATAACGTGCTCATGGGAGTTTTTCCTTGCCCGATGCTACCACCGCGATGAACGGGTGTGTTGAGCCGTGTGCCTGCGGGGTGTCGGAGACGTAGAGGGTCGCGCCCGGCTGGTAAGGAAAGTCGAAATGCGCGATCTTTGTCAGGCCGGCGGGATGCGCACGGACCGCCTGATCGATGGGTCCGCCGTCAAGCGCAAATACAATTCCGACACTTGCCGCGGGGTCGGCGAGCGCGGCCTGGTAGAACTCGCGGTCGCTCTCATTGACGGTTTGCCGCAGGGGAATGCCGCTCATGGCGACGACCTGCGGAAAAACCGATGTGTCCATGAGCACGATTGCATGGGGACGGGTGGCGAGTTGGGCTCGCAAGGCAGCGGCGAGGGTGCGTTCGTAGGGGCGACGCGCCTGGGCGTTTTTGGTTCCCTCCACGTAAACCAGTGGACGCTGGCGGATCATGTCCGCGGCGTTGAGGAAGACGATTGCGATGAGCGCCACTGTGACGACACGGGTGGCGCGCGGTTTGAATTCGCGAGCGGCGGAGAGAAGAAAGCTTGCGGCGCAGCCGATGCCCAGAGCGAATGCAGGCAGCAGTTCAAGGCCGTAGCGGGTGTTGTAAAAGGAATGCGGCCACCAGGCGGGGAGGAAAATGGGGACGGAGCTGTAGCTTACGGAATAGGCATAAAACGGGACCGGAAGCCACAACAGCAGGGACCAGGCGAACGCCTTTTTTCGAGCGATGAGCCATCCCCAGGCGGTTCCGAGAACGCTGAGCGCGAGAAGGATGTTGCCGAAGGCCGCGGCCGCGGCATCCATCTCTGACACCTTGACGAAGAAGAGGAGCGAGACCCACGGGTTGTGCCAGCCGGGATGGGGCGGCCCCGACCCAGGCGTGGCGGTGTGGAGCTCGATGGCTTTGGCCGAGTAGGGTCCGCGGGCAAAGTCGAGCCAGTCGCCGAATACGATTGCGTTGTAGACGAACCAGACGATGGGCGCGGCAACCACGACGATGGTGGCGAGCCAGAAGGCAGGGGAGCGCAGTTTACCGGTTCGCAGGAGCACGAGGCCGATTGCGATCCATGCGATGAGGGCCATGATCCAGCCGTCGTAGCGGGTGAAGACGGCGGCAGCGAGGACGATGGCGATCTGCCACAGGAGACGGCTACTTCGCCGTAATTCATTGGACTCGATGCTCGCGCGCCATTCGACCACCCACAACGCGGTCCAGACCATTTCGCAGACAAACAGCGGCTCGGTCATGGCCGTGGTCTGCATGTAAATCAGGTTAGGGTTCAGCGCGAAAAAGGCCAGGGCGATGGCTGCTGGAGCCGGGCGAAGCCAGAAGCGCGCGAGGCGATATATGCCGAAGCTTGCGGCGAGCCAGGCGAGCGCGGATGGAATGGCGCCCGCGATCCCGTTGGTCCACCACGCGAAGACGGCGACGAATGGAATCATGAGCAGATGGGGAAGCGGCAACCACACGGAGCCTAGTTGACTGAGGCCGGGGCGGTGCGAATCGATCACGCGGCGGGCGATGTGGAGGTGGGCTTCGGCGTCGCCGTAATTGAGCAAGGCGTCGTGGCGCCAACTCCACGCAATGGCCGCCAGCGAGGCGGCCGCGCAGCAGGCCAGCACGGCCATTGCCTCGCCGCGGCCGATGCGCTGGTCAGTCAAGGTGAGTCAACTCGCGGAACTGCTCGAAGCGGGCGTCGATGTCGGCGCGCGTGAGTTGCTGCAGGCGCTCGGTCCCAAATTTTTCAACGGCGAAGGAGCCCAGGACACTGCCGTAGAACATGGCGCGGCGAAATGCGCCGGGCGTGAGTTCGTTTTGCGCAGCGAGGTAGCCGAAGAAGCCTCCGGCAAAGCTGTCGCCGGCGCCGGTGGGATCGACGACTTCTTCCAGCGGGAGCGCCGGCGCGCGGAAGGTTTTTGCGCCGATGCCCTGGTGCTGGAGGCCGTAAAAAGCGGTGGCGCCGTACTCCCCATGCTTGACCACGAGCATGCGCGGACCCATGGTGAGGACCTCGCGGGCGGCCTTGACGAGATTGTTGTTGCCGGCCAGCATTTTGGTTTCGGTGTCGTTGATGAGCAGGATGTCGAGGCCGCGCAAAACTTCGAGGAGCGCGGGTTTGTGGTCCCTGATCCAGTAATTCATGGTGTCGCCGGCCACCAACTTGACGCCGGGCATGGCTTCGCGCACGCGGCGCTGAAGCACTGGATCGATGTTGGCGAGAAACAGGAAATCCGAATCTCGATAGGAGTCGGGGATTTTGGGCTGGAAGGCGCCGAAGACGTTGAGCTCGGTGGTGTGGGTTTTGGCTTCGTTGAGGTTCTCGAGGTAAGAGCCTTCCCAAAAGAAGCTTTTGCCGGAGGCGCGCTCGATGCCGCGGGTGTCGATTTTGCGGGCATCGAAAACGGACTGCTGCCGGCTGTCGAAGTCCTCGCCCACAACGGCGATGATGCGCACATCGGTGAAGAAGCTGGCGGCCAGGGCGAAATAGGTGGCTGCTCCGCCGAGGCATCGTTCGCGGCGGCCCGCGGGAGTTTCAATGGAATCGAACGCGACGCTTCCGACTACGGTGATGGCCATTAAGGGCTCTCTCTCTTTTTCGTTTTTTAGCAAGACAGCTTTTAGCGGGGTTAGCGGAGCTAGTTTAACAACGCCAGCGCCGCTCGCTCTGCTTCATTCTTCTACCAGCCCAGGTACTTTCCGAAGAGCAGTTTCAATCGTTCCCTGGCGGCGGGCGGAATCGCATCCGGCTGGGTGAGAACAGCATATTTTGCCGCGGTGGCGCACGCGCATGTCCGCTCCGCGGGCATCGCGGCCACCGCTTGCCTCACCACTTCGCAGGCGTTGGCGGCGTTTTTGTTTAGCACGGCTACGATCTCCTCGATGGTGACGGCGTCGTGGCCTTCGCGCCAGCAATCGTAGTCCGTAACCATCGCCACGGTGGCGTAGCAGATTTCGGCTTCGCGGGCCAGCTTGGCTTCCTGCAGATTGGTCATGCCAATGACGTCGGCGCCCCAACTGCGGTAGAGGTTGGACTCGGCCTTGGTGGAGAACTGCGGGCCTTCCATGCAGACGTAAGTGCCGCCGAGTTTGCCCACGACGCCGGCCTTGGCGCAGGCCTCGGTTGCGGCCTTGGCGACGGTGGCGCAGACCGGATCGCCAAATGCTACGTGGCCCACGATGCCTTCCCCGAAGAACGTGGAAATGCGATGAAATGTGCGATCGATGAATTGATCGGGAATCACGAAGTCGGTGGGCTTGTGCGCCTCTTTGAGTGAGCCGACGGCGGAAACGGAGACAATGCGTTCCACTCCGAGTTTTTTGAATGCATAAATATTGGCGCGAAAGTTCAACTCCGAGGGAAGAATGCGATGGCCGCGGCCGTGCCGCGCGAGGAAGGCAACTTTGCGGCCTTCGAGTTCGCCGAGGACGAATGCGTCGGAGGGGTCGCCAAAGGGCGTTTCAACGCGCTCTTCCTGAACGTTGGTGAAGCCGGGCATGGAGTACAGTCCGCTGCCGCCGATGATGCCGATTTCCGCCTGAGCCAAGGCTCGCTCTCCTGAGCGCACGCCAGCCTTGCTGAGCCGGTGCGCCCGATGTATGCAAACAGTTCAGTATAAAGGAGGGCGCGTAGTGGCTCAGGCGGGGACTGAGGCTTCGGATTCGGTTTCGCTGGTCGCGCGGGAGACATTGCCGACGGCCCAGCCGGCGAGCAGCAGGCTGGGGGCTTCCATGGGGGCTTGGTCTGCGAGGGCGGCGAGCGTGGTGTGGCGGATTTGCTGGCCGGGCTGAGCGGCGCGGGATACCAGCACGCAGGGAAAATCAGGCGGCAGGCCTTCCGAGCGCCATTGGGCGGCGAGCAGGGTGAGGTCGCGGCCGGGCATGTAGACGACGCGGGTGGCGTCTTCGATGGCAGGCAGCGGCGCGTTGTTGTGCGACTGCGCGTGATGGCCGGTGGAGAAGAGGACGTTGGAAGCGGCGCGGCGATCGGTGAGCGACGCGGGAATCGAGGCCGCGGCGGCCAATGCCGAGGTGATGCCGGGCACCACTTCGAAGTCCACGCCGGCGGCGCGCAGGGCGTCCATTTCTTCGGCGGCGCGCCCGAAAATGAGGGGGTCGCCGGATTTGAGGCGGACGACGCTGCAGCCGGCGCGGGCGTGATGGATCGTGAGGGAGTTGATTTCGTCCTGGGTGATGCGCGTGGAGCCGCAGCGCTTGCCGACGTTAACGATTTCAGCGCGGGGAGCCAGGTCGAGGATGGTCTGCGGGACCAGGTCGTCGTGGAGGATCACGTCTGCAGATTGGATCAGGCGCAGGGCTTTGACGGTGAGCAGGTCGGGATCGCCGGGTCCGGCGCCGACGAGGTAGACCTTCTTTTCAACTGCGTTTTCAGATGCAGTGGGTTGCCGGGACTCGTTGCGCTGCGCCCGGTCTTGCAAAAGCACCGATCCGCTGGGAGGCTGCGCGAGCCGACGCAGAAGCTGCTTGCGTTCCTCGCCGGGCGGGAGGGAGGCAAGAATTTCGCGGCGTAAGCGGCCGAGATCGCTGAGCCATTCGCCAATGTCCCGCGGCAGGAGTTCGTCGATTTCCCGACGGACGCGTTGCGCAAACGCGGGGCTTTCGCCGGCGGTGGAGATAGCGATCTGGAGGTCGCCGCGGGAGACGATGGAGCCGAAGAAGAAATCGCAGTTGGGGATGTCGTCGACGCTGTTGCAGAGGATGCCGCGTTCGATGGCGGCGCGGTAAACGGCGGAGTTGACTTCAGGCCGGTCGGTTGCGGCGATCACGATTTCGTGGCCGTCGAGGTCGGCGGGTGCGAAGGGGCGCTGAATAAGGTTGAGGCGGCCATCGGCGGCGAGGGCATGGATTTCGGCGCGAGCTTCCGGCGCGATGACGCGGAGACACGCGCCGTATTTGAGCAGGCTGCCGATCTTGTCGAGAGCGACGGCGCCGGCGCCCACGACCAGGGTGTGGCGTCCTTGGAGTTTTAAGAAGATGGGCAGCAGATTCATCCGTTTGTCCTCGATTCGAGTTCGATTATTCGGCTACGGCATGGGGTACATGGCCGGAGGGCACGTCGCGTTCGACTTCGGGAAGCGGTTCACCGGCGAGGTAGGCGCGCAGTTCGTCGTTGGAGTGTCGGCGGAACCAGGCGCGCAGGTTTTCATTGCGCTGGCGATTGCCGAGATATTCGCGCAGCAGGCGTTCGATGGCTTCCGGAACCAATGGCGCGGGGCAGCGGAAGCCCACGGGGCGGGAGATGCCGGCGAATTCGCCGACTCCGCCGCCCAGGCAGAAGTAGTAGGCGTCGATCATCTGGCCTTCGTACTTGATCTTCTTGCCCTCCATGCCGATGTCGGCGATCCAGTGCTGGCCGCAGCCGTTGGAGCAGCCGGTGACGTGGAGGCGCAGCTCCTGATCGAACTGCGGGACGCGCTCTTCCATTTCTTCAACCAGCCAGCGGGTGAAGGCCTTGGTTTCAGTGATGGCGAGCTTGCAGAATTCGGTGCCGGTGCAGGCGACGGCGCCGCGCCAGAACGCGGTTCCGTCCACGTGGAGACCGATCTGGTTGAGTTCCCGTACCAGTTCGCTGGTGTGTTTGTAGGGAATGTCGACGAAGATGAGGTTCTGGGCGACGGTGGCGCGGAGACTGCCGCTGCCGAAACGGTCGGCGAGGTCGGCCGCAGCTTCAAGCTGCTCGCCGGTGAGACGGCCGCGCAGGACGCTGGCGCCGACGTAGGCAAGGCCGGGCTGCTTCTGCGGATGAACACCGGCGTGATCGCGCAGGGTGCCGCTGGGGATCTTCTCCGGGACGCTGGGGAAGAGGGTGAAATCGAGGCGGCTCTGCAGCTCGGTGAGGAAGGTTTCCGCAGTCCAGCCCTGCTTGAGGAAGAGGTATTTGAGGCGGGCGCGGTCGCGGCTTTCGCGCAGGCTCTGCTGGTCGCGGAAGATTTCGGCGACGGCTTTGACGACGGGGACAGCCTGGTGCGGAAGGATAAACGCGTCGAGGCGCACGGAGAGGTGCGGTTCTTTCGACAGGCCTCCGCCGACACGCAGCGAGTATCCAATCTCGCCTTCACGCTCCGCCGGCGTAAGGGCAACGTCGTTGATCTCGGGATAGTTGCACCAGTCCGGGCAGCCGGTGGCGGTGATCTTGAACTTGCGCGGAAGGTTGACGAAGTCGGGATTGGCCGTGAGCAGATGCGCAATTTCGCGGGCCACGGGCGATGCGTCGATCAATTCGTCGTCGGCGATGCCGGCGAGAGGGCAGCCGGTGACGTTACGGACCACGTCGCCGCACGCGCCTTTGGGCGAGAGACCGATCGATGCGAGCGTGTCGACGACCTCGGGGAGCGACTCGATGGTGAGCCAGTGGAGCTGGATGTTCTGGCGGGTGGTGATGTCGGCAAGGTTGCGGCCGAATTTGCGGGCGATGCCGCCGATGGTGCGCACCTGGTGCGATGTGAGGATGCCGTTGGGAATGCCGATGCGCAGCATGAAGAATTCAGACGCGAGGCCTTCGCCGCCCTTGCCGCCGGTGGCGCCCACTCCGTCGCCCTGGGTGTAGACGCCCCACCATTTGAAGTAGAGCGAGGCCCACTCGGGAAGCACGCTGGAGCGGCCTTCCAGGGCGAACTGGCGCACTTCGTCAAAGGCTTCCCAGGGGTTCTTCTCGAGCTTCAGGCGCTCGGTTCGTTGCGCCTTGGTTTCTTTTGCGGGGACTAGTTGGCTCATGGTGCCTCGGCTTTCGTCGGTTTGGATGGGTGTAGCGAGCGAAACCCGGTTGGAACTGGATTCAGCTACTTTTCGGGGTAAAAAACGAAACGCCCGCGATAGCTATGCCATCGCGGGCGTTTGGGAAACCTGGAAGTACGAGTCTAGCTTTGCATGCAGGTCACCAGTGCGCGCGATGCGTTGATACAGCAGCGACAACAGGTGAGGGCTTGCATATAGGAATGATACCGGCGCAAGGCTCAAAGCGCAACCGCGAGCTTCAAGATCAGGGGGGCCGGACTGGGTTATTTTTTTTCTTTTCTTTGCTTTTGCCCGTTTGCCGCCGAGCCCATCGGAATCCACCATGGTCGCACAGTGATAAAGTTAACTACTCAGTAAACGCCTGCGGGTCGCGCCGCCCTCCGGGGCTGATCCTAAGAAAGTTTGCAGGGGGGTATACAGGAGAGGCAGGTTTGCGCGACAATAGGCGAATAAAAGGCGAACCACTCTGCTTTCGCCACTGCGCCCTATGCCTTCCGCCGCCACAGTTCGCCGTGAGATTGAGCTTTCGCTGGAGAGCCGGTTTCCGTCTGCGCTGACGCCGGCGGCACGGACGGTTCGGGAGGTGGCGCCTACAGGGATAGACGCGGCGGACCGGATTCTGGATGGCGGGCTGCCGGTGGGCGCGATCAGCGAGATTGTGGGGCCCGCGTCGTCGGGTCGGACGAGCCTGGCGCTGGCGTTCCTGGCGCAGCGGACAGCGGAGGGGCGGGTGTGCGCGTGGGTGGATGCGAACGATGCGCTGGATCCGGAGTCGGCCGCCGCGAATGGCGTGAATCTGAAGCAGTTGCTATGGGTGCGGTGCCGCGGCTGCGAGCCGAACTCAGAGCATGCGCAGAATCCTGAGCGGGATTTGCGGTCGAATGCCGGGCGTTGTGGGCGAGCATTCCGGCGAGCGGGGAAGCCGGTGTGGACGCGTCTGGATCAGGCGCTGCGGGCGACCGATCTGCTGCTGCAGGCGGGCGGGTTTGCGGCCATTGTTTTGGATTTGGGGGATACGGCGCCGGAGCATGGGTGCCGGATTCCGCTGGCGACGTGGTTCCGGTTCCGGCAGGCGGCGGACCGGACGCGCTGCTCGCTGTTGCTGCTGGGCAAGGCGGCGTTTGCGCAGTTGAGCGCGGCGGTGGCGCTCGAGTGCTCGCCGCTGCGGGCGGAGACGGCGGGCGGGAAGGTGATGCGCGGGTTCACGTTTGAGCTGCGGCGGGAGAAGCAGCGGTTTACGCCGGGTGGTCCCGGAGCGAAGAAGGGGCCGGCGAGTACGTGGTCGGCGGGGACGGCGTGGGAGGCGGAGAAACGCGCATGAGCAACGAGACCAAAACATTGTATGCATGCGTGCACGCCGGGGAGTTTCCTGCGCAGGCGTTGCTGCGGCTGCGCATCGATTTGCAGGGCGAGGCAGTGGCGGTGATGGACGGCGAGCCTCCGCAGGAGTTTGTGTGCGCCATGAATGCGCATGCGCTGCGGCGTGGGGTGGCGCGGGGGATGACGCGCCTCGATGCGGAGGCGATGACAGGTTTGCGGCTGCTGGCGCGTTCGGTGGAAAGCGAGGCGGCGGCGCGGATGGTGGTGCTGGAGAGGGCAGCGAAGTTTTCTCCGCGAATTGAGGAGGTGAGTGAAGGCACAGCGTGCGCCTTTGTGCTGGATATTGCGGGGACGGAGCGGCTGTTTGGGCCGCCGGAAAAGTTGGCGGAGCGGCTGCGCGCGGATTTGGCGGCGGCGGGATTTCGCGCGTCGATTGCGGTGAGCGCGAATTTCGAAACGGCGCGGATGAAGGCGGCGGCTTCGCGGGGGATCACGGTCATTCCTGAGGGTGCGGAAGCAGTGGCGCTGGCCAGGCTGCCACTGAGTGCGCTGCCGCTGGAAGGAGATCACCGCGAGAAGTTTGCGATCTGGGGAATTCGCACGCTGGGCGAACTGGCGGCGCTGCCCGAGGTGGAGCTGATTGCGCGGCTGGGGCAGCGGGCGCGGGGGTGGCGCGAGGCTGCATGGGGCATGCTGCCGCATCTGTTCCGGCCGATCGAAGCGGAGTTTGTGCTGAAGGAGTTTTTTGCGTTTGATGATGCGGTGGAGGAGATGGATTCGCTGCTGTTTGTGGGCGCGCGGATGATCGATGCGCTGGTGGAGCGGGCGGCGGACCGGGCGCTGGCGCTGGCGCGGGTGACTGTGCGTATGAAGCTGGACGGCGGGGCAACGCACGAATTGGCGCTGCGGCCGGCGATTCCTTCAGCGGACCGGAAATTTCTGCTGAAGCTGCTGCAACTGGAGATTGCGGCGCATCCTCCGCAGGCCGCGGTGATGAATTTTGAACTTCATGCGGAGGCGGCACAGTCGAGCCTGGTGCAGCTGGGTCTGTTTGCGCCGCAGACGCCGGAGCCTTCGCGGCTGGATGTGACGCTGGCGCGGCTGAAGGCGATAGTGGGCGAGGATCGCGTGGGGTCGGCGGTGCTGGAGGACGAGCATCGGCCGGGGAGCTTTCGCATGGAGGAGTTCCATGTGGATGCGAAGGCAGAGGCGCGCGAGGTCCAGGGGCAGCGCATGGGGCTGCGGCGGATGCGGCCGGCGGTGCCGGTGCGGGTGTGGATGCGTGGCGCGGAGCCAGCGGCGTTTGCGACGGTGGAGGAGCGGTTTGAGGTGACAGCTGCGTATGGGCCGTGGCGGACGAGCGGGAGCTGGTGGTCGATGGGCGAGTGGGATGTGGAGGAGTGGGATGTGCTGGGGCGGCGCAGGGATGGAGCGAGCGTGGCGTGTCTACTGGTGAGGGATGGTGCGCGGGGGGAGTGGAGATTGGAGGCGATGTACGACTGAAAAACAGGGAGTAGGGAATAGGGAGTAGGGAGTAGAAAGCCCGGCAGCCTGAGAGTTAGATCACGCATTTTCTCGGACAGTTTCGGCGACTTGTGCCCGGCCTCGCAGGGGCTGAAGTGTCTGCGTGAGAACTACACAAGGTACTTGTAATTCACAACCGCGTTGGGCGACAAGATAGGTATGTCGCGATTCAAGGTTTACAGTCCGGATCAGGCTTATCTTCTGCCTCCGAGTGTGCGGGACGAGTTGGGCGAG
>DASZLF010000062.1:0-1514 GCA_035552555.1 Occallatibacter sp.
ATCCTGGAAAATCGTACCCGCCGTTACCGAAGATTGGTGTCGGCAATCGGCGCATTCCCGCAGGATGCCTCGAGTCGGCCACGACTTGCTGCAGCCGCACCGGGGACAGCAAAAACCATCCGGCCAACGCAACTTGAAAAAGGTACTCCCGGCACGCCTCCTCACTGGAGAACTGACCGTCGAACTCGCTCAGATTTCGAGGATAATACTCCACTCTCGAATACTACCCATTGTGGCTACCTGAGTCAAGCACATACCCAATTAGCACTCTTTGCTATGGCCGAGGGCCTCATGCCAGGCGGCGGCTTTCCTGTACTGCGGGTACATTTTGATGTTGCAGGAGAATCCGGAATGTGAGTCCGTGCGTGATCAGCAGCAGGGGCACGACGAAAGTCGGAATGAAGTAGGTGGCTCCCAACTGCCCCGGCAAGAGCCCGGCGTGATTGGCCTGGTAGAAAGCATTGAGGAGATCGGCTGAACCCCAGACGCTGAAGGTCCATGCGCTCACAACGCCAGCCGCACTGGGCAGCGATACCAGCGCAAGCACGGCGAGTATCGCCGCAATGATGTCCCCATAGGCCGCGGAGTGCGCGAAGGTAGACGGCAGGTCAGGCGACACGACCCCTGGGACCAGAAATGCTAACCCGATGAAGCGGAAGCTGTGCAGCATGAGCAGAGGCCGCAACGCTTCGGCCCGTGGCCGGAGGCGGAGTTCCGGCCAGATATATCGAGCGGTCACGATCCCCCACGCGATGAAGCTGAATGCGATGCTCATGAAAAACCAGAGTTGTGCCACGATGAATGTCTCCTTTCTGATTTCCACCGATGCTCCCGGTGGTGGCCGTCATAACGGTTCTCCGCGAACGATCGTTGCCTCGGCGCGGCTCGCGGCGGAACGGGTCTCGTATCGGTGTGGCGAGCCCGGCTCAGCGATGCCGATGCCGTGCTCGCGCCGCCACACCTCGGACTCGGGCGCAAACTGCGCGTCGGACGAGAACGGACGGCGCAGTTCGCGGTCGTAGCGGTCGAAATTGTAACCAGGGCTGAACGGGGCGATCAGGAACTGCACGAACTCGCGAAGCCAGTTGCCAAGGGTCCGCTGGTTCCGTGGTAGCGCCGCATAACGGCGGGCGATCGTCTCGAAGTCTTCAGCCGGGCGGCCGGTCACATCCAGGACATCGGTGGTTGGCGCGCCCAGCTCGAAGGCGCCGCGTTTGTGGTCCTCGATATAGTAGCGAACATTGCTGAACAAATCGATCGGGTAGCCGCTCATCCGGGCGGTTTTCATGAACAGCCAGGCCGGGGTCGGCACTGCCCTGACCGATCATCCTACGGCCCGGCCAATCGCCTGGGCCATTTGCTCTGCACCGAGCGCTTTGGTCCAGTGGGGCGGTAGGTCTTTCCGCCGTGCCGCGCGGGATCCATCAGGGCCACGGCGGCGACGCGGGCGATATCTTCATTCGAAGGCGGCGCGTTGCGGCTATTGCCGAAGATCCAGGGGAACGCGCCGAGCT
>DASZLF010000063.1:0-35771 GCA_035552555.1 Occallatibacter sp.
GCTGCACGCCAAGCGCACAGCCTGAACCTCAATTACCCCCGAATCGGCTCCGTCGCCATGGCAAGCAATCACCGCATGGAGCAAAACCTAATCAAACAACCGCCGTTGCACAGGGCCAACAGCGTTCTCACGCGGGCACTACAGCCCCAAGAGATCGCGCTTTTCGTTCGCTCCGCCGCGCAGCTTGACCGGCCCAAGGCTGCTGCGGAGAAAGCTGGTATGAAATACAAGGTTCTTGACGACCGCGTTGAGATTACTCCCGGATATGTGTCTGTGAGCACGATGCACCTGTCAAAAGGCCTTGAGTTCCGGGCAGTCGCCATCATGGGCTGCGACGACGAGGTTATTCCGCTTCAGGAGAGGATCGAGACAGTAACCGATGAAGCCGACCTTGAGGGTGTCTACAACACAGAGCGTCATCTGCTCTACGTCGCCTGCACACGCGCCCGCGACCACTTGTTGATTACAAGTACAGAGCCGGCGTCGGAATTCCTGCAAGATATGTTGAGTTGACTTTAACTTGTCAAGTCGAATTCCGTTTGTCTCTGTCGAAAACGCCGGGAAACAGATGAAGATGTCTGTTCGTTTCGAGGAAGGCTCCCGGGGGATCGGTCGTCATTTCTCGATATACCGCTCCCGATAGTCTTCTTTTAGGCTGGAGCGCCCTGCCATGTCCGGGACCTCCGATCGCCGCAGTGTTCGGGTGAGGTTCTCAGCAAGAAAACTCAAGCCGTGAGCCACGGAAACCCGATGAAACTGTTCCGGAACCATTCGACCCAATTCGACATCCTGTGGGATGGGCAACGCCAATTCAATCATCGTACGATCCTTTGCGCATCTCCTTACGACATCGCGGTAGGCGTCAATTTGCCCCCCTCCTCCAGTCAAGAAGAACGGGATTCCCTCAGTCCATGCTGGGGAATTAGGATATCGGTGTGACTTAGTATCATGAAAAATCCTTCGAATCGACCGATGCAATTGGTCAGCGAAATCGTCCTGAACCTGACGCAGGCAACCGGACCTCAGCGCAAATGCCGATTCAAATTCGATCCGATTGTATCTGGTGGCAGAATCTTCCCATGTGCTCTTCGTGAGCGATCCTGCAAGCGCCCGAAAGCCAAGAAGAACATGGGTTCCGTGATTCTTCACCAGCGCGTCAAGAATGCAATTGACTTCTTCGCCCTCTTCATCGCCGATGTGGAAGGTTACAACATCCACAGTCCCCGCGCCGATGTCGAGGAGGAGGTGCAAATCCTTTTGCCGCTGGGCGGTGCTTCTATACGAATGAACTTGCGCCCCAAATTCGGGGAATACAGCGACCCCATCGTGATCCATGTCAGCTTGAGTTCGCGAGCCTGCGCTTTCATGCAGAGCGGATCTAGCTGACTCAAGAGTTATGTTGCCCGGCTCAAATCCGAGATTCCAGCCAGAGAGGGCAATGCCGCGGTAGTCAGCACATAACGCTGAGGTGTCCCACGACCTCGCTGGAAGACCCATGTTTAACTTCCAAATAAGTTCAAAGCCCTCCACGATATCGCGATGTTTCGAGAACACCCAGGACCGAATATAGCGGGTCGCAAGCGCAATGAATACTACAGCGTGAATCCGGCACTCAGGCAGCATTCCTCCAATGAGGCCCATTTTTATGTCGCTTATGAGCTTACCTTCCCCCGCTGGGCCCAAAACGCAAGCTCCATCTGGCATGATCGAGAACACGCTTGGAAGGAGGAATGAATTCGTGAGGTTAGCAGCGCCATCCCAATGAACCACGTAAGTGCGGTTCCTTATGCGAATGCATGCCTTAGTGTAGGCAGTCCCGAAATCTAGCCCAACGATAGAGAATGACTTTCGTCCTGGCAGAATCGGACCAACGACTTTATCGACGCCTTGTTGCTGCCAACTCTGATCTGTCCGAGCTTCACAATGTGGATAGACGAACGAAAAGAATCGCATGTCAGGCACTTGTACAGGCGGGGACGCGGGCTTCACTCGAGGACTAGAGACGGGCTTATGCGATCGCAGGTTCAACGAATCATGCCGAATTGCCGGTTTCCTTGGAAGAATCTGCTGCGGGGATTTGAATACAATCCTGCCTCCGGAAGGAACAGACTTTGCCGAGAGATCAGGCTGCGCGGTGGCCTTGGGCCTCCGCTTCAGCGTCATTGGTGGCGGTAACGAGATTGGAGCAACACTATTGGCGACCTCCGACATCGGTAGCGAAGTGGTCTTCGACCCTTGAGAATGTCCCATCGATTTGTTGTTTAGCGGCGTAGCCTTGGACTGCACAGCCTTCTTCAAACCCTGTTCGAGTTTCAGTTGTTTGGCGGCAACAACTAGGGCATCCTTCCAATCGTTCATTTGCGATCAGCTTCCTCGACCTTGACAATACCTCTACCGACAGTCTCTCTTCTGGAGCGAATGATCTTCGTATGTTCGATCTTCGCCATTTGAATTTCAAATCGTTCTTGTAAGCGCTCCACTGTTCTTTCCGCGGTTAGCACGAGTCCGCGACTACGCGCTGCAGTTCCGAGGTTGATGATTCGTTGCCTTTCAATGGCGATTCGACGGTCTCTGTACGCTTCAATGGATTGTAGCTGGAATCGAACGCGATCCGCATTTTCTGCGTCCTTTTGCTCGCGCTCTCGGTTGAAATCCTCTGCCAGACCCAAGTCACTGTCTTCCAGAGCTCCCGCCGCTTGAAAATGGTCCAGACTCCCTGTCGCACCCGGCCAATCTGTCCCGAAAACCCTAGCTGCGTTCACAACGTCGAGAGAGGATTGCGGGTCGAGTAATTCCCGGGAATCCACATGCACTACCCTAGCGCGAATGGCTTCTTCCGTTCTTAGACCCTCAAAAGTCCACCTTTGGATAGTGAAAGCGAACATGCCTCGCACACCGACAGAAGGCGGAATCTGTGGAGTTGGAATGCAAAGCGCAATTAGTCCGATGGGAGACTGATCTCTGTTAGATATTTCTTCACTGATGAATCTAACCAGAGGATGGAACTGGCTCAGTTGCTCGAAACCGAGGTTTCCTGTGCGAACCTTATTGACAAAGCGGCAACGCCGGATACCGCCTTCCGCGAGCCTCGTAAGACCGTAAAGTCGCTTCTCCGACAGGAATCGCTCAAACCGGGCAATCGTTTGCGGTGGCAGAGCCAGATCAATCTCATGAGGATTATCCGTTGTCTGGATCCAACGATATCCGGGCGAGAACCTCTCCAAGTAGTCCCGTAAGTACAAGAGCACATCGTCATCGGAAATCTGGCGCGAGAAATCACGCGCCGCGTGGACTTTCTTTAATATGTAATCGCTATGCGCGATCAATTGACCTGCCTGCTCCTCAAGTGCTCGTTCGTGCTGACTCTTGTGCTCAAGCGCAAGTGCCGTTTGGGTGATACGCCGTTCCTCTTCTTCTGGAGTTAGCCGCCCGGTTAGGAGATCGGCCGTCAGTTGCTGAATCTCTTCGCCAAGTACCGCCTCCAAGCTCCCGAGTGCGCGCTCGAAGAGGTGTAGGCGCTCATACAGTCGCTGCACAATCCGAGCATCAATCGTACCGGCGTAGACGAGATTCAAAATGTCGATCCGTTCAGCAGTTTGTCCCAAGCGATCAATTCGGCCGATGCGCTGCTCAACTTTCATCGGATTCCACGGCAGATCGTAATTCACAAGAAACCTGGAGAATTGGAGATCTACGCCTTCACTCGCCACTTCGGAAGACAACAAAATTCGAATTGATGGGGTACGACTAAAATGATCAATGATCTCTGTTTTGTCGCCGGGCATCCCACCCATTAAAACAATCGATTCGATGCCGCATTCTGAAAGACGCTTAGCTAAGTAACGGAGTGTTGGCCTGAAATATGAGAAGAGGACAACCTTCTCTTGAGGATGATTCCGAAAGAAGTCAACTAATAGATGTGAAAGGAGGTCGAATTTGGAATCTGACTGCCAAAGAGATCCGAGATCGTATTGTCCACGGATCTTGTCAAGTAGAAATCTGCGAAACTCCGACAATTCGCACCGAGGGGGCTCGATTCCTAGGTCTTCATACAGCGATTCGTCATCGTCTTCGTCATCCTGTGCGGCCCAGGTGGCGGCAGCGGCGTACATACAACTGGAGAGTTGGCGCTGAGGAGTGGCTAAGAGGAAGCCGTCAGAGACACTTCGGCTCCAAGCATATTCTTTAATCGCCTCCGTAACTAACACGTAAAAATCTTGTTCAACTGTCGTCATCGGTATTTGACGGACCATTGGATGACGAACGACCTTACGTTCGGTTACTTCGACCTTCCTCGTACGAGTGACGGAGCGGCTCAGCGGATTCACGCGCTCAATCCGGTCGGCAAGTTGAACGCGCTCCGGTGTATTCCACGACGGTGCACTCCAAGAAGCCAAGTCGCTTTCCAGCGATTCAAGTTGCTTGGAACCAGCGAGCAAAGGATGCATCCTGGCAGCTTGAATGTGGGCGAGAACCGTCCGAGGGGTCTCGCCTGTTCCCAACGCAGCAAGCCGCGCGCTGACCAAGGGTTCGTTTGCCTCTAGGATGCCTTCAAATTGCTCCCGAAATCTGAAGGTGTCAGGGTCAACGATATTCAACAATGAAAAGAGGTCTTCGCTCCGCAGATTAATGGGCGTAGCTGAGAGCAGCACAATATGCCCGGCAACGTCCCGTAGGAACTGCCCGAGCCTGTGCGTCGCCGTGTCAGGGTTTCTCATATAGTGAGCCTCATCAATGATGACGAGGTCGAGAATCGGACTCATGCCCGCGGCGGCCTGAAGGGCTTTAGCAAGGCGGGCTCTCGCGGAATCATCTTCTGCGTCTTCATCTTGATCTAACGGCGGACGAATGCCCTGAATACTCGCAATCATCGCTTGGCTTGCAGGAAACTGTGGTGGAGGCTGCTCAAGTTCTTTAGCCAGCTCAGCAGCATTTACAATCGAGGCCTCGACGCCAAATCGATTGCGGAGTTCCAAGCGCCATTTATCACAGAGCATTTTGGGACATACAACCAACAGTCTTCTTGCATCTTCTCGAGCTCTCAGTTCCGTCCAGATCAATCCCGCCTCGATCGTTTTGCCAAGCCCAACTTCGTCAGCAATCAACAAGCCGCGCGATGGCGATTCCAAAAAAGACAAGACGGGTTTGTATTGATGAGCGTAGAAGTCCGTATTCGTGGTGTTCATACTGTAGACGAGGTCCGCAAGACCACCTGATAAATGAATGTGCGTAAGTCGTCTTCGGAGTTCAGTGGCTCGTCCGAATTGTCCAGTGCGAATGGCTTCTTGATCGTCTGGTGGCGGCGCGTCAATATGTTCGAGATCAAAATCGGCATACCAAGTCGGAGTGCTTCCAATCCTGACCTGAATCATCCAAACTCCCGCCATTTCCCGCACCCGGCCGGTGCACGTGCCAACTCGCGTCGGTTCGCCACGAAGGCGGACTTCCTTGCCTTCAGGGAACCGTCTCGCGGTGGAATCGGAATTGACGAGATCTGAGTTCATTGAACAGATCATAACTTCTTTCCTGTCAATGTTGAGAACAATTCAATTTCCGCGCACCATCGCCTCGGACGGGTATTCGTCCTGAACCCGATACTCCGAGCGGGCAACCGCTTCTACAAAGGCCGACTACGCCGACGCAGAGGTTGGTATCGCGGCATACGGATAGCAGCGAAACATAACACCGCGCGGACCGCGATTAGGCGTCAGGCGCGTTCAGCATTTCTCGTTTGTTAAAAAATTGTGAATTCCGAGTCTTTTCCACCGAAATCGGGTAATTCTAGGTATGAAGACCTTTGTTGGCAACACGCGGAGCTGAAGGTCATGAGCAGCGAAGGTGCATTGGAACAAAGTGACGCCCTACTCGCGCATCGGCATGTCTGCATCTACTGCGGCGATTCCCGCACGCGAGAGGATGTCGAGAGCCGGGAGGTCAGTTCGGGGATACTGCATTGCCCCAAATGCGGCCTGGACGGTCCTTTGAATATCGAAATCCGGGATTTGCCTGCGTAACACAAGCCAATGAAGCGCCCGCCTGCTCCTTCATGCGCTGAGGGGCAGTCGCGCCTGTGGGGGTTTCCGCAAGCTCTCCAACTTGCGTGCGGTCGCCTTCACGAATTCTTTGACCAGGCGCGATTTTGTGTCGGGGCGGACAGCGAGATTGGTCACGAGCTTCAGGTTCTCTTCGGCGAGCGGACGCATGGTGATGCCGTCCCGCGCGATGCGCCACGCTCCTGTCCGGGTGAGAAACGCCAGCCCGTCGCGTTCCAATATCAGCGGGACGGCTTCTTCGGCGCCGGTGACGTGGTGCAGCTCCGACGAGGCGACAGCAACCCTCTTCGCTTCGTTCATGACCGTGCTGTACATGTAGGGGCTGACCTGCTGCGAAAACATGACCCAGGTGCGGTTGTGCATATCGGCGAGGCGTAATTCACGGTGCGCGGCTAGAGGATGGCGCGACGATATCGCGATATAAAAATGGTGCTCGGCCAGCTTGAGGAAGCTGAGCTTTGGCGTTTCGGGGACCCCTGTGATCAGCGCCAGATCGAGCGTTCCGGCAATCACATAGCGCGCAACTTCGTGGGAATAGTTGCTGGACCAGTTGATCTGTATTCCAGGATAGAGTGGCACCTGAACAGACCGAATCACCGCAGCCAGCCACGGATCAGTATAGGCGGACCTTCCAACATTGAGAATGTTTTCGGTGCCGCGTGGCGCGGCCCTGGCGGCTGTCACAGCGTCTTCAATGTGCACGACCCCCTGGCGCGCGTGCTCTACGAACTTCGCGCCGGCTTCGGTCAGCTCGACCTTCTGGTGATTGCGCTCGAAGAGCCGCACATCAAGCAGGCTCTCCAACTCCATGATCCGCTTGGTGAGCGCGGACTGGTCGATACCCAGGCGCACCGCCGCCCTGAAGAAGTGCAGTTCCTCCGCCAGGACGATGGCGGACTGCACCAATCTCATTTCGGGAAGAGGCATAGCTTTCCTCCAGGGAGAGAAGCCGAGGCACAGACAGCTTGCCGAATGAACGTGCGATGAGGAAGGGCGTCCCGCCGCCGGTGTGCTGGCAGTAATGAATCAGGCAGCAGGTGCCTCTTTTGATGCCGCTTCGCTGCATCATGGTTGCAGAGATGCGCCGCGTCATGCCCGCCAGGAATGACGCTCTCCCCATTTTTCATTGGACTCCAAGGCCCGCTCAGAGCCACCCTCGTCCTCAAAGGGGCAGGAACGGCGCCGGATATAGCTCGTCAGTCGGGACGAAGGAGGAAACGATTCTATGAACTCTATGCCGACAATGCAGGTGATCGAGGCGGTTGATTCACTTCTGACCGTCGAGGATGTCGCCGAACGCCTCAGGGTGTCGCGGGATTGGGTGTGGGATCACTCCAGCCGAAAAGCCCCGTATTTGCCTGTCATTCGGATGAGTGATGGAGTCCTTCGCTATCGCGAAAGCCAAATCGCAGAGTTCGTCAACGAGCGGGAACGGCTGTCTTCATTGCGGTGGAAACGCCGGTAAAATAGAGGCAGCCCGCTCGTTCCCCCCACAGAAATCGAGGAATCGATGGGCAAGTCGCACCAAAAAGGATGGGTCGTTGCGCGCGGAAAGAAATGGTACGGCTATTTTCGCCGGACCGTGATCGATCCTGCCAGCAATGAAATCAAAAGCACTATCGTTCCAATGGTTCTCGGCCTCAAGTCTCAGTTCACGAAGTTTGAGGCGCGCGAGGCACTGGAGCGGGAGATCGCCAAACTGACCGGACAGTCCGCCGGAAGCAGGGCAGTGAACGACGCTTCCGTCACCTTCGGATGGTTCGTTCGCAACCGCTTCTTTCCGTTGAAGGAAGCGCACTGGAAAGAAGAAACTGCAAAGGTGAAGAAGCTGTTGATCCAACAGGATCTCATCGAGGAATTCGAGGATGTCCCGCTGGAGAACTTCGACAAATTCACTTTGCAGGTCCACCTTAACAAGTTGGCAAGAACTCGATCAAAGGACAGAGTGCTTCAAATGAGGGCCTACCTGCGGGACATCTTCGCCGAGGCTGCCGATCAGGACTTTCTCGCGAAAGACCCTGCCCGCAAGGTGAAGGTTCCCTCGCAACTGCGTGACACGGACAAGACAATCTTGACTTGGGATCAGTTGCGGATGGCGCTGTCGGAGTTGAGCGTTCGGGATCGCCTTCTGCTCGAACTGGACATGACGAACGCACTTCGTCCGAGCGAGTTGTTCGGACTCAGGTGGAAGAGCTTCAACCAAACCGCTTCCACCATGTGCGTGACGGAAACTGTCTACAAGGGCAATATCCGTCCCTGGGGCAAGACGAAGAGAAGCCTAGCGGCGGTGCACCTGCCGAAAGACTTGGTAGCGAAGCTCGCCGAGTGGAAGCAGCAATCACCGGATTCGTCTCCAGAAGCATTCATCTTTCCTAATCAAGATGGAGGATTTCTGGATACGGACAACTACCGCAAGCGGGTGCTGCACAAGCTGGCTCGAAACCTGGAGCTGCCGAAACTGACGTTTCAGGTAATACGCAGAACGATCGCCACGCTGGCCCAGAAGAAGGGAACAGTCAAAGACGTGCAAGGCGTGCTCCGGCACTCCCGCGCAGCCACTACAACCGATGTCTACATGCAGGAGATTCCGGCGAGCGTCCAGGCGACGGTCAATTCAATTCACCGCGAGTTGAAAGCGAAGGTCGGCTCATCAGTTCGCGCCGGAAAGATCTCTTCGCCACGGCCGAAAACGCGAACCGGGGAACATCCGGCAAGCGGCGGCGCTGCGACCGAAATCCAGGTCAAGAAAGCAACCGTGGCAAGTCGAAAGAATGGAAGGAAACAGGAGGAGTCTGCGCCGGTTTCTGAGAAAGGTTTTTTGAATTTGCTACCAAATGCTACCAAACCGGAGAGAGGAGATTCTGTAAGTTATTGATTTATTGGTGGACCTGGTCGGGATCGAACCGACGACCTCTTCCATGCCATGGAAGCGCGCTCCCAGCTGCGCCACAGGCCCACACTTGCGGGGATCGAACATTCCTATTCTCGCCTCTGGGGCTGCTTTCGTCAATTGCGGAGGCGGGCCTGCCCGGTCCGCGACTGCGGCGGCCGCGCGATTTCCGATTCCGCCCGCATTCCGCACGGAGTAAAGTCTTTCCGGAGGCCTGATCCATGCACGCAGCCGTGATTCACAACCTGGGGCAGCCGCCGCGCTATGAATCGTTCCCCGAGCCCCAGCCCCAGGATGGCGAAGCGCTCATCCACGTTCGCGCTGCCGGCTTGCATCCGATCGTCAAGGCGCTGGCCAGCGGCTCGCATTATGCCGGCGGCGGAGAACTGCCCATGGTTCCCGGCGTGGACGGCATTGGAACGCTGGACGATGGAAGCCGCGTCTATTTCGCCTTCGCCCGCAAGCCGTGGGGAACCATGTCGGAGCGCACCGTGGTGCCCCGCGCCAAGTGCCTGCCGGTGCCGGATGGACTCGACGACACCCTGGCCGCGGCAATCCCCAACCCCGGCATGTCCGCGTGGCTGTCGCTGAAGGAGCGCGCCAGCCTCACCCCGGGGGAAACCGTGCTTATCTCCGGCGCCACCGGGGTTGCCGGGCGCCTTGCCGTGCAGGTGGCGCGGCATCTGGGCGCGCGGCGGGTGATCGGCGCCGGTCGCAGCCTGGATTTGCTCCACGCCGCCGGGGTCGACGTTGCCATCGATCTTGCCCAGCCGGAGGACGCGATCCGCGACGCCTTCGCCGCCCAGGCGGAAAAGGGAATCGACGTAATCATCGACTACCTGTGGGGACGGCCCACCGAGCTGCTGCTCGAAGCCCTCACCCGCGGCTTCAGGGAGAGCGGCGGACCCTCCATCCGCATGGTCGAAGTGGGTGACGTGGCGGGCAAGAAGATTTCCCTTCCCGGCTCGACCCTTCGCAGCATCGATCTGAAGCTGCTGGGCAGCGGGTTTGGCTCCGTGCCTATCGAGCGCGTACTCGATGCCATTTCCACCCTGTTCGCCCTGGCCGCCAAAGGCGACCTCACCGTGGACATCGCTCCCACCCCGCTGAGCGAGGTGGAGTCCGCATGGGACAGAAACGCAGAGGGCGCCCGCATCGTGTTCACAACCGGAGGCGGACGGTGAACGGTGAACAGGAAACAGAAAACAGGGAACAGGGACCAGGGAACTGACCCTAATCCCTAATCCCTAATCCCTTGTTCCCTTGGTCCCTGTCTTTCTGGTCCCTACTCCCTGCCCTTCGTGACCGGGAACACTTTTACCCCTGTCCGGTGTCTAAGATAATAGGTGCGCGGGACATCAGAGTCGCAAACCAGCGGATGTTCCGGTTACCGCGCACTCGAAGGCAAGGGAGTGAAATCCCGAGAGCAGTAGCCAGGCTGCTCGGGCGAGTGGCCGCGACAGCCAGCAGGCTGGGCATCGACCGGATGCCAAACCTGCAGCAATTGCGGTAAGGTGGGAGGACACTGGTTTGCAGGCGGACCTCACCATGGGCAACATCGCCAGCGCGTTGACGCTCCCCACGGACGAAGCGGCCCTTATTGCGGAACTACGGGCCGGCTCCGAGGAGGCGTTCACGTGGCTCATCGCGCGCTATCACCAACCCATCTACTCGCTCCTTGCGCGCACCGTGCAGGATCGTGCCGACGCCGCCGATCTGGCCCAGGAAGTTTTCGTCAAGGTGTTTCGCGGAGTGCGCAGTTTTCATGGCGAGTCGTCTCTGCGCACCTGGATTTATCGCATTGCGCTGCGCGAGGCCTCTAACCAGCGCCGCTGGTGGGTGCGCCACCGCCAGCAGGAAGTACCTATCGAGCAGGAGATGACGGACGGCGACAGCAGCACGCCCATCCGCCTCAAAGAAATGCTGGTGGATCCGGCCGAGTCGCCGTTCGACGCCGCAGTGCACGCGGAAACCCGCGCCCGCGTCGAGGCCGCCTTGGCCAAGGTTCCGGAACCCTTCCGTACCACGCTGATTCTGCGCGATATCGAAGGTTTTGTGTATGAAGAAGTAGCGGAGATGCAGGGCGTGAACCTGGGAACGGTCAAATCACGGCTGGTGCGCGGACGCGCCTGCCTCAAGGTGATCCTGACCGCCGATTCGCACCAGGGCCACGCACTCCCACGCATACCACGCCACATGCCCCTTCGAGAGGAGGCAAGATGAACGGCTGCAGCAATTTTCAGGCCAGGTTTTCAGAATATCTCGATGGTTGCCTCACCGGGTTGGAGATGCAATCCGTGGCCGCGCACATCGATTCCTGCCGGGGGTGCGCTTCGGAATGGGCGTCGCTGCGCCAGACCCAGGCCGCGCTGGCTTTCCTCGGTCCCGTTCCCGAACCGCGAGACCTGCCCCTGCGTATCCGCGTGGCAGTGAGCCACGCACGCGCCCGCCGCGCGCGCAATCCCTTTCAGCAGTGGAACCTGGCCTGGCGCAACACCGTGGGGCCTTTCCTGCTGCAGGCGGCGGCCGGCTTTGCTTCCGCCGTGCTCCTTCTCGGAACGGTCGGAGTGCTGGTGAGCATCGTGGCCAAGCCGGAAGCCGCGCAGGCGGGCGACGAACCGCTGGGCACGGCCACCGCGCCACGCCTGATCTACTCCATCTCCGGCACCGGCGACAATGACATGGCAGCCCTCCCCGCGCCCGTCGTGGTCGAGGCGTATGTCAATGATTCAGGGCAGGTTTATGACTTCGATATCGTCTCCGGTCCCGACGACGCGTCCACCCGCGCTGAGGTTGAGAACATGCTCCTGTCAGACCGCTTCGAGCCGGCCAGGTTCTGGGGCCAGCCTGTCCGCGGCGTCGCGGTGCTGAACTTCGCGGGTGTTTCTGTCCGCGGATAGCGCTCAACAGGGGATTTTCCTAGTAGCCGCTGCAGTGCTCCCGCGATAGACTCGCCCAATATGCGGTCTCCTCTCCTGCTTGAACGAGTGCGCCTCATCGGATGGGATGGCCTGTTTCTTGTAACCTGGATTGACCATGAGGCAAGCATGGTCGAGCTTGCTCCGTTGCGCTATGGCGAGCCGGTGCTGGAGAACGTTCCTCTGCATGCCGTCGAGCTCCTGTCCGAGGCGCCGATCAGTCCGCTGATTAGGGAATAGGGAATAGGGATTAGGGAACAGGGATTAGGGATTAGGAAGCATCCTGAAGAAAGTGTCATCCTGAGCGGCGTGGTTCGCGTTTCTTGCGAACCACAGAGTCGAAGGATCTGCGGTTGTCTCGGGGAGCCCGCAGAATCCAACCGCGCTTCTGACGTGCTGGCCCAGCCTTTCCGCTTCGAATGAAGAAGAAAAGTTTACGGAACAGTAAACAAGCTCGCCGCCTGCTCGGCGTCCCGCGCAAGCTGAAGCCATCCGCAACCGCTCACAGCCCAGGCTAATCCCTAATCCCTATTCCCTAATCCCTAATCCCTGCTCCCTGACATTGACCCTGCCGCGCAGTCTAACTACCATTCAGGCAGGGATCATTTCATGTCGCTTCGTCCGTCTTTCGTCGCCGCCGCACTCGCTTGCGCCGGCTTATGCCTCGTCCCGGCCTTGGCGCCGGCTGCGGCCCAGTCCTCCTCCAGCAGCTCCCGGCAGTCCTCCTCCTCGGTTCCCAACGTGCAGCAGGAGAAGGCGCCTTCGCTGGTCGATCCCGCCGGACCCACCATCTCGCTGATCCCCTCCGAGCCGCTTTTCCTCATGGCCTCGGCTCTCAACGCCTGCGGCTACGATGAAGGCCTGGAAGAAAGCGCCCCCGTCCGCACCCGCGTTCGCAATGAGATGAACGACGCCTTTGCCCGTAGCGAGGACGCCCGCAATGCCCGCGACAAGGTCTGTCTCTACATCGCCCAGCACCGCATGACCGGCACCGAGCGCGACATCGCACAGTACATTTCGCTGGCCCTTTATCTCACCCCGCCGCCGGAGCTGGAAACCGACGCCGAGCTGACTGAAATGCCCCCCGACGCCGTCCAGGTGATCGAAATCGTTCCCCTGCTCAAGCAGTTCGTCCAGGCCGCCGACCTGCACGGCATCTGGCTCGCCACCCACCGCACCTACGATGAGCAGCTCGACCAGCTTCACGATCCGCTGACCAGGATGATCGTGAATACCAACCTCTACCTCAAGCAGCCCGCGGAAGTTTACAGCGGCCGCCGCTTCGTGGTGGTGATGGAGCCCATGCTCAGCCCGGGCATCACCAACGCCCGCATCTACGGCACCGATTACGTGGTGGTGGTTTCGCCGCAGGACGGCCACATCCGCATGAACGACGTGCGCCACACTTATCTGCATTACGTCATCGAGCCGCTGCTCTACGCCCGCTCGAACGCCATCGATCGCACCCAGCCCATCCTCAAGGAAATCCGCGACGCGCCCCTTGAATTCCGCTATCGCTCTGATACCGTGCCCCTCACCGTGGAGTGCCTGATCAAAGCCATCGAGGCGCGCACCATGGACACCGGCATCGCCGATTACAAGATTCCCGCTGGCGTGGAGCGCTCCGATCTGCCCCGCTATCAGCGCGAACAGCAGGCCGTGCAGCAGCGGCAGGAAGCCGCGCGCCTGGCCGCGGTCCATCACGACATGACCCAGGGATTCGTGCTCACTCAGTACTTCTTCGAACAACTCATCCAGTTCGAGAAAGATCCCGCCAGCCTGCGCGACACCATCGGCGAAATGGTCTACAGCATGGACGTGGACCAGCAGGTGCACCGCGCCCGCCAACTCGAGTTTGACCAGAAGGCCGACGGCGATGTGCTCAGCCGCTCCGCGCCGCACAAGCTCGAAGGCCTGGACCTGGCCGAAGCCAAACTCCAGGCCGGAGACATGGTCGGAGCCAGCGCCCTTGCCCGGCAGGCGCTCGCCGAGCGCTCCAGCACCCTGCAGTCGGTGGCCGATGGCGCCCGCGCCGACTTTATCCTGGCCCGCACCGCGGCCATGACCGGCGACCCCGGCGAGGCCATCACCCGGTTCCAGGCCACGCTGGCCACCAGCAAGGAACCGCGGCTGCTGGCCTGGTCGCACATCTATCTCGGCCGCATGCTCGACCTGTCGTGCAAGCGCGACCAGGCCATCTCCGAGTACAAGCTGGCGCTGGAAAACCGCGATGGCCAGCAGGATACCCGCCTGGCTGCCGAGCGCGGCGTCAAAACTGCTTATGCGGTCAAGGGGCACACCTGCGAGCAGGATGATGCCGACGACTCCGGCGCCGCCCCCGGCGATCCCGGCGCGCCCCCGGCTCAGCCCGCCGCCAAGCCGCAATAGAACTGGCTGGCGAGTTGTTCGAACCGATAGGCCGCGAGGACGCGTCTAATAGTTTGCGGGAACGCAAGGCACGACGCGGAAAAATGCAGTCGGTGAAAGAAACGCGTAGGGCGCGACAGCCTGCCGAAGAAATGCACTCGGTGAAAGAAACGCGTAGGGCGCGACAGCCTGCCGAAGAAATGCATTCGGTGAAAGAAACGCGTAGGGCGCGACTTCAGTCGCGCCGTTAAGTACCACAAAATATGTCGGGCTTCAGCCCCTGCGGGAAGGTTTCGAGAGGGTCAACAACCAAAACACGCCTTTTCAGCAAGCTGTTCACGCGTGACGCAGAAGCTCGATAATAAAAGATCCGGGGCCTTTAGCCCCTGCGGGCAGGTACGCAAATGAAGCAACATAAACCCGGCCCGCCTTTCAATCATGCCGCAAAATAGACCATAGGGCGCTCACACACGTGGATAAACTCCTCAGCGAACTGGAATCGGCCATCGGGTACAGCTTCTCGCGCCCGGACCTGCTGGTGCGCGCGCTCACTCACCGCTCGCTGGCCAACGAGCAGGATCCGGAGAGCATTGACGCCGGCGACAACGAGCGGCTGGAGTTCCTGGGCGACGCGGTGTTGGGGCTGGTAGTGGCCGAAGCCATGTTCCTGCTCTATCCCGACTGGCGCGAAGGTGAGCTTACCCGGGTGCGCGCCCAACTGGTCAGCCGCCAGCACATGGCGGAAGTGGCCGCATCGCTCGGCCTGGGCCGCCACCTCCGTCTCAGCCGCGGCGAGGACCGCAGCGGCCTGCGCAACAAAACCACCGTCCTCTCCAATGCCGTCGAAGCCGTTCTCGGGGCGCTGTTCCTCGACGGCGGCCTGGAACCCGTGCGCGTCTTCGTCTCCCGCTACGTCATGGGCGAGACCGCCGAGCAGCTCGCCCGCGAATTGCGCTCCGGCGAAGCCCTCGGCAACTACAAATCCGCCCTTCAGGAACACCTCCAGGCTGCTCACCTCGGCGCCCCGGTGTACAAGGTGAAGAGCGAGAGCGGCCCCGACCACCGCAAGCGTTTTCTGGTCGAAGTGCGCCTGAAGACCGCCGCCTCGGAGCCCGGAAAGCCCCTGGCCCGCGGCATGGGAAGCACCAAGAAACACGCCGAGCAGGATGCCGCACACCGCGCCCTTGCCCGCCTCACCGGCAAAAGAGTCCGCGCCGAACGTTCCACCCGCGTGCCGCCCGTCGAGGAGCCTGCAACCGAATGAGTACCCCCGCCCAGGCCCCCGGTCCGTTTCACCAGCAGAATGCTGCCTGCGCGCAGAATGCTGCCGGCGGGCCGATCGCTGCTCCCGAGCTGGTTGCTCCTGGCGAGCCGGTTGCTGTCTGCCCTCAGACGCCCGCCGCGCCGCACACCCTGTGGCAAGCCACCGCGAATTTCCGCCTCCATCTGCCCACCGTGCCGGAGGCCTTTGCTTCCCTGCTGCGCACCGTGATTGTGGCCCTGTTTCTGCTGACGTTCCTTCTGCAGCCGTTCCTCATCCCGTCCGAAAGCATGGAGCACACGCTGCTGGTGGGCGACTTCCTGCTGATGAACAAGCAGATCTTCGCGCCCGCGGGCAAGCCGGGCAGCCTCAGCCGCCTGCTCCTGCCTTATCGCGACGTAGAGCGCGGCGACATCGTAGTCTTCCATCATCCCAATCCGCCGCTGCTCATCAAGCGGGTGGTGGGCATTCCCGGCGACCGCATCCGCATGGCCGACGGCCACGTCAGTGTGAACGGCACACCCCTTGAAGAGCCCTACGTCGCCTTTGAGCCAGCCGCCGTCAACGGCTTCCGCGACAACTTCCCCGCCCGCGTCTACACCGATGGCCTGCCCTACGTCGACCCCGACTGGTGGCGGCAGATGCAGAAGCTTACCGAGAACGGTGAGCTGGTGGTGCCGCCGGGCATGTACTTCATGCTCGGCGACAACCGCAATTACAGCGAAGATTCCCGCTTCTGGGGCTTTGTTCCGCGCCAGGACATCATTGCCCGCCCGCTGGTGATTTACTTCTCGCTCACCCGCCCTTCCGCCACCGATGTGCAACAGGCATCGGATGATAGACTCGGACACGACAGGGAACTTTCAACCAGGCTGGCCGGCTTCGCCCGCTGGAAACGCATCTTCCGCGTAGTGCACTGAGAACATGCATTCGCTGAAACAAACGCGTAAGGGCGCGACTTCACAGCCTGCTGAAACAAACGAGTAGGGGCACGACTTTAGTCGCGCCGATGAGTGCCACAAAATGTGTTGGGCTTTAGCCCCTGCAACCGCCCACCCAGGAGTGAGAAATTGCCAATATCCGACGTACATGCATTTGCTGAAACAAACGCGTAGGGGCACGACTTTAGTCGCGCCGATGAGTGCCACAAAATGTGTTGGGCTTTAGCCCCTGCTCGGAAGCCGGGTTTGAGAGAACGAGCCAAAGAGAACGAGCCAACAGGATGAATAGGAAAAATACCGCCATCGCCACCGAGCCCGACACCACCGAAGCCGCTTCAAAACCCGTGGAAGAAACCCTCTACGAGGCCGTCGCCAGCATCTGCTCCATCCTCGTCATCGGCTTGTTTATCCTTACTTTCCTCGGCCAGAACTACGTCATCCCCTCCGGCTCCATGGAGAACACGCTGCTCATCGGCGACCACCTGCTCGTCGATCGCATTACCTTTGCCCCGCCCGCCAAATCGATGCCCCTGGTCCACTACCGCGAACCCCGCAACGGAGACATCCTGGTCTTTATCAAGCCGGTGCCCGACGAGGTCAACGGCGAATATCAGTACCTCGACCTGGTCAAGCGCTGCGTCGGCATTCCCGGCGACCACATCCACCTCCACGACGGGGTGGTTTACGTCAACGGAGTGGTCCAGCCGGTCCGGCCCACGGCCATCCCGGGAGGGCCCGCCATCGATCCGGTGTTCCTCGACGAGTTTCCCGCCACTGCGCCGACCGCCCAGCCCGGCGCAACCCCGGAATCCTGGGCCATCGACTTCCCCAACCACATCGAGAACGGCGACCTGGTGGTTCCCCCCGGCAAGTACTTCATGATGGGCGACAACCGCCACAACTCGCTCGATTCGCGCTACTGGGGCTTCGTTCCCCGCGAAAACATCATCGGCCGCCCGCTGTTCAACTACTGGTCTTTCGAAACCCCCGAAGATCAGTACAACCAGACCAGCATCGGAAGCCGCATCGCCTGGATGGGTCACGTGGCATTGCATTTCTTCACTGAAACGCGATGGAAGCGGACGCTGAAGATGATTCATTGAGACAGGGACCAAGGGAACGAGGGAACAAGGGACCAAGGGACCAAGGGAACGAACGGCGCGCCTCCGGCACGTTTCATCCTCCGCCGGGCATCGACGGTGGGGACCTAATCCCTAATCCCTGATACCCAATCCCTTGGTCCCTTGGTCCCTTGTTCCCCTGTTCCCTGCGTTCCAGGCATCATTCCGTCCCCTGCTTCGCATCTATGGGAAAACCGCCCCAGGGAGCGCACCATCAAGGGGAGCGCACGATGAAGTCCGCTGACAAACCGACAGTGCTGGTTGTGGACGATGAACAGATGACCGCCGACACCCTGGCGGCCATTCTCAAGCTCAACGGATTCGATTCCCACGCGCTCTACAGCGGCGAATCGGCCGTGGAGTGGCTTGAAACCAACCGGCCGGACATCATCCTCGCCGATGTAAAAATGCGTCACGTCAGCGGAGTCGATACGGCTGTCCGGGTGCGCGAGCTGCACCCCGAGTGCCGGATCATCCTCTTCACCGCCGCCAGCCTCAGCACTTCCAACCGCCACACCATCCAGCGGCTGGGATTCGAGCTGCTCGACCGCCCCCTCCACCCCAGGGAACTGCTGGCCCGGCTGCGCGACCCCGAGGGATCGCGGGTGAGGCATTAGGGATTAGGGATTAGGGATTAGGCATTAGGGATTAGCAAGCGACCAGGATGGCAGGGACCAGGGGATCCGAGCGACAGAGAATCATGGACTAATCCCTAATCCCTAACCCCTAATCCCTTTTCCGTCCGCTTTGCGACACAGCAAGCAACCTTCTTTCTCCCCCTGTGCACCTAACCGCTCAGAGGGGCGTACCACCGCGTACCATTGCGGATAAAGCGTTTCACTTTCGTCCGGCTCGAAATACTGAATGACCCCATAAAAAGCATGCGCCTTGCCCTTGGTAGATATATGAATTTGGAGGATGGTCCATGGGCCGGGAGTATTGCCATACATGTGAAGTATTGAAGGAGTTTTACTGGCTAAAGCTGAACCAGTTCCTGTTGGCAGCGCGCTCGGCATCCGCTTCCCTGTCTCGGATTGAGAACCTCCCCGGCGAGGACCAGGTGGAGAAGAGCAAGGAGGACGCCCTGGAGGCGCTGAACGCCCTCCTTCATCACGCCAAAGCCTGCTACGGCCTGGCCAACGACGAGGCCGCCTGAGCGTTAGGGAATCTCGGAACAAGCCCCATCCCTTCCCTCGGGAACTTCAGCCCGTGCCTTTTCGCTGAACTTGCGGCACGGCTAAACAGGCTGAGGAAAAACTCGCCGCATCGCCATGTTTTGAAGGGGCACGACTTTACATCGCCATGTTTGAAAGGGCACGACTTTACATCGTTTTGAAAGGGCTCGACTTTACATCGCCATGTTTGAAGGGGCACGACTTTAGTCGTGCCGATAACTGCCCTGAATCGAACCCGGCTTTAGCCGCCGAGGGATGGTTTCCCTTTGCGACTCGATGAACGAGCTTTTCCGCATCCTGTAAAGCTCGTGGCTTTTTGCTGAAATTGCGGCGCGGCGAAGCTTACGACCCGCCGGAACCGGCAGTAGTCTTGGGCCGGTTGACAGACTGCCTGCGGATCTCGGGGGCCGATGTTGCGGTTGCCCGCGTCGCTTCCGCCGCATAAAACGCCGCCGCCTCGGAGTAGGTATGGGGCAGGAGCCGACCTACGACCCAATTGCCTTGATGCAGGCTGGTCACCGCGACCTCGCCGGCAAACTCCACCTCGTAGTCCCCGTCGGGAAGATCGCTGGGAGCTTCAATAATGGCGCAATGGGAATAAACAGGACGTGTGGCGTCAGGAAGAACCGTTTTAGTGGCCAGCAGCTCGCAGCCGACCTCGCGGCCCATGCCGCGCAAGATGCCCTTGGAGAGAACCGCAAACCGCATAGATAGAAACCACCCCGGTTATAAAGATACCGTGATGAGTTCGATGGCGGACATAGCCAGAAGAGTTGCTCCCCCGCTTTTTTCTTTTCTCGTCGTTTGTTCTTTTGTTCCCTTGTTCCCTCGGTCCCCTTGTCCCTTGTTCCCGCTTCTCCCGCATTGCAAGCTGCAACACCCATCTGCCAAACTGGCCTTGGCGATGGTTCTTCATTTTCTGATTCGCGGGCGCGTGCAGGGGGTCGGCTTTCGCTGGTTTGTGCAGCGCGAGGCCGGCGAACTCGATTTGCGCGGGTGGGTCCGCAACACCGAGGAGGGTGACGTGGAAGTGGTTGCATCCGGCTCAGTTGACGACCTCAATGAGCTGCGTTCCAGCCTCCGCCGAGGGCCGCGGGGCAGCCGCGTCGACCAGGTCATCGAACACTACCTCGACCAGTCTGAAGCGGAACAGCTCACCGCGTTCCGCATCGACGGCGCCTGGTAGGCGAAGCGGCTTGGCAGGCGACGCAGCCTGCACATCTTACCCGCCGCGGTCACTCGTCGTAGTGCAGAAGGCTGAACACGTCGTACTCTGGAAAACGCTCGCGGCCCTTGAGGAAATCCAGCTCCACGGCGAAGGCGAGGCCGGCGATTTCGCCCCCTAACTGCTTTACCAGCTTCACCGTAGCCTCCATGGTGCCGCCCGTGGCCAGCAGGTCGTCCACCAGCACCACACGCTGGCCGGGCTGGATGGCGTCGAGGTGGATTTCCAGTGTATCGGTGCCGTACTCGAGGTCGTAGGTCACCCGCGCCACCGGCGCAGGAAGCTTGCGCGGCTTGCGCACCGGCACAAATCCTGCGTTTAAACGGTAAGCCAGCGCCGGCCCAAAGATGAATCCGCGCGCCTCGATGCCCAGCACCAGGTCGATTTTGAGCTCGATATAGTGCGCCGCCAGGGCATCAATCAGCTTGGCAAACCCTGTCTTATCTTTGAGTAAGGTGGTGATGTCGTAAAACAGGATTCCCGGCTTGGGGAAATCGGGCACCGTGCGCACCAGCGCTTTCAGGGCTTCCATGTTCACTGGCTTCTGAGTTTCGGGCATGGGTCGATTATATGTGGCCGGACGGTTTGGTTCAGTGACGAGTGAAGGAGTGAATCAGTGAAGCCGCGGCTTACGCTCGATCTAATCGGCGAAAAGATACGCCGCGTGCATTCCCCGAGTTTCGCACATTCTTCTCCCCCTGGGGCGTTATGCTGAATGAGTATGCTGCCTCGCCCGCCTCACCCTACAGAAACCGGCAAATTGCAGGTTGATCCGTTTGCCTGTTTTCACCCCGTGACCGCGGAGTGGTTCAAGGCGGTGTTCGACTCGCCTACCGCGCCGCAGCGCATGGGATGGCCGGTGATTGCGCGCGGAGAAAGCGCGCTGATCCTGGCGCCGACGGGCACGGGCAAGACGCTTGCGGCGTTTCTGTGGTGCCTCGATCGGCTGATGCTGCAAAGCAGGGACCAGAAAAGCAGGGAACAAGGGACCGAGGGAACAAGGGAGCCGAAGGGCGGGACTACGAAGGGGACGCGGATTGTTTATGTCTCGCCGCTGAAGGCGCTGGCAGTGGATGTGGAGCGCAACCTGCGTTCTCCACTGACCGGTATCGCCAACATGGCGCGCCGCCGCGGCGTACCGTTCCACGAGGCTTCGATTCATGTCCGCACCGGCGACACTCCGCCCCGCGAGCGCGCGCGCTACCTTCGCGATCCGGCCGACATCCTCATCACCACGCCCGAGTCGCTCTATCTGCTGCTCACGTCGCAGGCCGCCGAGGTTCTGCGCACTGTGGATACGGTGATTGTGGATGAGATTCATGCGCTGGTGCCGACCAAGCGCGGCGCGCACCTCGCGCTGACGCTGGAGCGGCTGGAGGCGCTGGTGAAGCGGCCGCTGCAGCGCATCGGACTCTCGGCCACGCAGCGGCCGCTGGAGGAGGTGGCGCGGTTTCTCGGGGGCGTGGAAGTTGAGGGACCAAGGGACCAAGGGACCGAGGGAACGAGCGAACTCCAAACCGGCAGCGCTGTAGAGGAAAGCTACTCTGACCTGGCCTCCCTTGGTCCCTTGGTCCCTTGGTCCCTGCCGCTGCGCTATCGGCCGGTCACCATCGTGAACGCCAGCGCGCGCAAGCAACTGCGGCTGCGGATTGAAGTGCCGGTGGAAGACATGGCGCGGCTCAACACCATGGAGGAAATTCCCAGCGGGCCGGCATCGCAGACTCCGCGGCGAGTCTCCATCTGGAACGCGATTCATCCACGGCTGCTTGAGCTGATCCGCGAGCGCAATTCCACCATTCTGTTTGTGAACAGCCGGCAGGTGGCGGAGCGGCTGGCCGGCGCGCTCAATGAACTGGCCGGCGAGCCGATTGCGCGCGCGCATCACGGTTCGCTGGCGGCACATCAGCGCGCGGTGATTGAAGAGCAGTTGAAGGCGGGGCAGATCAAGGCGCTGTGCGCCACGTCCACGCTGGAACTCGGCATCGACATGGGCGCTGTCGACCTGGTGATCCAGATTGAAGCGCCGCCGTCGGTGGCCAGCGGCATGCAGCGCATCGGCCGCGCCGGCCATCACGTGGATGCGGTGAGCGAAGGCATCCTGTTTCCCAAATATCGCGCCGACCTGGTGGCCTGCGCCGCGGTGACGCGCGCCATGCACGAAGGGCATATCGAATCCACGCGCTTTCCGCGCAATCCGCTGGACGTGCTGGCGCAGCAGATGGTAGCCATCGTGGCGCACCCGCCGACAGCCGCACCTAACTGCTCGAAAAAAACGCGCGTCCGTAAGCAAAATCTCCGTGCCCCATCTTTGCGGCTTTTTTCTGCCGCAAGGGTGGGAGGCGACAATACTCCACCAGCCTCCTCCAATCAGTTGTACGAGACCGAACCCAAGCCCGAAGTCAGCGTCGATGATTTATACGATCTTGTCCGTCGCGCCGCTCCCTTTGGCGGCCTTACCCGCACCGCGTTCGATGGCGTGCTCGATTTGTTGAGCGGGCGATACCCCTCCGATGAGTTTGCCGAACTGCGGCCGCGGCTTACCTGGGATCGCATCCGCAACGTGGTGACCGCGCGGGATGGCGCGGCACGGCTGGCCATTCTCAATGCCGGAACCATTCCCGATCGCGGATTGTATGGCGTGTTTCTCGCGCATAGCGAGGGCAAGTCGGTTCGCGTGGGCGAACTCGATGAAGAGATGGTGTTCGAGTCGCATCCCAACGAGACATTTATCCTGGGCGCATCGACGTGGCGCATTGTGGACATTACGCACGACCGTGTGCTGGTCGAGCCTGCTCCGGGCGAGCCGGGAAAGATGCCATTCTGGAAGGGCGACGGGCCGGGGCGTCCGCTGGAGTTTGGGCGGCGCATCGGGGCGCTGGTGCGCGAAATGCGCGCGCTCCCCAAGGCGGCCGCGCTGACGCGGCTGGTTACGGAGCACGATCTCGATCCTAATGCCGCGGAAAACATGCTGCAGTTTCTTGAGGACCAGCAGGCCGCGACAGGCCAGGTTCCCGACGACCGCAACATTGTGATCGAGCGCTGCCGCGATGAACTGGGTGACTGGCGGGTGTGCGTGCTCACGCCGTTCGGGAGCCGCATTCATATTCCGTGGGCGATGGCGGTGAGCGCGCGGGTCGCCGCGGCGACCGCGGCCGGCAGCCCCGAGGTGGAGACGCTGTGGGGCGACGACGGATTCGTGTTGCGTTTTCCCGACACCGAAGAGCCGCCCGATCCCGACTGGATCATGGTGGAGTCGGGCGAAGCCATGCAGATGGTGTTGCGGCAGCTTGGATCGACGGCGCTGTTTGCCGGACGTTTTCGCGAGGCAGCGGGGCGCGCGCTGCTGTTGCCGCGGCGGCGCGCCGACCAGCGCTCTCCGCTGTGGCAGTTGCGCAAACGATCGTACGATCTGCTCAGCGTGGCCTCGCGCTATCCGTCGTTTCCGCTGCTGCTGGAGGCGTATCGCGAGTGCCTGCGCGACGTGTTCGATATGCCGGCGCTGATTGAAACACTGCGCGCCATCGAGCAGCGGCAGTTGCGCGTGCACGTGGTGGACACAAAGAAGCCATCGCCGTTTGCGTCGTCGCTGCTGTTCAGCTACGTGGCAAATTTTCTTTATGACGGCGATGCCCCGCTGGCCGAGCGGCGGGCGCAGGCGCTCACCATCGACCAGGACCAGTTGCGCGAGATTCTCGGCGAGGCCGATCTGCGCGAGCTGCTCGATGCGGATGTGATTGCCGAGGTGGAGGAAACGGCGCAGTGCCTGGCGGAGAATTATCGCGCGCGTTCGGCGGACGGCATGCACGATCTCTGCCTCAAGCTGGGCGATCTGACGCGCGAGGAGATGGGGCGCAGGGTGGTTTCGCCGGAGTTGCTGCAGCATGTGGATCGGCTGGTTCGCGCGCGGCGGCTTCTGGAATTGCGCATTGCCGGCGAGCGAAGGCTGATTGCCGCGGAGGATGCGGCGCGCTATCGCGATGCGCTGGGAGTTCCGCTGCCGCCGGGTCTGGCCGTGTCGCTGCTGGAGCCGGTCGCGCATCCGGTGCTGGAGCTGGTGCGCCGTTATGCGCGCACCCATGGGCCATTTACGGCGCGCGCGTGCGCCGATCGCTACGGGCTCGAAGCGGCGGATGTGGAGAGCGTGTTGCGGCAGTTGGCGCTGGACGGGCGCGCGCTCGAAGGCGGTTTCCTGCCCGGCGGTCTGCATCGCGAGTGGTGCGATGCGGAGATTTTGCGGCAGATCCGGCGCAAGTCGCTGGCCCGCCTGAGGCGGGAAGTGGAGCCGGTGGAGCAACACACGCTGGCGCGCTTCCTCACCCACTGGCAGGGACTGCTGGCGCCGCGGCGCAGCGGGGCTGGGCATCTGGATGCGCTGCTCGATGTGATTGAAAACCTGCAGGGCGCGCCGTTGCCGGTTTCGCTGCTCGAATCGTCGATCTTGCCGGCGCGCATTGCGGGGTATGAGCCGGCCGGGCTGGATACTCTGATTGCCGCGGGCGAAGTGGCGTGGGCGGGAGTGGAGCCGCTGGGCGAGCGCGATGGGCGCATTGCGCTCTATCTTGCGGACAAGTTGCCGCTGCTGGGGCAGGCGCGGCCGTTGACGGAGCCGCTGAGTGAGCGCGAAGAGAAGCTGGTGGCGCTGCTGGAGTCGGCGGGTGCGAGCTTCTTCGATCCGCTGCACCAGGCGGTGGGCGGCGGATATCCGGGCGAGACGATCGATGCGCTGTGGAGCCTGGTGTGGCGCGGCCTCATCACCAACGATTCATTGCATGCGCTGCGCGCCTACATCGCGCGGCCCGACACGCGTACCTCGCGGCGTTCGCACCAAACGGGCGCAGTGTTTCGCTCGCGCCGCACCACGCCGCCGAATGCGCAGGGAAGATGGTCGCTGCTGCCGGGAAGCAGGGACCAAGGGAACGAGGGACCAAGGGACCAGATAAGCGCGACGGAGCGCAGCCACGCGTTGGCGTTGCAACTCCTCAATCGCTACGGTGTGCTGATGCGCGAGCACGCCGCCGCGGAAAGCATTCCCGGCGGATTCAGCGCGGTTTACGACGTGCTCAAGGCTCTCGAAGAAAGCGGTCGAATCCGGCGCGGCTACTTCGTCGCGGGCCTGGGCGCAACCCAGTTCGCTCTGCCGGCCGCCGTCGATCTGCTGCGCCAGTTGCGCAATACGCCGGCCGCGGAAAAGCCGGAATTCGTGCAGCTTGCCGCCTCCGATCCTGCGAACCCGTATGGGAGTGTGCTGCGCTGGCCCGATCTGCCGGTAGCGGAGGAAGACTCGGAGTCTGCGCCGCGCGTGTTGACCCGCGCATCGTATGCGGAGGTGATTTTGCGCAATGGGCAACTGGTGGCGTGGCTGCGGCGCGGCAATCCGAACCTGCTGGTCTTTCTTCCCGCGGAGGAGCCGGAGCGCTCTCAGGCGGCCGCGGGGCTGGCGCATTTTTTGTGCTCGCGCGGGCAGGAGCGCATGCATGCGGATCGCCACCAGGGCGTGCTGATTACCACCATCAACGGGCAGCCGGTGGAGGCGCATCCCATGGCGCGATTCCTCATGGATGCGGGATTTCATCCCGGACCGCTGGGGATGCATTTGCGCCGCATAATGCTGCCGATGGCACGAAATGATGCGAGAGAAGCGGAGATCCAGTAAGATGAAAACAGCTTCGCAGGCGGCGTCCAGATTTGGGCCCCCACAAGGCAAAGGCTCCGGCGTGATTACCCGGAGCCTTTGCTATTTTGGAAGGGAAGCTTATGCCTGAAGGGGACACCATATTTCGATCGGCGCGGGCGCTGGGACGGGCGCTCGGCGGAAAGACCATCACCGCGTTTCGCTCCACCTATCCGCTGCTGACGCGGTATCACGACGACACGCCGCTCACCGGCCAGAGCGTGGAGGATGTGGAGTCGCGGGGCAAGTGGCTGCTGATGCATTTCTCCGGCGGGGCGACGCTGGCCACGCACATGCTGATGAGCGGGAGCTGGCACATCTACCGGCCCGGTGAGCGCTGGCAGAAGCCGCCGCGGACTGCGCGCATCGTGATCGAGAACCGCGAGTATCACGCCATCGGTTTCAATGTGCCCGTGGCGGAGATGCACACCGCGCAATCGCTGGCGCGCGATCCGCGGTTTCCGGTGCCCAAGAGCGATCTGCTGAGTGGGGAATTTGACGCGGAAGCGGCCGTGATGCGCGTGAGGTCGCAGGCCGACGAAGAGATTGGCGACGTGCTGCTGCATCAGCGCGTGCTGGCCGGAGTGGGCAATGTCTTCAAGTCGGAAGTTTGCTTTGTCACCGGGCTCAACCCGTTTCGCAAAGTTCGCACATTATCCGAAGCCCAGGTGCGCGAGGCGATTGCGATCTCTCGCAAGCAACTTCGGGCAAATGTCATGGAGGATTCCGGGGACACCATTGTCACCTGGCGAGGCGCGGGCCGGCGCACTACGCATCAGTCCGATCCAACGGAGAGCCTATGGGTATACGGGCGCAACCGCGAGCCGTGCCGCAAATGCGGCGAGCGCATTCGCCGCCGCCTCCAGGGATTCGACGCCCGGGTAACATTCTGGTGTCCTCAATGCCAACCCATGCCCGACGGCACCGATGTAGACGGGTAAAAAACCAGCGAACAGACCACGCTAAGCCGGCCCGACAAGAGTCTTCCGTGCCCCATATTCGCGCCTTTTTTCTGGCGCGAGGGTGGGAAACCACAAGATTCGGCCCTGACCGTGAGCACCCCACTGAAAGGCGCTATAGGACTACAAACACACGAAGAGCCACCAAGTCTGAGAGCTGAAAGCTGAAGGTCAAACCCAACCGCTTTCTTCTCACAACTCCCTACCCCTGTTTTTCTCCCTGTGGAAATCTTGTCAAGCCCCCTCCCTGTGGAAAACCAATCTAACCCGCTGAAAACAAAGAGAAAATATTTCTTGAAATCTTGCCGGTTTATTCTCGCGTTCTGCTAGCCTCTTTAAATAGATAAGCAAAACACTGCCCGCCGGGCTCCAGGCGGGCATTTCTTTGCCCTGAAAGTGAGGACCCCCATGCCCGAACCCATCGCCGAATCCGCCCAAACCACCGCAGTCCCGCTCTTCACCTCAGCCGAGGCCGCCGCCCCTCCCATCGAAGAGCCCGAACTCGAGGATCAGGATGAAACCTCCTCCTCCGCGCCGTCGGAAACGCCCATCCTGTCCCTCAAAGCCGCCGTCCTCAACTGCCGCAAAGCCTACCACCAGGCCTTCGCCGCAGAAAAAGCCCGGGGCGCCACCGACTGCGCCGCAGATACAAAAGGCGCCAAAGCCTACTGCACCGCCATGCCCTTCCTCACCTCCGAGGGCAACATCCGCGCCTTCATCGCCTGCGTGGGCCACGCCATGGCCATCGGCATCCTGCTCAAACTCGACGGACTCCAACTCGTCTCCGCCGCGCGCGCTGCTCTCAGCGGCGTCCCCCGCCGTCCCCAGCCCGTTGGCCGCCCCAAAGCCAACTTTCATACCCCGTAACCAGAAAAATAATACAATTACGCCCCCATTCGCCGCAGCCAGAATTCGAGGCGTAGTCAACTATGCGCATTGCAATCAACCGTATACATCCCAAACCGACGCGAAGACAACTTTCGCCCTGAACCCGAACGAAAGACGAATATAAGGCGAAGACAACCCTTCGACCCAACCCATCAAAAAATGCCAAAATGTACTATCCAGTAAACATCCCCATCCCTTGTTCCGCCCTTCCCTTAGTACACTAGGCTGATCAATTCCCCCAGCAAAGGAGCGCAGGATGTTCGAACGCTATAACGAGAAAGCTCGCCGCGTCATCTTCTTTGCGCGCTACGAAGCCAGCCAGTTCGGCTCGCCTTACATTGAAACCGAACATGTGCTGCTTGGCCTGCTCCGCGAAGACAAAGCACTGACCAACCGCTTCCTGCGCTCCCTGGGTTCGTTTGAATCCATCCACAAACAAATTGAGGCGCACGCGATCGTCCGCGAGAAGATTTCCACCAGCGTCGATCTGCCGCTCTCCAATGAGTGCAAGCGGGTGCTGGCCTACGCGGCCGAAGAAGCGGAACGCCTGGGCCACAAACACATCGGCACGGAACATCTGTTTCTCGGCTTGCTTCGAGAAGAGAACAGTTTTGCCGCGCAGATACTCAAGGAGAGGGAAATCAATCTGCAGGTGGTTCGGGATGAGCTTGCCAAGGCTCCGCACGTCGTGGAAGAGAGGCGTGCAGCCGAGGCTGTCGCCGCGAGCGAGATCCGCGACCTCACACAGGCCGCGTTAGAGGGGCAACTTGAGCCCGTGATTGGCAGGAACCTGGAAGTTGAAGCTGCGATTGAGGTCCTAAGTAAGTTTCAGAACGGCAACCTGGTGCTCGTGGGCGAACCCGGAGCAGGCAAGACGGCGATCGTCGAGGCTTTAGCGCAGCGAATTGCGGATGGTTCGGCGCCTTCACAACTCACCGGCAAGCGAGTCTTGGTCTTTGACAGGCAGCTTGCCTCAGGTGCGATGGCAGGCCGCGCCATACAAAAGGTCGCTGACGAACCAGGCGCGATTGTCTTCGTGGGTGATCTGCGTTCCCTGCTTGAGCCGGGGTTCATATCCTGCGCCGGGCGCGCGACTGGAATCATCAGAGACTCGCCACACCAGGATCAAATCCGTTGCATTGCTACCAGCACGCAGAGCGACTACGAGGAATGCCTGCATGTCGCTCCCTGGCTGCGAGATGTTTATCGCGCCGTATTCATTCGTCCACTCGACGAAGACGAAACGCTCAGCTTCCTCAATGCCCGCAAGGCGCGATACGAATCATTTCACGAGGTGAGCTATTCCGACGAAGCGTTGCGGTGCGCGGTGGAATCGGCCGACCGTTACCTCCGCGACCACGCGCTTCCCGGCAAGGCGCTCGAACTGATCGATGCAGCCGCCGTTTGCGTCAAGCTGCGCCAGGCCGCTATGCCCGAAGAAATCCGCGAGAGCCAAAAGCGGATCAGGTTCATCGTGCACCGCATGGACTCCGCAATCGGCAATCACGAGTTCGAAAAGGCCAAATTCTACTCGGAAGAGGAAAAAAAGGAGCGCGAGAACCTGCGCGCCCTTCGCGAAAAGTACCACCTTGATGAAATAGGTTCCAATACTGTCAGGCAGGAGGACGTGGAGGCCGTGATTGCTCGCTGGTCCGAGTACCCTTTCCAGCCTCTTTTGCCCTGAGTTCGTCAGCAGCCTACTGCACGGAGTAGCTGACGCTGGACCAGTGAAGCACGTTGTAGTTGCTGTCGAGGTCGGTCACCGTTACTGTGTGCGATCCGGGCGAAAGGGTGAAGTATTCGTTTACGTCCGCCCCGGAATATCTGCCAAGCTTGACGCCGTTATCCCAGACCTGCATCTGGCTTACGGCTACGGACTCATTTGCTTGAGCAACGATGTGCACCGTCGAGGTAGGAAACGTTTCATTGGGATCAGGCGATATGATCTGCACCCCATCGACCAACGCCTGCACGCTATATGTCACGGAGGCTTTGTGGATGACTTTGTAGGAGGTATCCAGATCGGTTACCGTCGTCGTATGGCTCCCAGGCGCGAGGTTATAGATGACGTCGATCTGAGTCCCATATATGCCAAGCTTTACACCGTTATCCCAGACCTGTGTCTGGCTCACGGTCTGGCTTTCCGAAGCGGTGGCCATAAGATGGACGGCTCCAACGATAGTCGCTCCATTTCCTGGATTTGAAATAACGACGCTGTTGGTGGGGCTGGCGGTTGAGGTGTTGAAAAAGTCAGCCATGGGCGAGGCATTCTGTGCGGCGCCAGGACAGGTTGACAAGCCCATTGCCGCACACACTGTCTTCAGCAGGTTCTCGCTATGATAGGTAATCGTCGACTTATAGCCGGGACTCACCTGGGGTCCGATCACCAGAGTGGCAACACGGCCGCCACAGCCCGTTAAAACCGTGGCGGAACAACGGTCATCTGTTGATTTGCCTTCATCCCACGCGATGAATAAAATGCCATCGCCTCCCGGACCGAATTCGGGCCGGGCAAGAATCGCTGGAAGGTTCGCCTGAAGCCACTGATCCGCGGCCGCGAGAGTGCCGTTGTGAGCGTCGTCGTCCTTATCCGGAGTGATGTAGGCGTAGTTGACCGTTAGGCCAAGGGTGAAATCCGCTGCCATTTGGGGGTAGGGAACGCTCATGATGTCCTGGCCAGTTCCGGGGCAGACGTCAGTGAAGTCGATCAGCGGATTGTGGCGGCGATAGTAGAGATCGTCCGCGCTGTAAAGACCCTGGAATCCGGCATAGGGCAACTTCTCCTGATAGGACCGCCAGGTGTAGCCGTACTTCAAGAGTTCGCGGACGACATTGTCGTGGGTGTGCTGGCATGAAGTGGTGTCGTTATTCGTTTCAACCGGCGCCCCGGCCACAAGCCACATCAATGCGGGAAGAGAGCTATGCTGATCGGAATAGAACTGCGTAGCCAATCCGTATTGATCAATAAGTTGATTGTAGTAAGGCATTTGTGAGTTGCCGACTACATCTTCATAGCTGTGGTTTTCTTCGGTAATCATCCAGACGTGAGAGGAACGTGGCACGTTCTGGGCACTTGCGACGCCAGCGAAAAGCAGGCACGCGAATAGACAGAGAGCTTTTAAAGGCATGGTGGGGGCCATCCATAAGTTTTCAATTTTCTAACTAGGATCTAGTAGGAATAGGTATACAACGAAACTCATCGCAGCGGAAATATTTTTTTGCATCGGGGCGCCCCCCGCCGCCGAATGCCCGAAGGTGGGAAGTGTTCGAACCAAAGGGGTATCCCAGACGAGGCCTTGTGTCAGGGCACGACTTCACAGCCCCTGTGCAAATCCACCAACTCTGAATTTGCTTTAGTTGCCTGGCTTCGGTGATCCGATCCCAAACATCTTCTGGAAGATGTTGCGATGATCCGGCGGATGATCGCAGGTATCGGTGGGCGCGGTGCCGTCGAGAAACGCCGCCGTGTAGTCGTTGGGGCAGGCGCCGTCGGCCAGCAGATTGGTGGTCTTGTCGAGGTTCACCACCTCCACTCCCTCCGGGGGCGTGAACACTCTGGTATCGGAATACTGTGGGAGCTCGACGGCCTTCTTCATAAACTCCGCCCAGATGGGCGCGGCGGCGTCGGCGCCCTGAATTTTCACATCGGTGTAATCGTCGTTGCCCACCCATACGATGCAGAGCAGGTTGCTGGTATAGCCGGCGAACCACGCATCGTGGCTTGTTCCCGTCTTGGCGGCCGCCGGCGCTTTGAATCCCCTGGCCCGCGCGCTGGCCGCGGTGCCGCCGTTGAGCACGGCTTCCAGCATATTGGTGGTGAGGTAGGCCACCCGCGGATCGAGCACCTGCTTGGTGGTTGGCGTGTAATCGGAAATGACGTCGCCGGTGGCGGTGCGTACGCTGGCCACCATCCACGGATCGATGTGCATGCCTCCATTGGCGAAGACGGTGTAGGCGCCGGCCATGTCGAGAGGCGAGGCGTCGTAGGACCCAATGGCTACCGACGGGGTGCCGCGCGCGCTCTTGATTCCCGCCTCGCGCGCCAGCGCCGCCACGCGATCGAACCCGACCATGGATGCCAGCGAGATGGTAGCGTTGTTGTCCGATCGCATGAGCGCGTAGCGCGCGGTGATCTCGCCGTAATACTCGCCCTGGTAGTTGCGCGGCGTATATTCCTTTTCGCCCACCTCGTAAGTGGTCTGCTGATCGTTGAGCATGGTCACCGGCGAGAACAGCTTTTCCTGGCCTTGCAGTGGGGTGCCCTCAACGGCGGTGGCAAAGGCCGAAGCGTACACGAACGGCTTGAAGATGGATCCCGTGGGACGGTGCGCAACCGCGTGGTTCACCTGGGAGTTGCCGTAACTGCGTCCGCCCACCAGCGCCAGCACCTGCCCGGTGTGCGGATTGAGCGCCACCAGGGCCGCCTGGGGATAGATGTAAGGCACGCCGAGCTTGCGGTCGCGCGCGTGCAGCCTGTCCACCCGCTCATCGACGATGTGGATGGTGCTGTCCACGGCGGCCGTAGCCACGCGCTGCAGATCGGGATCGAGCGAAGTATAAATGTGCAGACCTTGCAGATCGGTATCGCGCTCGCCCAGCTTCTGCAAAAGCTGATCGTGCACCAGGTCGACAAAGTAAGGAGCTTCGCTGGCATCCACGCTGGCGGTGGCCAGGTGCAGCGGTTCTTCCTTGGCGCGCTCCGCCTCGTCCTTGGTGATGGCGCCGGTTTCCACCATCGAGTCCAGCACCAGGTTGCGCCGCTCAATGGCGCGGTCGGCATGACGGAAGGGCGTGAAGTAGTTTGGACGCTGAATCATTCCTGCCAGCAGCGCGCATTCCGCCAGGTCAAGCTGGCGCACATCCTTGCCGAAGTATGCCTGCGAGGCTTCGCCGAATCCGTTGATGGAAAAGCTGCCGCGCTGGCCAAGGTTGATTTCGTTGGCATACATCTCGAAGATCTGCTTCTTGCTGAAGCGGTGTTCGAGCTGAAAGGTGATGACGATCTCGATGATCTTGCGCTTGATCCGCTTTTCAGGAGTGAGGAAGAACCCGCGCGCCAGCTGCATGGTGAGCGTGGAACCGCCCTGCTGCCTCTGTCCCGTGGTCACGTCGCGAAACACGGCTTCCGCCAGGCGGTAGTAATTGACGCCGCTGTGCTCGAAGAAACGGCGGTCTTCGATGGCCAGCACCGCCTGCACCAGGTTTTGCGGAATCTGGTCGTAAGTGACGAGCCGGCGCTTGGTGCGGTTGGCGTCCTCGCTCAAACCGGTGATCAGCAGCGGCTCCAGTTCGTAGCTCGCCAGCGGCTGCCCGTGGTCGTCGGTAATGGAATCCACAAAACCGTTGTTGACGTGAATGGTGGCGCCGTCCTGGGTGTGATATGACTGCGGGCCGGGAAGAACGCTGATGGATTCGTCCTGTTGACGATAGGTGCCGAGAGGCGAGTCCTTTTGCGCGCCGGTGGTGGAGTAGCCCGCCTGGCGCAGCTCGTCCGCGATCAGGCGAACCGTCATCTTCTGGCCCGGGCGCACTTCGCGGGGCTCGGCATAGATTTTTGCCGTATTGGCGAACAGCGGCTGCTTGAGGCGCGCGTCGACGATGCCTTCGTACTTGAAGTAGAAGTAGCCGCCGACGCTGAGCACGGTAATGGCCGCTGCCGCGATGAGGATCAATACGATGCGCAGAAGCACGGATGCCCAGCCGTGATTGGCGGTGGTGGGCATTCTGAATTTGATCTTCAACGCCATTGCTGCTCCTTGAAACAGTGGTCAGTGGTCAGTGGTCAGTGAAAGAGCGAAGGAGTGAAAAAGTGGATAAGTGAAAGAGTGAAAGCAAGCAGCGGACCAGCTTCAGAGCTTTATCCCTTTTTCACTCCTTCAGTTCTTTCGTTCTTGTTCTTTCGCTATTTCACTCTCTCGCTTTTTCACTCCTTCACTCTTTCACTTCTTCACTTCTTCACTCTTTCACTTCTTCACTCTTCCACTCTTTCACTTCTTCACTTCTTCACTTCTTCACTCTTTCACTTCTTCCAGCAGGGTTTCTTCGGCGATCTTCGTGTTCAACTCGTGCGCCACCTGGTCGAGCGCGACGTCCACGCTGTGCAAAGTGGCGCGCGTTACCAACTCCACCTGGCCGCCGGCGGCTTTCTTGCCCACGTTGATGCGGTAGGGGATTCCCACCAGGTCTGCGTCCTTAAATTTGACGCCGGCGCGCTCGTCTCTGTCATCGAGCAGCACGTCAATCCCGGCTGCTTCGAGGGTTGCCGCCAGCTTTTCGCCGGTTTCGCGCAGTGCCGCGTCGGCAATATTGGTTACTGTAATGACGGCGGTGAACGGCGCAATGCTCGCCGGCAGCCAGAAGCCGTTGGCATCGTTCGACTGCTCGATCGCCGCGGTCAGAATGCGCTCGATGCCGATGCCGTAGCTGCCCATGATGGGCGTCACTTCCTTGCCGTTGGGGTCGAGCACGCGCGCGCCCATCGACTCAGAGTATTTGTAGCCGAGCTTGAAGATGTGGCCGACTTCGACGGCTTTGCCCACCACGAGGTTGCCGGCGCAGGGCTGGCCGTCTGGCTGGCCGTTCTGGGTCGTGGGGCACGCTTCGCCTTCGTTCACGCTGCGGATATCGGCAGTAAGGGTCCAGGTGAAATCGCGGGCCGGCACGACGTTGCGCAGGTGGTAGTCGAGTTTGTTGGCGCCGCAGACGAGATTTCTGCGCCCTTCGAGCGACTTGTCGACGATCACCGTAAGTCCTTCGCCCAGCGGCTTGTCGTCGTGTTTCAACCCCACCGGGCCCAGGTATCCAGCCGGGCCGTTGAAGTATTGCTGCAGTTCTTCGGCCTGCATGGTGCGCAGTTCAGCGGCGCCCAGGGCGCCGAGCAGCTTGGTTTCATTCACCTGGTGATCGCCGCGCAGGAATGTCGCCACGCCGTGCCAGGTATCTTTTGTGCTGGCGCCTTTCGAGGCCGTGCCGTGCTTGAGCGCCATGTAGGCAACACATTTGATATCCGACGCCGGAGAGATATGGAAGAACGCAGCGACATCGGAGATGGCGGCGCAGCCCGGTGTTTCCACAAGCTCCGGCATGCCGTCGCTCGCCGCGGCGAGCTCCATTTCGGTGACGCGGGCCAGGCGCGAGGTGGCCTTCTCCAGGTTGGCCGCATAGCCGCACACGGGGCAACTGGCGATGAGGTCTTCGCCGGCGTCGGTGTAAACCATGAACTCCTGCGACTGCGAGCCGCCCATGGCGCCTGAGTCTGCTTCCACCGCGACAAACTTGAGCCCGCAGCGGGTGAAGATGGCGCGGTACACCTGGTCGTGTTTATCGAAGCTGGCATCGAGGCCGGCGGGGTCGATGTCGAATGAGTACGCGTCCTTCATGATGAACTGGCGGACGCGCAACAGGCCCGACTTGGGCCGCGGCTCGTCGCGGAACTTGGTCTGGATCTGGTACCAGATTTGCGGCAACTGCTTGTAGCTGCGCAGCTCGCCGCGGGCAATCTGGGTCATGATTTCTTCGTGGGTCATGCCCAGGCAGAGGTCCGCGCCTTTGCGGTCTTTGAGCCGGAACATGTTGTCGCCCATGCCGGTCCAGCGGCCGCTCTCGACCCACGGTTCTTTGGGCAGGATCGCCGGGAGATAGAACTCCTGGCCGATCTTGTCCATCTCCTCGCGCACGATGCCGATGATTTTGTTGAGCGAGCGCTGCCCGAGGAAGAGGTAGTTGTAAATGCCCGCGCCGAGCTGGCGAATGTAGCCGGCACGCAGCAGGAACTTGTGGCTGGCGACTTCGGCATCCGCCGGAGCCTCGCGCAGAGTGGGAATAAAGAGTTTCGACCAACGATGCATAAAAAAGGACGCACAAACTTTCCCGTCCGCAGGAGCGAACGAAGAGCAAATTGGGGCAGTGTTTATTCTAAATGTTCGGGGAGTTCGGGTAGTCCCGAGAGCTCTTCTTGTGGAGTTACCGCCTGTTCCTTAAGAGACTCTGGCCAATTCCGCCGTCCATGCAGCACCGCAGCAATCAGCACCTCGTCGCGTTGAATGGTGTATGCAGCGATGTAGGAAGTTCCAGGGATAACCAACTCGCGCGTTTCCGGAATACGGCCCGCCCTGCCCGACAGCGGAAAGTCGCTGAGCCGATTGACGGCATCCTTGATTCTCTTAGGGAACCTCTGAAGAACTCCCCAGTCCACAACTACAGCGGGTAATGTGGAGTGAGGAGATTGATCACGCATGCGGCAGATGACGTTGGCCCATCAGGCGGAGTTTCAACGCTACTCGAAGAAGACCCGGCGGGAACA
>DASZLF010000064.1:0-33856 GCA_035552555.1 Occallatibacter sp.
GGAGTACAAGGGACTCGATTTCGCGGAATTTACGGGATTGGTGAGGTCGTTTTTTGGATTCGATAACAACCCGCCGGTTGAGGCCGAACCAGCCGGCGATAGAGCCAAAGACGAAACGGCGTTCGCGCAGAGACTCGTGACCGGTCTCGCCGCCGAACGGTATTTCGAATCGGTACATGGAAGCCTCCCCATGTTTGCGGGCCTTCAACTAGAGAACACGACGCGATTCGGATGCGGTTACGACTTCCGATTGCGGCGGGAGTCGCATCAATCCGATTTCCTCGCCGTCGAGGTGAAGGGTTTGAGGGAAGACACAGGGAGCCTGTCAATGACGCCGAAAGAATACGATGTTGCCGCAACACTGGGGGAGCGATTCTTTCTCTTTGTAGTGAGAAACTTTCGTGAAACCCCGCGTCATTCGATTTTCCGGGACCCATTGTCGGGCGGACTTCAATTCACGAAAAGACAAACCGTAGTCGTGCAGGTTTCGTGGTCCACAACCGTGTAGCACTGGAATCGGATCAGCCTAACCCGAACACACCATGAAAAGGAGCAGCAGCGTGTATAACCCAGAACTTCTGCCTCAGGCCACAATTCAATGGGTGATGGCCCAGGCGCTCAATGAATTGCACGGCTATCTTTGCGACATCGACGCCCGTAACGAGGACGGCCAAGAGTGGGCGCAAGTCGCACGAACTTATGCAAATCTCTGTCGTTCGGTCGCTGACGCCGCCACGCAGGCGGCTGAGAAAGGTGCGTGGCTTCGACTAGCGGCTGATTACGAAGACACGATCTAGCCCGCTGAGGGAGAAACGAGGGCCGAGATCGAAACGAAGTTCATAAGTAGGAGCATTCCCCATAGATAGCAGAAGATCATCTTCGTACATAGTTGCTCGGGCATCGATCTCACAAATTACGAGGTGAAATCCGCCAAGACCGGAGGCAGTTACGAGTACCAGTATCACAAGAACTCAGGGCGTGAAAAGCTGATTAAGGATTCAACGGTTGGGCACTTATTTTTCGAATATTCTGACAATCTAAAGAAGGTAGAGCTTCGGTTCATGCACGGATCGGAACTCTCAAAAAAATATTTCGGGAAATGGCTAGGCGAATTCCCTACAAAACCGGAAGATTACAAGGACCAGCGATTTCGAAAGAGCATCCCGTATGGGACCGTCAACAAGGGCGGCAAGCTGTTGATGAGGCTGGTTGACGGCGAGGTCCTCTTTCCGGCGATTGCACCAGTGGAAACTAGTCCGACGGGAGAGTCGGATCAGACCATAGACGAATCCGTCGAGGAATGAACCGCTCTTGGTGGATAATCTCAGTGCGGCTCAACGTAGCGAGTGCATGCGCGCCGTTGCGTCCGAAAATACGTCGCCCGAACTGCGCGTCAGAAAACTTGTTCACGCCATGGGTTTCCGCTATGCGCTCCACGCCAGAAGGTTACCGGGCAAGCCAGATTTAGCTTTCATCTCTCGCAAAAAGATCATCTTCGTACATGGTTGCTTCTGGCACAAGCACAATTGTCGGCACGGCAGGAAGTCACCGGCCAGTAATCAAGCCTATTGGGATCAAAAGCGACATTGCAACGCGACGAGGGACCGAGAGAATATCAGAGCGCTCCGCAGCGATGGCTGGGAGGTCCTTGTGGTCTGGGAATGCTGGACGCGAGACATGAATTCGTTGGGGACGAAGCTGAAAACATTCTTGTCCGGATGAGCGGCGATGCAAGCGCGACAAGCCCTTCCCGCACCGGGTCGCTGCCCTGTTTTGCTTCCAATACAAAGCAATTCCGCTTATAGAGGTCGATGAAATTCGTGGTCATGGAGCCGTCGAGTTCCTTGTAGAACACGGCTTTGTCGATCACGTAGGTGTTGGCATCCTCGTCGGCCCGGCTTGGTTCGGGCCGCGGAAGGTGGAGGAAATCGGAAAGCTCGGAGAGGAAAAGAGCGTAGTTTGCCCGCTCGGAGGCAGAAGACTCCAGCCAGCGAGGAATGAAGCCCAGTTGATTCGTAGCCAGTGTCCCAGGCATTTTCGCGATGGGGCAATTGTAGATGGGCGGAGGCGGGGTCACCTGATTGTTTCTCGCGCCTTAGGGCATTTTCACTTTTGCTGTAGTGCCGGCGTCACGCTTCCTGCCCTAGCCACAACAACAAAGACGCGGCGCCCGGCGCAGGGGGCTCCCCGGCTCCCAGGTGGGGCACCCATGACCTTACACAATTTGTGAAAATGCTGTAGCAGGCTGCGGACCATGTCCATGGGCGGCTCCTAATTCGACGGCGCAAGAAAGCGCGTCATGGTGGCGGCGATGCGCTCCCAGTTCTCGGTCTCCTGATCAATCTGCTTTCGCCCGTTGCGGGTCAGCGAATAGAATCGGGCGCGCCGGCCGGTTTCCGATGTGCCCCATTCGGCTTTGACCCATCCCCGCTGCAGCAGGCGGAGAAGCGCGGGATAGATGGTCCCCTGGTTGAGGCTCAGGGTGTTCGCACTCACTTGTTCGATTCGCCGTGCGATGCCATAGCCATGCAACTGCCCCATGGATTCAATGGTCTTCAGCACCATCAGATCGAGGGTCCCCTGCAGTACATCCGATTTGGTTTCCGGCACGTCTGCTCTCCTGTTGATCGTCCACCTATAGCCTCGCGCAGTATCGGTCGAATGTCAACAGGTTTGTGGATTCGCCTGAAATTCGATGGAATGATGAGCCCCACCATTCCACATGAGGATGGGTGGGCTGGCGAGCGCCCTGCCAAGTGAACATGGCCACATGATCGCCAGCACAGCCACCCTGCCGCAGACTTGCTCCGCCGCGCGGCCCAGCCCGGTAAGTTCAGACGGCTCAAAGTACCGTCATCCACGCGCATCTCCCGGTTGGAACCGACCCGTTGTAGCTCGCTCAAAAAACTTGCTTTGCCTGAAATGCCGTTTCATTTGTAAGGTAATCTCGTGGCCGGCAATGTATGGCGGCAGCGCTATCGGCGGTGCAGGCGTGATGGGGCGGGGGGAAGCAGTGCGAATTTCGCGTCGCGGGTTTGTCAAGGTTGCGGGCATGGCTGGTGCATTCTGGTCTTCTGTTGCTCCTCGCCGGCTCTGGGCAGCCGCAACGGGCGACCGGCAAACGCCCTGCCTGATCCAATCGGGCTCTGGATACGCCCCTTTCATTGAGCCGTTCCTCAACCGAATTCAGCCCGGCAACGACGAGTTCATTGCGGAGAAATACGCGTTCGAACTTGAACATCTGCTCGATAGCTGGGCCGCTGCGCTGCAGGCTGGCGCGCATGATTTAGGCATCCCAAAGGAGTGGTTGGAGGGAACCCTGGAAGGCGCACAACTGGACCGCGCCACCGTCCAAATCCTTCGTGCCGAACCTCCGATCGAATCGGAAAGAGCTCTCTTTCCCGCCGCCACTACGAGGAGCAGCGAAGACTTTCTTGCAGCACTTGGGCGCTATCTGGCGCCGCTTACTCAAATTGAATCATGCGATCTGCAAGTGGATGCAATCGAGATCGTCTCAGACGCGCCGCTGCATGTGCGCACGCAGGTGCACTACCAGATCACCGGCCGTTTGGACAGCAGCCGGCGCGAACAGCGCACGGGCGAATGGAGCATTGGCTGGCAGCAACCAAGCAAAGGCGAATGGCGCATTGTCCACTGGTCGGCCGCGGCAGAGTTGCGCAGCCGTCTAACCGGTCCCGGCTTTGCCGATGTCACCGCAGCCGCACTGGGACAAGTCGATTCCTATCGCAAACAGATGCTCCTCGGAATCGACCATTGGCGCACGATTCTTGACAGCGCCTGCGGCATCGACATCTACGGCAACAACGGCGTGTGTACCGGCGACTTTGACGGCGACGGCCTGGACGACATCTATGTTTGCCAGTCCGCCGGCCTGCCTAACCGTCTTTACAAAAACCGAGGCGATGGAACTTTCGTCGATGTCACCGAGCGAGCCGGCGTTGGCGTTCTCGACGGCACTGCCTGTGCGCTCTTTGCTGACTTGACCAACAGCGGACGCCAGGATCTGATCGTGGTTCGCAACAACGGCCCACTTCTTTTTGCCAACCGCGGCGACGGCGCCTTTGAATTGAAGCCGGATGCCTTCCCATTCGCGCGCCCAGCGCAGGGCAGCTTTACCAGCGCGTCCATTGCCGATTACAACCGCGACGGCCTTCTCGATATCTACTTCTGCACCTATAGCGTTACCCAGGGCATGAGCGGGAACGAATATCCCACTCCGTACTATGACGCGCAGAATGGCCCGCCGAACTTCCTCATGCGCAACGGCGGCAATTACAGCTTTGAAGATGTGACCATTCCCTCTGGCATGGACGTGAGTAACAACCGTTATAGCTTTGCCGCCCACTGGAGCGACTATGACCGCGATGGATGGCCCGATCTTTACGTCGTCAATGACTTCGGCCGCAAAGTCCTCTATCGAAATAACGGCAACGGCACCTTTACGGATGTCAGCTCCGAAGCCGGAATTGAAGATCCGGGCGAAGGTATGGATATGACCTGGTTCGACTACGACAACGATGGCTGGGAGGACATGTACATTGTCAACATGTGGGAGTCTGCCGGCGCTCGCGTAACCGGTCAGCCCCAATTCATGCCCACCGCGCCTGAATCTGTTCGTCGCACCGTGCGCCGCGACGCTCTGGGCAACACCCTGCTTCACAATGAAGGCGCAAGCGGAAAGTTCCGCGAAACGACCGATGAGTCGGGAACTCGATTCGGTGGATGGAACTGGGGCAGCGAGGCGTGGGACTTCGATCACGACGGATATCAGGATATTTACGTCGCCAATGGCTTCATCTCGGGAGAGAATCGCGAAGATCTTTCCAGTTTCTTCTGGCGTCAGATTGCGGCGCGCTCCTTTGACTCAGGGGGCCGCGCTCAGGCGTATACCGACGCATGGAGCGCTATTAACGAGTTCATTCGCTGCGGCTACACCTGGAGTGGCTATCAGCGGAACAACTTCTACCTCAATAACCGCAATTCCACCTTCACTGAAGCGGCCTCTGTGCTGGGCATAGATTGCCTGGAAGACAGCCGTTCGTTCGCGCTGAGCGATCTCGATGGGGATGGACGTCTGGAGATTGTGCTCAAAAACCGCACCGCGCCGCAGTTGCGGATCTTCCAGAACCGCATGAGCCCTCTTGGCTCCTCGATTCTCTTCTCGCTGCGCGGTACGACGAGTAACCGCGATGCCGTCGGCGCGGTCATCGAGCTGGAAACCGCGAGCGACAAGCAGATTCGCACCTTGCGCGCCGGATCGGGCTTTCTCTCGCAAAACACCAAAGCCATTCATTTCGGGCTCGGCCACAATTCTGGAACGCCGCGCGCCACGATTCAGTGGCCAAATGGCACGCGCCAGGTGCTCGAGAATCTCCCGGCGAATCATCGCATCGAGGTCGTTGAAGGTGTTGCCGATTTCCACGCCGTTCCCTTCAAGCCGCCGCAATGGGCACAGTCCACATCCGAGCCGTCGACTCTGCACCAGCCTGCCCCGGCCAGCCGCGGAACCTGGCTCCTCGATCCGATTCAGATCCCGAACCCTGCATTGACGGACGCCGACGGCACACCTCGCACACTGAACGAGTGGAAGGGCCGCGCGCAGCTGTTGGCTTTTGCTTCGCCGTCGTGCAGCAAAAGCGCGGCATTCCTGGTCGAGCTTGAGCGCGGGCAGGCCGAGTGGAAGAAATCAGGTATTGCAGTGATTGCCATTGTGGTGAACGCCGGAGAAAATGGCGGTTCTGTTTCCGCGCAGATCACTTATCCGCTCCTGTTCGCTGATGAAAAGGCCAGCCGAGTTCTCGATGTGTTCCGCCGCTATATTTTCGATCGCCGGCGGGACATGCCGTTGCCCTCAGCGTTTTTGCTGGATGACAAAGGCAATGTCGTACGCGTTTATGACGGCGGCATCGATGTGGCGGAACTGGCTGCCGACTGCAGCCGAATCCCACGCAGCGCCGAACAACGCTTCAAACTGGGTTTGCCTTTCCCCGGCCGCTATTTGAGTGGCGAACTGCATCGCGACTACTTCATGTATGGTGTCGCTTACTTGCAGTATGAAGAATACGACGAGGCTCAGGCCGCATTTGAAAAATCAATTCAGAGTAGCCAAACCAACCCGATTGCCTATTACGATCTCGGCCTGATCGCGCTCTATAAAGGCCAGTTTGCCGAAGCCCGCAGCCGCCTGGAAAAAGCCGTTGAACTGGATCCCGCCAACGCGGACGCCTGGAACAATCTAGGCGTAGCCACCGGTCAATCAGGCGACCAGGATCAGGCGCGGCGCGACTTCCAGCGTGCGCTCGACCGGCAGCCCGGGCATCCGACGGCTGTGCAGAATATGATCAAGGTGTTGCGTTATCTGAACCGGCCCCAGGAGGCGCGCGAAGTACTGCTGAAAGCGATCGAAGCCGATCCGCGTCAAGCACAACTGCACAGCGAACTAGGCATGATCCTGATTGACAGCGGCGACATCGAAGACGCACGTGCCGAATTCGAGAAGGCTGTCGACCTGGAGCCATCCAACCCTGAAATGATCAATGCGCTTGGCGTGGTGTATATGCAAATAGGCAATGATGAGCGAGCCATGCAAATCCTCGAGAGGTGCAAACGAATTGCACCCGATTATGGCCCCGCCGTACTCAACATGGCGGTGCTTTACCTGTCAGCGGGTAAAGCGGACAAAGCCCATGATTTGCTTTCTGATTTTCTCAGAGCACATCCTGACAATAAGGACGTTCGCGATGCTCTCCAAGAGGTCGATAGGAAGCGATGAGTCTTCTATGCAGTTATGAGGTCCGCAAGCACCTGGGCGCTTTGTTCATTGCTGGATTCCTCATTTCCGCTGTTTCCGCTCTCTGCCAAAACCCAGCCCGCACTGGACAGATATCAGGCAGGGTTATCGACCCGAACGGTTCACCTGTTGCCCTCGCCCAGGTGGTTCTTTATTCGAGTCAGAGCAGTGCGGAACCGAAGCGAACCGAGACCGACAGGACAGGCGGGTATTCGTTCTCCCCGATGCCTTTTGGCGCGTACAAGTTGAGCGCCGGTGCATCCGGATTCCAGGACTCCGAGACGAAAATGGTCATTCTGGCTTCGGCAAGTGCTGCAGCGGATCTCACATTAACTCCGCTTGAATCCGGTAAGAAAGATTCCAAGACCGACAGCGCGTCGCAACGTTCCGCACCCGCGTTCAGCGCTGCCGGTGTTCGCGGAACAACCGCGCCTAGCGGTTACTCTGCGGGACTAAGCAACGAGGAGACAGCTCACGTGAGAGCCAGCGTTGCGGAGACTCCGCTCTTCAACACACTCCCTGGCGAAACACAGATCGATTGCGATCAAGAGCCTGCCTTATTGCACGACATCGAAAAGGCGCCGCATGACTTTGCGACGAATCACGCGCTTGGAGCCTTCTACCTTAGCCATGGAGACACCTCCAAAGCAATTCAATATCTCGGCGCGGCACGCTCCCTTGTTCCCGGAGATCGCACCAACTCATTGGACTTGGCGGTGGCGATGATTGGCGCCAGTCGCGGTTCCGAGGCCACAGCGATTTTGCAACAGCTGCTGCAGGACCGCGGACCAGATTCGACGCTGTTGAGGCTGTTGGCCTTCGCCTACGAGTCCGCTGGCGAAAATGAAAAAGCCGAGGCTACATTTGAGAATGCCGCTGCGACCGACTCGGACGTTAAAAATCAATTCGACTGCGGAATCGGGCTCATTCAACTTGGCGCGTTGAGTCCGGCCCTCGACCTCTTTACCGAAGCCACCAAAGCGCACCCGGGATCGGCACGCTTGTGGTTTGGCCTGGGCATCGGAGAGCATCTTCTCGATCATAAAGAGGACGCGGTCTCCGCACTTCTGCACTCGAGTGATCTCGATCTTGAATTCCTTCCGCCGCTTGCAGCTTTGGCTGAACTCTCCAGCTTGTCCGACTACGCTGAGGCTAACCTTCACCGCCGGATTGCAGCCTATGTGGTGGCTCATCCGGAGGATGCGGATGCGCACTTTGCGTACGCCCTCGTCTTGTCGAAACACGGTCGGCCGGAGGGAATCGGCAAGTCCCAGCAAGAGATTGCCTCGCAGCTGAGACGCGCTCTTCAACTGAATCCACAGATGGCTCGAGCGCGCTTCCTGCTTGGTGATGTTGAAAGCGAGGCAAACAATCTTTCCGGCGCAATCGACGAGTTCATCGAGGGTCTGAAACTTGAGCCCGGGAATGCTCGGGCACATTATCGGCTTGTATTGCTCTATCGTCGCAACGGCCAGCAGGAAGCGGCCCGCAAGGAAATGGACGCCTTCCTCGCGCTCCACGGAAAACCAGGCGGTGAAGACGCCACGGATGCTACGGGAAGTATTTCTCTCAGCATGCCATCGATCCAACTGTTGCCAGCGCAGCGCGGTTGTGGCCCGAGGCCGCAATGAAGTGTTTGCGGCCAATCGACCTTCTTCCGTTCTTACCACAACCTGCTTGGAAAATTCAGGCTTCGGCAACAGCCTGCGGTCGGGAAACAGAATATCAGCGACGGTTTCTTCACCACGGAAAATGGTTACTCATCGCACGGATGCATTTTTAGCTGTTTCGCTCACCGAACCTGCGCATCGCTATCTAACCAGCGTATCCTTGTCCGTTCCATCGAATGAGGCGGATGGGGACCGCCTCTTTGCAAGCGAGGTATCGGTATGAGATTGCGGACGAGTATTGCGGTTGTCGTGGCTCTGGCGCTGTTGCCGTCGCTGGTGTTCGCTCAGAGCAAAAAGACCAAAAAGACGGTTTCGGCAATCTTTGCCAACGCGCAGTACGTCTGGGTGGAGTCGGAGGATGGAGACATCTTCAACCCAAATCTGCTGCGGGAGGACCGCCAGGCGATTGTGGATACCGAGAATGCGATCCGCGACTGGAATCGCTATACTCTGACCGCCCGGCGTGAGGAGGCGGAGCTGGTTTTCATCGTGCGCAAGGGCAGGCTCGCCACAGGAAAGTTGGGTACCGGGGTCGGTCCCGGACCATCAGGGGGCCAGGTTCCCGGCCAGCAAGGGCCCATTGGGCGGGGCGTGATGGTGGGGGGAGAGGCCGGTCCACCGGACGATCTGCTCGAGGTTCGCACCATGCAGGACGGAAAGCTCAGTTTGCGGCTCTGGGAGCGCTCGCAGCCGGACGGGCTGGAGGGACCGCGCGTGCCGCTGCTGCAAGCACTGCGCACGGCTGTGGAGCATGATTACCCGAAGTAGCGCAGGGACCAAGGGAACGAGGGACCAAGGGACCGACGGAACAATATCAGCGGTAGGACTCGTCGCGGTGGATGACGAATTCGGGGTAGGCTCCGCCGCCGAGTTCGTGGAGATCCATGCCCAGGCGCTCGCCGTCCGGATCGACGCGGAACGGAACCAGCCGGTTGAGCAGGGCAAACAGGAAATAGACCATGGGCAGGAAGATGCCCAACAGCGCGGCGATGCCGATGAGCTGCGCCAGGAGCTGTCCCTTCTGCGGCGCGAACAGTCCGGCCGCGAACAGTCCCCACAGGCCGCCCGCAAGATGAACCGAAATCGCTCCCGAGGGATCGTCGATGGAGAGGGCCAGTTCCAGCACCTCGACCAGCAGCGGAGTGAGGATGCCGGCCACAGCGCCGACGAACAGGGCCTGCCCGGGTGAAACCAGGGCGGCGCAGGCGCTGGAAGTGACCAGGCCGGCGAGCCAGCCGTTGGCGCAGAGGCTGGCATCCGGCTTCCCGAAGCGGACTCGGGTGACGGCAATGGTGGCCATCAGCGCTCCGGCTGCGGCCAGCAGCGTATTGATGGCGGTCAGTGGAAGCCGCGAGGTCGCCGCATGGATCCACAGGACGGCTCCAGCGGCGTTCCAGGCCAGGACACCAACCAGCGCCAGCAGGCAGCCGAAGAGGACGTAGGCGGCGTTGTGGCCGGGCATGGCGGTGGCCAGGCCCTCTTTGGGAAATTTGCCTTTGCGCGGTCCGGCGATCCAGATCACCGCCAGGGCGCTGAGTCCTCCGAGCGCGTGAACAGTGGCCGCTCCGGCGGAGTCCACAAAGCCGTCGCCCAGGCCGAAGTTGGCTCCCAGTTGCGCCAGCCATCCGCCGCCCCAGGTCCAGTGAACAAGCAGGGGAAAGACGAAGACGCTCAGGATCGCGGCAATCGCGCATCCGGCGGCCAGGCGCAGGCGATCCGCTCCCGCGCCCCAAGGGAGAATTCCCAGCAGCGCGACCGCCAGGCACTGGAACAGCACCCCGAGCTGCTCTTCAGGATGGGAGGCGGCAAACCGTCCCAGGAGCAGCGGTCCACGGCCGAGCCAGTCCCACGGCTTGCCGGCTGCGGAGAACGCGGCGGGGTGCACCGGGCCGGCCAGCGATGAGCCGAAGAGCGCGAACACGATGAGAGCGACGGCGAAAATGGCCACGCAGCCGAAAAGCGATTGGGCGGCGGAGCGCGAGCGGCCGAGCCCGGTATTTACCAGGGCCAGACCGGCAATGGCCAGCGGCGAAAGCAGCAAAAGCCCGAAGACCAGGGCGAAAATCCAGTCGGGCATGGGCTGAACCAGGGAGGGAATCATGGGCGCCCCGCTGCGCGATCCTGCATGTGCCCGCGAACGGCCACGGCCAGTCCAAGCGCTTCCACCAGCAGCCCGCAGACCACGAATGCGCCGCGGCGGCCGGGATCGGAAAACAGCACCAGCGCCGCAACGGCAAGGAAAAACCCGGCAGGCATCACCAGCAACCCCGCACTCTTCATGGTCTCCTTTCAGCCGCTTCGCCGGCCGGCCCGCAGAGGGCGGATAGTGCTGTCCGCATGGGCCCCTCGAGGGGTTCCGCGGATCGTGCAAGAAATCTGTGAGTCAAAAAGGCGGCTGGAACCGGCGTTGCTCCAAATTCTACTGCACGACCCGGAGAAGCAGGGACCAAAGGGACAAGGGACCAAGGGACCAGGGATTAGGGATCAGGGATTAGCAATCCGAGGTGCTGACGACTGACAACTGAAAACTGTGAACTGAAGACTGTGAACTGTGAACTGCGAACGGGTTCTTGACGGAGGCAACCCGGAACGTGGTACGGTGAGGTCAAATATCCCAGTCTCTGGTACAGGCGAGCCAGGGGCGCGAGGGTGTTTCCCTTCAATCGGTCCATATCACAACTATTTTTCTTTTCAGTGGATTAACGGAGGGGATTCTCGCGAATTTTTTTCTGAAATTGGACCAAGTTGGTCTCCAAAACAGGGGTCCGGCTGCTATATTATTTTTTCGGGGTCGGCGTCTGAGTTAGGCGTATGACTCTAAAGCAAGTTTGACCGCTGAGTATGTGACCGTCGGCACATCGGCGCACACAAAGTACCCAAATTAGCCCCTTCCAAAACCCAGCGCAGCAGAGTAGGGAAAGTCTTCATGGCGCAAATATTTGACCGCAGTTCCAATGCTTTGGCCCGCATGAGCCTGGTGTTGACGGGGCTGATTATCATTTCCCTGGGAGTGACACTGGATGAATTGCAGCGTTCTCCTTGGGTGACCCGGCAAGGGCAGCGGCCGGACCAGCCGGTACCGTTCAGCCATAAGCACCATGTGCAAGGCCTGGGTTTGCAGTGCCAGTACTGCCACACCACAGTGGAGAAGTCGAGCTACGCGGGCATTCCGCCGACCAAGACCTGCATCAACTGCCACGCGCAGATCTGGACCAACGCGCAGTTGCTGGAGCCGGTGCGGCACAGTTGGGCGACCAATCAGTCGATTACGTGGACCAAAGTACACGATTTGCCGGATTACGTTTTCTTCAATCACTCCATTCACGTGAACAAAGGCATGGGCTGTTCGAGTTGTCACGGCCGTGTAGACCAGATGCCGCTGATGTACATGCAAAACACGCTGCAGATGGAGTGGTGCCTGGACTGCCATCGCAACCCGGCGAAGAATATTCGACCCACCAGCCAGATTTACAACATGGCGTGGGAAAGCCCGAGCGAGGATCGCCCGGTGTGGTGCGCGGTAGGCGACGAGATGAGCGGAATGCCGACGGCTGAGAGTGTCAACTGCGTGACCAAGGATCCAACCGGAACCGGGCCACAGATGGCGGCCCTGCAAATGCCGGTAACCAAAAGCAGCGCCCCGGCCGGTGACGTGCAGACCTCGGCGGTGCAGGCGCCGCCGAATTATGAGAAGTTCACCAGCCAGGATGAGCTGGGCCATTTCCTGGTGCAGCACTACAAGATCCGTAATCCGCGCGACCTGCAGAGTTGCGAGGTGTGCCACCGATGAGCGCGCCTTTCCATGAGAACGAGATGAAGCGAGTTTCAGAATTGCCCTCAGGGGCTAAAGCCCACGTCGGTTTTGGTGAGGTGGATGTACGGGCTGAAGCTCGTACCCTACGCGCGAACTTAGACGGCACGGCTGAAGCCGTGCCCTTTCAAAACGCTGTCGGCACTGCTGAGGCCATGCCCCTTCAAGACACGGCTCCCGAATCGTGTTGCGGGGCGGGCTGCACCTGTTCCAGCGGGAATGCTGAGGCTTCGAGTCAGTTTCTAACGCTGGATGCACTGCGTTCGAAGTTGCAGGGTGTGAAGGGCAAGAGGTACTGGCGCTCGATCGACGAGCTGGCCGGAACGCCGGAGTTCGATGCCGCGGTGGAGCGCGAGTTTCCCTCGGCGGCGCAGGAGTGGGTCGATCCTGTTTCGCGGCGCGGCTTCATGAAGTTGATGGGCGCGTCGATGGCGCTGGCCGGACTGGCCGGTTGTACCAAGCAGCCCGACGAGCCGATTTATGCCTACGTCAAACAGCCGGAAGATCTGATCCTGGGCAAGCCGAACTTCTTTGCCTCGGCGCATCCGTTTGTCACCGGCGCCATTCCGGTGCTGGTGAAGAGCGACGAGTATCGTCCCATCAAGGTGGACGGCAATCCGGAGCATGCGTATAACCAGGGCTCCTCGGATGTGTTCACGCAGGGTACGCTGCTGGATTTGTACGATCCGGACCGCTCGCAGAAGGTGTTGTACCACGGCGAGAACCGGTCGTGGGGCGAGTTCTCCGAGCAGTTCCGTGACGCGGTGATCGCAAGCAAGGACGGCACGGGGATTTATTTCCTCAGCGCCACCATCACTTCGCCGACTCTGGCGCGCCAATGGCAGGAAGTGCAAAAGGCGTATCCCAGGGCGAAGCTGGTGCAGTACGATCCGGCGATTGCGGGGACGGCGTTTGCTTCGGGCCCGCTGCCGCAATATGCGCTCACCGGTGCCGACGTGATGGTTGCGCTGGATTCGGATTTCCTGTCAGGCGCCAGCTATCCCGGCTTCCATAAGCTGGTTCGCGAGTACGCGCAGCGGCGCAAGACTCCCAACAACCTGAACCGGCTGTATGCGGTGGAGAGCTCGCCGACCACTACGGGCATGAAGGCGGAGCATCGCCTGGGGCTGAGGGCGAGCGAGATTCCCGCATTTGCGGCGGCTCTGGCTGCGGCAGTTGGCGCATCGGGCGTGCAGGCTCCGAGTTATGCGTGGACCGATGAGCAGCAGAAGTTTCTGGCCGCGCTGGCCAAGGACCTCAAGGCCCACGCCGGCAAGAGCGTGGTGATTCCGGGCCTGTACCAGGATCCTTCCGTGGCGGCGCTGTCGCTTGCCATCAACCAGGCGCTGCGCAATGTCGGCAAAACGGTGCTGCTCTCAGGTGAGGGGCTGGTTCCGCTGCCCAGTGATCAGCTTGGCGACATGAAGTCTCTGGTGGCCGACCTGAACGCGGGCAAGGTGGATTGGCTGGTGATCCTGAACGCCAATCCCATCTACAATGCCCCCGCCGATCTGGATTTTGCCGACGCCTTCAACAAGGCGAAGACGGTAGCGCATCTCGGTTCGCACGTGGACGAGACCGGCCAGATTTCGCACTGGCACATTCCCGCTGCGCATGCGCTGGAGTCGTGGTCGGATGCGCGATCGTATGACGGCACGGTAACCATTGTGCAGCCGCTGATCGATCCGCTGTATGGCGGCAAAAGCGCGCACGATGTACTGCAGACGCTCTTAAACGAGCCGATGCTGAGCGCCTACGAGGCGGTGCGCGAGACCTGGAAGCCGGTCATCAAGGGTGACTTTGAAGCCGGTTGGCGCAAGGCGCTGCATGCGGGCTGGATCGAGAACACTGCGTTTGCGGCCAGGGCTGGCGGCGAGGCGTCCTTCAAGGGACAGGTTCCCGCGCCCGCCCCGAAGGATGCGTTTGAGATCATCTTCCGGCCCGACCCGAATGTGTACGACGGGCGCTGGGCGAACGTAGGCTGGCTGCAGGAGTTGCCCAAGCCGGTGACGAATCTGAGCTGGGACAATGCCGCGATCATATCCGGCGCCACGCTGACGAAGCTCAACCTCGAAGAAGACGATATCGTCGAGATCGCCGTGGGCAGTGGGAAGGTGAAGGCTCCGGTGATCGTTGCGCCGGGACACCCGGACAACTCGGTCACGGTATATCTCGGCTATGGGCGGCAGGTGGGGCGTGTGGCAGGCGGTGCGGGATTCAATGCGTACCTGATCCGGCCATCGTGGGCGCCGTTTAACGCGACGGGCTCCATCAAGAAGGTCGAAGGCAAGTGGGGCATTGCGATTACCAAGAGCCACTACCAGGATCACCGCGGCGAAGCGGCCGGCGGCGTGATGAAACCGAACCGTTCGCTGGAAGGCGTGGAGGCGCTGGGCGAGCGCGGCATCATCCGCTACGCCACGGTCGACGAGTACAAAGCGCATCCGGGGTTTGCCAACGAGCACCGCGAGACCACCGATATGGGAACATCGATGTTCCCCAACTGGTCCTACACGGAAGGCAACGCCTGGGGCATGTCGATTGACATGAACAGCTGTACCGGATGCAACGCGTGCATTATCAGCTGCTATGCCGAAAACAACATCGCGGTGGTGGGCAAGCAGCAGGTGCGCATCGGCCGCAACATGCAGTGGATCCGCATCGATACGTACTTCGAAGGCGATCTGGCCGCGCCCAGGGCGCACTTCCAGCCCATGCTCTGCCAGCACTGCGAGAACGCGCCCTGCGAGCAGGTTTGCCCTGTGGGCGCCACGCTGCACACGCCGGAAGGCCTCAACATGATGGTCTACAACCGCTGCGTGGGCACGCGCTACTGCTCCAACAACTGCCCCTACAAGGTGCGCCGCTTCAACTTCCTGCTCTACTCCGACTATGAAACCGAGAGCCTGAAGCTGATGCGAAATCCGGATGTCTCGGTGCGCAGCCGCGGTGTGATGGAAAAGTGCAGCTACTGCGTGCAGCGCATCCAGGAAGTGAAGATCGCGGCTGACAAGGAGAATCGCGCCATTCACGACGGCGAGATCCAGACCGCGTGCCAGCAGGCTTGCCCGGCGCAGGTGATCACCTTCGGCAACATCAACGACAAGACCAGCCGGGTGGCCAAGCTGCGGAACGACGAGCGCACGTACCAGGTGCTGGCCGATCTCAACACTCGTCCGCGGACAACCTATGTGGCCGCGGTTGTGAATCCCAACAGTGAACTCGAAGAGACGCCGGTGGAGCACCCGGCCAGTGGTCAGTGATCGGTGATCAGTGACCAGGGACTAAGGGAACAAGGGACCGAGGGAACAAGGGAACAGGCATTAGGGATTAGGGATTAGGCCCGAATGCGCTAGCCACTGTGAACTGACAACTGAGAACTGAGAACTGAGACCATGGCAACGAGCGACCTGAAACCGAAGAGCCCCGAGTATGAACGGTGGGTGGATCCCGCCACAGGGGAATTCCGGGTCATTGAGCCGGGACAGACATTCAAGTCTGTCACCGACAAGATCACGCGCATTGTGCTGACGCCGCACACGCCCATGGGGTGGTTTGCGATCTTCGCCCTGGCTGGTTCGGGGGCCACGATGCTCCTGGTCGCCGTCACCTGGCTGTTCCTGAAAGGCACGGGCATCTGGGCCATCGCGCAGCCGGTGGCCTGGGGCTTCGCCATCATCAACTTCGTCTGGTGGATCGGTATCGGCCACGCCGGCACCCTGATCTCGGCGATTCTGCTTCTGTTCAAGCAGCAATGGCGCAACTCCATCAGCCGCTTCGCCGAAGCCATGACCATCTTCGCCGTGGTCTGCGCGGGCATGTTCCCGCTCATCCACACCGGGCGTCCCTGGCTGGGGTACTGGATGCTGCCGCTCCCCTACACCATGACGGTGTGGCCGCAGTTTCGGTCCCCGCTGGAGTGGGACGTGTTCGCGGTTTCCACCTATGCGACCATCTCGGTGGTGTTCTGGTATGTGGGCATGATCCCCGATTTCGGCACCTTCCGCGACCGCGCCAAGACCCGTTTTGCGCAGTATGTATACGGCATGATCTCGCTGGGCTGGCGCGGCTCGGCACGCCACTGGATGCGCTACGAGACGTCGTCGCTGCTGCTGGCCGGCCTGGCTACGCCGCTGGTGCTCTCAGTGCACACGGTCATCAGCTTCGACTTCGCGGTGGCGATTTTGCCGGGCTGGCACACCACCATCTTCCCACCCTACTTCGTGGCTGGGGCCATCTACTCGGGCTTCGCCATGGTGCTCACGCTGGCCATTCCGCTGCGCAAGTTTTATGGCCTGGAAGCGCTGGTCACCGAGCGCCACATCGACAACATGGGCAAAGTGATGCTGGCAACAGGCTTCATCGTCGCCTACGGTTACGGCATGGAAGCCTTCATGGCGTGGTACTCGGCTTCGCACTGGGAATGGTTCATGTTCTGGAATCGCGCCTTCGGGCCCATGGGCTGGTCCTATTGGGTGCTGATCACGTGCAACCTGGCGATTCCGCTGACTACGTTGTGGGTGCGCAAGCTGCGCACGAGCATCACCTACATGTTCATCCTGTCTCTCATCGTGAATGCGGGCATGTGGTTCGAGCGTTTCGTGATCATCGTAACCAGTCTCTACCGTGACTATCTGCCATCTTCGTGGGGCACGTATCGCGCCACCAAGTGGGATTACATGACTTACATCGGAACGCTGGGCCTGTTCACCACGCTGTTCGTGCTCTTCGTGCGCTTCCTGCCCATGATTCCTATGAACGAAGTGCGCATGCTGCTGCCGCAGGCCAAGATCAAGCCCAAGGCCGTGGCGGGGACTGGAGATTAACCATGCCTCCTCGTGAAGGTACCTACGGTTTACTAGCCGAATTCGAAACTCCAGGCGATCTGGTCAGGGCCGCGCGGCAGGCGCACCAGGACGGATGGCGGCGCATGGATTGCTATACGCCCTATCCCGTTGAAGAGGCGGCCGAGGCCATCGGCTTCCATCGCAACAAGGTGCCGCTGGTGACGCTGATCGGCGGCCTCATGGGCCTCTGCGCCATGTTCCTGCTGGAGACGTGGGTCAACACGCTGGCCTATCCGTTGAACATTGCAGGACGTCCTCTGTACTCCTGGCCCGCGTTTCTGGTGCCCGCGTACGAGTGGACCATTCTGTGGGCGGGGTTGTCCGCGGCCTTCGGCATGGTCGCCCTGAACCACATGCCGGCGCTCTACCACCCGCTTTTCAACGCGCCCAACTTCCGCAACGGCGCCACGACGGACAAGTTTTTCCTCTGCCTGGAAGCGCTGGATCCCAAATTCGACCTGATCGAAGCGAGGAAGTATCTCGAAGTCCTCAACCCGGTTTCGGTGGTGGAGGTGGAGTACTGATGAAAGTGCAGCCTTCAGCCCTCAGCCTTCAGCCGTCAGCTCGGAGTTCTGTGTCAGGGCATGACTTCAGTCGTGCCGAAAGCTCCGTCAAGCGTCGCCGGGCTTTAGCCCCTGCGGGACATTTCGTTCGCCCCGATGCCCCGTGCCCCATCCTTGCGACTTCTTTCTGTCGCAAGGGTGGGAGGCCTCAAAAGCTCGCGGCTCTGGCCGCTCTCTCCACACTGCTTCTCCTCGCCGGCTGCCGCCAGGACATGCAGAATCAGCCCAAGATGGTTCCGCAGCGCGGGTCGGAGTTCTTTGCCGACGGGCGCGGCGCGCGTCCGCAGGCGGTCAACACCGTTGCGCGCGGCCAACTGAACGAAGACAGCTACTACTACACCGGCGTGGTGCAGGGCGCCAACGGGTATCGCGAAGAGAAGGATGAGATGCCCTTCCCGGCGACCATGGAAGTGCTGAAGCGCGGCGAGGAGCGGTTCAACATCTACTGCACGCCTTGCCACTCGCGGGTGGGCAACGGGCTGGGCGAGATTGTGCAGCGCGGTTACAAGCCGGCGGCCAATCTGCACGACCAGGTCCGCAGGGCGCAGCCTCTCTCGCACTACTTTTACGTGATGACGCATGGCTATGGCGCCATGCCGGACTACTCGGCGCAGCTTGCTCCGGAGGATCGCTGGGCGGTAGCGGCGTATATTCGCGCGCTGCAACTGAGCCAGGACGCAAGCCTCTCCGACCTGCCCTCCGGCGTCCAGATCGAGAGCCTCTATCAGGCTGGCAAAGACGCCGGCCTCACCGACGAGCAGGCGCGCCAGTACGCGCAGCCGTGGGCCTTGCCATCCACGGCGGTCTATGCGAATCCGGCGCGCGGGGAAGGCACGCCCGCGATGGGGCCCGCGAACACCGCGGATCCCAAGCAGATTGCCGCGCCAGTGAAACCGGCGGCAGGGCCCGCGAAGTAACGAATCGGAACCAGAAGGAATGGGAATGGCTCACGAAATTCACGCCAAGACGCTGCCGGCCGATCTCAGCGCTCCGCCATTTGTGGACGCCTGGAAGACGCGCGCGTTGATGGTTGGATCGGTGTTTTCGATTGTCGCGGTGATTCTGGCGTTCCTCGGCCAGGCGCAGGACCAGTCGGGATGGAATCATCTGCTGCGCGCATGGGACCTGGGTCTCATGATGACGTTCGGCTTTTCGGTGGGTGGGCTGGCGCTGCTGATGGTGCAGTATTGCTCGGGCGGCAAGTGGGGCCTGCTGTTGCGGCGGCCGCTGGAGGCCATGAGCCGTACCCTCCCGCTGGTGTTTCTCTTCTGGCTGCCGATCGCGTTTCTGCAGAAGCACCTCTTCATGTGGGCCAATCATGGCATCGTCGACCAGGCGCTCCAGCGCGGCCAGATCACTCCGGCCCAGGTGGAGGTGATCGATCACGCCATTGCATGGAAGCACCCCATGCTGAACCCGCAAATGTTTTGGATCGTCGGCATCCTCTGCTTCGCCATCTGGGGCTTCTACACATGGCGCCTGAATACGCTGGCTCTTCGGCGCGATCGCGAGCCGGCGGATACTACGCCATTCTGGATCAAAAAATTTGAAAACATCAGCGGTCCGGGCATCGTGGTCTACTCCCTCACCATGACCGCGGCGGCCATCTACTGGGTGATGTCGCTGGACGTGACCTGGTACTCGTCGGTGTACGGCCTTCTGTTCCTGGTGGGCCAGGGTTACGCGGTGCTGGCGCTGTCGATCATCGTCGCCATCAGCCTCTCCAAAGGCGAACCATTCGCCACCATCCTGCGCCACACCGAGCAGCACGACCTGGGCAAGCTCACCTTCGCCTTCGTGATGCTGAATATCTACCTTGCCTTCGGACAGTTCCTCATCATCTGGTCGGGCAACCTGCCGGAAGAGATCAATTGGTATCTCGATCGCATCCGCGGCCACTGGGGCATCATCATCACCCTGGATTTCATCTTCCACTGGGTGATTCCGTTCACCATGCTGCTGTCGCGGGACATCAAGCGCAACAAAAAGCGGCTGATTCGGCTGTGCCAGTGGATGATCTTCGCCCGCGCGTTCGACATGTTCTGGCTGATCGAGCCGAACTTCAAGGACGCGGCGCGCAACCTCCACTTCAGCTGGGGAATTTTTGAGTACATTGCCGTGCCGGTGGCCATGGTTAGCTTCTGGACGGTTTACTACTGCATGCAATTGAAGTCGCGTCCGCTGGTGCAGACCAACGACCCGCACCTCGCGGAGATCCTGGAGCCTGAACATGCCATTGTCTAGCGACAACCAACTTCCGCCGCACGGACCTTCCGAGATCGACGCTTCGCACGGGTACGAGCGCTCCGATGTCCGGGTCACCGGGATCGTGGTGTTTCTCACCGCGCTGGGGATTTTCGTTGCGGTGACGGGCTTTCTCTGCTACGGCATCGGCAAGGTAATCAACGCGGCGATGAACAAGGAAGACGGTCCCAACACGAAGTGGACCAAGTCGGTGGACGTGCAGATCCGGCAATTGGGCAACTTCCCCAGCAGCCCGGAGTTGCAAAACAAGGTGTCGGAGCTGGCGCAGCAGTTCCCCACACCGCGAGTGCAGACCGACGACGGCAACCAGGATGTGGCCGACCTGCATGCGCGTGAAGACTTGCTGCTCGATCACTACACGCAGATCGACGGCCAGCCCGGAAAAGTGCGGATTCCGATCGATCGCGCCATGGAACTGATTGCGCAGCGCGGATTGCCGGTGGCGCCGCCGGCACAAAACGGGCCATCGATGGCGGGCGATCGCCAGCCGGTGGTGCAGGCGCCCTTAACCAGCGGGTTCGCAAGGACCGCCTTCGAATTGGAACAGGAACGTGGAGAAGGGGCGCGCGCGGAGCGGCCGACCATGCAGAAATAGATTTTTTGAAAGGGCACGACTTCAGTCGTGCCGCAAATGGGCAGATGAATCATTCGGGGCTTTAGCCCCTGAGGGACGTATTCACGGAGTATCGGCAAATGCAGTACACAGGCACAATCCGGAAGACGTTGCGCACAGCGGCGGTAGCTGCCGCTGTCGCGATTGTGTTCGCGCCCGCTCTCATGGCGCAGGTTTCAGGTTACGGCGAGAAGCAGATGGGGCCGGCGAACACCAAGTCGCCGATTCTGGAGAAGGTGGGGATCGCGCAGCATCTGAACCAGCAACTGCCGCTGAACCTCGCATTCACCGACGATGCCGGCAAGCAGGTGCAACTGGCCAGCTACTTCGGCAAAAAGCCCGCGATTCTGGCATTGGTCTATTACCAGTGCCCGATGCTGTGTTCCGAAGAGCTGAATGGCCTGACCAGCGCGCTGCTGATGGTCGACGAGGCGCCGGGACGCGATTTCAATGTGATCGTGGTGAGCATCGATCCCACGGAGGGCACTGACCTGGCCGCGGCCAAGAAGCGCAGCTATCTAATTCGCTACGGCCATCCGGAGACAGCGAACGGCTGGCATTTCCTTACCGGCACGCAGCCCAACATCGATGCGCTCACCAAGGCGGTGGGTTTCGGATACGTGAAGATTCCCGGTCCCGACGGCAAGCTCACGCAGTTTGCCCATGCCAGTTCCATTCAACTGGTGACTCCGGAGGGCAAGCTGGCGCAGTACTACATGGGCGTGGAGTATTCGCCGAAGGATCTGCGGCTGGGGCTGGCGGAGGCCTCGCACAATCGTATTGGCTCGCCAGTGGACAACATTCTGACCTACTGCTACCACTACGATCCGGGCACCAATAAGCATTCGCTGATTGTGGCCCGCGTAGTCCAATTGGGCGGCCTGGTCACCATGATCTCGCTGGGAGGCTTCATGTTCGTGATGTTCCGCCGGGATTACCGGCTCGACCGCCACGCGCCAAAAGACAAGCAGGGCACAAAGGTGAACGGATAACGGAATGAATCACATCAGTCCAACACTCTGGCAATTCCTCGTCAAGTGGATGACGAACTTCTCGCTGTTTCCGCCGGAAGCATCGAAGATCGCGCCGCAGATGGATGCGCTGTTTTTCTTCATGGTGCTGATCAGTCTCATCGGACTGACCGTGGTGATCCTGCTGGTGATCAGCTTCTCCATCCTGTACAGCAAGAAGCGCCACCCGGTAGCGGTGCAGATTGAAGGCTCCACGCTGCTGGAGGCGACCTGGACCATCATTCCGCTGGGGCTGTTCCTGGTGATGTTCGTGTGGGGCGCGCTCATCTATTTCCGCGTGTACACGCCGCCGGCCAACGCCATGAACATCTACGTGGTGGGCAAGCAGTGGATGTGGAAAGCTGAGCATCCCGGGGGCCAGCACGAGATCGACTCGCTGCACATTCCCGTGAACCGGCCGATCCAGCTCACGCTGATTTCGCAGGACGTGTTCCACAGCTTTTCCATTCCCGCGTTTCGGGTGAAGCGCGAAGCCATCCCCGGCCGCTACACCAGCGTGTGGTTTGAAGCCACTCAGACGGGAACCTTTCACCTGTTCTGCACCCAGTACTGCGGCACCAATCACTCCGCCATGATCGGCGACATCGTGGTGCTCACGCCGGACGACTATCAGAAGTGGCTGCGGGAATCCACCAGCGGCAGTTCGCTTGCGCAGAACGGGGAGCGGCTGTTCGCAAGCCTCAGCTGCGGCGCATGCCATAGCGGACGCCCCGACGCACGCGGGCCCAGCCTGGCCAATGTCTACGGATCGCAACTCACGCTTGCCAACGGATCGACGGCTCTTGCCGATGAAGCGTACCTGCGCGATGCGATTCTCAATCCGTCAGAGCATGTAACCCAGGGCTTCAGTCCGATTATGCCCACCTACCAGGGCCAGGTCAGTGAAGACGGCGTGATCTCGCTGGTGGAATATATCAAGACGTTGAACTCCAATTACCGTGTTGATCAAACGGTCAACACAACCGCTTTGCTGCCGGAGAGCGAAGGCAAGGGCGCGCCGGCCGGGCAACCGTCCGCGGCACAGCCCAAGGCGAAGCAGGGGACGGTGAACCCATGAGCAGCAGCACAATCATCACTCTTCCTGACCAGGCAACGGCCACCATTCCCAAGGTCAATTTCATTACCAAGGAAAATGGACTGCTGAGCTGGCTGTTGACAGGCGACCATAAGCGGATCGCAACGCTCTATTTGATTTCGCTTACATTCTTTTTTGCCATCGGCGGCGCGCTCGCCGGCCTTATCCGGCTGGAACTGCTCACTCCGCAGTCCGACCTGATGGCCACGGACACCTATAACAAGGTGTTCAGCATGCACGGCATCATCATGATCTTCCTGTTCCTGGTGCCGTCGGTGCCGGCCACGCTGGGCAATTTCCTGATGCCGCTGATGATCGGCGCCAAGGACCTGGCCCTGCCCAAGATCAACCTGCTGAGCTGGTATCTCTACGTGGCCGGCGGCATCCTGGTGCTGTGGACCATGATGTCCGGCGGCGTGGATACGGGCTGGACTTTCACGGTGCCGCTCTCCACGCACTACGTGAATACCAATGTGCTGACTACCGGCATGGCAGTTTTCGTCGCGGGATTCAGTTCGGTGTTCACGGGCCTCAACTTCATTGTGACCATCCACAAGATGCGCGCGCCCGGCATGACCTGGTTCCGCCTGCCGCTCTTCGTGTGGTCCAACTACGCGGCCAGCATCCTGATGGTGCTGGGCACGCCGGTTCTCGCCATCACCATGGTTCTGGTCATGCTCGAGCGCACCATGGGCATCGGCGTCTTCGATCCGGCCAAGGGGGGCGATCCCATCCTCTTCCAGCACTTGTTCTGGTTCTACTCGCACCCCGCCGTTTACATCATGATTCTGCCCGGCATGGGCGTGATCTCCGAGGTCATTTCCACGTTCTCCCGCAAGCGCGTCTTCGGGTACACCGCGGTTGCGTTCAGTTCGGTGGCGATTGCCGTTTTTGCGTTCTTCGTCTGGGAACACCACATGTTCATCATGGGCGTGTCCAACTACTCCACCCTGGTGTTCTCGCTGCTCACCATGCTGGTCGCGGTGCCCTCGGCCATCAAAATCTTCAACTGGTCGTTCACGCTTTACAAGGGGTCCATCACGTTTGAGACGCCGATGCTCTACGCCTTCGGCTTCATGGGGCTGTTCACCATCGGCGGGCTAACCGGCGTGTTTCTGGCCGCCACCGGCACCGACATTCACCTCACCGAGACCTACTTCATCGTGGCCCACTTTCATTTCGTGATGGTGGGCGGCATGCTCATGGCCTTCCTCTCGGGCATCCACTTCTGGTGGCCCAAGTGGACCGGCCGCATGTATCCCGAGAAGATCTCGCAACTGGCCGCACTGGTCACCTTCATCGGATTCAACCTTACGTTCTTCCCCCAGTTCATCCTGGGCATGCTGGGCATGCCGCGCCGTTATGCCGCGTATCCGCCGGAGTTCCAGGTGCTGAACGTGTTCTCCACCGCGGGCGCCACCGTCCTCGGCATCGGCTACCTTCTGCCCATCCTGTACCTCACCTGGTCACTGAAGTACGGCGAGATCGCCGGCTCGAATCCATGGCAGGCCACCGGCCTCGAATGGCAGACTCAGTCGCCCCCATTGACCGAGAACTTCCCTGAGATTCCCATCGTGGATTACGAGGCCTACGACTACGAATGGCTGGAGCGGAAGGAGAAAGAGGTAACCAGTGTCGGATAGCACCGCGACAATCCACGGTGGCACACCGGACCGTCCGGTGGTTCATGGCGCGCACACGGAGCACGAGCACCCACCGTATCAGCGCCACCATTTCGCCAGCATGGAACAGCAGGTGGACACCACCAACTTTGCCATGTGGCTCTTCCTGCTCACCGAAATTATGTTCTTCGGCGGCCTGTTCTGCTCTTACCTGATCTTCCGCAACTGGTATTACCCGGCGTTCGTGGTGGGCTCGCACCAGCTCAGCATCTTGTGGGGCACGTTGAATACCGCCGTACTGATCACCTCCAGCTTCACCATGGCCATGGGCGTGTGGTGCGCGGAGACGCGGCGCAAGAGCGGCCTGGTGCTCTGCCTCGTGCTCACCTTCCTGCTGGGCATCGTGTTTCTTGGCATCAAGACCATCGAGTACAGCGAGAAGATCGAGAAGCATCACGTTCCCGGCTTCCACTACAGCCTCAAATCGTTCACCGATCCGGCTTCGGATAAAAAAGTCTACGACGCATACCACGACCAGCCTCTGCAAGCGGATATGGCGCGGCACACGGAGCTCTATTTCTCGCTCTACTTTGCCATGACCGGCATGCACGCTCTGCACATGATCATCGGCATCGGCATCCTCGGATATCTGATCTTTCGAGCGCGAGCCGGAGCGTATACCACCGGGCACATCACATTTGTCGAAAACTTCGGCCTATACTGGCACTTCGTCGACATCATCTGGATCTTCCTGTTCCCGCTACTCTATCTGATCAGCCGGCACGCATAAGGACACGCGCATGAGCAACAAGCAGGACCCTCACCAGCATTTGACGCACACCGGACACGACCACGACCCCAATGAGCAGGACGTGCACGACAGCCTGAACCACATCGTCAGCCCGCGGATTTACATCATTGTTGGCGCGACGCTGCTGGTATTTACCGGCCTTACCGTGTTGGCGTCGCTATTCGATTTGGGTGAATGGAATCCCGTGATCGCCCTCTTCATCGCCTGCGTCAAGGCCACCATCGTGGTGCTGTTCTTCATGCACGTGAAGTACAGCTCCAGGCTGACCAAGCTGACAGTGTTTTCCGGATTGTTCCTGTTTGCGGTGCTGATCGCCCTGACGCTGTCGGACTACACGACTCGTGCGTGGGGACGATGGTAAAAAGCTGCTTCCAGCTTTAGAAAAGGACCGCCTGCGGGTGGTCCTTTTTGCTTATGGAATGCCGGTCAGTTGTGGGCGCTGAAAAGGATCGTCCAATGGCTGTCGGCAGACCCCCGCCCGATCTTTTCGCGCCATTCGCTGAAGCTGGGAGATTGGCTCAGGCGCTTCGAGAGCGCCTTGATCAGAGGTTTCCACCCTTGCATGGATTCATCGAGCACCACTACATTTGCGGGGTCGGTGATGGCCACGCAGAACACCGGGCGGGTCAGCACGTCGCGCCGGAATGCCGCCACGCGCTTGATCTCGCTCCACTTCATTTCCACCGCGCCCGTGGAACCGTCGGTAAACTGCGCGGTCCGCTGCAACAGTGCGCTGTCGGTGCGGATGACAGCACGGCGCAATGCGACTTTTCGCTGCGTTGAGGAACCCGGTTGGCCTGCTGAATTCTCCATCCGGGTGCAGCATATCATCCGCGTCCATGAACCCGCGCACGTAGATCTCGACCACTTCCATAATTGCGTGAACTGTGTTGAATCTCCGGCACATGCGTTCCAGCGAGGAGCCCCGCTATAAGGCAAACGTGCTTCCCCTCAGGCGCCGTGCCGGCGGGGCGGATTGAGGCATGTGGTTCGTCCCCGTTCTCCTGTACTGGCCGTCACATGCGGTGACTTTTTCGCTGTCCTAAAATGGGCCACATTTTCACTCCGGGAAACCACCGTCTTAGAACTCGCTAATTTTTCCGTCGCACCGACTCCTTCCCCGCGATGATGGCGGGGAAGGGAGCCGGAACAGATTCCGGTGAACGTGGCCATGGGCACTCGATTGTCGCAGCTTGCCGGGACGATAGATGGAAGGACTCTCCCGCTGCATTTTTCTTATGGAGGCCGGCGGTGGGTGGTTCGGATTGTGCGCCTGTCGATCCTGGCCGCATTGTGCTTGTCCGCCAGCGGCACGGCCGCCCTCGCGCAAACTGCGCCCGCCGCAGCGTCCTCCTCTCTCAGTGTCCCTCCCCGCGTGGTTGCGGCGCGCCGATTCCTGGCGCATCGCGGATTTACCCCCGGCCGCCGGACTGCCGCGCGATTGCGCGTCCGCGCCAACTCCGTCAACCCCCGGCCCCAGGCCTCTCCTCCGGCCGCCGCATGGGAGCCGCTTGGGCCCACCGCCGTTCTCACGCCAACCTTCGGCGCAGTCTCCGGCCGCATTTCCTCCCTGGCTCTCGACCCATCCGACACCACCGGCAACACGCTTTATGCGGGAGCCACCGGCGGCGGCGTGTGGTTCAGCCATAACGCCGCCACTTCCGATCCCGCGAACATCGTTTTCACTCCGCTCACCGACCGGCCTCAGGCCTTGAACACGGCTGAGGACGCATCCATCAGCATTGGCGCGCTCACCGTTCAGCCGGGCGGAACGGGTGTGATCCTGGCCGGCACCGGCGATCCCAACGACGCGCTCGACTCCTACTATGGCGCGGGCGTGTTGCGCTCAGTCGATAACGGAAACACCTGGACGCTGATTGACGGGACATCCGACCTGGCAACGGGCCTGGGTGCGATGGACCACGGTTTCCTGGGCGAAGGATTCGCCGAATTTGCCTGGAGCACGCGGAATCCGCTACTGGTGGTCGCAGCGGTGTCCCAGGCCTATGAGAGCTCGCTGGTGGACGCCGATCTCGCCGGCTACAGCTACAGCGGGCTTTATTACTCCATCGACAGTGGGGCTACCTGGCACCTGTCCCGCATTACCGACACCAATGGTCAGGACGTGCAGGGGCCGTTCGACGTTTTTGCCGGGACGGAGGGCAACGCGGCCACGGCCGCGGTCTGGAACCCGGTGCGCCGCATGTTCCTGGCTGCGGTCCGGTTTCACGGCTATTACCAGTCGCCCGACGGCGTGAACTGGACCCGTCTCGCCATCCAGCCAGGCGCCGGCCTCACCCCGGCCATGTGTCCCACCAACACCTCCATGACCGGCTCCCCGGCATGTCCTGTCTTTCGCGGCGCCCTGGCCGTGAATCCTCTCACGGGCGATACGTTTGCCTGGACTGTGGACATCGACAACCAGGATCAGGGGATTTGGCAGGACTCCTGCGGCTTGAGTTCCGGTGCGTGCACCAATCCCACGTTTACGTTTGCCAGGCAGTGGAGCACGGTGGCGCTCGAGACCAGCACCCCGCTGGGGGCGGCGACCATCGGGAATGGCGATTACAACCTGGTTCTTGCCGCCGTGCCGGCCAGCCAGGACACGCTGCTGCTGGCCGGCGCCAACGACCTGTGGAAATGCAGCCTGGCGATGGGCTGCACCTGGCGCAATACCACCAATTCGGCCGGCTGCATGACCGCGCATGTGGGTGAATATCAGCACGCGATTGAGTGGAGCACCACCAACCCACTGGAGATTCTGGCCGGGAACGACAGCGGTCTGTGGCGATCGGAAGACGCCATCGGAGAGATCGGACAGGCATGCTCGACGAGCGACGCCGACCACTGGCAGAACCTGAATGGCCATCTGGGCTCGCTGGCCGAAGTGGAAAGCATGTCTTCGGTGGGAACGTCGCCTTACACTCTGATGGCGGGCCTTGGGGTCAGTGGCACAGCCGGCGTCAAGAGCACCACCGGCCCTACCGCGGTCTGGCCGCAAATACTCGGCGGCGAAGGCGGACCGGTGGCCGTCGATCCTTCCAACGCCAACAAGTGGTATGTGAACAATGGCGCGGGCGTATCGATCCACGTTTGTTCCAGCCTCGCTCCCTGCACGCCGGCGGATTTCGGCGATCTCCCGGTAGTGACCGACGCGGATGTGGGCAACGATGGCCTAACCATGACCGAGCCGGCCCCCTTCCTGGTCGATCCGGCGGATTCTACGCAGTTGCTGATTGCCACCTGCCGCTTGTGGCGCGGACCGGCCAACGGAAGCCTCTGGACCGCCGCCAACGCGATCACTCCCATGCTGGGCAGCGGCAGCAGTGGCTCTTATTGCTCCGGAAATCCGCTGATCCGTTCGCTGGCGGCCTTAGCCTTGCCCGGCGGGGGCGAAGTGGTTTACGCGGGCGCCTATGGCCACCTGAATGGCGGCGCCAACCTGCCTGGCCACGTGTTCACAGCCACCATGAGTTCCGCCGGCGTGTGGTCGGGCTGGACCGACCTGACGCTCAACCCCATTACCAACGACACTCTTCGCTTCAACGCATACGCGCTGGATATTTCCAGCATTGTGCTCGACCCGCACGACACCACGGGCAATACGCTGTATGCGACCATTGCCGGCAGCCCTGACGGAGTTCCCAACATTCGCCTGGTCTACCGCTCCACCGACGGCGGTGCGCACTGGAAGGACATCACTTCCAATCTGCAATTCGCTCCGGCCAACAGCCTGGTGGTCGATCCCGTGGACGCGAACGCCGTCTACCTGGCCACCGATGTGGGGGTGTTTGCTACCCAGCAAGTGGGCAACTGCGGAAACTCGGGAGTGAGCTGCTGGTTTCCTTTCGGGTCCGGGCTGCCGGAGTCGCCGGTTACCGCCCTCAGCGCCTCGCCCACTACCGCCAGCCCCAACGTGCTGGTGGCGGGCACTTACGGCCGCGGAGTGTGGCAAGTCCCGCTGCTCACCGCCGGAGTGCAGATGACCACGGCGACGGTAGCCCCAACCTCGCTTTCTTTCGATTCGCAAGCCCAGGGATCGACCAGCAGCCCGCAATCCATCGTCCTGACCAACACCGGCGGCATCGCTCTGCAGCCCACCTCGATCACTCCCAGCGGCGACTTCGCCGAGTCCGACAACTGCGGGAATGCTACGGTGAATACGGGCGGCAGTTGCACCATCCAGGTCACTTTCTCGCCCACGCGGACCGGGACCCGTACCGGGCACATACTTATCCAGGGCAACCTCGGCGGAGGAAACATCACCGTCCCTCTGACTGGTACCGGCCTCGCCCCTGGGGTGATTAACCTGCAACCGGCGTCCCTCGATTTTGGCGCGGTAGAGGCGGGAAGCACTTCTGCGGCGCTGCAGGTCACGGCCGAGAACAGCGGTGGAACCGCGGTGCCTATCAGCAGCGTGAGTGTCTCCGGACCCTTCGTTCTGGCCAGCAATGCATGCGGCAACGTCTCCCTTGCGCCCACCGCGGAATGCGGCATGGAGGTCCAATTCAGCCCCGCAAACGCGGGCTCGGCTACCGGAACTCTAACCATGATCGACGGTACGGGAACCCAGACCGTAAAGCTCTCCGGAACCGGCACCGCGCCGCCCACAGACACGCTTTCCCCCTCGTCCCTCACCTTTCCCGGCACGGTGATCGGCGTCAATTCCGCGGCGCAGACCGTCACGCTCACCAACAGCGGCGGAAATCCGCTGACTTCGATTGCCATCTCCGTCAGTGGCCCATTTCAACAATCGAATACCTGCACCACGCAATTAGCGGCGGCAGCAAACTGCTCCGTCAGCGTGGTTTATCTGCCAACCGCCGCGGGAGCGCAGGCCGGCACACTGACGGTCGCGGACATCCTGAGAACGCAGACCATCCCGCTCTCGGGCACCGGGCTGCTGCCGGCGGCTTTCTCGGTGAATCCCGCCAGCCTGAGTTTTGGCGGGCAACAGGTCAAAGTGGCCAGCGCTCCATTGACCCTCACCGTTACCAACTCGGGCGGAGTTCCCATGGCCAACGTGGGATTCCAGATCACCGGGGCGTCGGCCGCCAGCTTTGCCACCGGAACCAACACCTGCGGGGCCACCCTGGCCAATGGCGGCAACTGCACCGTCCAGGTGATATTTACGCCCGCAGCGACTGGTGCGGCCCAGGCCACCCTCAACATTTCTTCGTCGTCCGCCCAAGTCAAGCCGGCAACAGTGCCGCTCGGCGGAACCGGGCAGTCTGCCGCGGGATTGAGCGCCGCGCCCGCGCAACTCACCTTCGCAGCCACTGCGCTGGGGCAAACCAGTCCCGCCCAGACCTTGACCATCAGCAACATGGGACAGACCGCTGCCGTCGCGTTGACGCTTGCGCCGTCAGGTCCGTTCCACCTCACCCAGAACACCTGCCCTGCTACCCTGGCCGGCGGCGCAAGCTGTACCACGGGCGTGGTGTTCTCCCCCATGCAGGCCGGCAACCTGACCGGCGCGCTGACCATCGGTTCCACCTCGGTTGCCACGGCCGCCACGGTTGCCCTGAGCGGCATCGGCGGGCTCACCGGCGCTCTGCAGATGCAACCGGCGGAGGTCAGCTTTCCCACCACCGGTATCGCCACCACCAGCAGCCCCATCCCCGTGACTCTGACCAACACCAACGCGTCGGTGGCGCTGGACCATCTTGTGCTGACCGCTTCCACCGGATTCAAAGTGGCGAGCACCACCTGCGGATCGTCCCTGGGAGTGGGGGCCAATTGCACCGCGAGCCTGGTTTTCGCGCCCGCCGCCGCCGGAGCGGTAACAGGCGCTCTGACCATCGCATCCACGGCGTTGGCGGCCGACGCCACGGTCCCGCTTTCGGGCATGGGATTCGACTTCGCGCCGTCCGCTTCCGGCTCCGCCAGCCAGACCGTGGCCAGCGGACAAACGGCCTCCTACGCGCTATCGGTAAAGCCTTCCGACGGCTCCGCAGGCACATTCACGTTCCAGTGCGGTTCGCTGCCGCAGTACGCCGGGTGCGTGTTCAATCCCGGCAGCCTCGCGGTGTCGGCCAACGCCACAGGCACAGAAACCGTGAATATCACCACCAGCCAGAGTTCGGCGACGGTCGTGCACCCCTGGGCGTTCTCCAGCGCGCTGCCGCTCTCGCTGGCATGCGGGCTGCTCCTGTTGCCATTGGCCCGACGCAGGCGTGCTCTGCTGTGCCTGATCCTGCTGCTGGCCTTTGCGGTTGGCGGCGTGGCCAGTTGCTCCGGCTCCGGAGGGGGCGGGGGCGGTGTAGCGCCGGCGCCGGTCATGCACTCAACGCCCGCAGGCTCTTATTCCGTATCGCTCGCGATCAGTTCCAACGGCGTACAGCACACGATGACCTTGACGCTGATAGTGGATTGAAGAAGGCAGGGAAAGACAGGGACCAAGGGAACAAGGGAACAGGGATTAGTGAATCGGGCTCGAGCGCTGACTTCTGATCCCTGACCCAGACCATTCCCTTGTTCACTCGTTCCCTTGGTCCCTGCTCTTCTCCACGTCTATACTTAGCCTTCGGGGATTCCGTGAAGAGCACGCCGGGAGCGACGCTGGAATGACGGCCAAAGTCACCATGGAAGACGTGGAGCGGGTTGCGGAATTGGCTCACCTGGAACTGGCGGCGGAGGAGAAGCCGCGCATGGTGGTGGACCTCAACGCGATTCTCGAATATGTGGCCGAACTGAATGAGCTGGATACCCAAGGCGTCGCGCCCCTGGCTCAGATCAGCGAGTTGCGAGGCGCCGGTGGAGCGGGCGAGCTGCGGCCGGATATCACCGAGCCCTCGCTGGATCGCGCCGCCGTCATGCAGCAGGCGCCGGAGTCCGACGACGCGTTTTTCAAAGTGCCGAAGGTAATCGAGCGATAGGGAGTACGGATTAGGGAGTAGGGAGTAGAAAGACACGAAGCCGTTCCCAGTGTCCTGAGTCAGAAGTTCGTTAAAGAAATGAGCGGCGGAAAATGCAGGTCCTTCGACTCCGTTTGGCGCAAAAAACGCGCCGAACTCCGCTCAGGATGACAAACATTGTTTGACGAAACAATGACTCGGGACAGTAGCCATGTATTCAAAGATGCGGACGGACAACTGAAAACTGACAACTGCGAACTGTGAACTGCGAACGTTGCCGATGAAGACCGCCGAGACATTTATTGAGAAGCCGAAGACGCTGGCGGAACTGCACGCCGGAATGCAGTCGGGGGGCACCACGGCCGTCGACCTGGCTTCGTCGTACTACGACCGCATCGCAGTGGTGAATCCGCACCTGAACGCCTACCTGAGCCTCTCGAAGGAGCGGGCGCTGGAACAGGCTTCGCGGATGGATGCATTGGCCGCCAAGGGCGATCCGCTGCAGCCGCTGGCCGGCGTTCCCGTCGGCATCAAGGACGTGCTGGTGATGCGTGGCGCGCCGGCCACCGCGGGATCGAAGATTCTTGAGGGTTATCGGCCGCCCTACGACGCGACCGCCGTAGCCCGGCTCGAAGCCGCCGGCGCGGTCTTGCTGGGCAAGCTGAACTGCGATGAGTTCGCCATGGGCTCCTCGAACGAGAACTCCGCCTACGGTCCCGTCCGCAATCCCGTCGATCTCGAGCGCGTTCCCGGGGGGTCCAGCGGCGGCTCGGCGGCAGCGGTGGCAGCCAACCTGGCTGTGGCCACACTGGGCACCGACACCGGCGGCTCTATCCGCCAGCCGGCCAGCTTCTGCGGCGTAGTGGGCGTGCTGCCCACCTGGGGAAGGGTCTCGCGCTACGGCCTCATTGCTTTTGCTTCGTCGCTGGATCGCATCGGGCCGTTTGCCGCCAACGTGCGCGATGCGGCCACCCTGCTCGGGGTGATTGCAGGGCACGATCCCAAGGATGCCACCAGCTCGCCGCAGCCGGTTCCCGACTATGCCGGCGAGAGCGACAAGCCGGTCGAGGGACTGCGCATCGGCGTTCCAGCCGAGTACTTCGGAGAGGGGTTGGATGCCGAAGTCCGCGCCCAGATCGAGAAGGGAATCGACGCGCTGAAGGCGGCCGGCTGCACGGTCAAGCCGGTATCGCTGCCGCACACCAAATACGCCATTCCCACGTATTACCTGGTCGCTACCGCCGAAGCCAGCGCCAACCTGGCGCGTTTCGACGGGGTGCGCTACGGCTACCGATCGCCGGCGTCAGAAACCCTGGGCGCCATGTACCGGCATTCGCGCGATGAGGCGTTCGGCGCCGAAGTCAAGCGGCGCATCCTGCTGGGCACTTACGCGCTCTCGGCCGGCTACTACGATGCCTATTACGGCAAGGCGCAGCAGGTGCGGCGACTGCTCGCGGAGGAGTTTCTGCGGGCGTTTGCCGAGGTGGACGCGATCGTCACACCCACCTCGCCCATGCCCGCATTCAAGCTGGGCGAAAAAACCGGCGATCCGCTGTCGATGTACCTGGCCGATATCTACACGGTGACAGCCAGCCTGGCCGGTATCTGCGGTGTATCGGTGCCATGCGGCGCAACTACGGCCGGATTGCCGGTGGGCATGCAGGTGCTTGCGTCCCATCTGCGCGAAGGCACGGCGTTCCGCGTGGCCCGCGCCGTCGAAGCAGCGGGCTTGTAGCCGCGCGCTAGTGTAGTCCGTCATAAATAGATTCGTTTATGCATCGAGAGTCATCTTATGATGAGAGGGCCTCGATATGCGCGTTGCAGAGCCGATAGTTCTGAAGGAAGAGACTCGTCGCAGTCTGGAGCGGCAAGCTCGTGGC
>DASZLF010000065.1:0-49964 GCA_035552555.1 Occallatibacter sp.
CGAAAATAACGCCGCGCTACGCCGGAAACCCGCTCCCTCGCCCATCGCCGGGGTTGGTGCGCACTCATCGGTTCAGACGCTGCGTTCCGGATCAAACAGACGGACGGCTTCAGTTACTCCACTGTCACCGCGACCTCGTCGCCGGCCACCACACTATTTTCATCCCTATTGGTGCGCGCATCGCGCCCATCCCCAACAGACGGGAGGTTCCCCGGCGCGTGACCTTTTGATTCGGTCGATGGGAGCTGAAAGTGTTCGAAAACGGACACTCCGCCTCGTCAGCGGTCATGCGAAGCGGCGGCCTGCCGGACGATCCATTCCTGTAACTCTATTAGTTTCATAGGCTAAACCCACCCAAGTTTTTGGCCCCGCAAATGCTATCAGTGCGGGGTTATGGATATCGCTCGCCCTGATATAAAGCGCAAAAAGAGACGCCAGATGCTGGTTTGGATTGGCGTAGCCGTGGTGGTTCTTGCCGGAATAGCATTTGCCGTGTCTCGCCTCAAGCCCGCCGCCCCGGAGGTGGACGCCTCCGCAGTCTGGCCGGACACCGTCAAGCGCGGCAACATGATCCGCCAGGTGCGCGGGTCCACCGGCACTCTGGTGCCCCGCGAAGACTCCATCGAGCTGATTCCGGCGCAGACCGACGCGACCGTGATCCGCATTCGCGTTTTGCCGGGCGCCCAGGTCACGCCCAATACCGTCCTGATGGACCTGGCCGATCCCGAACTGGATCAGAAGCTGCTCGATGCGCAACTGGCGGTGAAGGCCGCCGAGGCTGATTACAAAAGCCTGTCGGCCACCCTGCAATCCACGCTCATGGACAAGAAGACCGCCGCCGCCGCGGTGAATTCCGACTACACCCAGGACCAGTTGCAGGCGCAGACGGACAAAGCGCTGTTCGACCTGGGCGTGATCTCCGGCCTCGCCTATCAGAAGTCAAAGAACACCGCTGACCAGCTCACGGCGCAGCACCAGCTCAGCATCCAGCAACTGGACGTGAACCAGAAGGCGATCGAGGTGCAGCTCGCCTCGTCGCAGACCAAGATCGACCAGGCCAAGGCGCTGCTGGCGCTCTACCAGAAGCAGTCGCAGGCCCTTCAGATCAAGTCGACGATTTCCGGCACGCTGGCGCCGCTGGCCGCTCCGGTGCAGGTGGGCCAGCACGTCACCGTGGGAACGTCGGTGGCCGAGGTGATTCAGCGCGACAAACTGAAGGCCGCGCTGCAGATTGCGGAGACCCAGGCGCGCGACATCCAGATCGGCCAGCCCTCCAGCATCGACACCCACAACGGAATTATTCCGGGCCACGTTACGCGAATTGATCCGTCGGTAGTGAACGGAACGCGCACCGTTGACGTAGATCTGGATGGGCCGCTGCCTCCGGGCGCGGTGCCGCAGTTGAGCGTGGAAGGAACCATCGACCTGGAGCACTTGAACGATGTGCTTTACGTGGGCCGGCCGGCGCTGGGAAATGAAAATTCCACGCTGAGCCTGTTCAAGGAAGACCCGGACCACAAGGGCGCGACCCGGGTGCAGGTGAAGGTGGGCAAGTCCTCTGTGCAGTACATCCAGGTGCTTGACGGATTGAAGGAAGGCGACACGGTGATTTTGTCCGACATGTCGCGCTACGACAACGTGGACCGGATACGGCTGGAATGAAGACAGTGAAAGAGTGAACGAGTGAATAAGTGAACAAGTGAAGGAGTGAGATGCTGGAACTCCAGTTCTATCCCCCGGGCCGTCTTTCACTCCTTCACCCCTTCACTCCTTCACTACTTCACTTCTTCACCCCTTCACTTCTTCACTCATCATATTGAGAACTGAGAACCGACAACTGAAACGCGAGGACTGCATGGCAAACGATAAGCTGATTGACATTGAGGATCTGACCAAGATCTTCTACACCGACGAAGTGGAGACGCACGCGCTCTCCGGCATTCACCTCACCATTTCGCGTGGCGAGTATGTGGCCATGTCGGGGCCGTCGGGCTGCGGCAAATCGACGCTGCTGTCGATTCTTGGCCTGCTGGACACGCCGACCGGCGGACGCTATCTGCTCAACAACAAGCCGGTGGAGAACCTCAGCTTCAGCGAGCGCTCGCGCATTCGCAACCAGGAGATCGGGTTCATCTTCCAGAGCTTTAACCTGATCGGCGATCTCACGGTGGAAGAGAACGTGGAGCTTCCGCTGACCTATCGCGCGGGCATGCCGTCGGCGGAGCGCAAGAAGCGGGTGAAGGAAGCGCTGGAACGCGTGAACATGGCGCATCGCATGCGGCACTATCCGGCGCAGCTCTCCGGCGGCCAGCAGCAGCGTGTGGCCGTGGCGCGCGCATTGGCGGGATCGCCTTCGATCCTGCTGGCCGATGAGCCCACGGGCAACCTGGACTCGAAGAACGGCGAAGCGGTGATGCACCTGCTGGCCGATCTGCACCGCGAAGGCTCGACCATCTGCATGGTGACGCACGATCCGCGCTTTGCCAAGCATGCGGAGCGCGAGGTGCACCTGTTCGACGGCAAGGTGGTTTCAGAAGACGAATTGAAGAAGCTGACGGCCGAAGTGGAAGCCTGAAGACAGGGACCGAGGGAACAAGGGACCAAGGGACCGGAGTGGGCGGACGGGTGTTTGCCCGCTACAGGAGACCTTTGTCCAAGGAGAGGCCATGATCCTCCAAGACATACGATACGCGGTGCGTCAGACGCGACGGGCGCCGGGATTTGCCTTGACGGTGGTGCTGACGCTGGCGCTCGGCGTGGGGGTGGCGACGGCAGTGTTCTGCGTGATCGACGCGGTGATCCTGCGGCCGCTGCCGTATGCGCATCCGGAGCGGATCGTGGATATCCAGACGCAGAGCCGCAGCGGGTATGGTCAGCCGGCGTCGTGGCCCGCATATCAGGACGAGCGCGCGCAGGCGCACTCGTTTGCGGCGCTGGCCGGTTACATCAATTACTTCCAGGTAACGATGGAGACGCCGTCGAATGGGCCGGTGCTGCTGGATGGCGTGAATTCGACGGGCAATTTCTTCCAGGTATTCGGCGTCAACCCGATGCTGGGGCGCACGTTTCTTCCCGGCGAAGAGGTGGATGGGAAGAACGACATCGCGGTGCTGAGTTTCGATGCGTGGCAGAAGTACTTTGGCGGCGCCAAGGATGTTGTGGGGCGCACGATCAAGCTGGACGGAACCGCGTACGCCGTGATTGGCGTGATGCCTGCTGGATTTCGTTTTCCGCTGAACGAACGGGACGCGATCTACATGCCGCTTTACCTCGAAGGCAGGGCCTGGATGAAAGGCCGCGGGAATCACTGGCTGCGCACGGTGGCGCGGCTGAAGGACGGCGCGAGCATCCGTCAGGGGCAGGCAGACCTGGCGCAGGTGTTCAGCAACATGGGCAAGGCGTATCCGCAGACCGACGAGGGGCGGACGGTAAAGCTGCAGCCGCTGGCGCAGAGCGTAAATGAGCAGACCAAGGGGCCGCTGTGGACGCTGCTGGCCGCAGTGCTGGCGGTGCTGTTGATCGGGTGCGTGAACGTGGCAGGACTGCTGCTGGCGCGGGGCGTGAAACGCGAACGCGAGATGGCGATGCGCACTGCGATTGGCGCGGGACGCGCGCGGCTGGTGCGGCAGGTGCTGACGGAAGGACTGATGCTGGCTGCGGCGGGCGCGGCGCTGGGAGTGTTGTTGGCCAGCGTACTGCTGGACGCGATGCGCACGTTTCTGATTCATGCGCTGGCGCGGGGAGGGGAGATTCATCTGAATTGGACGGTGCTGGGCGCGGCGCTGGCGGCGGCGGTGGCGGTGAGCCTGGCGGCTTCGCTGTATCCGGCGCTGCGGATGGCGGGCGCGGATCCGAGCCGGGCGCTGAAGACCGGAGGCGGCAGCGCGGGCACCGAGCGCGGGCAGCACCGGTTGCGCGCGGCATTCGTGATTACGCAGGTGGCGCTGACGCTGGTGCTGCTGGTGGTTTCGGGGATGCTGATCCGGATGGTGACGCGCTACCGGCACACCGACCTGGGGTTCGATCCTGCGCACATTCTTACCACCCCGATCAATCTTTCGCCGGACAATTATCGCGCGCGCGACGCGATCGCCGATTTCTATCAACCGCTGTTCAGCCGCGTGGCGCAGATTCCTGGCGTGCGAGCTGTGGGCATCATCAACATGCTGCCCATCGAGAGTTACGGATCGAACTCCGATATTCACATCGCGGGGCAGCCGCCGTATCCGCCGAACCAGGAGATGCTGGCCGAGGGACGGTTTGTGAGCACTGGGTACTTCGACGTATTCGGGATTCCGCTGCGCAGCGGGCGAATGCTGTCACCGAGCCTGGACCGGCCGGACAATCCGTCGGCAGCGGTGGTGGTGAACGAGAGGTTTGTGCGCAAGTTCATGCCCAAGGGAATGGATGCGGTGGGGCAGCGGATCGACGACGCCGACAAGGAAGCGGACTGGACGCGCATTGTGGGCGTGGTGGGAAACGTGCGCCAGGACATCTACAAGCCGCCGTTGGCGGAGCGCGACTGGCTGATCGATGAGCTTCCCGTGAAGCTGCGGCCTGGACCGCTGACCGGCATGTCGCTGGTGATGCGGGTGGACGGCGATCCGATGGCGATTGTGCCGGCGCTGCGCAGCGCGATTCATGACGTGGACGCGACGGTGCCGTTCAAAGAGGCGTACACCATGACGGACGTGGTTTCGCGGACGCTGGTCTTCGAGCGCATGGAGAGCTGGCTGTTCGGGGTGTTTGCCGGGTTGGCGCTGGTGCTGGCAATGATCGGACTTTACGGGCTGCTGAGCCATGAGGTGGAGATGAGCACGCGCGACATCGGCGTGCGCATGGCGCTGGGCGCGTCGCGGCCTCGCATCCTGGGTATGGTGCTGCGGAGGGTTACGTGGATGCTGCTGGCGGGTACGGCGGCGGGACTGCTGCTCACGGTGCTGGTGCGGAAAACCATCGATATGGTGATTTACATGGATGCTGAAAAGGAGTCAGGCACGCTGCTGCTGACCGCGTTGCTGATGTTGGTGGTGGGGATGATTGCGGCGTTGATTCCCGCGCGCAGGGCGGCGTCCATTGAACCGATGCAGGCGCTGCGAACCGAATAATTCGTCGTCCCGGCAGGAAAGGGTACTGGAGATCGACATGAGCCATTTGCTTTTAGATCTGCGCTACGCCGTGCGGCAGCTGCGTCGCGCCTCCGGTTTTACGCTGGCCGCAGTGCTGACACTGGCCCTGGGTATCGCTTCGCTCACCACCGTATTTACTTGGATCAAGGCGGTTCTCTTTGATCCTTATCCTCACGTCGTCGATCCGCGCTCGCTTCGCTTTGTCGATGCGACGGTGCGCGAATCGCAGGGTTACAACGTTCGGTATGACGTCCTTCGATTCCTGCGGGAACGGGACACCAGCCTGGAGAACTCGGCGGCGTTTACCCTCGACATGCTGGACTTGGCCTCGCCAGGTGCGCCGCCCGAGGCCTTATCCGCGGGGTTGGTCTCCAGCAACTATTTCGAGATGCTCGGCCTGAAGCCGCAGATCGGCCAATTCTTCGCGCCCGCGGCCGATGACCGGGCCTATGGTTCGCACGATGAAGTTGTGCTCAGCGACCGGGAGTGGCGGGTACGGTTTAACGCCGATCCACAGATTGTGGGGCGGGCCATCTCGATCAATCGTCATCCGTTCACCATCATCGGAGTTGGGCCGCGCGATTTCGCCGGAATCTACGGAGGAATCGGAGAAGGATTGTGGGTCCCGCTCTCGGCGACTCGTTCTCTGCAGCCGGATCCGGCCGCTGATCCGCTCAAGACGGAAGGCCTGATGATCGGCGGGCGCCTGCGCCCGGGAATTTCCTCGGCTTCGGCCTCGGTCGAGTTGCACACGCTGGCCCGCAGCTACGCGCAGGAGCAGGAAGCACGCGGGAGCAACATGGGTGGCTGGGACCTCAATCTGAGGGACTCGGCGCACTTCGAACGCGGATTGTTTGGCACCATCGGCGAAAACATGCCGGTGCTGCTGGGCGCGGCCGTTCTTTTGCTCATTTTGGTTTGCATCAATACGGCTTCCTTGCTGGGGCAGCGTGCAATCCGGCGGCGGCGCGAGATCGCGATTCGCACTTCCCTGGGGGCTACCTCGCGGCGGATCGCAGCGCAGTTGTTCGCCGAAGCGCTTCTGCTGGCGGTTCTGGGTGGAGCAGTGGGCTGGGCCGCGAGTCTCGTCTTTGCGCAGTCGTTGTACGCCCTGATGCCGAACTTCGGATTGCCGCTCAGCTTTAATTTCAGCACCGACTGGCGGATTCTGGGGGAGGTGGCCGCGCTGGTGATGATGGTGGCACTGCTGTGCGGCATGATGCCAATTCGGCAGGCGCTTCGCTCATCGCAGAAAGAAGCGATGCACGAGGGTGGCCAGGGAGTTTTGGGCGCAGCGCGCAACCGGTGGGCGAAGATTGCCATGCTTGGAGTGCAGCTGGGCCTCTGTTTTGTGATGTTGGTCAGTTCGGCATTGCTCATGCGGACGGCCCTGAACGTGATTCATCGCGCCCGGGGTTTTGATCGCGAGAATTGTCTCACCGCGCAGTTTTCTCTATCGCGTTCCGGATACACCACGGAGAAGGGGTTGGCTCTGCAGACGGCGCTGCTGGATGAACTGCACCGGTCATCCGCGGTTCGCGGCGTGACATTGACTTCGCATCTTCCCATGGGCGACTGGGGATCGGGCAACGTGCGTGGCTATTCCATTCCTGGCTACACGCCTGCCAAGAACGAAGGGATGGACCTGGTTACCGACTTCGAAGGGCCGGAGTTCTTCAAGACCATGGGCATCGCCATGGCGCAGGGACGTGAGTTCACAGCGCAGGACCGCGAAGGTGCGCCCCTTGTGGCCGTGGTCAACGAGGATATGGCCCGCCGCTACTGGCCCAAGGGGAATGCCATGGGCAGCACGGTGGTTATGGACAAGCAGGCGTGGCAGATCGTGGGAATCGTGAAGGATTACGCTTACCACAATCCGCAAGATACCGACCCATCGCCGCTGGTCTTCATCCCGATCCTGCAGCAATACCAGAGCGACGTGTTTGTAGCCGTCCGGTCGCGCACCACGGCGGAGGGAGTGGTGCCGGTATTGAAGCAGGCTGTGGGCCGCCTGGATAGCGCGCTGCCGCTCGAAAATGTCATGTCACTCAAAGAGGTCGGGGATGTTCTGTACCAGTTTTCGCGCGTTCCGGTGGAACTGCTGGGCGTGTTCGCGCTGGCCAGCCTGCTGGTTGCCACACTCGGACTCTATTCGGCGATGGCCTATGCGGTGACCGAGCGCAACCGCGAATTCGCGCTACGAATGGCTGTGGGCGCCACGCGTCTTCAGATCGTGAAACTGGTGATGAACGGCGGGCTGGAGACGGCTGCGGCCGGCCTGGTGGTGGGCGGCGTGGGCGCGTTCTTCGCGATCCGCCTGTTGCGATCGATGCTGTTCGGCGTGGCTCCGTTCGATCCGGTCAGTTTTGCCGGCGCCGCCGCGGTGCTGGTGCTCACCGTTCTTGTCGCCGGCCTTTTGCCCGCGCGGCGGGCCGCGGCCATTGAACCCATGCAGGCGCTGCGCACCGAGTAGCAAAACTTTTTCGAACCAGGGAAGGCAGCAGGTAAGCGAGATGATGCAATTGATTCAGGATCTGCGCTACGCGGTGCGGCAACTAAGGCAATCGCCGGGATTCGCCATCACCGCGGTACTGACTCTGGCGCTCGGCATCGGCGCCAACAGCACCATTCTCAGCTGGATCAGCGCTACTCTGTTCAATCCGGTACCCGGAGCGGCGCGCACCGGCGACATGATCACCATCGGGCGCGGAGAACGCACCGAGCATCCTACCCCGCCGTTTTCCTATGCGGATTTTGTGGATGTGCGCGCCAACGCCAAGTCCTTCTCGGGCATGCTTGGCTATCACGACGATTTCATGTCGATCACCGGCGGATCCACGCCGGAGCGCATTTACGGCGCCCTGACCACGGCCGATTACTTTGAAGTGCTCGGGGTGCGTCCGATGCTGGGGCGCAGTCTTCTGCCCACGCGGAGCAACGAGCGCGCAGGCGCGCCGGAGGCGGTGCTGGGTTATGGCTTGTGGCAGAGCCACTTCGGCGGCGATCCGGCGATCCTCGGCAAGACCATCGAAATCAATCTGCATCCCTACACGATTGTCGGCGTAGCGCCCGCGGGCTTTGTGGGTTGCAAGAGCGGATTGCGCACGGACATCTGGCTGCCCCTGGGCATGGATCGGAAGGTGTGGGACTCCAAGCGGATCGACAATCGTGGGCAGTCGTGGCTCAACGTGCTAGCCGTGCTGCGGCCGGGCGTCGATGAGCGCGCAGCGACCAGTGATTTGAACATGGCGATGCAGCGGATTGTCCAACTTTATCCAGCCGAGCATCAGGGCAACAATGCGATTTCGGTGGATCCGCTGTGGCGTTCGCCTTTCGGGGCCAACGTGTACCTTTCGGGGACGCTGCCTATTCTGCTGGCGCTGGCGGCGGTGCTGCTGCTGCTGGCCTGCGCCAACGTTGCCAACCTGCTGCTGGTGCGCTCGGTCTCGCGCCGCCGCGAATTTGCGATTCGGCTGTCGCTCGGCGCGAATCGCTGGAGGCTGGTCAGGCAACTCATGGCGGAGAATCTGCTGATTGCATTTGCAGGCGGCGGGCTCGCGTTGCTTTTGACCATGTGGACGGCGAAGTCGCTGGCGGCGTTTCTTCCGCCCACCACGCTGCCGCTGATGATCAACGGCAGCGTCGATCGACGAGTGCTGCTGGCCACGATTGCGGTGGCGCTGTTTACCGCGTTTATCTCCGGTGTGGTTCCGGCGCTGCGCGCGTCCAGCCTGGCGCCCGGCTCCATTCTCAAGGACGAAGCGCTGAACAGCAGCGGCGGGCTCAACAAGTCGCGCCTTGCCTCGGCGCTGGTGATCGCGCAGGTTTCGCTTTCGCTGCTGCTTCTGGCCTGCGCGGGCTTGTTCGTTCGCAGCCTGCAAAATGCGCAGAAGATCAATCCCGGGTTTGATTCCAGTCATGTACTGCTGGCCACATTCGATCTCGATCCGCTGGGCTACACCGGGAGTACCGGGGTGGAATTCCAGCGGCAGTTGATTTCGCGGATCAGGCAGATGCCGGGCGTGGAATCGGCCACGCTGGCGGACTTTTCTCCGCTCAGCTTCACCATCCACTCCGACGGAGTGATGCCGGAGGGCTACGTGCCGCGCGTGCACGAAGACGTGGAAGCCGATCGCGGCGACGTGGGTCCCGCGTATCTGGCCACCATGCGCACGCCGCTGCTGGCCGGACGCGACTTCACCGATCAGGACAACGCACAATCGCAGCAAGTGGCAATCGTGAACCAGGCGCTGGTGGACCGCTATTGGCCCGGGCAGAATGCGATTGGCAAGCGCATCCAGGTCGCAGAGAAATGGAAGACCGTGGTGGGAGTCGCAGCCAATGGAAAGTATCGCCGGCTGATTTACGATCCCGCACCGCTGGTGCTGCTGCCCCTGGCGCAGCGTTATGAAAGCGAAGTGATTTTGCATGCGCGCGTCGCCGGCGACCCGCAAGCCATGGCCAACGCGGTGGAGCATACGGTGCATGCACTCAATCCGAACCTGCCGCTTTACAACATGACCACGCTGAGCGAAAACATGCGCATGGGCAGCGTCTTCGAGCGCATCGCGGTTACGTTTGCCGGCTCGTTTGGACTGCTGGCGCTGCTGCTGGCCGCGGTGGGAATCTACGGCGTGGTGGCCTACACCGCAAAGCAGCGAACCCACGAAATTGGGATTCGCATGGCGCTGGGCGCGGCCAAGGCAGATATTTTCGGCCAGGTGCTGAAGCACGGCTTTCTGCTCACGGTGATCGGTTTGGCCGTGGGATTAGCGGCATCTGTTTTTCTCACGCGTTTTCTGCGCAACCTGCTTTTCGGCGTCGGAACCGCGGACTGGTTAACCTTTGCCGCAGTTTCCGCGCTCCTCTGCGTAGTGGCGCTGGTGGCGTGTTATCTTCCGGCGCGCCGCGCGGCCTCCGTCGATCCCATGCAGGCGCTGCGCACGGAGTAGCGCGCGAAAAGGAGACAGGGCCATGAGCAGATTGCTTGACGACATTCGCTACGCGCTGCGCAAGTTGCGCCGCTCGCCGGGATTCACTGCTGCGGCGGTGCTGACCATGGCGCTCGGCCTGGGCGCCAGTTCGGCGATCTTCTGCCTGATGGATGGCTTGTGGCTGCATCCCATGCGAGTTCCGCATCCGGGCGAACTGGTGCGCGTCTTCGCGACCACGCAGCAAGGCGCAAATGGTTCGTTCACATACGTCGAATTTCAAACGCTGGCACAGCGGACGACTGCCCTCAAGAGCGTAGTTGCAATTGGTGGCCGCGGCAGCTTGATGCCGCGATCTGACGGAACTTCCGCGCTGCTGCTGGTCAATGTGGTTTCGGCTAACTTTTTCCAGGCTCTCGGAGTGAAGCCGATTGTGGGACGCGCTTTTGGCGCGCGCGACGCGGTGAATCTGCGGACTCACCCCGGCGTGATGCTTGGATACAGTTTCTGGCACCGCGAGTTTGCGGGAGATCCCGGCGTGGTGGGCCGGCAGATTACGCTTCTGCGCGGCAAGGATCACCGCAGCCTGGTGGATGTTTGGGGTGTATTGCCGCCCGATTTTCGCGAGGTGGACAACAACTCCGACCGCGACCTGTGGATGCCAGCCGAGACCTGGGCCGCCGTCGCGGATCCGCAGGAGCTTACTTCGCACAAGTTTCGCTGGTTCTATGTGCTGGGCCGCCTTGCTCCGGGCGCCACTGTGGCGCGAGCAAATGAGCAGGTATCGGCGATTGCAAAGGCCTGGGCGGCGACCGATCCCGACGCCAATCGAGGACGCGGCGCACGCGTTGTGAGCGACTTCAGATATCGCATGAGTAACGCCGGAACCACCGGACTCGTTTTGTTTGCCATAGTGGGCTGTGTGGTGTTGCTGGCCACGGTCAACGTGGCCCATCTGTTGCTCGCGCGCGGCCTTGTGCGCGGACCCGAAGTTGCCTTGCGCCTGTCTCTTGGAGCGCGACGCTGGGCGGTCGCTCGCCAGTTGCTGGTCGAGAATTTCCTTCTAGGCGCAATGGGATTGGCTGCGGGCATCGCTCTTGCCGCGGGCATAGCGGCTGCCTTGCCTCGTCTCCTTGTCTCCGAACCGGCCATGCTGGTCGCGGTGGGTTCGGGTCAGACCAGTTTTCAGTTGGATACGCGGGTCTTTCTTTTCACATCGTCGATTGCTCTGGCCGCCATGCTGCTTCTGGCATTGGTCCCGCTTGGCCAGGTGGCCCGTCCCGAGCTCCTGCCGGTTTTGCAGGCGGGCGCGGCAACCCGCACCGCGGGCCGAATGCCGATTCTGCGCCGCGCGGCCATCTGGCTCCAAATCGCCATCTCATTCGCCGTGCTGGTTTCCACCGGCGCGCTGGTGCGCAGTTTTCTCAACACGCGCACGCAATCCATCGGATTGACCCGCAACCAGGTGCTTCTGGCATGGACCCAGGAGCCCGACGCCCCCATGCGCGACGCAGTTGTCGACCGTATGAAGGCTTTACCTGGCGTGAACCGCGTGGCTTATGCCATTCGCGCGCCTCTCAGTCTCTCTGAGGGCGGCATGGCGGTCCGGACGCTGTTGCCCAGCCATCCCGAAATGCATGATCCGGTGGACATCAAATTCAACGCCGTCAGCCCCGGCTTTCTCGATGTGATCGGCACCCGCGTTGTGCGCGGCCGCGGATTCACCGCGGCCGACGATGCCAATGGGCCTCCTGTCGTGCTCATCAACCAGGCCATGGCGCAGAAGTATTGGCCGGCCCAGGATCCCATTGGCCAGATCGTGAGCATGCCCGGAATCAAAACAGGATCCGGTTCCGGCACCGACGCCCGCATCGTGGGCGTTACCGAAGACGCTCCCATTAACCAGATGGGCGAGATTCCGGAACCATATCTCTACCTGCCGTTTCATCTGTTCGATATGGGTGAGATCACCTTCGCGCTCCAGACCGGCCCTGATGCGATGAGCCTTGCGCAGGCAGTGCGTCAGGTGCTCATTCACGCCAACCCGCTGCTCGATCCCATGATGGTCACCTCGCTTCCCGAGCTCATCCGCTACTCAGCCGGCAACTACCAGATGATGGCCGAACTGGTTACCGCTCTCGGTTTCATCGGGCTTGCGCTTACGGTTGTCGGGCTTTACGGATTCCTCGCCTTCCGAGTCACGCAGCGGCGGCGCGAGATCGGGATTCGCATGGCGCTGGGCGCATCGCGTGAAGCAACGGTGGGTCTCATCCTGCGCGACACCGCGCGCATGGCGATCGCCGGCCTCGTGCTGGGCCTTGCGTTTTCCATCGCAGCCGCGCGCCTTGAGGCGTCGGTGCTGTTCGGCGTGCGCCCGCTCGATGCGCTCTCTCTGCTGGCTGCCTTCGCCATCCTGCTGGTTGCTGTCGCTGCCGCCGCATGGCTGCCGGCACGCCGCGCCGCTTCCATTGAACCCATGCAGGCCCTTCGCGCCGAATAGGAGATGAGAATGTTCTCAATGCTTCAGGATCTTCGCTACGCTCTGCGCCAGTTGCGCAAGTCGCCCGGCTTCACCGTCACGGTGGTGCTCACGCTGGCGCTGGGCATCGGCGCCAATGCCGCCATCTTCACCATGTTCGACCAGGTGCTGCTGCGCATGTTGCCGGTGGAGAAGCCGAAGGAACTGGTGCGTCCGCATTGGCACGGTTCGTTCTCCGGCTCCATGAGCGCGTTTGGCGGCGATGAGGGCGACTACTATTCGTACCCGATGTACAAGGATCTGCGCGATAAGAATCAGGTCTTCAGCGGAATGCTGGCCGCGGATCGCACCGGCGTGGGCGTGACATGGCACAACCAGGCGGAATCGAAAGACGCCGAGATGGTGAGCGGGAATTATTTTCAGGTTCTCGGCTTGCGGCCCGTGGTGGGCCGGCTGTTGACGCCGCAGGACGACACGCAGAAGAATGCAAATTCAGTGGTGGTGCTCAGTTACGACTACTGGAAGACGCGGTTCGGCGGCGCGCATGACGTGGTGGGGCAGAATCTGCTCATCAACGGGCACCCGTTCCAGATTCTCGGCGTAGCGCCGCAGAACTTCAGTTCCGCTATCGGCGGCTACAGGCCCGGCGTTTTCATTCCCATCAGCATGGTGGAGATTGCCATGCCGTGGATGGCGCCGCGCAACAATCTCGAGAACCATCAGTCGCTGTGGCTCACGGTAGTGGCGCGGCTCAAGCCAGGGGTGTCGGCGAAGCAGGCTGAAGCGAGCCTGGGCCCGCTGTGGCACTCATTGCGCGCGCAGGAACTCACTCTCTACAAAACGGTAACGCCGCGCTTTCGCGAGCGCTTTCTCGACAAGACGTACATCAACGTGTTGGATGACTCGACGGGCTTTTCTCCGGGACGCGTGGACTTGAAGACGCCGCTGATTATTCTGTTCAGCATGGCTGGGCTGCTGGTGGCCATGTGCGCCATCAACGTGGCCACGCTGCTGTTGCTGCGTGCCTCTGCCCGCGCCCGCGAAATGTCGATGCGCTATGCGCTGGGCGCCCGGCGTTCGCGCATCGTTGCGCAATTGATGCTGGAAGGCGCGCTGCTGGGTTTGGCCGGCGCGGCGGCTGGGCTTGCGCTTGCTCCCGTAGTGGCCAACGCGCTGGTGCGATTGATGACCAACGCCGATCCGGGCAGCGAGCCGTATTCCGCGTCCATCGACATGCGGGTGCTGGGATTTACGCTGTTGCTTTCCGTTGTGGTGAGCCTGTTGTTCAGCCTCGCGCCGGTATTTCATTTTCTGCGGCCCGATCTGGCGCAGACGCTTCGCCAGAACGCGGGCACCGCGTCGAAGACTTCGCAGCGATTCCGCAAACTGGCCGTGGGCGTGCAGATTGCGCTCAGCGTGATGCTGCTGGGCGGCGCGGGACTCTTTGTGCGCACGCTCGATAATCTTCGCGATCAGCCGGTGGGATTCGACACCAAAAACCTGGTCACATTCAGCCTCGATCCCACGGCCTCGGGTTACAGCGAGGAGCGCACGCCGCAAGTGGTGAAGAGCGCCCTCGATGCGTTGGCGCGCGTTCCTGGCGTGGCGATTGCCGCAGCCACAACCGACCCAATGCTTTCGGGCGACTCGGAGTTTTCCGGCTTCATCGTGCAGGGCCACAAGCCGACCGAAGAAGAAAGCATGAGCTTCGAAGACGCCAATGTTACCCCCGGCTACTTCGCCGCGCTCAAGCAGCCGCTGCTGGTGGGCCGCGAATTCACGCCCGCCGATGCTAAGAGCGCGCCCCTTGTGGCCGTCGTGAATCTAACTTTTGCCAAACGCTTCTACGGCTCCGCTCAGAATGCGATCGGCCGGCAGATCGGCGAACACGACGACAGCGCCAAGACCGATATAACCATCGTCGGCGTGGCCGGGGATACGAAGCATGAGGATCTGCGCACGGAGATTCACGCAACGGTCTTCCGGCCATTCGCACAGCTGCTGCACCCGGTGGGTGTGCAAGTCTACCTACGCACGGCACAGGCGCCGGAGACTGCCGAGCGGTCGATTCGCCAGGCGATGCATCAGCTCGATCCCACGCTGGTGGTCGACGGCCTGCGCACCATGGAGGAGCAGGTAACCCGCAGCGCATCCGACGCGCGCGCGCTGGCCACGCTGGCTATCGGCTTTTCGATTCTGGCGATGCTGCTGGCGGCCGTAGGGCTCTACGGAGTGCTTGCCTACTCCACCGAGCAGCGCACGCGCGAAATCGGCGTGCGGCTGGCATTGGGCGCACAGCGTTCCAGTGTTGTGGGGCTGGTGCTGCGCGAAATGCTCATCATTGCGTGCGTTGCGGTGCTGGTTGCAGTGCCCTCCACCATCGCGTTGGCTCGCTTGTTCCGCAGCCAGCTTTTTGGCGTCACAACTTACGATCCAATCACGCTTGCAGCCGCCATCGGCTTGACCGCGGTGATGGTGATGCTGGCCGCCGCACTGCCCGCGCGCCGTGCGGCCGCCGTCGAACCCATGCGCGCGTTGCGCACGGAATAAACCGAAAGAAAGGCTTTGAGATCGGAGTAAAAAATGATTGAACTGAAAAATGTCGAACGCAGTTATAAAACGGGCCACACTGAAACCTGGGTGTTGCGCCGCATCGGGCTCACCATTCGCGAAGGCGAATTCGTCACCGTCATGGGACCGTCCGGGGCAGGGAAATCCTCGCTGCTCAACGTGCTCGCGCTCCTGGATGACAGTTGGCTGGGCGAGTACTGGTTTGGCGAAACCCCGGTGCACTCACTCAATCGCAAGCAGCGCGCCGATCTGGCGCGACAGCGCATCGGCATGGTGTTTCAGAGCTATCACCTGCTTGACGATCTCACTGTCGCGGAAAACATCGATCTTCCGCTCTCTTACAAGAACCTTCCCGCCAAGACGCGCCAGGGGATGGTGGCCGACATTCTCGATCGCTTTCAGATCGTGGCCAAGAAAGACCTCTTTCCCAACCAGCTTTCCGGCGGGCAGCAGCAACTGGTAGGCATTGCCCGCGCGGTGGTGCATGCGCCCGCGCTGCTGCTGGCCGATGAGCCCACCGGCAACCTCCATTCCACGCAGGCGCGCGAAATTATGGAGCTGTTCCGTGAACTCAACCGCCAGGGCACCACCATCGTGCAGGTCACTCATTCCGACGAAAACTCGCGCTACGGCAAGCGGATTCTCGAACTTCACGACGGCTGGCTTACACGCGACGAGGCGGTCGATGCGCCGGTAGCCACGGAGGCAAAGTGAACGATCTTCAAAAACAAGCGCCGCTTGAGGGCCAGATGAACCGTCGCAATTCCGCATGCCTTCGCACACGCATAGAGGCAGTTCTTGCAATTCTTCTGCTGCAGGCCAATCTTGCGTTGGCCGTCGAGCCGCCGCAATCCCCTTCGGCGCCGGCGCAAACATCCGCTCCGCAGCAGACGCAATCGCAGACTGCGCCTGGCGGTTCGCAGGCGACGCCCGAGCCTCCCGCGCCGGGAACGAGTAGCGCACCCGCTGCGCCTCCTACGCTGGCGCAACAGATGCAGCAGGCCGCCGCACCGCAGCAGCCGTTTCACGTGGAACTGCCGCACTCACGCAAGCCATTTTCACCTTATCGGCCCAGCGATGCGCCTCCGGTGGATCTGGCCAACTCACCGCGACTGCAAAACCTCATCCGCGAGGGAAAACTCTACATTTCGCTCAACGATGCCATCGCTCTCGCCATCGAAAACAACCTCGATCTGGCTTACTTCCGCTATAACTTCCCCATCGCTCAAACCGATTACCAACGAACCAAGGCGGGCGGTCTGGTGCAGGGCGTTGACACCGGGATTGTGCAGGGCTCCACGCAGGGCGGCTTCAGCGGCAATGCCGGCGGCGGAGGCTCCAGTTCCGGGTCGGCTGCTGCAGGCGCAGGCGGCATCGTTACCTCGACGCTCGGCGCCGGAACTGCGGTTCCCTCCTTCGATCCCTTTCTGAACTTCAGGGGTTACGTCGATCACACGGTCCTGGAGCAGGGCAACGCCTTCCAAACCGGTGTTCTTATCTTCAAGCAGAACACCATCCAGGCCTTGGCAAATTACTCCCAGAATTTCCCCATGGGAACGGGCCTGCAAGTCAACTATCAGGGCCAGCGTTTCGCCAATAACAGCCCCTATGAAGCCATCAATCCCACGCTCAACGCAAGTTTCCAGGTGGTTCTTACGCAGCAGTTGCTCGCCGGCTTCGGTATTTCCACCAACGAGCGCTACATGCGCATCGCCAAGAAGAATATCCAGATCAACGACCTTGCCTTTCGCGCCCAGGTGATTGCCACCGTCACCCAGGTGGAGAACATCTACTGGGATCTGGTGAATGCCTTTCAGGACGTGCAGGTCAAAGAGCGCTCCCTCACCTTTGCTCAGAAGACTCTTTCGGATGACCAGAAGCAAGTGGAACTGAACGCCATTCCGGCCATGCAGGTTACCAAAGACCAGTCGGACCTGGCCACCAGCGAAGGCGACCTTATCGTATCGCGCGCGAATCTACGTTTGAACGAACTCCTTATCAAGAACGCCATCACCAAGTCCGACGATCCCCTCATCGACGAAATGCCGGTAATCCCACTCGATAAGAACGGTTCTGACGATCTCAACGCGTCGAAATCCATTGACGATCTGATCGCCGAAGCGGAAAAGAACCGCCCCGACGCCGCCGAGGACGAAATGGCCATGCAAGTGGCGCAGGCGAGCCTCAAATCCATCCGCAGCGAGCTATTGCCTTCGCTCAACGTCTATGGGTTCTATGAGGGAGCAGGCACCGCCGGTCCGAAGAATCCGGCCTGCACCTTGTCCCCTGCCGAGTGTCAATCCCAACTCCCCACGGGCTTCAGCGACATGTTCGTGAACACCTTCAACTACTCTTCGCCGGAATATCAGTTTGGCATGAATCTGCAAATCAACCTTCGCAACCGGGTTGCCAAAGCAGACCAGTTTCGCGCGGTGCTGGAATTCCGCCGCAAGCAAATCACATTTGAGGAGCAGAAGAAGTACATCCGTTTCGACGTGCGCAACACGCAGTTTGCGCTGGAGCAGAAAAAGGCCCTGGTCGATGCAGCGCAGAAGGCCCGTGACCTGGCGCAGCACACCTTCGACGTCACCCAGCAGGAGCAGAAACTCGGCGCCAAGTCCAGCACGGACACGCTGCTGGCCCAGCATGACCTGGCCATCGCCGAATCCGCTCTGGTGAGCGCGCAGACCGCGTTTGAAAAAGCCAAGGTGGAACTCGATCGCGCAACCGGTACGACATTGGAGCGCATGGGCGTCTCGATCGAGGATGCGAAATTGGGAGTGGTGGCGCATGCGCCGTAAAATCGTAGTTCATAGTTCTCAGTTCACAGCACGGGAGGTGTGAGCGGAGCACTGACAACTGACAACTGAACACTGACAACTGTGAACTACGAACTGAGAACTACGAACTGGAAACATGACCGATTCTCGCAAGCAGCCAAAAATCCGGGTTCTGGTGGCCGACGATCAGCCGCACATCCTCGAAGCCGTGGAGTTGCTGCTGCAGCCGCAGGGCATTCGCGTGGAGTGCGTGCGCTCGCCGCAACTGGCCCTGGAGGCGCTGAGCCAGACCGATTATGACGTGCTGCTGATTGACCTGAATTACACCCGCGACACCACCTCGGGGCAAGAGGGGCTCGATCTGCTGGCGCGCATTCAGGAGATTGATTCGCGTCTGCCCGTGATTGTCATGACCGCCTGGGGCAACATCGATCTCGCCGTGGAAAGCATGAAACGCGGGGCCCGCGACTTCATCCAGAAGCCGTGGGAAAATGAGCGCCTGGTCAGCCTGATTCGTGTTCATGCCGAGCTGCACCAGGCCCTGCGCCGCGCGCGTCAGCTCGAACTGGAAAACCGCCTGCTGCGCGCCGATGGCATGCCGGAATTCATTGCCGGCGCGCCTTCCATGCAGCCGGTGCTGGAGTTGATCGCGCAGGTGGGCCCGTCCGATGCCAACGTCCTCATCACCGGCGAGCACGGCACCGGAAAAGAGATCGTGGCCAAGCTGCTGCACGCCGCCTCGCCTCGATCGCGCATGCCGCTGGTGGCGGTCAATGCCGGTGGATTGCCCGAGGGCACCTTTGAAAGCGAAATCTTCGGCCACGTCAAAGGCGCATTCACCGATGCGCGCACCGACCGCATCGGCCGCTTCGAGCTGGCTAACAACGGCACGCTGTTTCTCGACGAGATCGCCAACGTTCCGCTGCGCCAGCAGGCCAAGCTGCTGCGCGTGCTGGAAAGTGGCGAGCTGGAGCGCGTCGGCTCGTCGCAAACACGTCGCATCGATGTTCGCCTGCTCTCCGCGACCAATGCACAGTTGCATGACGAGGTGACGGCAGGCAACTTCCGCGAAGACCTGCTGTTCCGCCTCAACACTGTGGAGATTCATCTCCCCGCGTTGCGCGACCGGCGCGAAGACATCCCTCTGCTCGCCATGCATTTCCTCAACCGCAGCCGCTCGCGCTATCGCAAGCAGGTAGCCGGCTTCTCCTCCGCCGCCATGCAGCAGATGATGCAGTATGCGTGGCCGGGCAATGTGCGCGAGCTCGAACATACCGTGGAGCGCGCGGTCCTGCTGTGCCGCGGAGAGGAAATCGATCCATCCAACCTCGCCATCACCGCGCAGCGCGGCGCTACGCCCTCCTTTGACAACATGAGCATCGACGAAGTGGAGGCGCTGCTGATCCGGAAAGTTCTTCGCCGTTGCGACGGCAACATCTCCCAGGCAGCCGATGTGCTGGGGCTCAGCCGGGCGGCGCTCTATCGCCGCATTGAAAAATATGGCCTATGATCGCGCGGTGCGAAAGCGCCGGCCGCGCTCGGCGGTGCGGCGCGCGTGGCTATTTTGCTTCTGGTTGTCGCTGCCCGGCTTGCTGCTCGCGGCCATTCTCCTCGATTACGAGCAAGTGGGCGGCGGCGCCATCGCGCTGATCGCGTGTTGCCTGCTTCTCTACATGGTCCTGATTGCGGCCGCGCTCGTCGAGAGCTTCGTGCGCCCGCTGCAGACGCTCTCCAACGTGGTCGCATCCTTGCGCGAAGGTGACTACTCCTTCCGCGCGCGCGGCGCCGGCTCCCGCGATGCCCTGGGAGAGCTCGCCAGCGAAGTCAACGCCCTGGCTGACCTGCTGCAGAGACAGCGCGTGCGCTCGCTCGAGGCAACCGCACTGCTGGCGCGCATCCTTGAAGTGATGCACGCACCGCTGTTCGCGTTCGATCGCGACAACGTGCTGCAGCTTGTCAACGCCGCCGGAACCCAACTGCTGGGCCGGCAGTACGCGCGCTGCTTCGGACACTCCGCGGCCGAGCTTGGGCTCGGGGAACTTCTGCATTCCCCCGACCAGACCATTCACTCGTTCGGCGAAAAATCCACCCGCTGGCTGCTGCGCAAAGCCACTTTCCGTCAGGACGGCGTGCCCCACACACTGCTGGTGCTGGCCGACGTGAGCCTCCCTCTGCAGGAAGAAGAACAGGCCGCGTGGAAGCGTCTCATCCGCGTCCTGGGACACGAGTTGTCAAATTCGCTCGCCCCCATCAAGTCCATCGCGGGAAGCCTGCTGGCGCGCGTCGACGGCATGGAGGGCGACGCCGACACCCTGCGCGATTTCCGCCGCGGCCTCAGCGTGGTGGAGAGCCGCGCCGATGCTCTGCACCGCTTCGTCCAGTCCTATCGCCTGCTGGCTCAGTTGCCGCCGCCGCGCATGCGCGCGGTGGCGCTGGCGGCGCTGCTGGAGCAGGTGGTTCTGCTGGAGCAGCGGGTGCGCGTGCAACTCGACGCCGGCCCCTCCGTGACTCTTCACGCCGATCCCGATCAGCTGGAGCAGATGTTCATCAATCTTCTTGCCAACGCGGTGGACGCCAGCCTGGCCAACAATGCGCAGACGGTGCGGGTGGGCTGGCGGCTCGCCGATTCCGCGGCCTGGGTCATCATTGAAGACAGCGGCATGGGAATCGCAAATACCGAGAACCTGTTCGTGCCCTTCTACACCACCAAGCCCCAGGGGAGCGGCGTCGGACTGGCGCTGGCGCAGCAGATCGCCCGCGCACACGGCGGCGAAATCCGCCTGGTGAATCGCGAAGACGGAGAGGGCGCACGGGCCACCGTTCGCCTGCCCCTCGCATAAAAGCCGCTGCGATTCATCTTGTGATTCCCGGGGCAGGCTCTGACCACGGCTTGAGCAACTCACCCACCTCGCGCGATCCTCAGCGAAGGACAATGGAAAAACACGTTTCTTTCAGGAAGCTGTGCAGTCCTGCATAATAGCGAGCATAAACCAAAGGGTTTTAACCCTGAGTGCCGCGGATCAAGCGTTACTCGGCGCCAACGGTGAATCGCATGGTGCGGTAGTCGAACGTATAACTGCGCAACTGGTCCAGCACGTCGATTCCCAACACTCCATACACGTCGTCCAGCGCCGCCGAGCCAAGCGGCTGGGTCAGCACCTGCACGTAATGCGCGCGCACCGCGGTCCCCCCCACGTCCAGGGGAATGGTCTCCGCCACGTAAGCCGGCTGCGGCGCGATCGACCGGTCGCCGGGTATGGAAAACAGCGACTGCGTCTGTCCCGCAAAATCTCGCGGGTGCTCGTCGTAATAGCGCGATGTGAGATAGCTCTGCTGGCCTCCCGCGTCCACCACGTACATGCGTTCGCTGCCGGGCGAGCCAAGGCCCACAATCACCTGGTCGCCGTCGAGAAAGAACCGCGCTCCCGTGGTCGCAGGAGGGTCCTTTGCGCCGGCTGCCGCGGGCGGATCGTTGGCCGGCGGATCGGCGTCCTTGCCGGGATGCACTTCAATGGTCGCGTCTGCCGTGATCCTTACGCTGCCCAGCGCCTGGAGCGCCGCATAGCCCAGCACCCCCTGCACCTGGTAGCGCGTCCTGGGGAAAAAGTAGTCGGCATCTTCAAACACGAATGCCGTCATGTTGTGCAGCGTGAGGCGTCCGCCAATGGTGAAGCGCGGGATTACCGTGACGTGCACCTGCATGGGTTTGCCGGTGAGCGTGTGGATGGTCACCGCTTCATCGGATACCTTGAGCCCCACCTCGTGCGCCAGCGAACGCGCAATCAGATTAAACGGCGCGGTGGGGTCAAGCATCCAGCTATGCGGCTGCGCGTCAACAAACACAGGAATGTCGGTGAGTCCCAGCGGGTCCTTGCTCACCTGCATCAGGAACGGTTCGCAGGGTTCGACCGTCATCGGCGGATCGGCCGCGGCCAGCGGCAGCATCTTCACCGGCATCTCGATCTCGTCCTGCTCGTCCGGCGTCAGCTTGTCTTGCAGCCGGGTTTCCAGCGTCTCGTAGGCCCGGGCTGCCTTGGCCCAATCGCCCTCGCGCAGATAGTCCTCGGCCAGCGTTTTGCGCAACAGCTTTTCATGCGCCGGCTCGCCGCTCGCCGCAACTTTGTCCACCAGCGGCTCAAGCAGTTGAATGGACTTCCGCGGATCGTTGTTGCGATTCGCCAGGATGCCGCGATAGAGCTGCGCCTGCTCGGGCGGAAGCTGCTCCAGCTCATCGGCAACCTGGAAAAATTGATGATCTGCCAGCAGGTTTCGAATGCGCGCGTCTGCGTCCAGCCCGCTGCTGGTTCCGGTGTGGACCTGCGCCCCCGCGCCCGGCTGTTGCGCATCTGGTGGCGCCCCGGGCTGTTGCGCGCCGGGCTGTTGCGCATCTTTCTGAGCCGGGGCAGTTTGCTGTGCGTGCGCGCGAAATCCCAATCCGGCCGATGCCGCCCATCCTACAACCAGGCACAGGCCTGCTGCCTGCGCCTTTCTGCCTGCACTGCTCATGATGATTACGAAGGTAGCAGATTCCCGAACCGCGAAACCATGCCTCTTTTTGTGCATAACGCGCCCGTAATCCTGCCCCCGTTACACTGGAACCAGGCCGCATGGCAAAACGCACGATTGAACATTACGAGATTGTCCGCCGGCTGGGCGCCGGGGGCAGCGGCGTGGTCTACCTGGCCACCGACACGCTGTTGCAGCGGCCGGTGGTGCTCAAGATCCTCCGCGCCGGGCTGCTTTCCGCTGAGAAGATGCGCTCCACCGTGCTCCGCGAGGCCCGCCTTGCCTCGGCCATCGAGCACCCTAACGTCTGCGCCATCTATGAGGTGGGCGAGAGCGGCGACGAGGGCTATATCGTCATGCAGTACGTTCCCGGCCAGTCGCTCGACCGGCTGATTGCGCGCGGTCCCGCCAATCCGCAGCTCGCCCTTTCGGTGGGAATCCAGGTGGCGGACGGCCTGCAGGCGGCGCACTCCCTGGGCATCTTCCATCGCGACCTGAAGCCGCAGAACGTGATGCTGACCGACGGCGGCCTGGCCAAAATCCTCGATTTCGGCCTCGCCAAGCGCCTGCGCCCTGAAGACGCCGGCTTCGATCCCTCCAAGCCCGCGCTGGCCAGGGACGCCTCCATCGCCGCAACCTACACCGCCCGCGGCGGCACCATCCGCTACATGGCCCCCGAGCAGTTCGTTACCGGCCAGTCCAGCGTCCAATCCGACATCTGGGCGGTGGGCGTCATCCTCTACGAGCTGGTGTCGGGCCGCCACCCGTTTGCCCGCCCCGATGGCGAAGACTTCCAGGTCATCCGCGCCATCCAGTTCTCCGATCCCCCCGACCTGGCCCAAATCGTCCCCGGCATTTCACCGGAACTGAAAAGCGTCATCGGAATGTGTCTCGAAAAAAATCCCGCCTCCCGTTACGCCTCCGCGGCCGAGGTGCGCGAGGCGCTCAAGACCATCATGAAGGCGCTGCAGATTGAAACCGGCAGCATTCCCGGCGAAGCCGCGGCCAACCTGCCCACCACCGAAGCGGAGGCGGAGAAGCGCACCACCGGATTTCTTTCCATGCTGGCCGAACGCTTCCGTGAGTCGGGCGGCGATCGCGCGCAGCAGAACTCGCTGGTAGTGCTGCCCTTCGTCAATCTGGGCGCCAGCGAGGTCGCGCCGCTCTATGGATTCGCGCTGGCGGACGCCATTGCGGCTCGCCTGGCGCGCATTCCCGGGCTGGTAGTGCGGCCGTCCAGCACCTTGATGAACGTGCCCATCGCGCAGATGGACCCGCTGCAGGTGGGCCAGCGCCTGCTGGTTTCTTTCGTGCTGGCGGGAAGCTTCCTGCGTTCCGAACTTGGATTCGATCTCAACTGGCAGTTGCTCGACGTAGGCTCGCAAAGCGTGCGCTCCGGCGGAGCCATTCGCGTGGCATCGCTCGACCTGATCGCGGTGCAGACGGAAATCTCCAACGAAGTTTTCGCGGCCCTGCACGGCCTCAGCGCCGGCGACCAGATGGATGCGCCGCGCTCGGGCGCGCGAGAAGCCTCGCTGCCCGGCCCGGTGAGCGAAGAATACCTGCAGGCTCGCGCGCTGCTCAGCTCGTTCATGGTGCGCACCGGCTCGCGCGCCGACCTCGACCGCGCCCATGCCTTGTTCAGCAGCGTCACCAGCAAGGATGCCGAATTCGCGCTGGGCTGGAGCGGCCTGGGCATCGCCGAATTGCAGTACACGCGCCACGGCTTTGGCGGCCAAAGCCACATCATGCGCGCGCGCCGCGCCTTTGACGAAGCGCTCAAGCTCGATCCGGCCGCCACCGAGCCCAATCTCTATCGCATTTACATGCTGCTCTCCCGCGGAGAAAAAGCGTCGGCGCGCCACGGCATCGCCAACATGCTCTCCACCGCCGCCAACGACTGGAACGTGCACATGGTGGCCGGCCTGGCTCTGCGCGGCGACGGCATGTACGACGAGGCGCTCAACCAGTTCAACTGGGCGCTCAAGCTCAACCCCGCGAACGCCGCCATCCTCTACAACCATCGCGCCCGCGTCTACCACTATCAGAACCAGCTTGAGCTGGCCGGCGACGAACTGGAAAAGGGCCTCGCTCTTGAGCCGCGCCATCCGTTGCTGCGCACTTCCTCGGGCTACCAGCAGATGCGCCTGGGAAATCTGGGGGACGCCATTGACATTCTCGAGGGCGTCATCCGTGACGACGAGTTCCTGCGCATCGCCGTGCCTACGCTCGCCATCTGCTACGTGCAGGCGAACGAGCGTCCCCAGGCTGCGGCGCTGATGAAGGACGACACGCTCGCCGCCGCCGAGGCCGACAGCGAGATGGCCTATCGGCTGGCTACTTACTTCGCCGTCGAGGGCGACTCTACTGAAGCGCTGCACTGGCTGCGCCGCGCCATCTATCTCGGCAATGAAAACTTTCCCTGGTTCCAGAAAAATCCAGCGTGGAACAAGCTCCACACCAACTCCGACTTCGAGCGCATCCTCGAGGACCTGAAAAAATCATGGCGCAAAAACCAGAAGACATGGAAGCGTCTGCTGGAACAGGTGCCACGCGAAGCGGAGTGAATCGAATAAAATGCAGCGCTTGCCGGAGCAGGTGCCGCGGGGAGCTGAGTTGGATCGAATAAAATGCGTTGTCATCCTGAGCGCAGCAGGGCGCGGCTTTATGCGCCCTGCGGAGTCGAAGGATCTGCGGTTGCACTTCGGAACTTATGCGGTGAACTCTGGACTCAGCACACTAGGATGCCTTCGCCCGGCGTCGGGAACGTTGCGGATGGAGAGCCTCAAGTACCGCCGTCGGATTGCGATCGATGACGGTAAGGAATGCGCGGGCCGACGATTCGGGTTTGCGCCGCCCCCCTTCCCAGTGCTTCACCGCATCCAGGCTGAAGCCGAACGTGTCGGAGAAGCGAGATTGCGTCATGCGCAGGCGCTTGCGGATTCCCTTTACGTCCACTTGCTCCGGCACGTGGACCCTATATCCCGCTCTTTCGCCCGCCAGGAAAGCATCCACTTCCTGCAGTCCATTCATCAGGTCTTCGAACATCTTCGCCATACTTATCTCCTGTACCGCTCGAAGATCTCTTCGGCGACTTTGGCCAGCTTGTTTCTTTCCTGTTTGCTGAGGTTGTCCTTTTCGTTTTTCGCGTACGCCGCGATGAGAAATATAGGGAATGCTTCGTTGCGCAGAATGTAAATAACTCGCGCTCCGCCTCGTTTTCCCATTCCGGCGCGGGCAACCCTCACCTTGCGGAACCCTCCGGTTCCCTGTATGACCTCGCCGCACACCGGGTCGGATGCAATCATGCCCACGATTCGCTCGCGCTCATCGTCGGTAAAGATGGATTCCGCGGCCTTCAGATAGCCCGGAGTTTCGACAACCGTCTGCACAGACGTTTGTACTCCAATGGACACCCTCTGTCAACGGGGAATCCCCGGTCCCCGAAAGCGAGGACTTGGGGCACCCCTACCCCAGTTTAGTGTTCCGATTGGCGGCCAGGGGACCCGGGCCAACCGCCGTCGCGAAAGCTGTGGGTGCAGAGCTTCGACCACCGCTGCGTAATGTGATCTCTACTGTTTTATATAGACCGCTCAATTCATTAGAGCACTTTACGGTGCCCAGGTTAATCCAACGATAAAGACGGTGATGTTTATCAGCAAGTGGGCCGTCATCGAGGGCCATAAGCTTTTCCGATGAACTGCCGCTAGACCAAAAGCGATGCCGATTGCAAACCGCGTCAAATACCCTGATAGGCCTTGGCCCGAACCGTGCGCAAAGACAAAAAAGACGGCCTGAAGAGCAACTGCGGCTCCTGTGCTTCGGGTATAAACGGCTAGTTGTTGAAGGAAATATCCCCTGAACTGAATTTCCTCGCCGATTGAAGCGATGACGTACCCGAGCAGCAACAAGAAATGGTCGATATCCGTCTTTGCGAGCCGTGGCCCTATGTCTCTCTCTCCGCCCGGAAATAATGCCTCAAGTACGATACTTGCAACCAGCAGACCTATGCCAAGGGCAATCCCAAGCACGATGTCTCCAATTCTTGGGGGCCAAGAGCTCGAGACATCCCTAATGAATCGGCGTCCTTTCTCCGTAAGGCGGAAGCCCCAAATCGTGTAGAGGGATAAAACTATAGTCCAACCCGCAGCGACACAGAATACCATTGAAGCAGTTACATGTAGATGTGCAAAGGCAAATAGCCTTTTTCCGCCTCCGCGGGGGGCGCACACAATAATGAAGGTCAGAATGACAAAAGACAGAAAATGCCAGAGTGGTGCTGGCGGAAGTTTTCCCTCCTGCGATTCCATGCTCCTCCCGTACCATGACATATCGAGGCGGGTGGCCCAGATCCCTATCTGCCAATTTGACCACTGATCTTGGGTGCCCCAGGTCCCTCGCTTTTGGGGACCTGGGATACCTTGAACTCGACAGGCTGCGAGTTACTTGAGGCTTACCGTCGCCTTCAATGGCAGCTTGTCGCTAGACCCGCCCACCAGGATCGTGTACTCGCCCGGAAGCAGCTTCCACCCATCCTGCTGCTCATCCCAGATCGACAGGTATTTGCGATCGATCTCCACCGTCACCGGCTTGCGCTCGCCTGCCTTCAGGTTTACCTTCGCAAAACCCACCAGGCGCTTCGGCGGCTCCTGCGCATCGGCCGGCAGAGCGGCATAAATCTCCGCAATCTCCGCTCCGGCACGGGCGCCGGTATTGGCCAGCGTGAACGTCACCTTCACTGTGTCGCCCGGCGTGACCTTGAGCCCGGAGTAGCCGAACGTGGTGTACGAAAGCCCAAAGCCAAACGGAAACAGCACCGGCTTCTTCTCCGCGTCATACCATTTGTAGCCAACCTTCAATCCCTCGTCGTAGGGCCGCTCGAACGGCGGCAGGCCTGCGTTCCGCTTCTCCGGCGACATGGGACCGGAACCGCGCTCCGACTCCGGCGGCGGCTGCGTCACCGTCGGATGCGGCAGGTCCGCCTCGCTCTTGGGGAACGTATTCGGCAGCTTTCCGCTGGGATTCACCGTGCCGAACAAAACATTGCCCAGCGCGTTCGCGCCATCGTTGCCGCCGTACCACGTTTCCAAAATCGCCGCCGGAGCATTGACCCACGGCATGGTCACCGGGCTGCCGGTTTCCAGCACCACGATGGTGTGCGGATTGGCGGCCGCTACAGCGGACACAATCGCGTTCTGGTCCACATCTTTCTTGTCTTCGGTCTTGTAGTTCGGGAGCGAAAGCGACGGCAGGTCCATGCCTTCGCTCTCCCACTGGTAGGCGAACACGATAGCCACATCCGCGCCCTTGGCTGCTGCCGCCGCCGCAGCCGGATCGACGCCCGGATCGTACTTCACCGTGGCATGCGGCGCGCGCGCCTTGATGGCCTTCAACGGCGACGTGGGAAACCAGATCTGTTCCTGCCAGTGCGTCTGGCCCTGGCCTGGAGGCAGAATCGCGTTGCCGCCGATCGGATCCACCTGCGCCGACCCTCCGCCGGAGATCATGCCCACGTCGGAGTGCGCGCCGATGACCACAATGCTCTTCACAGCAGCGATGTGCAACGGCAGCGCGCCGGCCTTGTTCTTCAAGAGCACAATGCCGCCTTCTTCGATTTTGCGCGAAGTTTCAAATCCGGCAAACGGGTCGACCACGGAACGCTGCCGCGGATGATCGATCACCCCCGCCGCAAACATTGAGCGCAGGATGCGATGCACGTGCTCGTCCAGCTCCGACTGCGGAATCCTGCCCGCGTCCACCGCCGCCTTGTAGCGGTCCGCGAAGAAGAAGTGCCCGGGCTCTTCATTATCCAGTCCTGCCGCGGAAGCCTTCTCCGTCGAATGCGTGCCGCCCCAGTCCGACAACACGAAACCCGGGAACTTCCAGTCTTTCTTCAGCACGTCGGTCAGCAGCCACTTGTTTTCGCAGGCGAAGTCGCCGTTCACGCGGTTATAAGAGCACATCACCGCGGCGGGGTGACCTTTCTCCACGCCGATCTCGAACGCCAGCAGATCGCTCTCGTGCGCCGCGCGCTTGTCTATGACGATATCGACCGAGTTGCGCCCGCTCTCCTGGTCGTTGAAGGCGTAGTGCTTGATGTCGCCGATCACGTGCGCCGACTGCGTGCCTTCGATCAGCCTGGCAACCAGTTCGCCGGCCAGAATCGGGTCCTCGCCCAGGTACTCGAACGTGCGCCCGTTGCGCGGCTCCCTGGTAATATCCACGCCGCCGCCCAGAGTCATGTTGTAGCCCTGCGCGCGCAGTTCGGTGCCGATCAGCTTGCCGTATTCGTAGGCCGCATCGGTATCCCAACTGGCCGCGGCCGCCACGTTCGCAGGCAGCGCCGTGGCGTAGCGGCCGTTCACACCGCTCGATCGCACCCCGTACGCCGCATCGCTCATGTCAATGCCGGGGATGCCCAGCCTCGGCACGCCCACCGCGTATCCCACGCCGCGATTCGATGCCGCGTTCTCCGCAGTGACCGGCTCGTCGGTGGGCATGCCCACCCCGTGCAGCAGCGCGATCTTCTCGTCCAGCGTCATCTCCTTGATCACCAGGTCGGCGCGTTGGTCGGGCGAGAGGCTGGTATTCATCCAGGGACCGGCTGGCGCCGTCGCGGCATGATGGCGCTGCGCGGCTACGGGAAGGGCAACGCTCAACAGAGCGCAAAAAGTCAAGGCCAATCGTGCATGGAAAACCGGCCGAAGTGACGGACTCATAGAAAAACCCCCAGTGGTAAAACGTTTAGGTGAACCGCTCCCCATTCAACTACGGACTGCCGCTGCTGGGCAAGTGGAGAATCGGTGGTGTTTACAAATCTTATGATTCCCGGACATTTACCATGGAGGTGGAGGAGCGAGTGAAGGAGTGAAGGAGTGAAAAAGTGAATCGGTGAACTCCTCACTCTTTCACTCCTTCACTCCTTCACTCTTTCACTCTTTCACTCATTCACTGACCACTGACGACTAACCACTGTCCTCTGAGGAGCCCATGGCCGCACTGATCGACGCTATCGACATCAAGCGCAAGATGTACTTCGAGTTTGAAAATGCGCCCTACTACTGCCTGGACGTGGAAGTGTCCACCCCCACCGCGCGCGGCGGCCAGACCCTGGTGCGCCTCAAGATGCGCAACCTGCTTACCCGCGCCGTCTTCGACAAGACCTTCAAAGCCAGCGACAAGTTCAAGGAGCCGGACCTGGAGACGGTGGAGTCGTCGTACCTTTACAGCGACGCCGACGGGTCCTACTTCCTCGACCAGACCACGTTTGAAACCATTTCGCTATCGTCCGATAAGCTGGGCGATGCGCTCGATTTCCTGGTCGAAGGAATGATCGTCCGTCTCGACAAATTCAACGGCAACCCCATCCGCATTCAACTGCCGGTGCAGGTCGAGCTCAAGGTGGATTACACCGAGCCGGGAGTGCGCGGCGATACGGCCAGCGGCGGCGTCACCAAGCCGGCACGCCTCGAGACAGGCCTCGAGATCAAGGTCCCATTCTTCGTCAAAACCGGGGAGACCGTCAAAGTGAACACCGAGACGAAGGAGTTTGCAGGCAGGGCATAGAGCAAAGCTAGTGAAGCTATATCTCGCAGCCCCGTCCATCGGAGCCCGCCGGTCTCCACAGGCTGCGGAAGAACTCGCCGCACCGCCCTGTTTTTGTCCAGCCGGGAACTTGGTTTTTTGAAGGGGCACGACTTCAGTCGTGCCGATAAATGCCCAAAATTGATCCCGGCTTTAGCCGCTGAGGGACGGTTTTCTGAGACTGGCAGCTCGATGGACGCGTTTTTCCGCAACCTGTCAATGCGGTTCCGCAGGGCTGTAATTCGCTTGTCTTTCTTCTCGGCAATCGGTCAGCAGCCCGGCTCCACAAGCTCGTAGGGCCGGTACTTCGGCTCCCACACATACCCGCGGAGCTCCTCCTCAAACCGCGATGGATCCTCCAGCCCCGACAGCCCTTCCGCAAGCACCTGCTTGCCCACGGCTGTGGCCACGGCCACGGCAATCTTCCGCGAATCCGCCACCGGCGGCAGCAGCGGAGCGCTGCTGTCTGCCAGCGCGGGAGAGAGCGAAGCCAGCGCCTTGGCGGCGGCCATGATCATGCCGTCGGTGACACGCCGGGTTCGCGACACCAGAATGCCTAGCGCCAGCCCCGGGAAAATATAGGAATTGTTGATCTGCGAGATGCGCATGCTGCGCCCGTTGATTTCCACGGGAGCAAAGGGGCTGCCGGTCCCCACCAGCGCGCGCCCATCCGTCCAGCGCAGCAGGTCGGCGGGCGCGGCCTCGGTCTTTGAGGTCGGATTGGAAAGCGGAAAAATCACCGGCCGCTCGCTGTGCCGCGCCATCTCCCGCACCATCTCTTCCGTAAAAGTCCCTGGCTGCGCCGAGGTGCCCACCAGCACCGTAATTTTGGCGTTGCGGACCGTATCGAGCAGCGATATCGGGCCTGTGCCGGAGAGCTTCCACCCCGCGACATCCTCTCTGCCGCGGGCCAGCGAAACCTGGCTCGGCCGCAGCGCCGGATCGCCTTCCACCATCAACCCGTGGCGATTGAACGCGTAAATGCGCCGGCGCGCCTCGGCTTCGGTCAGCCCCTGTTCGCGCATGGCGGAGAGGAGCAGGTGACTGATTCCCACGCCCGCCGAGCCGGAGCCGAACATCGCGATGCGGTGATCCTTCAGCGGAATGCCCGTGGCATGCACCGCAGCCAGCAGTGTCCCAGTGGTCACCGCCGCGGTTCCCTGAATGTCGTCGTTGAAGGTGCACAGCCGGTCGCGGTAGCGATCCAGGATCTTCAGCGCGTTCTCGCCGGCAAAGTCTTCCCACTGCAGCAGGATGTTGGGCCAGCGGCGCTGCACGGCAGAGACGAACGTCTCAATAAAATCGTCGTACTCCTGCCCGCGCACGCGACGATGCTGCCATCCGATATAGATCGGATTCTCCAGCAGCGCCTGGTTATCGGTTCCCACGTCCAGCAGGATGGGCAGGCAATGATGCGGCGGAATGCCGCCGAGCGCCGTGTACAGCGCCATCTTGCCGATCGGAATTCCCATGCCGCCCGCGCCCTGGTCGCCAAGCCCAAGAATGCGCTCGCCGTCGCTGACCACAATGCAGCGGACATGGTCGTAGCGGCTGTGGGCCAGCATCTGATCGATCAGATGGCGGTCAGGATAGCTGATAAACAGTCCCCGGGGCTTGCGCCAGATTTCGGAAAAACGCTGGCAGCCCTCGCCCACCGCGGGAGTGTAGACCACGGGAAGAAGCTCTTCAACATAATGCGCGAGAAGCGAGTAGAACAACGTCTCGTCGTTGTCCTGCAGATCGCGCATCAGGGCGTATTTGCCAAACGACGCCGGCTCGTTGTCCAGGGCTTTCTTGCGCCGTTCGCGCTGGTCTTCGAGCGTGCCGATATGCGGAGGCAGCAGGCCGTGCAATCCGAATGCATCGCGCTCTTCCAGGGTGAATGCGGTGCCCTTGTTGAGGCCGGGATGGAGCAGCAGGTCGTACCCGGTGCGGCTGGTGCGGATCACCTGCGTGGATTCCTGTGATGTGGATAAACTGGCGCTGGGCACGGGTGGTCTCCTGCTTCTCCCGGGGAGAAGAAAGACCTATGCTAAGCCTCGCCAGCCGAAGTGCGATGCGACACAGATCACACCTGGTGCTGTCGAGGATTCTGCGTGGTGACCAGCCGCACTCACGCAAACGTGATCAGCACCACTTCGGGAGCGGAGCCTACGCGCATGGGCGGTCCCCACGTGCCCACTCCGCTGGACGTGAGCACCTGGAGTCGCCCGAACCTCTGCAGGCCGTAGGAAAACTTGCCGTAGACATGACGGGTGATCCAGGTAAAGGGAGGCACTTGCCCGCCGTGGGTGTGGCCGGAGAGTTGCAGGCTCACTCCCGCCTGCTCGACCATGGCGAGCCGGCTGGGAACGTGGTTCAGCAGGATGCTGGGGGCGTCGGGATCGAGACTGAGGTTGTCGAGAAAGCTGCGGAAATGCGGGGGATGCGTAGTGTCCGCGTACGGAACCCCAATGATCTGCACGCCTTCGACGTCGACGCGCTCATTATGCAGGACCTGGATGCCTCCGTCGCGCAGCGTCGCTTCATAGGAAGCGGCGTCTCCGAACTCCTCGTGATTGCCGCCGGAAAAGAAAGTTCCCAGCGGCGGGGCCAGCTCAAACAGCGGCGCGGCGAGCCGGTGGGGATCGGCCCTGGTGCCGTCATAGAGATCGCCGGCGATGAAGATGAGGTCGGGACGCAAGCGCTGGGCGAGCCGGGCGATGCGGCGTGCAAATCCGGCTCCATTGACGTTGCCCAGATGCAGATCGGAGACGAGCAGGGCGGTACGTCCGCGCCAGGAGGAAGGCAAATTCGGAAGCGTGATAGTGAGGCGGCGCTTGCGGATGTTGCGCGCATTTACAAGGCCGTAAATGGCCGTGATCAGGGCTACGGAGAAGAGGGTAACGCCGATCCAAGGGCGCAGATGGGCGGCCAAATCGGCGGGCGCAAACCACAGCAGCAGCGCGGCGACCCACGATAGGCATGCCGCCCAGACGGCGAAATTCAGGAACCCCAGCCAGATAGCAGTGAGCCTGTAAAGGAAGGCGACCAAGGGATTGGACAATCGAAAAGCAAGCATCGCGGCAACTGTGAAGCTGATGGAAAGCAGGAAAAGCCCCACGCCCAGGCTGCGGGATACGGTGGGGCTGAATTGCCAGAAGGTGTTCAGGGTGAGATAGATAAGCCAGTGCGCCAGAAACAGGATAGTCTGCATGATCGCGATGGCCGCAAGGGGCCAGGAGTGTCTTCCAACCTGTTTGCTGGTTTCCTGAGCTTCGCTTTCTGGGGCGGACAGGCGCGGCTCGACGTCAGCGCCCGTGAAAGAATAAGCCATATATGGAATGGATGCGGGACAAGGCGCTGGGTATCTATATTTCCATTCCTTTTTGTCGGTCGAAGTGTACGTATTGCAATTTTGCTTCCGGAGTTTATCCGGCGAGCGATCACGCGCTCTATGTAAATCGGCTGGTGGAGGACCTGGCCCAGGCGGGGGAGTGGGCGGCGGGGATGGGTGTGGATTTGCCGCGCCAAGTAGACACTATCTACCTGGGCGGGGGAACCCCGTCGCTGCTGGCGCCGGAGCTGATTGAGCGGCTGTTTGCCGGTCTGCGAAAGGAATTTGACGTGGAGCGCGAGGCCGAAATCACGGTCGAGTGCGCCCCCGGGCAACTGGCGCAACCCACATTAAATGCGATGGTTACGGCCGGCGTGAACCGGGTAAGCCTGGGCGTGCAGTCGTTTATCGACAAGGAAGCGCATGAAAGCGGCCGGTTGCACGGCCGGGCTGTGGTATTGGCCGATCTGGAGCGGCTGCGCGCTGCGGGTATCCTCAACGTGAATATGGACTTGATTGCGGGGCTGGCGGGCCAGACGTTGGCTTCGTGGGAGGAATCGCTGGGGGTTCTGGTGGGCTGCGGGGTACCTCACGCCAGCGTTTACATGCTGGAAGTGGATGAAGACTCAAGACTTGGGCGTGAAATGCTGGCTGGTGGAATGCGATACCATGCGGGGCTGGTGCCGTCGGACGACACCATCGCGCGGATGTATGAGACTGCTGTGGAACGACTTGCGGGCGCGTGGCTCGATCAGTACGAGATCTCCAATTTTGCGCGGCCAGGCTACGAGTCGCGGCACAACCTGAGGTACTGGAAAAGAAGGGCTTATCTTGGAGTGGGGCTGGATGCTTCGTCGATGCTGGAGGGCCGGAACGGGGATGTGTTGCGGGCCAAAACCAGCGATGATCTGAAAGCATATCTCTCGCGGAATGAGTGGGTTGATACGGAATGGGAGGGGCCGGAGCGGCAGCACGAAGAGGCCTGGTTTCTGGGGCTTCGCACCAACGCAGGCGTGGAGATCGCGGAATTGGAGCAGGAGTTCGGCAGCGCAATGGTGACCCCGGCGCGGCAGACGGCGGCGCGGCTGGTGCAGGCAGAACTGCTTGATTTTAAAGATGGTTGGTATCGACTGACGCCGCACGGGCGGCTGCTTTCCAACGACGTGTTCCAGGAATTTCTCGCGGAGCCGGCGAGCGCGGTTCAGCGTGCTTGAATCGCCCCAGGCGCGGCCAGCGTGGGATTTAGATCGCCAATTTCGCGCTCAGTTTTTGATGATTTGTCTCAGAAGTATGAGACAGCTTTGACGTTTTGTCTCATTCGTGTGAGACACTTAGGAGCGATTTGTATCACGATTGGCGCCGGACGGACCAAGGCCCCGGCCCAGCTCCTCTCTCGCGGCCCTCCGGAGCACACTTGTCGACGTATGGTGTGGCAATTTCGCACGAACCTGAAACTGGGGCCTCGGGGGCCACCCAAATCCGGCCATGCACAGCTTGTTCCGTTTCTTGAGCCGGGCGAATACCAAATCATTGGAGGAATCCATGAAGAAAGCTTGTTTGGTGTTGGCAGTGGCAGTGGGAATGGTGTGCACGGTGCGCGGATGGGCGCAAAGTGACGCGGCCGGCTGCAAGGATTCACCGATCCTCACGCGATTCCCGGGAAGCTACATTGCCTCGTGCTCGAAGAAAGACGACGACGCAGCCTCCTTTCCGATCGAGGGCAAGCCGAGGCTGGAATTGGAAGGGGCGGTCGAGACAATCCTCTACCAGTTTCCGAGATCGGCAAGCCTGCCGCAGGTGGCGCGGAACATCAACACGGCGCTGCGCAATGCGGGATACAGCATCGATTTCGTGTCGGGGAATGGGGGAGTTATCACGGCGCACATGGGAAAGACGTATGTGCTGGTCCAGGTCGACTGGGGCCTTACGTACTCAGAGACAATTTTGACGCAGACGCAACTGAAGCAGGAGGTTGTGGCGGATGCTGCGGCACTGGATTCAGGGCTGGCGACGAACGGACACATGGTGGTGAACGGGATTCTGTTCGACACGGCAAAGGCGGATTTGAAACCGGAGTCGAAGGCGGCACTGGAACAGATTTCAAAGATGCTGAAGCAGGACTCGAAGATGAAGGTGTACGTAGTGGGGCACACGGACAACGTGGGCGGGCTGGTGTCAAACATGGATCTGTCAAAGCGGCGCGCGGCGGCGGTGGTGCAGGCGTTGACGAGCCAATATGGCGTGCCGGCAGATCGGCTGGCGCCGTATGGGGATGGGCCGTACGCGCCGGTGGGGTCGAACGATACGGAAGATGGGCGGTCGTTGAACCGGCGAGTGGAGCTGGTGAAGCAGTAGCGTGCAGGGGCACAGACTTTCATCTGCAATGAGTGGGCGACCTTGCCGCTCTACTTAGCCCGCTTCGCCATCCGCGCCAGCGGCCCGATCATTAGCCTTCGCACCACTGCGCGCACACGAGGCCGCCCCTCAATCCAGCCGGCCAGGGGCGGCGAGCAGCGCTCGTAGGCCGCAACCAACGCCCGGCCCAGTGCGCGCGGCGCCAGCACCTCGTCGCGAAAGCCTCTCAGCAGATTCACCTCTTCCGCATAGGGCGAGCCGCACGCCGCTGTGGCAATAAAGCATCCGCCCTTGGCGGCAGCCTTCGCGGGGGGAGCGGGTTTGTTGCTGAAGGTGGGAGGGAAGGCCACAAGAGGCGCTTTGTCGCGCTGGTGCATCAGCAGCGCGGGGCAGGCTCCATCCGCGCACACGCGCCGCACCGCTGCAACTTTGGCGGTCGTATACCGGTTGGGCTCGAGCGGCGTATCGGTGTCCAGGTCGCCAATAACCCAATAAGGGGCAAGATCGATCCGCCGGTTTCCATTCTCCGGCTTGGGCTCAATATCGTCCCACGTCAAGATTTGCATCCGGGTATCGAGCACAAACGGGAACATGTCCACCATGTCGAGTTTGGCACGGGCCTCGCTTCCACCATCCGCCGTCAGGTAGAGGATGCTGCGGCCGCTTTCGGCGGTCATCTGATTGATCAGGGGCAGGAGTCCGGCAAAGAGCAGCACATTTTTCCTGACGCCCGGTTCCAGCTCAAGCGCGTAGCGGAATGGCCCTCCAGCACACCCCGCCATCCCCAGCACGAATCGTGTCAAGGCAGCGGTTTCAGTCCCGGTAAGCCCGGTGACAGGATTTCCATACGAGTCTTTCACGGCCAGGTCTCCATGTCTTGAGTGAGGGCGTTGAGGCAGTTCTTCTCAGCGCCGTCGATTGATTCGGCCATCGGCCGCCTCCTTAAACTTTATTTAAATGATCCGGTCTTGGACCATACAACCGCATCAATGCGGTGTCAATGCGCCGCGAAGAAAGCTTAGTGCCCCATCCTCTGCCGGAACCGTGTCCGCCTGTGAAACAGCCGACCACGCCATGTCTTTCGTAGTACCATGCGCCATGGTTCAATTTGACTTTCATCCTGCGCGAGGCAGACGCAGTGCCCGTGGATAGCAATCTCGACAAACGACGCGTGACCGAGGCGATGCGCCGCGGCTGGGTGCGTCAGCAGCAGGTGGAGGAGTGTCTGCTCGAACTCAACACCGCTGACTCGATCGTGGGAGCGCTGGCACGGCGAGGATGGTTGACCGCACAGCAGGTGGACGAGCTGTGTGGAGGCGCCGGACCCAGGATCACGCAGCGGGATTCCGGTGTAGCCGGTCAGGGTGGTCCTACCGTGGAGGTCCACGGTTCCGGCAAGCTCGACCCGCAGGATGTTGCGGATGTATTGGGAGAAGGCGATGTGATCGCCGAGCGCTACCTGATCGAACAGATACGGCGCGGCGGATTCGGGCGCGTGTACCTCTGCACCGACATCATCAGCGGCAAACGCGCGGCGCTCAAGACCCTGTTACGCGAGCATCTGGGCTCCGGCAGGCTGCTGGAGATGTTTCACCGGGAGATCCTGCTCTGGATCCAGCTTGGCGACCACCCCAACATCGTTCTCGCATACGGCCTGGAAGATTTCATGCGCCTTCCGTTTGTGGTGATGGAGTGCGTGGATGGCGGCTCGCTTGAGGATTTGGTGGAACAGGGCGCGCTTTCGTGGCGCGAGGCGGCCAATTTTGGCTGGCAGATTGCCAACGGCCTCGAGCACGCACGCCAGGTCTGCGGTCTCATCCATCGCGATCTCAAACCGGCCAACGTGTTGTTGACGCGGGAGGGAGTGGCCAAGGTCACCGATTTCGGCATATCGCTGGTGCGCGGCGCCGCGGGCGAGCAAATGGCGGGAACTCCGGGCTACATGGCGCCGGAGCAGTGGGACCGCCCCGCGGAAGTGGACGTGCGCTCCGATGTCTACGCCTTTGGCGTCACGCTCTTCGAGCTGGCCTGCGGCCGTCGTCCGTTTCCTGACTACCCTGAGGAAAGATTCTCCGAGTACCGCACCGACCAACAGACTAAAATGCCGCCCGACCCGCGGCAGTTCCAGCCCGAGATTCCCGAGTCGATGGCGCGCCTGATCCTGCATTGCCTTGAGAAGCGTCAGGACCGAAGGCCGGCGAACTTCTCGGCCATAAAACGGGAGTTGGAACCGCTCGCCGGACCGCGTCCCGCCGCGTTTTCCGACGTTCCCGATCGGGTAGGCGGCCTGGTGAACCAGTCGAAGACCTACGGGTTGCTGGGCCGTACCGAGGATGCCCTGCGCACGGCGCGAGAAGCAGTGCGCGTTGCACCCGGCGACGCCAATGCCCACGTGGCGCTGGGCAACGCGCTGGCCCGGCAAGGAAATTTCACTGAGGCGTTTCGCGAGTCGGAGCAGGCGCACCGGCTCGATCGCGCCAATCCGATGGCGATTGTTAACAGCGCTCTTTACGCCGACCTCGCCGGCGAGCGGGCCACGGCAAAGGTATGGGCGGATCGGGCAATTGCTTCAGTGGACCCGCAGCACTTGCAGGGCGTGGCCTCGTTGCTCATTGATTTCGGCCGCGTTCCGGAAGCAATCGATCTGTGCAACACCATCGTCGCGGCCAACCCTCTGGCGATTGTGGCGTGGAATCACCTTGCCATTGCGCTACGCCGCAGCGGCGAACTCGATCGGGCTCTGGAGTGCGCGATCCGCGCCGTTGAAATCAATCCGCGCTACGCCAAAGGCTGGAGCAATCGCGCCACCATCTTGGCTCAACTCGGCCGGTTTGAAGATGCCATCGTCTCGGCCGACCGTGCCCTCGAGTTCGAGTCCGCCACCGCCGGCGCTTATGCCGCCAAAGCCGCCGCGCTCGGCCATTTGGGCCGCATCGCCGAAGCCCAGGCCTGCGTCGAGCGTGGCCTCCAGATCATGCCCGGCAATTCCTTGCTCATGCGTGCCATGGCGCAGTTCCAGTAAGGCATTTGCGCCAGATCGCCAGCAGCCCTGGGCCACCCGCCATGACTAAAGGCATTGGACATTAGTAACTTGATCGGGTGTCCCACTGATGGTAAGACTTCCATCTCAGTGCCATTTCACCACCGTCGCGATCAGGAGCCAAATGAAATACAAGGAGCGTAGGCTCAGTTCAGGCGTCAACGCGCTAGCCAAGCGATATACGGTTGCATGGGCACCTTCGATAGCGCTTTGCGGGCTTTTCCTCACAACTTTTTCTGCGACCTGTAGCGTTCAGGCCCAGAGCACGATCCCGGCCAGCGACACGGGCGTGCACGACTATCAGACCTACGATGGCGAGCACGAGAACGTGAGCCTTGGCAGCGGAAATGTCTTCGTGTCCATACCGTTACTGACCTTGCCGGGTAGAAAGGGAATGAACTACTCAGTTGGCCTGAACTTCAATTCTCAATCTTGGTCATTCAATGGCGGATGGACGAATCTGAATATTGGAATGGTGGCCACGCATACATCAGAGGTTTCCTTCCACCCGGGCGGTTCATTCTTACTCTCTACGAACCCCGATATCCGGTGCATTGGCTACTACACGTCTACAGACGAGAATGGGGGCATACACAGCTTCAGCAACGTCCAGACCGGCTGCTACTCCTGCTCCCAATACGTCGGTTGTCAGGCAGAGACTGGGTACGACACCCTGGGCGGCAGTGATGACCGAGGCGAGGGCATCACCATTGACCTCAATCCAGTGGGTACTCAAAATGATCCGACTGCATGCAGGCTGACAGAAAAAGATGGCACATGGTTTCCTCTCTCTAGTTGCTCCAGCACTTCAAGCGTCGGCGGCGCGGCATCGATCACATCGCCAATTACGATGGAGGATGCAAACGGCAACCGAATTACCTCTGCGGCTGGCGGGGGTGGTACCGGTTCATTCGCTGGCGGCGGAAACGGGTTTCCGTCAGGCACAGACTACGATACGGTGCACAGAAGCATCACATACACAAATTCACCTTTCACGATTCAATACAAGGACCCTAATGCCCCTAATGGGACCTTCACGGTTACCCTCAACGTTCAGTCGCTGCAGCTGTCGTGTCCCCTCACGGCATCTAATGGAGCCTCGGTACCAACCGTCACGGTGAATGTCATCACAAGCGCACTCCTGCCAAATGGACTGACTTACATTTTTCAGTATGACGGCTGTGGCACGCTCACAAAAATCGTGTACCCAAGTGGCGGCATACCCGATACGTGCCCGACTACACCCACTACTCGCACATCCTCACTTCGCCGGGCACTCCGACGGTGACCGGGACTGACATTGAAATCACGCAAAAGTATGTCTGCCGCCAAGCCGTCCTCACGCCGGGGGCCACATCGACGGGAACTGGGAACACATGCGCCGTTGGCGAGGATGAAACGACCTACACTCCTACGGTGAATACATCGGTGTGCAATCATTCGGCAAATACCGTCGTTGATCCGCTCGGCAATAAGACCATATATCAATTCAAGAATTATCAGACCTGCGGATACTCAGTTGGCGAAACCAACCGCCAGATCTATCAGGGAAGCTCAACCCTTCTGCGCACTGTTCAGACGTCTTATACCGGCTGCAGCCTCGAGGCCATCTTCCCGCAAGACCAGATCACAATCTTGCCCAATAACCTTCAGAGCAAGATTCACATGGACTATTCGGGACCTGTCTGCGGACCGGCATGGGTCAAAGACACGCTCGAATACGATTTGGGCCCAAGCGCCCCAGGACCGCTCCTTCGTGAGACGGACACGCCGGACGACTGCAACTGGAAACCTGCCAGCACAACGGTGAAAGACGGCTCAGGCAATCAGGTTGCGGTGACTACTTACGAATTTGACAACTACACGGCGGGAATTTCCGCAAGCGGCGCTGTCCAGCATGACCCCAACTTCGGCACCAGCTTTACAGGGCGATGCAATGTGACCGCCATTGAACGTTGGCGGAACACCGACGGCGCTACGCTCACCACCCGCATGCAATATGACGATGCGGGCAACGCGATTAGCGCCGCCGACCCGCTTGGCCACGTCACCACCACAAGTTACGGAGACTCATGGGGCGACAGCAGCTGCGCTCCCAGCGGCGGAAATGCCGCTGCCTATCCCACCCAAATCACCACCGGCTCTCTCACCACGACGCACTCCTACAGTTCCTGTACGGGGGGTGTCGCAACCACTACCGATCCAAACAGCCAGGAGACGAGCTTCACCTATGATCTGATGGGCAGGAATATATTGACCGACTTTCCCGTCCCTGATGGCGGGTCGATTTCAACCTGCTTCAGCGAAATTTCCGGTGGCAGCTGCTATAGCAGCTCTTACCCTGTTTCAGTCGCGACCACGCAGACAATCAGTTCGAGTGTGAACAAAACCACGACAAAGGTTTTGGATGGGTTGGCACGGGTAACCGAGGCGCAGCTGAATTCCGATCCGCACTGCAACTCCTCCACAGGACTGAAAGTCGACACCACCTACGATGGGGCCGGGCATACGCACTCCGTTTCGAACCCGTACTGCACGGTCAATGATCCGACCTATGTATTCACCAATTACTCCTATGACGGTCTGGACAGAGTGACGTCACTGACTCACCCCGATAGCACGAGCACCACCACGACGTACGACAGCGCCTCGGGTTCTGCAAATTGCAAAACGGTGGCAGACGAAGACAACAAGAAGCGTAAGCTTTGCGACGATGGCGTCGGCCGAACAACCTCCGTGTTTGAGGATCCAACCGGGCTGAACTACGAGACGGACTACCAATACAACCCGCTGAATGATTTGACTCTGGTGACTCAGAAGGGTGGCGCCTCCAGCACTCAATGGCGCACCCGGCAGTTCACGTACGATTCGCTTTCTGAGTTGATCACCGCGGCGAATCCTGAGACGGGTACAGTCTGCTACGGAACGTGGAGCGGGTCGAACTGCGTGAACGGGTATGACGCCGACGGCAATCTCAAGGCCAAAACCGACGCTCGAGGCATTACGGTCAACTATTTCTATGACAATCTGAACCGGCTCATTGCCAAGACCTACACCAACGATTCCACCAGCACGCCCGTGTCGTGCTACCAGTTCGGCACTTCGCCGGGGTCGGGATATCTGAATGGCAGGTTGATCAATGAGTGGACACAGGCCGCGGGGACGAGCTGCCCGGCCTCACCGCCATCGTCCGGCTATCTGACGCTACGCTCGATCTCGAACTACGATGAGATGGGGCGGCTTAAGAATGAGCAGCAGTGCACTCCCTTGAACTGCGGCGGCACGCACTATTCAATGCAGTACACCTACGATTACGCTGGTGACGTGGCCACGTCTGTCGACTCGCTGGCGCCGACTCCCTACACCCTTACCTATACATACGATGGCGCGGATCACCTCAGAACCATCCAGAGTTCCTGGACGGATTCGCAGCATCGTGCCGCGCTGTTTTCTGCGCAGCCCTGGGGTCCGTTCGGCCCGACCAGCGCCACGTTGGGCGGCAACATCAATCTCACTCGGTCGTACAATAACAACCGGGGCTGGCTCAATTATGAGATGGACCTATCGAGTGTAGGTATCTTTTACACCTACACCCTCGGTTTTGAACCTAACGGTAACGTAAACTCGGTCAGCGACAGTGTGGTCGGCGGGTGGACCTACACCTCCGACGTTCTGAATCGGCTGCACAGCGGGAGCGCAACCTCGGGCTCGTGCAACGGAATGAACATCTCCTGGGCGTACGATGCCTGGGGTAATCGTACCAGCCAGATTGCGACCGGATCGAGCGGGTGTACCATCGTGCAGCCGGCCTATACATTCAACTCCAACAACCAGATCGCCGATTCGTACTACGATTCCGCAGGCGATCGCACCAGGGACGCAGGCAACAATACCCTGGCCTATGATGCCGAGGGACGGCTTGCGTCGATCAATAACAAGGCAACCCAGTACGTGTACGATGCCGAAGGCATTCGCATCGCCAAAGAGAATTCGAGTGGCGCGGTGACCGCGAGCTATGCCCTTGACCCGACCGGCGATCAGGTAAGCGAGATGAATGGCTCCGGCCAGTGGCAGCACAGCAATATCTTCGCCATGGGCGGGGTATACGCAACTTACGGGTCAGAGCAGGGTGTACAGACCACCCGATTCCACATGAACGACTGGCTGGGCAGCAGGCGAGTCGATCTTTCACCGACCCCCGTCGCTACGCTGACCTGCTTTAATTACCCCTATGGCGATGGTCTAAGCTGCACCGGCAGCGACACGGATATCACCGAACACCACTTCACCGGCAAAGAACGCGATACAGAATCTGGGAATGACTACTTCGAAGCGAGGTACTACAGCAGCGCCATGGGCCGGTTTATGTCTCCCGATCCGGTCATCCAAAACGAACTACGATTGCTGAATCCCCAGCGATGGAATAAGTACGCCTACGTCATCAACAACCCGCTGATTTTGACCGACCCGACCGGCATGGATGCGGTTATGGCGGACTTTGGCACCAAAGCCGTCGGTCTAGGTCACGCAGGTATCATCTCGGTGCACAGTAACGGGTCGGCGAGATATGGGGATTTTAGCCCCAAGGGAGGCCCAGCTCCGAGAGCGCCCGGAGAGACCAGGGACATCGCACTCAATACAAAAGTTGAGTTTGGTTCAGACGGAAGACCGACACAGGCATCGTTGGATGCATTGAGGACGGAGTTAGCTACTATAGAGGGCGTTCCTGACGATACGATTGGTCTTGTCGATTTTAAGACGACAGATGCGGAAGCGTCTAATCTCGATAATTGGATGGCGGAACAAAAAGGCAGAATTAGGTGGTGGGAGTATAACGTCGGCGAAGGGCCTCTTGGTCAAGATTGTAGGGATTACGTGAGGCAGGGCCTAAATACGGCTGATCTTCACTTCACGAGGGCACAGTTTCTTCGTACACCAAATGCCCTGTTCGAATGGCTCTCCGCCCAAGCGGGAGCCTATTCGCCGCCGAAGAAGGTATTGAAGGAAAAGGTAACGCATCGTATTTGCGACCAGAATGGAAAAAATTGCCACTAAGGCCGGGAGCCACAATGCTGAAGGGGTTATGCCGATTCTTGATTCTGAGCTCGGTTGCTTCGGTAGCCTGCCTGATCTCAACCGGGTGCGCACCAGTCCGTCCAAAGGGCGTCCCCGGCGATACTACTTGGGTCCCGGGCGGGAAGACAGATTGGTGGGAGCGATGTATTTACGATAAAAACCAAGACGTTGACAGATGCCAAACCTTTAATGCGGAAGGGGCCATCATGGAGGACGAGGTCTATGTTCCCTACGATGGCGGCAGGCCGCTGAACACTTCTGAACTTGTGATTGACCCAGATGGAAGGGTTGCGGGACCATACATCATATGCTTAAAGAACGGCCGAATCTTACTGCCGCAATCTCACTTTGCTTCTGATAAGAAATTTGTGGAAGATGAACTGAGGGCTCATTAGTTCGGGCGGGGTGCCCCATCCTTGAAACAGCCTCATCGTTTGAAGGTGGGAGACCACGAACCACGCAGGCGTGCCTACGACGGGGTAATAGGGGTAATAGGGGGGTAATAGGGGGACATGATACCTATTCCCCCTCTTTGGTGCTATCGTCCGTACATGGCACGTCTTGCCCGGATCGTAATTCCGGGCCTTCCGCATCACGTTACGCAGCGGGGCAACCGGCGCGAAGCCATCTTCTTCGAGAATGGCGATCACGAAATCTATCTCGATCTTCTGGCCGAGCAGGCGCGGAAGGCCGACGTCGCGGTTTGGGCCTATTGCCTGATGCCCAACCACGTGCACCTGATCCTGAAACCGGCGCAAGCAGACGACCTCGGCCGCGCCGTGGGTGAAACCCACCGGCGTTACACCAACTTCATCAACGCCCGCGGACGCTGGACCGGCCATCTGTTTCAGAGCCGCTTTGCCTCTGTGGTGCTGGACGATACTCACCTGATCCGCGCCTTTCGTTATGTCAGCATGAATCCGGTGCGCGCGCGGCTGGTGGCGCGGCCCGAGGAGTGGAAGTGGTCCAGTGTCAAGGCGCACATTTCCGGCCTGGACGATGCGCTGGTTACCGTGCGGCCAGTCCTCGATAGGATTCCTCACCTGAAGGAGCTGTTGCAAGCGCAGCCGGAAGATGATTTCAGCGACCTGCGCCGCGCCGAAGCCACCGGACGGCCGCTGGGCGCGCCGGAGTTCGTCACCGGCCTGGAGAATCTGCTGGGCCGCAAGATCGCACGGCGCGCTCCAGGACGCAAACCGGCAGCCGAATCCGCCATCGCAGAACAGCTAGAATTGCTGTGAATAGGTATCATGTCCCCCTATTGCCCCCTATTGCCCCTATTCCCCCCTATTCCCAGATTCCCAGTTTCCCCAGGTTTCCCCAGGTTTCCCCAGGTTTCCCAGGTTTCCCATTCCGCTGCACCATCGGGATCATGGTTCAATTTTTCGCATTGAAATCACCGCGTAACTGGAATCGAGGACAATTCGTTCCTTCCAGCGTCCCAGCAGATCGATCGACCAATGTTTCCCGTCCCACATAACATCCGTCACTTTAGGAGTAATGGTTGCAACTGCACTCATCGCATCGGTGCTCACAAACCCAACGCCTAGTTGAGGAAGGGGCACAGTTTGCACATGCTGTTGCGCATCGAGTTTCAGAGGATGCTCAGGGTCCACACTTCTGCTTGCCGCAGCCAGCGCTTTTTCTTCGGCATCATCCAGGCTTGAGGCGTGGTCGCGATATTCATGGACAAGAAGTATGGCGGAGTTTGGCATTGCGCGAATGTCAACAATTGTCCCATTCTTCAAATATGCGGCCTGTCTATTTTTGAATTCAGAGATTCTCCACGACGGATCGTCGGGATCAGCCGGCGTTGCCCGCCAGGAGAATGCGCCTGAACTCGGTTCGAAGATGACGAGCACACTCAATTGCAAATCCGCACCCGCCGATCTCGGGATTTCAGTTTGGACTTCCCGCAGGTTAACCGTCACACTGCCGGAAGTGGATGCAATCTCAGTGGTCGAGTCTGTATGCGATTTATCTTGGAGCCGGAGGCTGGTGGAGTCTCTTGCGGCAGTCAACGGAACGATACCGGCAAGAATCAGTGCGGGTAAACCAGTCTTCCTGATCATCTGAGACTCCCCTTTCAGAAGCTAGTGACATTGAAGCTGATATTGCACGTTGTTGTCGGCCGGGTAACTGCGAATGTCTGTGAGGACGAGGTGGAAGTATAGGGGTATGCAAAGCCGGCGAGCGCGTTGGCCTGAAACGATCCGGTTCCACACGGCCCCGTATAAGTTACGCCGTAGGACGGATCATAATAGGTTGAGCCAGCATTTACGATAAAGTGCTGAGAAAACACTTTTTCGGCGGGAGGCGTCGAGTTTTGTCCCGCGAGGGTGGACAGACTCGTAAGATCACCAAAAACAGATCCGGAGGGCAGCGGGACCATTCCAGGAGGTCCAGTTCCACCGTTCTCGTTCTTTAAAGGAAGGCTATACGTCGGAGGTGTGGTCGAAATGCTTGGAGTTCCAAAAGTCCAATTATTCACGACCAGCCAGTCTCCGTGTGAAGCATAATCGGAGGCGATTACTTGATAGATATTAGCTGAAATTCCATTGATGGCAAGAGAGTCTTTCAGTAAATACGCCCACGCTCCGCATTGGCCATTTCCACCCGTGAGCAGGAGTACCGCACTGGTTGGGCACGAACTGAAAGGCAACCCAGGCTGGTAGTAGTAAAGGGCACGCTGCCCGTCCCAGCTATGGACGTTAGCTGGGCCTGCGAACCCATTCCACGTATTTGTGATTGCGGCCGCTTGCGTTGACGCCCCGCCTCCTCCAATCGCGAGCTCTACCGCGGTAAGAGCCGGTATCGGTGTGCCGGAACTTGTTTTAGTGCTTACCGCGAGTGGCGCGGCTAGCGTCACGTAGATCTCGCTGGAATTCGATCCGGAAGCGTAGCACGTCGATGACGAACACGCGTTCCCCGTGTACGAGATTCCCCACGACATTGAAAGTGACGTATTGTGGTACGTCTGTGCCGGCAGGTAGGTCGAGCCGGAAGATGGAACGCCCGAGAAATTGGCCGTGAACGACGACGCCCCTGAGGATATGGATACGCCTGTGGCAACCAGCAATCCGAATCCCGGAACAGACGCCTCGACCCGCAATCCGGAGTAGGACGACGTGGGCCGCGGTGAAATCGAGAATGTCGCTGTGCCCATAATATTGCCGCCTCCCTGATACACAGACGGCAGGTTGGGATTGGAAGTGAGCGACCAAACCGTTTTCGACATCGCAACCGGAGTGTTGTTCGATGCGCTATCCTGCCAGATAGACAGGCAGCTCGAGCATGTCAGTTGAGTAATCTGCGTAATCGGAGCTGCCACCGCGGTGAAATACTCGATCGGATATCCCCCGCCGTCCACATTGGGAAATTGAATCGCGATGGTGTAATTGCTGCCGGTGACCGCGTTTGGAGGCACGTTGTAAGCCGCCGTGATCAGATTGTCGCTCACCGTGGTAACACCGATGACAGGAATGCCGCTCGGTCCGGAGACTGACACCGCGGGCACGCCGGCATTCTGGAAGCCCGATCCAACAATCGACATGGTCCCGCTCTGACCAACATAAAAGGGTGTGGGATTTACCGCATTCACTGTGGGATTGACCGGGAAGCCGCCGTAGCCGTAGACGCTGCAACTCCCAGCCGTGACCTGAACACTTCCACTACCCCCACCCGGTCCGACGCCATACACCTGAGGCCACGACGTGACGGTTTGTTGAGACGAGTTCGGAAAGCGTGCGATTGGAGGAGCGCCTACCGACCAGTTGAAGGTCCCGCTCCCGGATTCCACTGGGCTGCCGCCGGTGCACTGGCTCGGGGAGAATTCGTCGCAATACTCCGGGACGAAGTTCATGACCTCGCCTATTTGTCCCACCGAAAGACCACCCGAGCTGTACCAGTAACCGCCGCAAACGACGATAAACTGCCCGCAACTGAAGTTTCGCGCCATGGCTAGCGATCTGCTGGTCACCATCAGACGCCCAGTGCCTTCGCCTGAATGCGGAATCATCCAATTTACGACACCGGATTGATATGCAGGGTCGAGACGCTTGCCGTCCTTGTCGGGCACTTCGTCCGCGATAAGCTCATTGATGCTAATTTCGCGGGTTTCATTTGGTGCTACTTCATAGAGTTTGTTCCAAAGGATTATTCCATTCCAGATGGCAACTGAAAAGTTGTGCGGGGCAGAGCTGTAGTTGAAGAGAAGCAGATGGGAGGCCGTATCTCCTTCCACGGACCAGGGATGGATACCACCGTTGTTCTCGTCGAGCTGGTCTTTGTTGAGGAGCTCGATTTCGTAGAGTTCGCCGCTGCTTCTCGATACGACCTTGCCGAGCACCTCGCCCGGTTTCCGGTCAGAGGTCACAAAAAGTGACTGGAGCAATCCGTTAGCCGGGCTCGAATCGGCTAGCTGTAACTCAATCGTGCGGCGGGCAGGAATGACGGCTCGCCTGAGCACCGTTCTTTCCTGCGGCGTTCCTTCCGCCTCATATTGCGTTGTGGATATGGAGACGGAGACATTTGCCGGCGAAGCCGAGAAGTTGGTGAGCGACAGACGAGGCGAGTAGCGTCCGGCCGGAAGCGCCTGTTGCGAGCCGAATGGAACACCGGCAAAGGCCGAGTTAGGTGAGTTCACGAGCTGCGGATCAGTGAAAGGGAGCGCACTGTAAACAACATCCTGGCCGCGCTGATGCGGAGTGAGTCCGAATGCAGAGAACGAAGAAGCTCCTCCATCGGTTGTCAGTTCATACCCCAGAATTGCGTTCTGTGGCTTCTCGTTGACCGATTCTTGAAATGCATCGATTCCGGAGGCGACATCGCCGCCGCAACTTGAAAGGAGGGCCGTCGCCTGGCCGTTGAGGGTGAGCGTGACAGGCTTGGATTCCGAATGTTCCGATAGACAACGGATCGTTACATGCTGCTCCCAATCGACGATGCTGGTCACCGCGATCAGCCCACTGCCAATTCCCTCGTCCGCAACCGCGCGGAGCGTCGCGGATCCGGCGACGCTGGTCATGGCCAACTCTTCGTCTATGTAAGATGGCCGGGCCCCGCGGCTGCGCGTGATGAGCACCTGGGAAGCCACCGTCATGCCCTTCAGGCTTGCGTCCTGAGTAACTGTTATGCTCCCGGCCGGAACTAAGTTGTGGTGGGAAGCAAGCAGATCGCCTATGTCGATGTCCTGATGTTGATGCGGGCGGAGAAGCCTGTGCACAACAGCGATCGGACTCCCGGTCAAATCACGGACTTCAATCGTAGCCCCAGCCGGGATGCTCGAGTTATTGGCGATGATGATGCTGCTGGAAGTGTCGGAATCGACAAGAAACAGAGGCGCGACCATGGGCATTGGCGCCATTTCCGGTGTGGCAAGAGACGTCAGTTCAGTGGGTGGTGCGATGGGATGAGCCGTGAAGTGCTGAACGCTTGTGATGGTTTTCTGGACGGTCGTTCCTTGCTGCTGCGCGATCAACGTCAAACCACACGCGTGTCCAACAGTGGCCACCGCAACCAAACAAAGCACACGCCGAACGAAGAGACGCACGGACATAGATCATACCCTCCGAGTCATCCGGATATTCAATTGAAGTTTGCTTTGAAGTGGGGAGCTCTTTCTGAACTGAGGCGAGCTTTGTGGATATGGCTGATGCCGAAATCTGGGGCAACAGAACGATACCTCAGAAATTCACTTCGTGTCAATGGAATAGGGGGACAATAGGGGGACATGATACCTATTCACAGCAATTCTGGAAACCTGTGGAATAGGGGGACATGATACCTATTCCCCTCTGTAACCTGGGTAACCTGGACAATAGGGGGACATGATACCTATTCACAGCAATTCTGGAAACCTGTGGAATAGGGGGACATGATACCTATTCCCCTCTGTAACCTGGGTAACCTGGGGACAGACGGGATGTTCCCCGTAAATTCCCGACCGATGGCCGAGGTTTTCCACAACCTTCTCTCCTTCACCCATTCAATTCTTTCACTCGTTCGCTTCTGTCACTCCATCACTTCTCCACTACAAATGCAGTAACGCCCCACTGCAATGAACCCTCTCCGCACCGCTCCGCAAAACGCAAAATGTGGCCCTATCCCGTAACCTTCGCCCCGGAATGTGCGCTCAGCCCGCACATTTGTCGCTCAAAGGTGAACGAATTGGTTAACTTTCCTGAAAAAATGTGCGG
>DASZLF010000066.1:0-67214 GCA_035552555.1 Occallatibacter sp.
TAGGTTAGTCACGTGTTACTCACCCGTGCGCCACTTTACTCATGGTATTGCTACCACTTTCTCGTTCGACTTGCATGTGTTAGGCACGCCGCCAGCGTTGATTCTGAGCCAGGATCAAACTCTCGTTTGAAACCTGATGTCAATCCTCGACCGACGGAGGTCGGAGAGGATCGACGGCATCCTGCGCTCTCTTTTCAGATTGCTCCGAAGAAGAGGGTGCACGCAGGTGCTCTTACCTTGTGAGAATGATCAAGCCAAACTTGACCGTTTCTCACGACTGGCATGTTCAACCTTATTGTCAAAGATCCTTGAGAGCGGCCCGCCTGAGCGGCGCCCTTTTGGATCGAGGCCCGGGCTGTTACGCCAAGGTGTCCTCGAACTTGTTGCGCATGTTAGACTTGCGTTTCACCGCACGGCCTAACTTCTTTCACGCGAACCTTCTAAATCTATCGAACTTGCCGCTTCGTGTCAACTGCCTATTTTCGTCTTCCCCGAGGCCGCTCCAACTTGCTGTGGGCGGGTATTCCTCGCGTCAGGAAGCGAACCGGCCGACACCGGGCAAATCCCGATTTCGTATCGCGCTACGCAAAAACTATCAAACAACGACCAGCATCGCTCGAGCCGCTTGCGGCTCGCGGGAGTTTCCTCCCGGGTCTTGCAATGGCATGTTCTCTGCGGGACCCCTACAGGGGTTTCAGGGGCGTGTTACCGACCTCGCCCGACCCTACGAACCGCCTCCCTTTTCCCTCTCGGGGCAGGCCCACACGGGCCACCGGGAAGCTCCACTGCTCTTAAGCAACTTTTCTATACTAGCACAGCTGCCCTGTGGTTGCAACTTGCCGGCAGATTGCGTCCGGCCGCTGGTTGCGACTTGTTGAGAATAGCAATCATCCGGCTTTTACGCAAGCGCAACGGCTGTGGGAAAGCGGGCTGCTCTGTGGGAAAGCGGGCTGCTCTGTGGGAAAAGGCTGAATGAAGAAGTGAATGAGTGAAGAAGTGAATAGAGTGAACAAGCAAAAAGTGAACCAGCATCGGGCGAACGGTAGGCCCCCTATCCACTTCTTCACTCATTCACTTCTTCACTGCTTCCCTCACTGCCTCGCAATAATCCCCAGATCCGTGAGGCCGTTGACGAAGAACTGCATGGCCAGCGCCACCAGCAGTAAACCCATGATTCTAACAAGGATGCGTATGCCCGTCTCACCCATCACCGCGCGCACCCGTCCCGCTGCCGCCAGCACCCAGTAGCTCACCAGGCTGGTGACAGCAATCGACCCGAGAATCGCCCCCATCTCCCAACGCCACATGCTGGGCACCTGGCCCACCAGCACCATGACGGAGGAGATGGCGCCGGGGCCGGCCAGCATGGGAATTCCCAGGGGAACGATGCCGGCGTCCTCCTTCAGGCTGGCCTCCTCGGTGTCGCCGGAGGCCTCCTGGGTGGGCGAGCGCTTGGCCTCCAGCATGTCCAGGCCAATGAGCAGCAGGATCAGGCCGCCGGCAATTTCAAATGCCGGCAGGGTGATGCCGAACATGCGGAAGATGAGCTGGCCGGCCAGGGCAAAGCTGGTGAGCACGATGAAGCAGGTGAGCGCGGCCTTGCGCGCCATGCGCTTGCGGCGTGCGGCGTCGGCGCTGCCGGTGATGGCGAGGAAGGAGCCGATGGCGGCGAATGGATCGACGAGGAAGAAGATGGAGCTGAGCGCCAGCACAGAGAAGCGCACCCAGGGGGCGGTGCGCAGTTCGTTCAGGGCGGTGGCGGCCGGGTTGGTCCAGATCACGTCTTGAGCCTAAAGCATGGGGCGGCGCGGCCGACGCACGATCTTACCCGGCGTCGAACGTTTCGAGGCGGGCGTGCTCATGGGCGTCGTCGATCGCAGCATTGCCAGGGCGTATGACCAGCCGCGTCTGCCATCCGGCTTCGCGCGCGGCGTCGAGTTCGCTGACAGTGTCGGAGAAGAACTGCGCGTCTTGCGGCGCGACGTTCATCGCCGTCGCGATCGCCGCATAGCTGGCGCTGGCCTGCTTGGGTCCGACGCGCGTGTCGAAGTAGCCGGCGATCAGCGGCGTGAGGTCGCCGAAGTTCGAATAGCGGAACAGGAGCTGCTGTGCCTCTACCGAACCCGAGGAATAGATGGCGATGCGCGCGGACTGCGACCATCGTGCAAATGCTTCCGGCACGTCGGGAAACAATGTGCTCCGCAGCTCGCCGGTCTTGTAGCCCGCTTTCCAGATTGTGCCCTGCAGGCTCTTCAGCGCCGTCGATTTGCGGTCCCGGTCCATGAGCCACAGCACGTAGGCGATGCTGCCGGAGACGAAACCTGGCAACCCATTGGCGGCGCGGCGGCAGGCGGTGGAAATTGGAGGCACGCCCGGATCCGCCTCCGCGCGATGTTCTTCGGCGAGCAATGCGAGGTCGGCGCGCACCGCGGGTTGGTTAAAATTCTGGGTGAGAAACGCAGCGAAGTGCGCGCGCGCATACGGAAAGAGTTGTTCGGTGACGAACGATATGGGCGCAACGGTGCCTTCCACATCGAGCAGATAAAGCTTTGGCTGCATCATGCGCCGAAGGACTTGCGCAGTGGCGTCTCGACGCGCGCGCCGAAGTACGCGGGGCCGAAGCACAACGGCTGATATCCCTTGTCCACGCCGGAGCCGGTGTAATGCGGCGTCCAGCCCGCCGTGTCCTGAAACCAGCGGATGGCGCGGATGCGGCGGTCTTCGCACAGGGTGAACCAGTGGGTGGTGTTGCGGGGGACGCGCAGCATGTCGCCGGGGCCGACCTCGACCGACGCCACGCGGCCGCCGATGTGCAGGAAGAATATGCCGCGGCCCGCGAGGATGAAGCGCACTTCGTCTTCGTCGTGGGTGTGTTCCTTATCGAAGCGGGCCAGCATGGCGTCGAGGTTCGGCGTCTGGGGATTGACGTCGATCACATCGGCGGTCACGTAGCCGCCGCGATGCTTCATCGCATCGATTTCCTGGGCATACGCGGCCAGCACTTCGCCGGCGGACGAATCCGGCGGCACGCGATCGAGGCTCCAGCGCTCGTAGTCAATGCCGATTGCGGCCAGTGCCGAGCGAATTTCCGGCTCGGCAGCAATGGCGGTGTTGGCGTCGGGGAAGCGAAGAACAGCCATCGTGTCAACCTCCCTCCCACCCTAGCGACAAAAACAAAGACCTCGTGCCCAAAGGGCTCCCAGGCGGGGCACCCAGTCTCTCGAATGGCGGGGCACCCAGGTCTCATCGACTTCGAGGTTGGGCACCCGAGTCTCATCGGATTCGGAAATGAAACCCAGTTAACCGATGCCGCCCATCAACCGTCTGCACTCCACCTCGAACAGAAACTCGAGCGCCTCGAGGTGGCGACGCACCTCGGCCACCGATGTGCCCCAAGTATAGAGCCCATGCGCGCTCAACAAAACCCCATGCGCCAGCGGAAATTCATCGAATGCCTCGTCGAGTTCACGCGCCAGCGTGTCGTAATCCTGCGAGTTCGCAATGACCGGAACGCGCTCGCAATGTTTGTGAGTCTCGACTCCGGAGAGCGCCTTCAGCAACTCGTATCCAGTGATCTCAACGCATCCAACCTCGGCAAACCGCGCCGACAGCAGCGTGTTCCAGATGGTGTGCACGTGGGCAATCGCCCGCGCCTCATGATGATGTCTGTAGACCACAGCATGCAGGCCGGCCTCCGCCGAGGGCTTCCCTGCCCTGCGCAGCGCGCGGCCATCCTCATCCACTTCCAGCAGATCGGCTGGGGTCATCTGTCCCTTGTCGAGGCCGCTGGGCGAGATGAAAATGTGCCCGGTGGCATCCTCGCGCAGGCTGAAGTTGCCAGACGTGGCGGGCACCCAACCGCGCGCCGCGGCCCAGTGCGCCAGCGCGCACAACTCTTCCATGTCGAACATGCGCGGATCGCGGACCATGCGTGATCCGAGTGTATCAATCCCGTGGATGCCGGTTCTACAATCGTGCTTGCTTCATCCCATGCTCGATCAGGACCAACGCGATCGCTTCGACGTGGTGTTGGTTTCGCCGCGCAACCCGCTGAACATCGGCGCGGCAGCGCGGGCCATGGCCAACTTCGGTTTCGCGCGCCTCACCGTGGCGGGGCCGTATAGCCCCAACTGGCGTGAGGCCCGGTCGGCGGTCGGCGCTGAGGAAATCCTGCAAAACGCGCAGGAAGCGGAAACCCTGGCGGGTGCGGTGGCAGCCTGCACCCTGGTGGCGGGCACCGGCACGGTCACTCATCGCAAACCGGAGCAGCCGGTGGTGAATCTGCCGGCGCTGGCGCCGATGCTGGAACGCGAGCTGGCCCGCGGCGGCCGGGTTGCGCTGGTCTTCGGCCAGGAAAAGCACGGCCTCACCCGCGAGGACCTGTCCTTTTGCCACGTGCTGGTGGAGATTCCTACTGATCCGCGGCAGCCTTCGATGAACCTGGGCCAGGCGGTGGCCGTTTGCCTGTATGAGCTGGGTGGCCGGGAGACAAAGGAACCGAGCAGCCAAGCTGAGCAACTGAACCAGGGTTTTGATCCTGCGAAAACAAGTCCAGCGGGTATGGGACCATGCGCCGCGCCATCCGCCGAACTGGACCGGCTGGCCGGGCTCATTGAGGAAACCATGCTTGCCGCCCACTATTCGCCGCCATCGATGCGGGCGGCCAATGGCTACGATCTGCGGCTGATGCTGCGCCGCCTGGCGCTTTCGTCGCACGATACGCGGCGTATTCTAGGCCTGTTCCGGCGCATTCTGTGGCGACTCGCCCGAGGCGCGCGCTCTGCCGGGCCGAAGTCGTGAACCGGCTGCCGGGGTGCCAGCGCAAGGTGAATCCTGATAAAGTGGCCCACAGCGGGACTGATTATGCGCGTACTTAGCCGTCAACTTTCCCCGGTGTGCTGCTCCGCCTGCTTTGGCGCGATGATGGCCGTGGGCCTGACGCTGTGGTCGCAAGAACCTGTGCCGCAACCACCTGCGACCCAACCGCCCACGCAACAGCCCGCCAATTCGCCCCCACCCGCAACCGCCCCGCAGCCGCAGCAGCCAGCAGGACAGCAGCCAGTCCCCACTGCCCAGCAGCCAACCGCTCCGGCTTCGGTCCCCGTTGTGCAGACGCCGAAGCCGATTGCGTTTGCCTCTGACCCGAACTCCGACGCGCCTCCGATCAGCGAAGACGAGCTCCGCCAGCAATTGCAGGGCAAGACCTTCTACCTGCGAGGCGGTTACCTTGACAACAGCCTGCACTTCGACGAGCACGGGGCCCTCGACGGCGGTTCGCCGCAAGCCTCCTACACGCTGAGCCTGGTGGAAATCGATCGGGTGCATCTGGACAAGCGCCATCTGGAATTGGAAGGGGTGCGCTATGGGCTGCATTTCCTGGGAGCGCTGCCCACCGAGGACCAGAGCCTGGCCGTGGACCGGGTGAGGTTGACCAGCAAGAAGAAGCCGCTGCGCATCTCCATCGCCCGCGAGGAAGTGGTGAAGGTCAAGGAAGAAAAGCGAAAGGGGCCTGTGTATCTCGCCCGCCCGGCTCCGGGAGCAGCCGCGCCCGGCCAGCCGGCGGGGACCGCAACTGCGCCGGCTCCGCTCGAGGAGGAACGCCGCGGCGGCACCGTCACCATCTCGCAGGCGCACGCCAACCGTGCGCTGCAGCAGGCTGTGGACCGCGTCTTTGCTGCCGGGATCGATGACCGGATGATCTCCACGCTGCCACAGTATTGGAAGCTCTACTACAAGTCGGTGGCGGAGCAGCAGACTTACCGGCCCAGCGACCCCGGGGTACTGCATCAGAGCCAGGTGGACCAGAAGGCAAAGTTGGTTTCGGTGTTCGAGCCGCCCTCAAACGAGTACGCACAGAAAAACGGGGTTGCCGGAATGGCCATGTATCACGTGGTGGTGGGCGTAGATGGAAGGCCGAAGGAGATCGCGGTGGGACGGCCCATCGGTTTCGGGCTGGATGAAAATGCGGTGGCCGCGATCCGCCAGGCATTGTTCCAGCCGGCCAGGAAAGATGGCAAGCCGGTGCCGGTGGAGTTGGACCTGGTGGTGAACTTTCGCATCTTCTCCAAGCGCACGGCGATGGCGTCAAATCAGCCCATCCAGGGCACTCAGTCAAAGGCGCCGATACTGCCCGGCCCCTACAGCGTGAATCTGCCCAAAGCACCGCCCGCTACGGCGGGACAGCCTTCGGATGCAGGAGAGCCGACGGCGGGACAGCCCGCGAAGCAACAACCGCCAGCAGGGGCGCAACCGCCCGCAACCCCCCCGCAGCCTCCTACGCCGCAGCCGGCTCCGGCGCAGCCGCCGTCACCCCAGCCACAGTGATTTCGCGCGCCGCTCAGGCCTCGGGCAGGGGTTGCCAAAGCTCCACGCGATTGCCTTCCGGGTCCCATATCCACGCGAAGCGCCCGTAGGAATAATCCTCGCGCTTCGGGTCGATGCGCACGCCCTCCGCGGCAAGCTGGGCCAGCAGCGCGTCCAGGTCATCCACGCGAAAATTCACCATGCTTCGCTGCGGTCCCTCGCCGAAGTAGGGAGTCCCGGCGGGAAAATGCGCAAAGACCGTCATGCCCATCGAGCCGGGACCGTCGAAAATCAGGGAGCCGTCGTCCGCCTTGCGAATCCCCAGGTGCGCGGCGTACCACGCCGACAGAGCGCCGGGATCGCCGGCCTTCAAAAAGATACCTCCCACGCCGATTGCCTTCGCCATTGCGTGACCGCCTTTCTCCTGCTGGCTCAATCCTCCTGCCGCAGAACGTCGTGGAGTTTGGGTTTGTGCTTGGCCCGCCGGCCGGTGCGCGGCGTGTCGTCGACCACGCGCGCAGGCTTGGGCTGACCCACGCGTTCCCGCGCATTGGCCTTCACCGCTTTTGTGGCAGAGAACTTTTCCGGCTTGCGTTTCGCCATCTTGCGTTTCCCCTCGGTTAGGATCGAGTATGGACGAGAACTCACCCTCAGGGGAAGACCCGCAGGGCCGGAGAATACGGGATCATGGAAGAACGGGATTTTTTCATCGAGACCACGGAACAGCGCACGCACATGCTGACCTGCCCCAAATGCGGCCAGGCCGGCGAGTACAAGGTAACCTGGATCGTGCGCCGCAAGCGGCCGCAACTGCCCCGTAACGCGGATGAGCGGGATCGCGCCAAGTTCGCCAAGGCGCAGTCTTACATGGTGCGCCGCGACGACAAGCTGGGCTGCACTAACATCCGCTGCCGCAAGCCCTTTGAGATCACCGGCCTGCAGACGTTGGCGTTTCTGCAGGAGTGACCCTGAGGGCTGGCGCAGGGCCGCCGGCATGTGATTGAATCGAGAGTGTGAGCGGGTGCCGGCTGAGGTCCAAGGCAACGCCCAAGGAGAACGAAGAATGCCCAATCCCCTGCTTCCCCCAGAAGAGCGCAATTTGAACCCAGACCAGGTGGAGGTGCTGGACAAACGGCGCGAACTGGGTCACACCTTCCTGGTGATCGCCGGGCAGTTTGCTGTCATCGCCGTCGTCCTGCTGCTTTGGGTGGGCCAGGACCTGGCCTACTCGCCGGGCTGGAAGCACCCCATAGCCTACTACTTCGCGATTGCGTGCGCGCTGATTGTGGGGTTCGGCCTCACCGGTGTGGCGCTTCGCCGCGGCACCCCGCGCATCGACTGACAACCCTGCGCCCTGGCGCGAAAGGGTATAGGCTGAAGGTGCGGATGGCTGCCTCTCTCCAATCTTCCCCCACGGAAACGCGCGCCGCCCGGCTCACCGACAGCCATGGGCGCGTAATCCACGATCTGCGGGTCTCCATCACCGACCGCTGCAACTACAAGTGCGTCTATTGCCGCACCGGCGAGTTGGGCGCTCTCTATCCCGAGCTGGCCATCGAGGAGTACCTGCGCCTCATCCGGCTGTTCGTCGATCTGGGCATTACCAAGGTGCGCCTCACCGGCGGAGAGCCCCTGCTGCGTCGCGGGCTGCTCGACCTGATCCGCGAGCTGGCGCGCCTGCGCACCATCGGCGGCGAGCCGCTGACCCTGGCGCTTACCACCAACGGCCATCTGCTCGACTCGCTGGCCCAGCCTTTGAAGGATGCCGGGCTGCATCGCGTCACCGTCAGCATGGACGCCGTGGACGAGCCGGTGTTCGAGCGCATCACGCGCGTTCCGGGCAGCTTCAAGGCAGTGCTGCGCGGGGTTCGCGCCGCCCGCCAGGCCGGGCTGATGCCGATCAAGATCAATTGCGTCCTGCTGCGCGGCTTCAACGACGACCAGGTGGAAGGCTTTGCCCGCTTCGCCCGCGAAGAAGACGTGATCGTGCGCTTCATTGAATTCATGCCGCTCGAAGAAGATCGGTTGTGGACCCCGGAAATCGTGGTTTCGCTGCGTGAAATAGTGCAGCGCATGGGCCGGGTGCTGCCGCTGGTGGAGCTTGCTCCCAACGAGGTCAGCGAAACCGCGCGCCGCTATACCTTTGCTGACGGCAAGGGAGAAATCGGCATTATTGCGCCGGTCACGCAGGCATTCTGCGGCGCCTGCAGCCGGGTGCGGCTGACTTCCGACGGCAAGATCCGCACCTGCCTGTTTTCGCAGATCGAGCACGATCTCTACGGCCGCATGCGTGCCGGCGAAAGCGACGCGGAGCTGCGCGAATATATCGTCCGCACCATCTACGGCAAGGAAGCCCGTCATCACATCGGGGAGCCGGAATTTCTCAAGCCCTCGCGGTCCATGGTGCACATCGGCGGATGAACTCCGCGGCCCCCCCTGACCTGTTTTTTGCATTCGATTAAGCACGATTGACGATTGAGGCGCGGAACATGCCGCCTTGTGACAGAATGAATTAGCTTTTTCCCCGGGAAGTTTGCGTTGCCATGGCTCAAGAGACGGAACCACGAATCCCTCTCGACGATCTTCTGGTGTTTCATCGTCTGGCGCGATCGCTCACCTCGAGCCTCGACCTGGACACGATCCTGCGCACCATCCTGGATCACATGGAACGGCTGATCGACGCCGAGTTGTGGACGCTGCTGATGCTCGACGAGGCAAAGCAGGAGCTCTATTACGCGATTGCCGCCGGCGGCGAAGAGACCGCCCTTCGCGAGCTGCGCGTAAAGGTGGGCGAAGGCGTGGCCGGATGGGTGGCGCAACACGGCGAGACGCTCATCGTTCCGGAGACTGTCAACGATCCGCGGCTGGAGTCGCCCGCACCGGCCCCGTTACGTAAAGTGCGATCGGTGATTGCGCTGCCTCTGCGCGGGCGCACCAGCACCCTGGGCGTAATTGAAATTCTCAATCCGCGCATCGGGCAGCTCAACGACTACACCATCGCCTTCCTGCATATCCTGGCCGACCACGCCGCCATCGCCATCGAAAATGCCAACGACGTGGCGCGCATTCAGCAGCTCACTATCACCGACGACACCACGGGCCTCTACAACGTGCGCCATCTCTACGACGTGCTGAGTCGCGAGCTCGACCGCTGCGCGCGCCGGCGCCTGCCGCTGAGCCTGGCGTTCCTCGATCTCGACCGGTTCAAGCTGGTGAACGACGAGCACGGGCACCTGATCGGCAGCGAACTGCTGGCCAGGACCGGCGAGCGCCTGCAGCAGTTGAGCCGCGGCAATGACATCTGCTTCCGCTACGGCGGCGACGAGTTTGCGATCCTGATGCCGGAGACCAGCGCCGCGGACGGGCTGGCACAGGCGCGCGACTTGCTCCTTGCGCTCATGTCCACGGAGTTCCGCATGAAACAGGGGCTCAACCTGCGCATCAGCGCCAGCGTGGGCGTGTCGACCGCACCACGCGACGGCGCCACCGTCCACTCCATCATTGGCGCCGCCGATACCCGCATGTATACGGTGAAGACGAGCGGACGAGGACAGGTGCGCGGCGCCTGAACAAGGCGCAGGAGCTAACTCGGCTCGTTCTCCTGCTTCTCCGCGATGCGCTCCAACTGGTTGCGCCAGTCCAGTGACTGAAGGAAGCTCTTCGACTCGCGCCAGTTCGGTTCCACGATCACGTGCAGCTCGAGATAGACGCGCGTGCCCAGCAGCGACTCGATCTGCTTGCGCGCGCCGGTGCCGATCTCCTTCAGCTTCGCTCCGCCCTTGCCGATCAGGATCGCCTTCTGCCCCTCCCGCTCGCAATAAATGGCCGCGGAGATGCGCGTCAGCGGCAGTCTTTGCGGCGCGCCTTTTTTGCGCGGGCGCTCCGCTTGCTGCTCCGGCTCCTCAAAGCGCTCGATGACCACCGCGGACGCGTAAGGGACCTCCTCGCCGGTGTCAACAAGGATGCGCTCGCGGATCAGCTCCGCCACCATGAAGCGCTGCGGCTGGTCGGTGTACTGGTCGCTGGGGAAGAAGCGTTCGCCGGTGGGCAGCGCACCTACGATCTTGCGCAGCAGAATGTCCAGCCCATCCTTCTTGCGCGCGCTGACTGGGATGACCTCGGCGAAGTTGTACTGCTTGATCAGCGCGTCGATCATGGGCAGCAACTGGTCCTTGGGCACCAGGTCGATCTTGGTCAGCACCAGGAACACCGGGCAATCGAGCTTGCGCACCAGACCGAACAGGAACTCATCCTCGCTGGCCCATGTCGCCGCCTTCGATCTCTTTTGAAGGAAAGCGGGCGCCGCAGGTTTCGACTCTGAGGTCTCGGTGGGATCCTCCGCTCCGGTCCCTTGGTCCCCTGGTCCCTGCACTTCTGGTCCCTGGTCCCTGGTCCCTAGGTCCCTTGTTCCCTGTATTCCCGGCCTCCGCGTGGCATCCATCAGCACCAGCACCACATCGCGCGTCTCCAGGGCCTCGTACACTTCCTGCAGCATGTGGCGGTCGAGCTGCGATCCCGGCTTGTGCACCCCCGGCGTATCCACAAACACGATCTGCGCGGCCGGATGCGCATCCTGCCGCTTGCCCTTGCGCGCGGTCACCTCGACTACGCCGAGGATGCGATTCCGCGTGGTCTGCGGCTTAGCCGTAACAATGGCGACTTTTTCGCCTGTCAGCGCGTTCAGCAGCGTGCTTTTGCCGACATTGGGCCGGCCCAGGATGGCTACGAATCCAGATCGCAAGATGGTTCCCTTCTCTCCTCTCCATTATGGCGGAAGGTTTCCGGCTATCATGGGCCCATGGTCCCCGAGGCGCGCACTGCACGGCTGTTGCTGCGACCGCTGGAGCTGGCCGATGCGCCGCAGATTCAGGCGCTGTTTCCGCAATGGGAGATCGTTAAATACCTTGCCGCGGTGGTTCCGTGGCCCTATCCGCCCGATGGGTCCGAGCAACACCTTCGCGAAAAAACGCTGCCTGCCATGGAAGCCGGAGATAGCTGGAGCTGGACCATCCGCCCGCTCGCCGACCCTGATCGAATCATCGGCCGCATCGACCTTTATCGCGGCGAGAACGAGAATCGCGGCTTCTGGCTCGATCCCGTGTTTCGCCGCCGCGGCCTCATGACGGAAGCTTGCAACTGGGCGACGGACTTCTGGTTTGAAGTGCTCGGTTTCGAGCGCATGCGCGTTCCTAAGGCGGCGGCCAATTTGGCCTCGCGGCGCATCTCCGAAAAGCAGGGAATGCGCCTGGTCTCGGTGGGCGAGAAGGATTACGTGTGCGGCCGGCTTAAGAGCGAAATCTGGGAGATCACGGCGGAGGAGTGGCGGGCCTGGAAGGCGGAACAGGCGAACCGGCGGTGAGAGTCGGGAAAAACGTCTCCCAAGTCCCAAAAGCGAGTTACTTGGGGCACCCGCACCGGTCGCGGAGCAGTTCACCCGGCGCGCAGCGCGGCTGACCCGCCCGATCTCGCATTTGGCTGCGAAATTTTGGCGTCCGGGCCTCCCCGCAATTACCATGGAAGAATGCACCCGTAGGCCACAAGTCTTCCGGAGCAGTCTGGCGTTTTTTCCCATTTCAACGTCCAGCCATGGGAGTCCCTTGACTGGGGAGGAGTTTAAACTTGAGCGACCGCTTTCTGTTTACATCGGAGTCCGTGACCGAAGGACACCCCGACAAGATTGCCGACCAGGTGTCGGACGCCATTCTCGACGCCTGCCTGGAGCAGGACCCCTACAGCCGCGTGGCGGCCGAAACCCTGACGGCGACCGGCCTGGTGGTCATCGCGGGCGAAATCACCACCAAGGCTTACGTGGATTTCCAGTCGCTGGTGCGAGGCGTGGTGCAGTCCATCGGCTATGACAACGCCACCTACGGGTTCGATTCCAACACCTGCGCCGTGATCTCCACCATCAACAAGCAGTCGGGCGACATTGCCCAGGGCGTGGACACTGGCGGAGCCGGCGACCAGGGCATGATGTTCGGCTACGCGGCCAACGAAACCTCCGAGCTGATGCCGGCGCCCATCGCGTTGGCTCACAAGCTCTGCCGCCGCCTCACCGAGGTTCGCAAGAGCGGCAAGCTGCCCTACCTGCGCCCCGACGGCAAGAGCCAGGTGACGGTGGAGTACGACGAAAACCGCAAGCCGGTACGCGTGGACGCAGTGGTCATCAGCAGCCAGCATGCCGAGACGGTGACCAACGAAGAACTGCACGCTGACATTCTCAAGCACGTTATCCAGCACGAGATTCCCGCGGAGTGGCTGGACGAGAACACCAAGTACCACATCAATCCCACCGGCCGTTTCGTCATCGGCGGACCCATGGGCGACACCGGCCTCACCGGCCGCAAGATCATCGTGGACACCTACGGTGGCGCGGGCCGTCACGGCGGCGGCGCGTTCAGCGGCAAGGATCCGACCAAGGTGGATCGCTCAGCGGCCTACATGGCGCGCTACATTGCCAAGAACATCGTGGCCGCGGGCCTGGCCGACCGCTGCGAAGTGCAGTTGGCTTACGCCATCGGCGTGGCCGAGCCGGTCAGCGTGCTGGTGGAGACCTTCGGCACCAGCAAGTTGACCGGGACCGAGCTCACCGCATTAGTGCGCAAGAACTTCTCCCTGACGCCCAAGTCGATCATCGAGCACCTCAAGCTGCGTCGTCCCATCTATCAGAAGACCGCGGCCTACGGGCATTTTGGCCGCACCGAGCCCGAGTTCACCTGGGAAGCGACGGATAAGGCCGCGGCCTTGGCGGAGCAAGCCAAGGGCGCAGCGGCAGTCGCAGCCAAGTAGCCGGTTTTCAAATTCATTCCAGGGGATCCGCATTGCGGGTCCCTTTCTTTTTTGGCGCAGTCGAGTCGGAGAAAATACAATCACCGTGGCACACAATCGGATTCAAGAGACGAGGAGAAACCGATGCGGATTCCTGCACTGATCGCACTGGCAATGGCATTGACCGGAGTTGCCGCCGCCCAGCACGGCGCGCCGTGGAGCTACCAGGGCAAGACCGGCCCCATCAACTGGGGCAAGCTCGATCCGGAGTACCGCGCCTGTTCGCAGGGCCATCAACAGTCGCCCATCGATATTCGCGGCGCGCATCTCAACAAGACTCTGCAGCCCATCGAGTTCCACTACATGGCCGGCCCGGTGACGCTGGAAAACAACGGCCACACCATCCTGGTGACCGTGAAGCCCGGCAGCTACATCGTGGCCAACGGGGTGCGCTACGACCTGGTGCAGTTCCACTTCCATCATCCAGCCGAGGAGGCAGTCCACGGCAGGCTCGACGACATGGACATTCACTTGGTGCACCAGAGCGCCGACGGCAAGCTGGCGGTCATCGCCGTCCGGCTGCGCGAGGACCCGGGCCAGCCCAATGCCACCATGGCCACGCTGTGGCAAAGCATGCCCACCAAGTCGGGGCAGAGTGAACACGTGGATGGGCCGGTGAATCCTGGCGGACTGTTGCCCGCCGATCGCGGCTACTGGACTTACATGGGCTCGCTGACCACGCCGCCCTGCACCGAAGGCGTGCGCTGGTTCGTGCTGGAGCAGGATCTGGCCATCAGCCGCGAGCAACTGCGCCAGTTCGCGCAAATCTACCGCATCAATTCCCGCCCCATACAGGAAACACACGGACGCAGAATCGAAGCCAACGAATAAGTACCGCCGGTCTCCAGATGACTGTCGTGGGGACCTCCAGGTCCCCACCTCTTCGCCGTCTACGGCAGATCACAGCGACACGTGACGGCGCTCACGGATTGATTGCAGCGGGTACGCCATACTCATCCTGCGGCCTGGTCTGCGGCAGCTAAATTGTGCCTCCACCCGCAGCCCTCGCGGACCCTCGAAAAGTCTCGTCGAGTGTTAACCAGAAAATTAACAATTTCCGTTTTTGGCGTTTTCCACGAGCTAACCGTAAGCTATTTAGAATCTGTAAAATGGTTCAAATTCCCAGTGATTTAAATCACCTCTCAGAAGCCCAAAACCCCGAGAAATAGCCCATCGAACCTCAAAGCCGTCATTCCACGTTACGCAGTGTTTACTCTTTGGTAAACCCAGTCTGACCCCTCTACCCCGCTCCTGACTCTTGCGAAAATCGCCCGTTTTCGTTTCGGCTACGCCGAGCGTTTTGTTAGCACTTGATTCGAAAATGCTCTAACGCCCCAACGGAACGAACCGCAAATCCAGCCTGTCACCGTCCACCGAGACGGCCATTGCGCTCAAATCCCCCACGATAAAATCCGCGCCTTCCAACCTCTCCGTCGCATGCGAAAACGTGGTCGCTATCACGATGCAGCCGGCCGCCCGCCCCGCCTCCACCCCGGAAGCCGAATCCTCAAACACCACGCACTCACGAGGCGCAAACCCCAGCAACTCCGCCCCCGCCAGAAACGGCGCCGGGTGGGGCTTGCCTTGGGTAACGGTTTCGCCATGGATAAAGCACTGCGGAACCGGCAGCCCGGCAGACGTCAGCCGCACCCGCGCCAGCCGCTCCGTGGCGCTGGTCACCACCGTCCAGCGATCCTGCGGCAGCGCCTGCAGCAGCTCGCGCACGCCGGGCAGCACCACGATGTCCTCCCTGTCTTCGATCTCGAGGTCTTCCAGGATCTTCAGCTCTTCCTCGGCATTCAGATCCGGCCGGATCGCCCCCAGGCTGTCGATCGCCCGCCGCCCGTGAATCACCTGGAGGGCTTCGGCCGCATTCACCCCGCGCATGAGCGCCCATTTCGTCCAACTGCGCTCCACCGAGCCCAGCGACGAGATGAGAATCCCATCCATGTCGAACAAAACGCCTTTGCATTGCACGGTGACGGGGGAAGATGAGATGGAGGAAGACATAGCTCAATTCTAAGCTTTTAGTTGTTAGCCTTTAGCTCTTAGCCGGTAGCAGTTCCGAAGTCTCAGTGTTTCGCGGGGAGGGGTTCTTCGGGTGCCGGAAACGTAACCTTCGCGGGAATGGCGAAGGTAATGGTCGCCTGGACGGTGGATTTCCTGCCGCCGCGATGAATCTCGTTCTGGCCGAGCGTGAGGGCGCCGTTGGCTACGGTCGCATCGCCGGTGAATCGATCGAAATGCGCCAGCGCCGCGGGGATTCCGGACTCGCGGGCGGCCGGACCGTGGTTCCTGGCGGTTGTGGCTGGGGCCGTCACGAAGGCAAAGGTAATCACGGGTGGGCTGGCGATCGAGCCGTGGCTCCAGTCAAAGTGCAGAGAGCCGTGGGCAGAGGCGGAAAGGTCTTTGTCGGTGTACCCGGAAAACTCGACGTGGCCGCTGCCGGAAATCTCGCCGCCGGTCCACCTCATGGCGAGGAGCGGGCCGACCAGCGCCGGCTTCACGCCGGTAAACACCCCGTCCAGCTTGTAAGCCGGCTTGTCGCCGGTGACCAGCGACGCGGTTCCGTGCAGTTGGCCTCCCAGCAGTGCGCCATCGAGCGAGGAAATTTCCGCGCCAGTAGACAGCACCCGCACCTCGGCCGAAACATGGGTGAGCGTAAACGGACCCACATCCAGCGAATCTGCCTGCGCGGCGCCGTCGAGCCGCGGCCAGGCGGGCGACGAGTTCGGCGTCAGGCGCGCCAGCAGCGTAGACAGCAGGGTGCCGGACTCGTGCGCTCCCAGCAGCGCGGATTGCAGCGCCGCCACATCCAGCGCTCCGAAGTGCACCGTAAACTTCGGCGGGCAGCCCTCTGCGACTGCGCACTCGGCGGACAGCTCCACGGTAGCGGTACCCTTCACCGGGCCGTAGGAAAACTCCACTGGGTCCCAGCGCAGCGAGCCATTTTCCAGATGCATGATGGCGGCGGGGATCAGCACCGGGTTGGTGAGAAAGCCGGCCTTCCAGTTGGCCTGGTGCAGCGAAACCGTTCCGCTGCTGCGCAGCGACGGCTGGACGGTCACCCCCGGCGGCGCGCCTGCGATCGCTGCTTCCGCGGGCACGTCCACCGGCGGCAGCCAGGGCCCATCGGCGGTGAAGTCGATACTCGCAGGCTCTCCGGCAAGCTGGCTGAGTGCGGTTTCGGCCGGGGAGCCGGCGATGTGGGCAAATTCACGCAGCCGCGGAAGCGCGGCCTCGCCATGCACGCCCATCTGGAAGCTGGCCAGGGCCAAGCGCGCGGTGACGGTGAGCGGCACGGGGCCGCCCGCGGGAACTTCGATGGACGTGGACAGCGCGGATGGCTGGCCGGCCTCGGCGGGCGCCGGAGAAAGGCTCATGCTGGCTGCCTGGATGGGCTTGCTGAGCGCATCGCCGGAGATGCGCAGCCCGGTCACTGTAAACGCGCCGATGAGCGGCCCGGGGGCGGGATGGGGGCGCGCCGAGCGGGACGGCTTGCCCCCGCGCTGCGATCCGCGCAGGGAAGCTTTCGCGGCGGCGGAAGCCTGCTTGCCGGCGGATTCCTGGGCCTGGGCGGACGATCCAGGATCGTAGGTCATGTGGCCGCTGACCGTCCCTGTGGCCTGCAGGCTGGGGTCGATGCGGCTGCGCATGGTGCGCAGAACATCCAGCGCGGCCTGGGCGGGAATGCGGTCCAGCTCCACGGTGAGGCGTGGCGGCTGGGCGCCGGGAATCTCGCCGGTGAGCCTGGCGCGTCCGTCGCCCACGGGGCTGTCGCACGCGAGGTGCTGCAGGCTGCGGCGGTTGTAGTGGTAAATGAAGGCGCAGGCGGCGTCGAAGTCGATGGGGGCAGCGGGGCTGAACTCGGCGCGATGGACGCCGGAAGCGCGCAGCCGCGATGTCACCTGCGCGGAGGCGGCGGTTCCGTCGAGATGCAGCTCGCCGGTGAGGTCCCCGCGCCACCCCTCGTCGGAGGCCAGCAGCAGCCGCGTAAGCTGTCCCAGTTGGGCTTCGCGCCAGTCCAGGTCGAGGTGTAGCGGCATTTGATTGAGCTGTGCGGCGGGGTGCAGCGTGGCCTCAACGCGAACGATTCCGGTGTCAGCCAGGTCGAGGCTGACGTCGGTTCGCGCCGGCTGGCCGCGCAGGCGGATGCGCCAGTCGCCATTGGATTCCCGCCACATCGAGGCATCCGCGTCGAGCACCGAAAACGGCAGCTTCTCGTTTCCGTTCTTGATGTTGATCCGGGAGTTGGTGGCTTCCATGTAGGGCGGCTGCGGAGCATGCGTAGCGGGACCGGCGGCGGCGTTGCGGAAGAGCGAATCGAGATTCCAGCGGCCATCGGGCATGTGCACCAAGTTCAGGCTGGCCTCGTCCACGCTGATGCGGCTGATCTGCAGCTTGCCCTGCCACAGCGACGAAAACCGGATCGACGCGGTCACGGTGTTGGCGTGGAGCACCGGCTCGGCGCCAAACTCTGGGTCCGACTGCACGGTGAGATCGCTGAGCAGGAAGCCGGGACGAGGCAGCAGGCGAAGCTCCACCGCGGAGAGGCGAACCGGACGGCCAAGCGAGGCAGCCACGAGCTGAGTAATGCGAGTCTTGTAGTGCTTAAGGCTGATCAACGGCGGCAGGAATACCAGGACCAGAATCAGCGCCACAGCCGCCAGGGTCAGCCACACTCGGGTGCGATGTTTTGGCGGACCTTGCGGATCTTCGGGCATCGCTTTCCATCGTAATTGGTTTGAGCGGGGCCCCTGATCCCTGGTCCCTGTTCCCTGTTCCCTGATTCCCGATCCCTGTTCCCTGTCTTTTACTTTCCTCCGCCGTGCGATTGCGCCAGGACGGGCGCATCGGGATTGGCCTTCAAGGCTTTGAGCCGCATCTGCGCCAGCTCGTAACTGCTGGTGGGGATGGCTAGCGCCTGGGTGGGCTTTTTCAGCTTGCGGTAGTCGGCAATGGCCACGTCCCGCTCGCCATATTGCTCGGCGATGCGGCCGAAGGCGTACCAGTAGTCATCGTTGGGCTGATCGAGGTTGAGGTCGTCCATGCTGCGAACCAGCAGGTCGCGCGCCTCATTGGTCTTGCCGCTTTCGGCGTAGAGGCAGGCCAGGGTGTGCAGAATGTGCGGATTGTCCTTGGCGAGCTGGGTGGCTTTGATGCCCTCGGCAATGTCCTTGTCGTCAACATGCCCGGTGTAGAGAGCGAGCCAGGCGCTTTCATTCAGGAGCTCGGCATCTTCGCGGCCCAGATCGGCAAGCTTCTGCAGCCATACGCGGGCAGCGGCGTAGTTACCGCGTTCCGACTCGACGTTGGCCTTGGCACGGAGGGCGTCAGGATCGTTTTCCAGCAGCTTGAGGCGATCGTCGGCCAGGGCGAGAGCCTGGTCGTAGCGCTGCTGGCCGTTTAGGGCTTCCACGTTGTAGAGGAATGCCAGGCGCGACTCTGGCACCTGCTGCAGAAGCGCGTTGGAGACGGCGAGAAGGCCCGGGAAGTTCTGCTGCAGGGAGTAGCCGGCAGCCAGGGCAAGCTGGATATTCTGGCGGTCACGCTCGGTGGCGGCGGTTTTGAGCGCCGGCTCCAGGATGCTGACGCCGCGGGCCACGGTGGGCCGCGTGCCCACCAGGATGGCGGCTGCGGCCAGCTTCATGCGGTTAGCGTCAGGCGCGGCGCCGCGCGTCCAGAAGCGCGGGAAGATGGGGCCGCCCAGCGGATCGTCGCCGCCCTCGAGGTGCGAGTCTTCGCGCAGCCAATCGAGCAGGATTTTGGCGCCGCGGAGATCGCCGGCCTGGATGCGATCCAGCATTTCAAGCCCGATGGAATTGGGCTCGGAGCTGGTGTCGAGAAGGCGGTACTGGCCGTCTTCTTTCACCACGAAAAACGTGAGGTTGGCGCCGCCGGGAATCTGCACCTTGAGCCGGTAGCCGGTTTCATCGGAGCCTTCGAGCTTGGGTTCGAATGCCTGGGCCAGGATGTCGAGAGTCACATCGAGGAAGCTGCTTTCCCGGGCAAGCTGGGCATTGAGCTGGCGGCCGGCTTCGAGCGCCTTCTTCTTCTCGTCGTCGTCCTCTGAGGCCATCACCAGGCGGGCGTTCCGGCTGGCGAAGGCGTCCAGCTTGGCCTGGGTGAGCGTGGGGTCCATCGACAGCAGGAAGAAGCGCTTGACCAGGTCCTGCGGCGTGTTGGCAAACTCCAGGTCCTCGTAGTGGTGGGCGTTGCGCAGCAGCGATGCCAGCCCCACGGCCTGGGCCGCGTTATCGCCGGCGGCGCCGGCCTGCAGGAAGTCGGCAGCCAGCGGATACTGGCGAGCGTTCATGAGCATTTCGCCGGCGGTGTGGGCGGTGTCTTTGAAGGCGTCATCGTCGCCGGCACGCTTGTTCACTTCGGCCATGCCCGCCTTGCTTCCTTGCTGCACGGCGACGCAGGCGGCGATCAGGGCCTTGGGCTCGGGGTTAAGGGCCTGCGCGGATTTGCACGCTCCGGCGTAGTCACCGGAATAAAACTCGGCGAAGGCGAGATTGTTGGTGAGGTCGAGCTCGGTGAGCTTGTCCTGGCCAAGTTTTTCGTATTCGGCTATGGCGTCCTTGAGCGGGGCCTGGCGGCTATAGCGGCGGCCGACGGGGTCGTACTCGAGCAGGATGGCGAGATCGCCGAGGGTGGTATTGTCGTCGGGATCGAGGTTGGCGGCGGCGCGGAAAGCGGCGGCGGCGCCGGCCAGATCGCTGCCGGGACGCAGGCTGCGGCCAACCAGGTCGTGCTTGAGAATCTGCGCCAGCACTTTTTCCGCGAGCGCAGATTTAGGTTCGAGCTTGACTGCCAGGCGGGCTTCGTCGCGGGCGGCTTCGCCCATGCCGGCCTGAAGCAGCACGTTGGCCACCTGCAGGTGGTGGACCGCCTCGTTGGGATGGTGCGCGATCAGCGCGCGGTAGCTGGATAGCGCTTCGCGCACCTTGCCTTCGCGGAGCAGCACTTCGCCTTTGGGCTCGAAGGAGACGAGAATGGCGGGGCCGGCGTCCAGGTCGGCGACCTTGTTGCGCAATTCCGTGGCCTCGGCGATGGTGTAACGGCGCTTGCCGGTGTCGAAGCGGACATGCGCCTGGACCACTCCGTCGCTGCCCGCGGTGAACTCCTCGGTGAGGGTGGCGGGGCCCAGCGGCAGAGTGGCGTTCTTGGGCAGCTCCTTGGGCACAAAGCCGTCGGGGGGAACGATGCGGTAGTTCAGGTCTACCGTATAAGGCTCGATCAGCTCCCAGTCGGCGGTGCGTGGCGCGGAAGCGTCCTTGGCGTCTTTCTTGGGGGCATCTTCCTTGCGCGTGAGCTGATCGGGGATGCGGAAGAAAAGGGCCTCGTAGCGAATGGCGGCCTCGGCGCCGGTGAGCGAGGTATAACCGCGCTTCGCCTTGTCGCAGGCCACGGTGAGCTCGAACTGGCGGCTGAGATCGGCGGGATCAGTGCGATCGACTGTAGTGAGCTTGTCAGAGACGTATTGCGACTTGACGTAGCTGGAGAGGTTATCGCGCGTCTCCTTGTCCGGCTTATCGGCGTAGTAGGCGCGGTAGCGGGACTCGTAGACGCCGCGAGGCTGAGTCTTCTCGACGATGGTGGCGGGGCCGTTTTCGCTAAGCGTGACGGTGCGGAATTCGATCAGCGCGTTGTCGCGCGAAGAGGCCAGCGGAATCTGCGTGAGGGACGTGGTTTCAGGGCGGGCGATCAGGGACATGCGGCCCTGGTCGGCGATGGGAATCTGCCCCAGGCGCGCGTAGCGATCGGTGGCGTCGATAAACATCGCGGGGATGGGGGGCTGCGAGCCGGAGGCCGCGATGGCGGGAATGTAGACGATGGCGTGATCGAAGAGGCCCATGCCGGGCAGCGCGGCGGGCACGTCCATGCGCGAGCCGGCGTTGAGCAGGGCAACATTAGAGGGGATGCCGGCGGCGCGAAGCATGGTCACAAGCAGCGTGGCCTTGTCCTTGCAGTCGCCGTATTTTTTGACCAGGGTGTCGGCCGGATCGTGGGGAACGATGGCGGCGCCGCCAAACTCGATCCCGGTGTAGCGAACCTGGCGGTCAAGATAGTCGAGCAGCGCGGCTTCTTTATCGGCGACGGTGGATTTGCCGGTGATGAGGCTGTCGACGATGGACTGGACTGGAGCGGCGCTGGCGTGACTATCCACGATCCTGGAGTACTCGGCGGCGAGCGCCTGCCACGAGGCGCCGGTGGAGTAGCTGACCTGGGGGAAGCGGGCTACGTCAGACGGGAAGTTGGGGTCGTCATCGGAGATGCCTTCCAGACGGCCCACATCGTAGATGAGGCGGACATGGCCATTGGCCTCGATGCGCTGCGGCTTCAGGTCGGGCAGCAGGAGCGTGGAGGTGCGCAGCGGCAGGGCGGCGGGGGTGTCGAATTCAAGCCGGCTGTGCGCCACCGGCATGTCTTCGCGGCCGAAGGTGGTCCATCCGGCGCGGCCGGCGGGAAAGAGCGGCTCAGTCTCGCGCTCGGTGTATTCCTCTTCCACCACCACGCCTTGCGAAATGGCAGGGAAAGGCGCATGGAGGCGCTTGCCGTCGGAATAAATCTTGTAGTCGCCTTCATGGGCAGGAGTTTCGTTGATGTTCTTGGGATCGAGCTGGTGCTCGGCAAAATCGGGCGTGATCACCCGGACGCGGATATCCGGGCGCGCCTCATGCCATGGCTCCCAGGCCACAGAGATGGAGTCCCATGCCTCGGCGCCCTTTTCCGTGAGCACCTTGTAGACGGTGTAGCCCACGTGGGTCATGCGGCCCTGATCGTCAAAGCTGTAGGAATCGTCGTCTTCGAGCAGCGCGATGTTGGCGCCGTCCGAGGCGGAAACGGCGGTGGCCGCGGCGAAGAGCTCCTTGGCCGGCCGGGTGAAGTGACCCGACGGAGAAGGGCTGTCCGGCTGCTGGCCGCGCACGGCAGCTGCGGGAAGCAGGCAGAGAACCAGGGCAGGAATACACAGGTAGCGGTGCGGGAAGGCTGGGTGAAGCACGGGGATTTCCTCAAATGCAGTAAAGGTGAATTCAAGGTATACCCGGGCTGGCGGAAATACAACTGTGCCAGCCCGTAGACAGGCGAAAATCCGGGGAATCCGGGTCGCTTCGAAAGCCGCTAGCTGGCGGCTGCCCGCTGATAGCTGACGGCGCCTGCCTGATAGCCGCTGTTAGCTGCCAGCCGATAGCTGAGTTCGGCAACTCGCGCGGCCGAGAAGCGCCAGCCCGCCGGCAAACTCTCCACCCGGTGCAGCCCGTTTCCATCCGCCTCTTCATATTCCTCATAGAGAGCCGAATCGCCCAGCCGATCCGCGCTCTGGTGAAGTTTCTCCGCAATCTCGGCCGCCGAGGCGAGATAGATGCGCGGCATGCGGCTCAGGTCGGCCTCTTCAAACTGAACCAGGCAGCAGGTGACGCCGGCGCCCTGCCGCTGCAGCCATTTGTCGATGGCGCGGTGGTAATCGGGCATGGCGCCGCCGGCGCGCGCGGGCTTGTCAAGATACGGATCCACGAGGTTCCAGAAGCCGTAAAGGCTGCCGTGTACGCTCACCTTGAGCATGCCGCCGGAGTTGGCGATGCCCAGGTCGTAGAAAAACCGCGAACGCCCGGCCTGCGGCAGCACGTCAAAGCCGCACATGGCGAACTGGGCAGCGGCAATGTTCTCCGCCGCCGCGGAGATCTGGCGTAAAGAGAGTTTCCTCTCGGGGGAAGTTACAAGTCGCATGAACGTTTCCTTTGGGGGAAGGGCAACGAACGTCAGGAGGCTATAGCCGGCTGAATCTATCAATATCGTCCGAATGTCCCGGAATTCGCTTTCGGATGATCCGGTTATAAGAGAGGTGGGGCGGCGGCGTATGTGAGCTAAATCACTCGACATTTCGGAGCTGCTTTCGTCTGCTCCGGCGAGGGGCCGGCGGTCAGGAAGTTTCCAGCAGTTCGCGAAGACGGCGCAATGCCAGTTCCAGGGCATCGCGCTCGGCCGGCCCAGCCCGCTGCAGCGCGGATTCCAGCGGGCCGCGGCTGAGTGCGGGAATCTGCTCGCGCACGAACCGGTTGACGACGGGCGCGGGATAGATGCGGCTCACGCGCCCGTCGGCGGCGTCGGCGCGGCGGCTGACCATGCCGCGCTTCTGCAGCCGGTCGACGATGCCGCTCACCGTGGAGTGCGCCAGACTGACTTCGCGGCTCAGGTCCTTGAGGCTGATTCCGTGGCTCCGCACCACGGCGCGCATCACCGCGGTTTGAGGAACCGTGAGCTCGCCGCGGGCCACCTCCGACTCCAGCGGCTTGCGCAGCGCGCGGCGGATGGCGCCCAGGTCGCGGTCCATCCGCTCCGCCTGCGCGGCGATCTCCGAGACCAGGTGACTTCCGTGGCGTGTCATGGCCTTAGAACACTCCCGGAATCAGCGCCCTTACCCGTTGCCGATACGCGGGATAAGCTTGCGGAAAGGTCTCCTGCATGAACCTTTCTTCCTGGCCGATCTTTACCGCAAAACCGAGGAAGATAAGGACCAATCCCAGCAGGCAGCGCGCTTCTCCGAACGCCATGGCAGTGCCCACAGAGGCCACCAGCAGGCCGGTGTAAATGGGGTGGCGGGCGACGGCATAGGGACCGCTGACGATGAGTTCGTGGTTGGCCTTGACCGTGGCGCGGCCGCTCCAGTTGGAGCCGAGGGTGAGGCGCGCCCACGTGGCAAAGAGGCAACCCGCGGCGGTAAGCGCCACGCCCACAATTTCCGCCGCATGCGACGGCGGCAGAAAGCGCAAGCCGAGCCAACCGGCGCGAAGGCGGTCGCTGCACAGCAGAGTGTAGCCGAGGATCACCAGGATCATGTGGAACATGCGCGAGCCCATTGCCTGTGAGCGGACGGTGCGCTTGGTGAAGGCGAGGCCGATAAACCAGACGGCGGCAAGCGCCATCCAGATATACCCGACAACCGCGGGAACATTGAGCGTCATGATTAGACCTCCTGGGGCGAATACGTCGCATACGATGCGTCGTGTACGACCTATACTGCGATGGAACGAATCGAAAGTCAAGTGCGAAATGAAAGGCGACGGCTGAGAGCTATCGGCTGAACCCTGAACCCTGCCTGTCATACACTGGATTCAGCATGATCTTCGTCCTGGATAACTACGATTCGTTCACCTACAACCTGGTGCAGTACCTGGGGGAACTGGGCGCCAGGGTCGAGGTGCGGCGCAACGACGAGATCACGGTCGACGAAGTCGAGGCGCTCAAGCCGGAGCGGATTCTGCTGTCGCCGGGACCGTGCACGCCGGGCGAGGCGGGAATCCTGGTGCCGCTGATCCGGCACATGGCGGGTTCGCCGCGGCGAATGCCCATCCTGGGAGTGTGCCTGGGGCACCAGGCCATCGGCCAAGCGTTTGGCGGCGACGTGGTGCGGGCAAAGCACCTGATGCACGGCAAAACCAGCGCGGTGGCACACGACGGCAAGGGCGTTTTTGCGGGGCTGCCCACCCCCCTCACCTGCACGCGTTATCACTCGCTGATTGTGGCCGAGGAGACGCTGCCGAAGGAACTGGAAGTGACGGCGCGCACGCCGGAGAGCGGTGGCGCCGGCTCGGTAATCATGGGCCTGCGGCACCGCAAGCTGCCCATCGAGGGGGTGCAGTTTCACCCCGAGAGCGTATTGACCGAGGGCGGACGGCAGATGATCCGCAACTTCCTGGAAATGTAGATGGCCGTGATTCGATCAAAACAAGTGTCGGCTTTCGTCCCTGTGTTTGCCGCGTGCATGATTTGCGCCGCCGCTCCCGCTCAGCAGCCGGTCGCGACTCCGGATACCCCAGCCGTTGTCGCGCCTGCTGCTGCGCCTGCCATAGCCGCAGCGTCCACGCCCATCGCCATTGTTCCCATCGATTCCTCCTCCTCGGTGACTGGCGCGCTGGAGATCGCCTCCGGACGGGCCATGATTGCGCGCAGCGGAAGCGTGACGTCGGGGGCGAAAACGACCGAGGTGATCCTGCCGCATCGTGGAGTGTTGCGGGTGTGCGCCTCCACCACGGTAAAGCTGGCCAGCGACGCCAGCGTGCCCGCGGGCGAGACGCCGGGGCTGATGATGGCGCTGGACCATGGCGCGCTGGAGACGAGCTTTGCCACGGGGCGCAACTCCGACATTCTGCTCACTCCGGATTTCCGCATCCTGATCGGGGCACCGGGAGCGGCGGAGGTGAAGATTCGCCTGGGCCAGCACGGCGACACCTGCGTGGACAATCCCGGCGCAAACGCGCCGTATGTGCTGGTGACCAGCGTGTTCGACGGAGGAACGTACCGGGTGCAGCCGGGACAGCGGGTGATGTTCCAGCACGGCAGCCTGCAGGAAGTGGTGGACCAGGAGAAGGAGCCGTGCGGATGCCCTCCTGAACCGCGCCCGGGCACCAATGATTTTCCCCTGGCGCAGAGCGCCGGCCTTGCGCCCCTGCCCCCCGCAACCCCTGGCCCCGCCGCAAAGCCGAGCGGAACCGGCGCGGGAATTACCGAGCCGCTGGTCTATCACGCGCCCACGCCGCCTGTGGAGGTTCCCGCCGTCGCTGCTGAAGCGCCCTCAAGCCCCTCGCAGCCTGCACCAGCTCACGCCACGGCATCCAGGAAAAAGCAGCCCGGATTCTTCCACCGCGTGGGTGCATTCTTCCGCAAAATCTTTGGCGCGGAGTAAATCTGTGTCCGGCCTTATTGGATCAAACTTTGCATAGAGCAGGGAACGCGCCGAATGACCTCGCCCGGCCGATCGAGCTGAAACATATAGCTACATTGCAGCGCGGAATTTCCTGTGGTTGCTCCACGATAGACATACACGGTTTTGGCTTCGGGCTTATACACAAGTAACGAACTGGACTCGTTGATTCCCGTTAGCTGAAATTGCACGCCACCACTGGACTCATAGCTTGATGCCTTCACAATGCGTCCTGATCCAAGCCAGAACCCAATAGCCAATACTCCCACGAGCGCCAACCCATTGCGCATCCACATCCATGTTTTGTCCATCGCTCCTCCTCCGGTCTTGCCCGAAAGACGCAAAGAGTCTTTATGCCGCTCAGAGATTTTGGATGTCACGGTGCGCGAAAATTGCGCTACAGCTCCCGCGCGCGCTCGATCGCCCGAATCACCGCCCGCGCCTTGTTCAGCGATTCCTGGTGTTCCATCTCCGGAACCGAATCGGCGACGATGCCCGCGCCCGCCTGCACGCTGCCCTTGCCGTCCTTCACCATCAGCGAGCGGATGGCGATGCACGAGTCGAGATTACCGGAAAAATCCGCATACAGCACCGCGCCTCCATAGGTTCCGCGCCGCGCCGGCTCCAGTTCCTCGATGATCTCCATGGCCCGCACCTTGGGCGCGCCGGAGAGCGTGCCCGCGGGGAAGCACGCCCGCAGTGCGTCCACCGCCGTCAGGTCGTTGCGCAGCTTGCCTTCGATGGTGCTCACAATGTGCATCACGTGGCTGTAGCGCTCCACAAACATCAGCCGGTCCACCTTCACCGATCCAAACTCGCTCACCCGGCCCACGTCGTTGCGGCCCAGGTCCACCAGCATCACGTGCTCGGCGCGCTCCTTCTCGTCGTGCAACATCTCGTCGGCCAGCGCCTGGTCTTCCTTCTCATTGGCGCCGCGCGGCCGCGTGCCGGCGATGGGCCGGTACTCCACCTTGCGGTTATGCACGCGCACCAGCAACTCCGGCGACGAGCCGGCCAGCTCGATCGCCGCCGATGTGGGTTTTACTTTCTTCTTGAGTTTTTTGGGCGCTGCGCCCAGCGGCCCATCCGGATTGAACCGGAGAAAGTACATATACGGACTGGGATTGACGGTGCGCAGCGCGCGATACACCTGGAAGGTGTCCACACCGGGCTCCACGTCGAAACGCTGCGACAGCACGGCCTGAAACACGTCGCCCGCGGCAATGTACTCCTTGGTGCGCAACACGGCGCCAAGATACTCGCGCTTGCGCGAACGGTAAGAGACCTTGAGCTTGCCGCCCTTCGCCGCGCGCATCCGGGGCAGCGGCCCGGCCAGCCGTTTTTCCAGCTTGTTCAACCGGCGCACGGCGGCATCGTAGGCCTCGGCGGCATCGGCCAGCGTCACATCGGCGGTCACCACCAGCCAGATTTCCTTGCGCACGTGATCGAAGGCCAGCACTTCATCGAAGAAGAGCAGGCAGGCGTCGGGGACACCGAGTTCGTCGGCGGCGAGATTGGGCAGCCGCTCGATCTGGCGCACCGCGTCATAGGCGAAGAATCCCACCGCGCCCGCGGTAAACGGAGGCAGGCCGGGGAGGCGCGCCGGCTTATGTCCGCCCAGCGCGTCGCGCAGCGCGGCGAACACGTCGCCCTCGAGATGCGTGGTGCGCTTGCCTTCGGTGATGGTAAGCTGCCGGCTGCGCGCCACGATGCGCTTGTAGGGGCTGAGCCCGATAAACGTGTAGCGGCCCACTTGCTCGCCGCCTTCGACCGACTCCAGCAGAAAACATTCGGGCTGCTGCCACGCCACGCGCAGGAACGCTCCCACCGGGGTTTCCAGGTCCGCCGTGAGCACGCGGCACACGGGGACCAGGGTGTGTTCCCTGGCCAAGGCGAGGAACTGCTTGCGAGTGGGCTGAACTTGATCGTTCGCAGAAGTCACAGGGACAGTTTAAATGCAAGTGGTCAGTGGTCAGTGATCGGTCGTCAGTGGTCAGTCTGACGGAGGCGACTGAGCGCCGAGTCTACTGCCCGGTGTCTGTTTCATTGATCTGCGTGTTCACTCATTCACTCATTCACTTGTTCACTTGTTCACTTGTTCACTTCTTCACTTCTTCACTTCTTCACTGTTCACTGATCACTGACCACTGACCACTGTTCTCAAATCCGATGGGCCGGCCCAATCAGGTGGTAGAAAATAGCGCACCAGCTCAGCAGCAGGCAGGCCAGGCCTGCAAACGTGAATTTGACCTTGGTGATCCAGCGCAGGTCGCGGAACCAGATGCGCACCGCGGCCAGGATCGCGAACAGGCTGAGCAGAAGGCAGATCGCGGTGACCCAGTTCACGAGCACGAACCACGGGAACCACGCCGGTGTCGGCGGCAAAAGGTCGCTGCCCTTCACGGCGAAGAAGCCCAGTATGGTGCCGATGAAAAACACCCACAGGAAGGAAGCGGCGCGGAGACTGAACGTGAGCCGGAGGGTTCTCTCCTGCGGCTGCCAGCGTGCGCGCTTGCGGAAGAAGATCCGCCTTCCCAGACGGAGAAGCGACGCAAGCACCACCAGCGCCAGAATGCCCAGGCTGATGCCGATCGCCGGCACCACCCAGTTGCTGTTGATATACCAGGGCACGCGCTCCAGTTGCACGCCGGGAAAATCCAATGCGATGCGAACCACGCGATGGCGGCTGTCGCGGATGGCGAAGATGCGCGCCTGGTCGCTTTCGTCCTGCCACAAATCGTTACCGATGAGTTTCCATTTTATGGTGTGCCCGCGCAGGTCCCTGAAATTGGAGAGGGTGAGGATGCCGTCCTTGTCCACCGATGCGGTGACCTGGTTGCCGATGTTCGCCAGGCGCAGCTTGGTGGAGTCGGCGCGGCGCGTGGTCTGGTACTGGCCGGCAATGTCCTTCAATTCGCTGGCGGGCTTCTTGAGGAATGTGACCGCCGGAGCGCCGGGGAAATAGCGGTCGGAGAAGAAGTCGATGATCTCCGGGCGCGGCTTTCCCCCGCCGGCCGCGGAGTTGTAGGAGACAAAGAGCACGATCTTCTGCGTAGGCTCCACGAAGAACAGGCTGTGAAATGCAATCAGGTCGCCTTCGTGGCCGATCCAGCGAAGGTTATTGCGCCAGTCTTGGTAGAACCCCATGCAGAGGGGCGGAAGTTGCTGGCTGGCGCGGAACTGCGGGGTCCACATCTGCGCCAGCGTCTCCGGCTTGAGGATGGTCTGGCCGTCGAGCGAGCCGCCGTTGAGCAGCGCCTGGCCAAAGCGCCCCATGTCGCTGGCGCTCGAAGAGAGTCCCCCGGCGCCGACGGGATTCAGCATTTCAAATCCCACCACCGGCTTGGTGGTATCGCCGCGATAGCCCTCCGACACGAACGGGGCGAGCGGCTTCTGAATGGGCTGGTAGAACGACGAGTGGGTCATCCGCAGCGGGCCGAAGATGTGGTCCTGCACGTATTGTTCGAATGGCTCGCCGCTCACCCGCTGCACAATGTAGCTGGCCAGCCCCACGCCGTAATTCGAATAGGCCGGCACTTCGCCCGGAGGAAACAGCCGCCGCGGCTGGTTCTGGATGAGGTGGTCGCGCAACGTTGGCTGCCGCTTTGCATCCAGCACGATGATGTTGTCGATCACCTCGTCAAATCCGCCAGTGTGCGTCATCAGGTTGCGCAAAGTGATGGGGTGGTTGAACGCCGGCTTGATCTGGAAATCGAGGTAGCGGTTGACATCGGCATCCAGATCCACCTTGCCCTGCTCTTCGAGCTGCATGATCGAGACCCAGGTGAAGAGCTTGGAAATGGAAGCCAGCCGGAAGATGGTGTTGTTGGGGTCAACCGGCTTTTTGGCCTTCATGTCGGCGAACCCGTAGCCCTTCTCGAACAGGATCTGGCCATCTTTCATCACCAGCACCGAAGTTCCGGCAATGTCGCTGCGCTCAAGCTGGAGAGGGAAGATGCCGTCGAAGAAAGCTTCCAGGTCGGCCTGGGTCAGTGGATGGGCCTGCCCGGGCGTAGCGGGCGCGGGAGCCGCGGCCTGGGGTCGCGCGGGAGGTGTAGCCACGGGAGGTTTCGCCGGCGCAGGCACTTGGGCCAGAGAGTTCAGGGACAGGGCCGCCAACATCGCAGCCAGGAACAGGGTTCGGGAGTGTCGCATTCCGCCTCTTGCCGGATCGAGAGTGAACACAGGATCGCCGTAAAGTCTCTCTCCCCGTTGGGGATGTTGGCAAGAGCGGAATTCCGGTGCGGCGGCTCCGGCGCGGCCCGGCGCGTCCAAAGCATCGGGGGCAGCAGGGCTCAGGCCTGCCGGTAAAGAGCCTCGGGCGCCGGTTGCGGACGGGCGCCAATTCAGGAGCCGGAGCAACAACCCGTGTCAACCCGGGTTCATGGTAGCTTGACGGGGCCGCATGGAGGGCCTAGACTCACTGGGGTTTGAGCGATGATGGGCAAAACGGCGCACAGAGACTCATGCGCGGCGGCCCGGTGAAAATCTAAAGATGAATCCGAGCGAAACCGAAAACTCCGCGGAAACGGACAAAACCCTGCCCCGTCCGATAGATGGGGACGGAATCGTTCTGTCCCGCAAAACGCGGCAGGCAACAAGGGAATTGGAGATACCGGTATGGCAGTGTTAACCCCCGCCGTAAGTTTGGACCAGGAGATTAATCCCTGGGAGGCGCAGAGCGCCCGGTTCGAATTTGCGGCACGCAAGTTGAATCTGGATCCAGGTCTGTGGAAGGTATTGAGCTCGCCCTCGCGCGAGGTGATCGTGCATTTTCCGGTCACCATGGACGATGGGCGCATTGAGATGTTCACGGGATTCCGCGTGCAACATTCGCAGGCGCGCGGGCCGGCCAAGGGCGGCATCCGCTACTCGCCGGAAGTGACCCTGGACGAAGTGCGCGCGCTGGCCAGTTGGATGACCTGGAAATGCGCGGTGGTCAATATTCCCTTCGGCGGCGCCAAGGGCGGCGTGATCTGCGACCCCAAAAAGATGAGCCTGGGCGAGCTGGAGCGGATGACCCGCCGCTATACGTCGGAGATCATCGAGTTCATCGGGCCGGAGAAGGATGTGCCCGCACCCGACGTTAACACCAACGAACAGACCATGGCCTGGATCATGGATACCTATTCCATGCACATGCGCCAGACCGTCACCAGCGTGGTAACCGGCAAGCCGCTGACCCTCGGCGGCTCCCGCGGGCGCATGGAAGCCACCGGGCGCGGCGTGCTGGTGGCCTGCGACGAGAGCCTGCGCTACCTCAAGATGCCCATCGAAGGCTGCCGCGTCATCATCCAGGGCTTCGGCAACGTAGGTTCCAACGCGGCGCGCCTGATGATGGAGCACGGCTACAAAATCGTCGGCATAGCGGAAAGAGACGGCGGACTCTACAACCCCAACGGCATCGACATTCACCAGTTGCTGGAGTTCAAGTATCGCAACAACACGCTGCTGGGATTCCGCGGCGCCGAGGCCATGCCCAGCGAAGAGCTGATGGTTTCCGACTGCGAAATCCTCATTCCAGCGGCTACCGAGAACGTGATCACCAGCCGCAACGCCGACAAGATCAAGGCGCGCATCCTGGTGGAAGGCGCCAACGGGCCCACTACCGCGGTGGCCGACGAGATTCTCGCCGACAAGCGCATCTTCGTGGTTCCCGACATCCTGGCCAATGCCGGCGGCGTAACCGCCAGCTACTTTGAATGGGTGCAGGACCGGCAGGGCTACTTCTGGAAGGAAGCCATCGTCAACGAGCAGCTGGAAACAATTTTGCGCGACAGTTTCGACGACGTGGTTCGCTACGCCGAGGCACATAACGTGAACAACCGCATCGCCGCCTATATGCTGGCCATCGATCGCGTGGCGTTCACCATCAAGCAGCGCGGGCTGTACGCATAAGCGAACGCCGGCTGAACTGAAAAGGGGCGGGACCGGTTACCGGACCGCCCCTTTTCGCGTCTGAACCATCGCCAGACCCAGGTACCGCCGGTCTCCAGACCGGCTCTCACGCGCATGGTGCAATAATGGAGCCAACCTCGAGAGATTCCTGCGGGGGTACGCTGAAACCGTGAATCTGCCCAACTCCATCACGATGAGCCGGATCGTCATGATCCCGCTGCTGCTGTGGATCCTGTCGCCGCATTTCCCCTGGCAAGCAGGCGCGGAGCAGGAGGTGTTCGCCTCGGTGCTGTTCGTGCTGGCCTCCATCACCGATGGGGTAGACGGCTACCTGGCGCGCAAACGCGGGCAGATTACCACCATGGGCATGCTGCTCGACCCGCTCGCCGACAAGATCATGGTAACGGCGGCGCTGATTGCGCTGGTAGCGTATGAGCCGCAGGTAGTGAAGGTCTGGATCGCCGTGGTCATCATCGGGCGCGAGTTCCTTATCTCCGGCCTGCGCTCCATCGCCGCCTCCGAAGGATTCACCATCCAGGCCAGCGATCTGGGCAAGCTGAAGACGGTCGCGCAGATCGTCTCCGTGGTTTTCGCCATCCTGGCCCATCACTGGTATCAGTGGACGTTTGGCTGGCTGGTGATCCCCATCAAGTGGGTGGCCATCGGAGCAATCTACTTCACCGTGGTGATTTCCACCATATCGGCGGTGGACTACTTCGTTGGTTTCTGGAAGCAGATCGACCGCGCCTCGAAGGACCGGCGCGGCTCGTTTGTGCTCAGCCGGCGCAAGGGCGCGGGCACCCAGAGCGCCAACTGATGAAAAACAAGACTGTCCGCTGTTCACCAGACCCGATCTTCGCCTAAAAACACCACAGGCTCCGGTTTATCACTCCGGAGCCTGTGATCCATAGGTAATCCAGTTGCCTGGACGCCGCCTGAGACAGACATCCACTCGTCAGGATGCGGCTTGCGAAACCGATATTACTATAGCACATCGGCAAGATAGAAACTGAAATTACGTCGAGTGCCGAACGGAGGGCAAGGGAGTCGAACCCTAGTGGACACTCGACGGTTTCGCAAGCCGCGTCCAGTACCCACTGGCAACACCCTCCAGACCTCAGCCCGCGCGTTGCGATGATACTGTGCAAGCGGGAAGCAGAGTCCGTGACAGCGCTCACAGTCGTCATGGAAAGCAGCGGCCAAGAAAAAGCCCCGGCGCCAGCCGGGGCTTTTTCCGTAAAAACGGTGAAGGGCGGGCCGCTTACGCCATGGCTACCTGCACCGGTTCCGGGATGCGGATAACCGGGGCGGTGGCATTGACAGGAGCCGTGGGATTGACCATGACGGGGGTGGCCGGAGTGGCCGTTCCGCGGGTCAGGCGATGGACAAAATGATACGGCGGCCAGGGGCCTGAGAGCTGCAACTGGCAGTCCCTCAGCGTGGCGCTGGTCGAGTGAAACTTGTTCTGGTAGCGCTCCACGCACTTGCGGTCGATCAGATGGGCAACGTCCAGCACCATCTTCCCGCTTTCCGTGAGCCGGCAACTGACTTCCTCATCCAGTGGATTGAAGAGCCGGTGCATCTGGAAGCTGACCGCGCGAGCCCGTGTCTGGCGTTCGCGCTGCCGGACCGCGTTTTCGCGCAGGGTGCTGAGGTATTCGCGCCCCACGCCTTCGGCCGGAAGGTGTTTACCGGCTTCCCGGGTGCAGCAGTCGTCGACAAAGATGCGCAGATGCATTTCCGTCTTGCCGCGAAGTTTTTCAATGTTTCCCAAAAACTGCCGCTGGTTCGATCGGATCGACTTGCGCAAAGATTCGTCGTCGTTGAAGACCGTCCCGAACCGGAACGGCAATACAGTAGAGTGCTGAAAGCAGTCTGCAATGACCCTGGCGTGGTCCATGCCGGCCTTCTGGTTCAGATTTTCGCTTGGATTATGCTCACTGACAATGATGGCTAGGTCGCTGGCGGGATACAGGAAAACCTGGTTTCCACTGACGCCAAGGACGGTTTCTAACGGAACTGGTTTGCGATGACGGGCCAACTCTGGAAAAGCTTGTTTTTCACCAATGCAGTAGGCATACCATGCCATCTTGGAACACTCCCTGCAGCGCCGGTAAGCGCCGCGTTGTGTGGTACTGCGGAAAAACCCGGGAAAAGGAACTGCATGCTGGCGCACTGCCGGATTTTGAATAGTGGTACACCCGGTCGAACTGTACGGAATACTAGGCTTGCGGAAATACGGTTGGCAAGCAGCGTCATCACGCGACTCAGAAAAGGTAGCCTGCGAAGGTAAATCTGTATTCGTGGCATCGAAATGTTATTTACTTTTAGGAAAACTGCGTCCGGCAGGGGCCGAAGCGGCGCAAATGCGCTTTCTGAGACAGGCCGTTGAACGGGCCTCACCCTCCGGCCCGCGTCGGCACAATCTCATCGCCCCTGCAACCGCTTTGCCGCAGCAAACTTCTGCCGCTGCAACTTTATACTGGCCTCATGATCCCATCGAGTTCGTCCCGTGCCGTCCTGATCGCTCTTGCCACGGTGGTCTTCGCAGGCGTTCAATCGCCGCTTGCCGGGGCCTGGGGCAACGAAGGGCATCGCATGATTAACCGCCTTGCCGTCAGCAACCTGCCTGCCGACGCACCGGCGTTTCTGCGCTCCGAGGCGGCGGCCCGTGAGATTGAATACCTGGGCCCGGAGCCGGATCGCTGGCGCTCGCCGGCGGAGCCGGAACTGGTGGCCGCCCAGGCACCCGAACACTTTATCGATCTGGAGCCGGCGGAAGCGCTGGGGCCGCTTCCCCACAAGCGTCTGGACTTTGAGGCCAGGGTTTTTGCCGCGGGCCAGCGGCCGGAGCGCATCGGTCTGCAGCCGTGGCAGGCTGACGAGGTGTGGGAGCGACTGAAGGCGGCGCTTCGCGACTACCGCCGTCTCTCCGCCGCTCACCAGGACACGCGCGACGTCGAGCAGGCGGCGATCTTCTATGCCGGGTGGTTGGGACACTATGTGGGCGACGCCGCGCAGCCGTTGCATACGTCGGAAAAATACAACGGCTGGGTCGGCCCTAACCCCCATGGCTACACCACGGAGCACAAGATTCACTGGCAGTTCGAAGGGCCGTTCGTAGCCGCCAACCTCCGTGCGGGCGATGTGGAGCCGAGGATGACGCCGGTCCATGCCATCGAGGGCGATATGTTCGACAACTACGTAACATACCTGCGCCACACGTTCACTTTCGTGGAGAAGGTGTACCAGTTGGAGAAGGCCGGCGGGTTTGCCGGAGCGGGAACGGCAGAGTCGCGCGCGTTTACCGCGGACCGGCTGGCGGCCGGCGCCAGCATGCTGCGCGACATGATTTACACGGCCTGGGTCGACAGCGCGCAGGCTGAGCCGCATCGCGAAAGCGGGAGGTAATCGAGCCTGGAGTCAGCACTTCGCGGCGTCATGGATCGGCTTGCGCGCCCTGAAGCGAAACGCGTACGGGTTTACGTCCACCTGCGCCTGCTCAAAGCCCGCCGCGGCGAGACGCTGCGCAAACGTCGCCGGATCCACCACCGTCAGCGTGTCGAACCAATGCAGAAACCGGAACCCCCGGCCTTCCCTGCTGTCGGTCCCGGCGAATACGCCTCCCGGCCGCAGCACCCGCAGCACCTCGCGCAGAAGCTTGTCCTGCAATTGGGGAGACGGAATGTGGTGCAGCATGGTGAAGCAGACTGCGCTGTCGAACTCATCCGGCGGCAGCGAGGTCCGCGTGGCGTCTTCGCAGAGCACCGTGACATTGCCGCCGGCGGTGCGGCGGCGTAGATCCTCGGCCATTCCCTCATGAATCTCCACGCAGGTCAGGTGCGGAACGCGACCCATCAACAGATCTGTGACCGCGCCATAGCCCGGGCCGATTTCCAGCACTTCTGTGCCCAGATCCATCCCTTCCAGTGTCCACGGCAGTGCGAACTGCCCCACCACCTGCCGCCATCGATTCGAGTTACACAGCCAGCGATGTGCGAGGTTCATAGGTTCATTGAACAAGTCAGGAGAGAATTGGTCAACGCTGCCTGGAAAAGTTCGCCGCTCTCAACCCCTTGGCTGAGCCGCGGCGATGGCGGGAACCCGGCGCAGCACGCCGGTGAGGGCGATGGTGAGCACGGCCACTACCGGAATCGCCATCAACACCCAGGCCAGCAACGCCTGGCCGGCGAGGATGCCCAACTGCGACAGAATCTGCGCCGAGGAGTGGGTGATGAGCTGCAGCGGCGAATGCGCCAGGATGCTCAAGTCCAGGGCCGGATGCGCCAGCGAGGATGGCGTGAGCTTGCCGCCCAGCCGCACCAACGGCACAATCAGCGCCAGTTGGAAGGGCATGGCAGCGTAGTTGGCCGCCTGAATGGCGGGCAGGTTGAGGCGGAAGGAGAGAGCCACCACGGCGCAGAGGCCGGTGGGAACGCCCACCACGGGGATGCAGCCGAGCGCAAAGCCGAGGGCGAGGGTGAGGGCCAGGCGCTGGGGCGAAATGCCCTCCAGCAGCCATGCCGCCGCCTTCTCCTTGATTGCCTCCCAGCTTGGGCCCGGCCGATTCATATTCGCTAACCTTACGTGTATAGATGCGCAGGTTGCTGAAACGTCTGATGAATCTTTTGTCATGGGCGCCAAAGCGGGAACGGAATCTCTCAATCCGGGAAGCGGATGGCCATTCCGCGGCGGCGAAGTTCAGCCAGCACCCGCTCCACCTTCCAGTCAAGGGCGCCGGTTCCGTCGAGGATAAGGTCGGCGTGAGCAGCGGAGGGGCGCACCCAGCGCAAGCTCGATGGCCGGACGGTGGCCTCGTACTGCTGACGGACCGATTCGGGGGTGCGGCCGCGATCGACCACATCGCGCTGCATGCGGCGCTCGAAGCAGAGCGGATCGGGGGTATCGACATAGACCCGCAGTTGGTAGAGCGGAAGCAACTCGGGATAGCAAAGGGCGAAGATGCCCTCGACCAGCAGAAACGCACCGGAGTGTATGGTCTGGGTGCGATCCGGCACCCGCGAGTGGGTGGCGAAGTCGTAAACCGGGCGCTCGATGGATTCGCCGCGCGCCAACGCAGCTACGTGCGCAGCCAACAGGGGGCTCTCGACGAGGCCGGGGTCGTCGAAGTTTTCCCGCGCGCGTTGGCCGGGCGGCAGGTGAGACAGATCGCGGTAGTAATGGTCGAGCGGGAAATGAATGCCGCCGAGAGTGCGCGCAAGTTCTTCGGCGAGCGTGGTCTTGCCGGAGCCGGAGCAGCCGGCAATGGCCAGCACCACGGGAGGAAACGGCAACAATGGCGAAGCTGGCTCGTTCACGGCTGCGCGTCCGGAGGGGTGTCCATTGCGGCGTCCACCCGGGGAGCCAGGCGGGTGAGCAACGACGCCAGCCGGCGCTCCACTTTGCGCCCGGCTGCGAAGACCTCCGCATGGCTGAGCTGAGCGGCGCCCAGACCGGCGGCTAGGTTGGTAACGCAGGAGATGCCCAGCACCTCGATGCCCATGTGGCGGGCCACGATGGTCTCAGGGACGGTGGACATCCCCACCAGGGTGGCGCCGAGGGTGCGGAAGGCGCGAATTTCTGCTGGCGTTTCAAAGCTGGGTCCGGGAGTGGCCAGATAGACGCCTTCTTCGAGAGCGAACCCTTCTTCGGCTGCGGCTTGCGCTGCCAGGGCGCGAAGACGTTTCGAGTAGGCCTCGGTCATGTCAAAGAAGCGCAGGCCGGCGGAGGGAATGCGGGCAAAACGGGGCTCGTTGGGGCCAGTGAGCGGGTTCCATCCCATGAAATTGATGTGGTCGGAGAGAGCGACGAGCTGGCCGATCTGGTAACCCTGCTGGATATCTCCGGCGGCGTTGGTGAGGATGGCGGCGCGGATGCCCAGCGCCCCCAGAACGCGCATGGGAAACGTGACCTCGTCCGGCGTGTAGCCCTCGTAGGAGTGGACGCGCCCCTGCAGGATGATGACAGCAGTGCCTTGGTTCGCGGCCTGCGCATTCCCGCCGCTGACCGCGCCCAGCCGGCCGCCGACGATACGGCCCGAGTGGCCTTCCACGGTGGATTGCGGGAAATGAGGGATGTCGGAATTGGGAATGATCACGGGATCGGCGATGGAGTCCGCCACCGCGCCAAGCCCCGAGCCGAGCACGATGGCAACGCGCGGGGCAAGGTCCGCGAGGCGGCTGCGCAGAAACGCGGCAGCTTCGGAAACCCGATCGAAGTGAGTGGAGGCCATTGCAAATACTTTAACGGAAGGGACCAAGGGAACAAGGGGCTAGGGATTAGGGATTAGGGATTAGCTAGGATGTAGAAGCTAGGGGCCAGAAGCTAAGAGATAAAAGCTAAGAGCTAACAGCTGGCATTCAGAAACTGCCCGCTCCATTGGCCGGCCGGGCGATGGAGGCTTCGCCCATCGCAGGCGCCTTGTGCTTTTTGTGGTGCGCGGCGCGTCCTCCGCAGGCGGCGGGCACGTTGGCCATCTGCTTGGCGAAAACCCTGTAGCTGACCGTGCCCGGTCGCAGCGTGGACCAGTAGCTTTTCTGCGTCAGCAGCGGCTCGTCAAGATCGATCAACTGGTTTTTCAGGATCCGGATGCCGCACAACAGGTTATTCTCCGGCTGCAGGATGCTTTTATCCGGGTCGCCGACCTTGAGGTGCTTGTCGTTCTCCCAGTCGAAGTCGCAGCCGTAGCGCTGTGCGTCTTCATAGGTGAGCTGCAGCAGCCCTTGCTGGCGAACGGTGTGGTGGGTCACTTTGTCGATCACGGCAACATTGGGATTGGTGTGGCGCACGTCGGCGGTGGGCCTCAGGCCGGCTTCCGCCCCGCTCAGCGCCTGGAAGAAATAGGCCCAGTAGGCGCGCCGGTCCGCTTGGGTCAGCGACCCAAAGCGCGGGCAGAACGAATGCACCGCATGGGCCATGCGCGACGACAGCAACTCCGGCGGCAGGTTCTCCTCGATCGCGACGTCCCACATCGGGTCCCAGGTATTGTCGCTGCCCAACTCCACTTTCTTGACGGCGATGGGCGTCGGCGGAGCGGGCTTGATTTCCTGAGGAGGCACGGGCCCGGGCGGCACCGGCACCGCAGGCAATGTTGCTTCGAGCGCCTGCCCCTGTGCGCCGGGCTGTGATATGGGCTGCGCCCCCATTGCAGCCACGCGCGCAAGCGGCTGCGCGTCAGACTGCGGATTCTCCGCCGGCGTCTGCGCCAGGGCCGGCAAACATGCCATGCCCAGTACCAGAAACACCGCAATGAAGAACCTTCCGCTCACCGATCCTGTGATGCAACGGAATCGAAATTTAGTTGTGCCGCATGAATTTTCCGGGCCGCACGCCGAAGAGCATCGACTGAAAAATAAGCTACTTACGCCGTCAGGTGAGAGGATGAAACAGCGGTTCGCCGCGCGGAGGATTGCACCCGGAATGAAGCAGATTGTCGCCGTCATATTCGGCCTGGGGCTGCTCTGCAATGCCCTGCTCTTTGTCCCCCAGGTCATCGCCGTCTGGCGCAAAAAGAGCGATGAAGGCATTTCGCTGATCACCTTCGGCGGTTTCAGCATCCTGCAGGCCATCGGCATCGTGCACGGGCTGTATCAGCGCGACCTGTCGCTGATCCTGGGCATGGCCGCCAGCCTGCTGACGTGCGGCGCCGTCACCCTGCTGACCATCCTTTACCGAGTGCGAAGGATCGGCGCCGGGCGCGGCCAGCCGTCGTAGAAACAAGCCCTATTTCGTGTGCATGATGTTCTGGGTCACTTTGTAATGGCCGGGCTGGCCGGTGACCGCGATCGGGATCACGGCGCCAGCCTTTTTCCTTCTGAAGAATGGCGCCAGCGGCTTGAGCAGGAACGATTTGAATCCCGTGGCGTCGTGGGAAAGATCGGCGTGGGTGGCCAGCTTTCCGGTGAGGTGAACTGCCCTGGTGTGGAGATTGAAGGTGCCGTCGAGCGATGCCTGGGCGCCGGCTACGGTGAAAGTGAGGTCGTGGGTGGTGACAATGGCGTTGCGGATGGTGGCTGGGCCGGCCAGCGAGGAAATGGCGTCCGGGACCGGATAGGAAGGCTCCTTGTCAGGATTCGGCGCTTTGCCGCCGTTGGCGCGCTCACTGAACGCCGATAGGCTCTTTTCGGTGGAGCGGTTGGTGATGCGCTCGGCGGGAATGTCGAAGCCGCCTTCCACGCGCAGCCGCTCGAGAAAGCTGCCGCCCTGCCGCGTTGGGGAAAGATAAGTGTGCGCATGGAGCCCCACTGGCCCGGCGATGGGCACGTCCCGGTGCAGGAAGGGCCGGAGAATGTCCTGCGCTCGGCCGCGGGTCACGGAAATGTCGAGGCTTGTGGACTTGCCCGAATTTCCGGTGGTGCTGCCTGCCGCGTGAACCAGGGTATCGCCGCTGCGGGCCTCCATGGAGTGGTAAACCACGTCGCCATTGAGACCGTTGATGGTGCAGTCGATGGAACCGGAGATGGGGGTGGATTGGCCGTCCTTCACGGCGAAGTCCGGCGTCTGGGTCTGAGCGCTGGCATGGATCGTGTCCAGCCGGCCGCTGAATTTGCCGGAGGATGCCATGGTGCCATGGAGTTCGCCCACTTCGTTCAAGTTGATCTGGTTGAACACGAATTGCCCTTCCAGCGGAGTGTTGCCGGGAGAGTTCGCGTTGAGCGGGCCAAAGTAGCCAGAGGCGCGGATACGGCCGTGGGGAATGGCGTTGTCCATGTCCACGGAGTAGGTCAGGGCGCGGCCCTTCCGCATGTTTTCAATGTGGAGCAGGCGAACCGGAAAAGAGAATCGGCCGCCGCCGGTGCGCAGGATATCGAGCACGGAATCGTGAATTTCAAGGCGGGCAATGGGGGTGTCGGGGCCGCCGAAATCGGCGGTGCTGCCGGCGGGAAAGTCTTCCTGGGCGGCACGGCTGCCGGGTGGCGGCAATACCATGTGAACGGCGGTCATGTCCACCAACTCGACCCGGCGGCGGAACAGAATCAGGTCAATCCAGTGACCCTGGACGAAGAGCGTCTGCACCGTTCCGATGGGGGGCTGATCGGGCGCGGATTTCCGCCTCAGGGTCAGACCGGTGGCGATGAACCCAGGATTGGGAAAATACGTGCGGTGGTAGTGAGCGATGGCGACCTGGCTGCCAAAAACGTCTTCGAGCAGCGGCTTGACCTCGCGATAACGGTAGGGCCAGTACTTTCCGGCGAACCAGATGCCCACCATCACCCCGGCAAGCACAACGCAGCCTATGACGACGAGCCAACGGGGTGGGCGCGGATGGTGTTGCGGCTCGTGCGCCGGTTTCTTCACGGGATGGGGGAGACCCGCGATGGCCATTGCGCCCTCAGATAAGCGCCCCCGCGGAGCGCGAAATCTGCCCTTTGGAAGCACTGCGGGCAAGGGAAAGTTGCTTTCGCAAAAAAGGCGCGGACCCGGTTCACGCGGCATGCCGGCGGCGCTATCATCTTGGCTGGAGCATGACCATGTCGCACTACGCCTTTTACTGTATGGATTGCAATAAAGAGTTCACCGAGGACATGCACATGTCGGACTTCGATCACCACCAAACCACATGCCCGAACTGCGGCAGCAAGCGGGTGAGCCAAAGAGTGGAAGAGTTTTCCGCGGTGACTTCAAAGAAGAGCTAGACAACCGCACGTACAATTCTCCTTCCTGACCCGGCTCCGGGTGGATCCGGCGAGAGAGTGTACTCGCGTTTGGATCGATCACGAACTAATCGTGGCAGGCGGAGTGAAATCAATGTGCAGAAACATCAAGATGCTGTTCAACTTCGATCCGCCGGTGACCGGCGAGGAGATTCGCGCGGCGGCGTTGCAGTATGTGCGCAAGATCAGCGGATTTCAGAAGCCCTCAAAGGCCAATGAGGCGGCGTTTGCGGCGGCGGTGGAGGAGGTTGCAGCGGCTTCCGCGAGCCTGCTGAGCGCACTGGAAACCAACGCGCCGTCGCGCAACCGCGACCAGGAGGAGGCCAGGGCGCGGGCGCGTGGAGCGGCGCGGTTTCAAGGTGCGAGCTGAGGCTCAATTTCATGCGCTGTGATAGCGTGAATCTTAATGGCGCTACGAGAGGGACGCCCTGAAATGCCTCGCATCCTGGTTGCCGACGATGAGAAGGTCATAGCCGATTCGCTGGTCAGAATCCTTGCCCAGAACGGCTACGACGCCTCCGCCGTGTATAGCGGAGAAGATGCGGTGGAGACCGCCATGCGCGTGAAGCCGGACATTGTGCTTACCGACGTGGTGATGGGCCTGATGAGCGGAGTGGTGGCCGGCATGATGATCCGCCGCTCGCTGCCGGAGTGCAGGGTGATTTTGTTTTCAGGGCAGGCGGGCATCCGGCCATTACTCGACGGCGCTGAAGAGAAGGGCCAGGCATTTGAACTTCTGCCCAAGCCCATCGATCCCGAGAAACTGCTGGCGTACCTGAGGGATGGGAAGCCGGCGGGTCCGCCTGATACTTAAGGCCTCAATCCGGGTGCCCCACCCGATGACATTGGCTGTCTCTCGTTGAAGTTGAGACGAATTATCCCAGGAACATCCCCGCAATAGCGGCGCTGATCAGGTTGGCCATGGTGCCGGCCAGCATCGCTCTCACGCCTAACTTCGCCAGGTCATTTCTCCGCTCGGGCACTAATGCGCCGATGCCGCCGATCTGCATGCCAATGGAGCCGAGATTCGCAAACCCGCACAGCGCAAACGTCGCAATGGTGAACGAGCGCGGGCTGATCATGGTCTTGTGCGCGCCCAGCGCGATGTAGGCAATCACTTCATTGAGCGCCATGCGCGTGCCCAGCAGGTTGCCAATGAGGCTACAGTCGTGCGCGGGCACGCCGATGAGCCAGGCCACAGGCCAGAAGACAAAGCCGAGAATTTCGCCCAGCGAAGGCGGCAGCCAACCCATTCCGTAATGGCTGTGAGCCCAGGCCAGCAGCATATCGAGCAGGGCCACCAGCGCGAGAAAGCTGATGAGCATGATGGCCACGTTCATGGCCAGTTTGCCGCCGTCGATGGTGCCGCGGGCGATGGCGCCGACGAGGTTTTCTTCCTTGTGCTGCTCGTCCTTGGGAACGACAACCCGGCCTTCGGTGGCGGGGATTTCGGTTTCCGGCACCAGCATCTTGGCCATCAGGATGGTGCCGGGCGAAGTCATAATGACCGCGGCGAGCAGGTGTTTGGCCTCGATGCCCTGCGAAATGTACATTGCCATGATGCCGCCGGAGACGTGGGCCATGCCGCTGGTCATGATGGTCATCAGTTCGCTGCGCGTGGCGCGCGCAAGGAAGGGACGGATGGTAAGCGGGGCTTCGGTCTGGCCCATGAAGATGCTGGCGGCCACGTTCATGCTCTCGGCACCGGAGATGCGCATGGTTTTGAGCATGATCCAGGCCATGCCGCGGATGATCCACTGCATCACACCGATGTGATAGAGCACGGCGAAAAATGCGGAGATGAAAATAATGGTGGGCAGAACCTGAAAGGCGAAAATGGAGCCGGAAGACGGCGCGATCACCTTGCCGAAGGCGCCGGCGTTGGGCAGGCCGAGTTCGCCGAACAGGATGCGGGTGCCCGCGAAGGTGGCCGAAAGCATCTTGTTGACCACGTCCCCGGCCGTCTCCATGAAGCGCTGCCCGAAGCTGAAACGCAGCACCAGGAAGGCGAAGAGAAACTGCAGGCTGAGGCCCCAGGCCACGGTGCGCCAGCGGATGCGTCGGCGGTTGGTGGAACCCAGCCAGGCAGCGGCAAGCACGGCGAGAATGCCAAGTATCCCGGTGAAACGATCCACGGTACTCCTTGACGACAGTGGTCAGTGATCAGTGGTCAGTGGTCAGTGGTCAGTGGTCAGTGGTCAGTGGTTAGTGGTCAGTGTTCAACGTTGACACGATTCCGCAGCGAGGTGCCCGGATGGGTATTCCTGATCACAGTTCACTGACCACTGATCACTCGGTTACCGGCATTTCTGATCACTGTTCACTGACCACTGACCACTGATGACTGATCACTCTCCGTTTACCTTATCAGCATCCGCGAGATACGCTTCGGCGGTTTCGCGGTCGAACACCGATCCGACCAGCGCGCTCTCCATGGCGGGTGGCTCGGCGGAGATGGTTATCGCTGCTTTCAGCCGCCGCATGGGCTCTTCAATCAGGGTGGCACTGGCGGCGTAAAGGGTGGCCAGCGGTTGTCCGCGCTCGACGCGCGCGCCGCGGCGAGCGTGGAATTCAATGCCGGCATTTGGATCGACCGCTTCGCCCGCGTGAGCCCGCCCGGCGCCGGTGCGCTGCACCGCCCAGCCGATCTCCATCGTATCCATGGCCGTGATGACCCCGCTTTCCCATGCTTCCAGCACTTGCGTTGCGCCGGGTTTGTGCGTTGCGCCGGGATCGTCGAACACCGAAAGATCTCCGCCGTGTGCATCGACCATCTTGAAAAACACGGCCAGCGCCGAGCCGTCGGTGAGCGATGCCTCGGCCATCTGCCGGCCGATTTCCGGCAGCGATGCCTTGCCGCCCAGGTGAATCATCCAGCCGGCCAGTTCCAGCGACACTTCGCGCAGGTCGTTGCTGGCGGGCGGGCACTCGCCGCGCAGCAGTTCCACGCATTCGGCAATCTCGATCCAGTTGCCGGCGGCGCGGCCGAGAGGCTGATCCATGTCGGTGAGCACCGCAACCGTGCGGGTTCCGGCGGCCTCGGCCGTGGTGACCATGAGCGCGGCCAGGTAGGCGGATTCAGCGGTGTCGCGGAGGAACGACCCGGAGCCGGTTTTGACGTCGAGCACCAGCGCATCGAGCCCGGCGGCGAGTTTTTTGCTGAGGATGGAAGCGCAGATGAGCCCGGCGTTTTCCACTGTTCCGGTGCGGTCTCGCAATGCGTACAGTACGCGGTCGGCGGGCACGAGGGTCGGCGTCTGGCTCACGATGGACGCGCCGCAGTGGGCGAGCACTGCTTCGAATTCAGACAGTGAGAGCGCGGTGCGGTAGCCGGGGATGGACTCCAATTTATCCAGTGTCCCGCCGGTGTGGCCGAGCGCGCGGCCGCTGATCATGGGAACAACCAGGCCGCAGGCCGCGGCCATGGGCGCAACCAGGAAGCTGGTCTTGTCGCCGACGCCGCCGGTGGAGTGCTTGTCGACGGCGCGCTTGCCCAGGCGCGCGGGCGAAAATTTTTCGCCGGAGTCGCGCATGGCGAGGGTCAGCGCGCGGGTTTCCTCCACGGTGAGGCCGCGGATGCAGCAGGCCATGAGCCACGCGGAGAGTTGTTCGAGGGGGATGGCGCCGGATGCCGCCCCGTCGATCAAAAATTCAATCTCCCGCGGCTTCAGGGCATGGCCGTCTCGCTTTTTTCGCAGCAGGTCGACTGTGTGCAGCCGCTTCGCGGCACGTTCAGACATTACGGAATGACCCCTCAGTCAGGAGTTCCTTCGATTATCGCAAGAGAACCTCGCGCATGACGCGAATCGCTGATCCATTTCATCGCGCGACTCGCGACGCCACGTTCGCAACCGGATCATTCGAATTTCTTCATGCTTGTGTCAAACCTGAACGGAAGCAAAGTGTCGAAGGCCAGACTGCGAGTGCCTTCCGCGGTAGAGAATACGACCGTTGCGCCGGGCTCGATGAACTCGGCGAGAAACTGGCGACAGGCGCCGCAGGGCGGGCTGGGAGCGTCGTTCAGATTTGCCACCGCGACCGCGCGGATGCGGATAGACGGTCCGTACTCCGCGATGGCGCGAACCACGGCGGAGCGCTCGGCGCAGATGGTAAGACCGTAGCTCACGTTCTCCACGTTGGCGCCGGCGACGATGGCGCCGCTGGACAACTGCACCGCCGCGCCTACCTTGAAACGCGAGTAGGGCGAGTAAGACTGCTGCGCCGCCTGGCGCGCCTGCTGGACCAGCATTTCAAGAGCAGGGTCTGGATTCAAGCTATTGGTCATCGGCTTTGCCCGGGTTGCGAGTGAACCTTGAGGCTATCGCATGCGGCGCGGTTTGTACACGCGCGACCAGCGAGAAACAGGGCCTGGATTTGCGCCATCGATGCTCCGTTCTTGACCTCCTCCAGGCGGCCCGGCATTCAAGTTGCACCGCAACCCATCCGATAGGACAGCAAGAAGCCTTGCACGGAACGGGGTAACGTGTGCCGATGGACGAACTGACGCGGGAGTTCCTGATTGAGAGCCAGGAGGGATTGGACCGCATGGAGCGGTGCCTCACCGATCTGGAAGACGCGCCGGAGAATGCGGAACTGCTGGCGGAGATCTTTCGCGCGGTGCACACCATCAAGGGCACCACGGGTTTTCTGGGGTTCAAGCGGCTGGAGAAGCTGGCGCACGCGGGAGAAAGCCTGCTGGGATTGCTGCGCGACGGCAAGCGGACGGCGGATGCGGCAGTGATCACAACTCTGCTCCAATTGCTCGACAGGCTGCGGTTGATTCTCAAAGCGATCGAGACGGATGGCGACGAAGGCGCGCAGGCGGGCGAGGCGGCGGATGCGGAGCTGATTGACCGGCTGGAGGAACTGCAGGCGCCGGCCCAGGTTGCGGTTGCGGCGGGAACGGCGAGGCGAGGCCCCAAGTCCGGCGCGCGGCCAAAAGCCAAACGCAGACAGCAGGGACCAAGGGATCAGGGATCAAGGGACCAGGGAACAGCGGACCGGGGGCCAGGGGAGCAGCGATCGGACGAGGTGCAGGCGAAGGCCGCGGAGGACGTCCCGGAAGCGACCAGGGATGTTGTTCCCGCGGCTGCATCGAAAGCGGCTGCGAGTGGGGCTGCGGAGAGCACGCTGCGGGTCGACATTACGCTGCTGAACCGCATGATGAATCTGGTGGGCGAGTTGGTGCTGACGCGCAACCAGGTGCTGCAGGCTACGGCGTCGGACGCGCGAATGACCATGCTTTCCAGGCGGCTGGACATGGTGACCGCGGACCTGCGGGAGAGCGTGATGAAGGCCCGCATGCAGCCGGTCTCGAATGTGTTCTCTAAAATGCCGCGCATGGTGCGCGACCTGTCGCAGGCGCTGGGGCGAAAAGTGCGCCTCGAGATGAAGGGGCAGGAGACGGAGCTGGACAAGAGCCTGCTGGAGGCGATCAAGGATCCGCTGACCCACGCGGTGCGCAACGCCATGGATCACGGGATTGAGCCGCCGGATGCGCGCGCGGCTGCGGGCAAGGACCCGGAGGGAACGCTGAAACTGCGCGCTTTTCAGGAAGGCAGTCACGTGATCGTCGAAGTCTCCGACGACGGCGCGGGAATTTCCGTGGACCGCATTCGCAACAAGGCGCTGGAGCGGGCGCTGATCACGCGCGAACGCGCGGCGCAGTCTTCTGAACGCGAGCTGCTGCAGCTGATCTTCCTCGCCGGGTTTTCAACCGCGGCGCAGGTGACCAACGTGAGCGGGCGCGGTGTGGGCATGGACGTGGTGCGCACCAACGTGGAGAAGATCGGAGGCAAGGTGGAGATCGAGTCGCGGGTGGGCGCGGGCACTACTCTGCGGCTGAGAATTCCGCTGACGCTGGCCATCGTTCCGGCGCTGATTGTGCGCAGCCAGGGACAGAGCTTTGCCTTGCCCCAGGGCGCGCTCTCAGAACTGGTGCACATGGGGCCGGAGCAAGCGGCCAAGGCGATCGAGTGGATGGAAGATGCGCCGCTCTATCGTCTGCGGGGAAAGTTTCTACCCCTGGTGTTCCTTGACCGGCTGCTGGTGCCGCCCCAGGAGGGATGCACGCGGGATCGCCGCCGCGATAGCTTCATCGCGGTGCTGGATGCGGACGGAAGGCGTTACGGCCTGGTAGTCGACGGCCTGGCCGATCCGGAAGAAATTGTGGTGAAGCCGCTGAGTCCGGTGCTGAAGGATATCGGCCTCTACTCCGGGGCCACGGTGCTGGGCAACGCGGAGCTGGCGCTGATTCTCGATCCCGGCGCCATCGCGGTGAGAGCCGGAATCGCGCTGCGCGAAGAGGGCCCGCACGGCGCCGATGAGGAGAACGAGGCGGAGGCAGCCGGACGAATGGAATACCTGCTGGTCTCGATCGCGGGCAGGCAGGCGGCGGTTCCGCTTGAGCATGTGCTGCGCATCGAGCAGGTGCCGGCGGCACGGATCGAGTACGCCGGCATGCGCCCGGTGCTGAATTTTGGCGGGCAGTTGCTGCCGGTGGAAGACGCGGGCGGGCTGATCGGCGCGGCCCAGAACCATCCCGACACCAGGATCATCGTGGTGGTGTGCCGCGACAACGGCCGGCAGGTGGGCATTGCAGTCGAGCATGTGCTGGACGTGGCGGCTGGCGGCGATTTGGTGCAAGCGGGCAGCAGCAGAGCGGCGAACAAGCTGACGCTGTTGCGAGAGAGGGTAACTGGAGTAGTCGATCTGCAAGGCGTGGCGGGGCTCGAAGAGGAGCCATTGCTGGCGGCGAGTTACTAAGTGCAAGCTTTTAGCTTTTAGCTTCTAGCTTCTAGCTGATAGCTAGTAGCTTCCGGCTACCGGCTGCGACATGGAGAGATTCGAATGGAGACGGTGCGAGTTTCCTGCGCGGGCGATGCGACGGCAGATCGGACGCAGGTGTGTTCGGTGCGGGTGGGCGATGGGTTGTTCGGCATTCCCATCTCGCACATCCTGGAGATTGTGGGCGCAGCGCGTCCGCAGGCGGTGCCGCTGGCGCCGGGATTTGTGGGCGGGCTGATGCATTATCGCGGCGATGTATTGACCACGGTGAGCCTGCGGCGGCTGCTGCAGTTGCCGCTCCGCGAGGGCGCGCAGGACCTTCTGGTGGTGGAGAATTCCGTGGGATGTTTCGGACTGCTGGTGGATGCGGTGGTGTCGGTGTTGACGGTTTCGCCGGAAGATTTCGAGCCCAACCCATCGACGCTTCAGGACCATTGGCGGGCGGTATTTGCGGGGGCGTACAAGCTCAACGGCGGGCTGATGGTGATGCTGGATCCGGAACGGCTTGAGCCCATGCGGCTGGCCAGGGCAGGATGAAGCGAGCAGGAGCGGCAATGCGAGCGTTGGTATTGGAACATTCCCGGTTTGCGCGTAAGCAGGGGCTGGCTGAGAAATTTGCGCTGCTATGCATGGAAGAGGCGTGACGCCATGGCGATTGGACGCCGCACCCGGATTCTGATTGTGGATGACTCGGCGGTGATGCGCAGCCTGCTGCGCTCGATTATTGCCGCGGACCCGCAACTGGAAGTAGCGGGCACCGCGGTGAATGGGGCTGCGGCGCTGCAGTATGTAGACACGCTGTCGCCTGACCTCATGCTGCTGGATGTGGAGATGCCGGTGCTGGACGGGCTGACCACGCTGAAACAACTGCGCAAGCGAGGCCATCGGCTGCCGGTGATCATGTGCAGTGCACTCACCCAGCGAGGCGCGCGGGTCACCATTGAAGCGCTGGCCAGCGGGGCCGCGGATTACGTAACCAAGCCGGCAGCGCAGCAGAGCCGGGAAGCAGCGGTGCGCGCGCTGGCCTCGGAGCTGTTGCCGAAGATTCACGCGCTGGTGCGCTCCGGCGATCCTCGGTCGCACACAGCGCGGCCGGTGATGCCAGTCCCGCCGCAGGCGCATTCGGCGATGAACGCCGCGCCGTTGGTAGTCGCCATCGGAGTTTCCACCGGAGGGCCTGCCGCGCTGGAACAGGTGCTGCCTGCATTGCCCAGCGATTTTCCCTTGCCCGTGATGGTGGTGCAACACATGCCGGAATTGTTCACGCGCCTCTTGGCGGAGCGTCTGAACACCTGCTGCCGATTGCGCGTGAGAGAAGCGGCGGAGGGCGATCCGCTACGGCCGGGAACCATCTCCATGGCGCGGGGCGACTGGCACCTCGAGGCGCTGGCGCCGTCGTGCCCGAATCAGCCGGCCACGCTGCACCTGAGCCGCGGTCCGATGGAAAACCACTGCCGTCCTTCGGTGGATGTGCTGTTTCGATCGCTGGCGGGCATATATGGCGCAGGAGTACTGGCGGTGGTGTTGACGGGGATGGGCCTGGACGGTCTGGCGGGCTGCCGGAATCTGCGCAGCGTGGGCGCCACGGTGCTGGCGCAGGACGAAAGCAGCAGCGCGGTGTGGGGCATGCCGGGCGCGGTTGTCAATGCAGGGCTGGCGCACCGGGTAGTGCCGCTGCAAGATATGGCGGGAGAAATAATGCGCATCGCCGGTAGAAAATCCAACGAAGCCCACGAGCTTCGAGAAGCGATGGTTTAGCCTTGGCGAGCAAACCGGCGCGAAGCGATTTTGTGTTTTTGCGCAAGATCGTGCACGCGCGATCGCAGAACGTTCTCGACCCCGCGCGCGATTACGTCTTCGAGGCGCGGCTGGCAAAGCTGGTGCGAAGCCGCGGAATGAGCAGCGTGGCCGACCTGGTGAATCACCTGCGCAATACGCGGGACGAAGCGCTGGAAGCGGCGGTGGCCGACGCCATGACCATCAATGAAACCACCTTCTTTCGCGATGGCCGGCCCTTCGAGCTGCTGCACAGAGTGCTCTTGCCGGAATTGATTGAAGCGCGGCGGATAACGCGATCGCTGCGCCTGTGGAGCGCCGGCTGCTCCACCGGACAGGAAGCTTACAGCCTGGCGATGCTGCTGCGCGAGCATGCTTCTTCGCTGGCCAACTGGAAGATTCGCGTGGAGGCCACGGATATCTGCGCCGACGTGGTGAAGCGCGCAGAAGCCGGCCGCTACCAGCGCATCGAAGTGAACCGCGGGCTTCCGGCGCGATACCTGGCGCGCTATTTCGAGCCTGTGGGCGAGGACTGGATCGTCAAGCCGGAGGTTCGCGGCCTCTGCCATTTTCATAAAGCGAATCTCTGCAGCCCCCTTCCCTTCCGGGAGCGTTTCGACGTGATTTTTCTGCGCAACGTTATGTTGTACCTCGGCCAGGAGTCGCGGCGCGCGGTGCTGGCTGCAGCGCATCGGCTGCTGGCGCCGGATGGAGTGTTGTGTTTGGGAGCGAGCGAGCAGCCTGCGGACACATCGCTTTGGACCTCGGTCCTGGCGGGAGGAACGTGCTACTACCGCCCGCGGGCGAGTTAGAAAGGAATGAAGGCAGCTAGCGGAGTTACTTAGACATGTTATTGCGTGACTCGCCGAGTTAGGAATTTTCGTCCTTCCTAATCCCTAATCCCTATTCCCTAATCCCTATTCCCTAATCCCTATTCCCTTCCCAGCAGCCTCGCCACTTCCGCGTGCAACCGCTCGGTAATTGCCGATTCCGAATCTTCGGGAGCAAAGCGGATGGGCTCGCCCACGCACACTTCGAGCTTGCCGGAGCGGAACCAGCCGCGCCCCCCGGCTTTGAGCTCGCCCAGGCCGCGAAGGGCAATGGGGAGGACGGCGGTTCCAGCCTGCTTGGCCAGCAGTCCGATGCCGGGGCGGAAACGCGCCAGTTGCCCCGTGTCGGACCGGGTTCCTTCGGGAAACACCAGCACGTGAAAGCCATGGTCGAGCGCCTCTCCGGCGTGCGCGAAGCTGCGCTGGAAATCGCGCGCGCGGGGCAGCGGAAAAACATTGAAAAGCGTGGTGACGGCCAGCCATGCCGGCGGGCCAAAGGGAAAGAATCCCTGGCGATTGGCTGGCCGCTCGGGGTTTCGGAAGTGGCGGAAATCATCGAGCATTTCGCCGGACATGGCGGCGGCAACATGGCGGCGCATCCTGCCGGGAAGCGCGTACTGCACCAATGGGCCATCGTAGGTGCTGACGTGGTTGGCGATGATGAGCATGGGCTCGGCGGAGAGCGAGCGCAGCGTGGCAGGCGCCGTCACGCGAGGATTGGCGAGCAGCCAGACTAGCGGACGCAGGATGGCTTCAATGAAAGCGGCGCGCAGCCACTGGACGGGCTTCCACCAGGGCCAGTGCGGGTAAACGTAATTGCGCTGTTCCGCGGCGGGTACGCCGGCGCTTTGCGTGGACGGCTGCGGCGCCTCAGCAGATTCATGGCTCACCGAGGCAGGCGGCGCGGTCGCCGGGGCTTGCGGCGCGGTCGCCGGGATTGCCGGCGCAGCAGCCGTGGAGCTTGCTTTCTCCGTGGTTCCCGACACCATTGCTCGCAGCTCGCCCACGGTCTGCACCTCTTCGAGCAATCCGCTTTCCGGCGGCACGCCCAGTTTTTCCTCGATGGCGGCGGCCAACTGCACGCGGCCCAGGCTGTCCAGATGGAGATCTTCATTCAGGCGCAATTCATCGCCCACGCCATGCGGAGTTTCGCCGGTGATCTGGGCAATGAGCGCCAGCAGCCAGTCGTGCGCGGGGCTGAAAGCCTCGGCAGGCGACCGCTCCCCGCTTGCCGCCGACTGAATTTCATTCAGCCACCCGGCCACCGCCTTGCGGCGCACCTTGCCGGTGGAGGTGCGGGGCAGATCGGGCTCGGGATACAGTACCCAGCGGCGCACGCGCTGGAATTCGGCCAGCCGGGAATTGGCCCGCTCGATGGCCACGGGCGCCTGGTCTTCCGCGCCGCGCATGGCCAGAACCGCGCACGGCTCCGGCCCCGAAGGAGTATCGATGGGCACCACGGCGCAGGCCGCCACTCCGGGCTCGTCTTCGATAGCCGTTTCGAGGTCTTCGGGATGAATATTGACCCCCGCGCCGGTGACAATGACTTCGCTCTTGCGGCCGAGGAAGCGCAGTTCGCCAGTCGCCTGCTCTTCGGCAAGATCGCCGGTCGCCAGCCACTCGTCACCGCGCGGGTGGAGAGCTCCGCCGGACCATGTGGCGGAAGAGATCATGGGGCCGCGCACCAGAACTTCCCCCTCGGGCGAGATTTTGACTTCGCGGCCCGGCAGCGGCTTGCCGATGGTGCCGCTGGCCACATGGAAAGGGTGATTGAGGGTGATGAGGGCGGTAGTCTCGGTCATCCCGTAACCCTGCACCAGGACGAAGGCGAGTGCGTTCCAGAACTGCTCCACCGCGGGAGGCAGAGCGCCGCCGCCGGAGATGAGCGCCCAGAACTTGAGGCCGAACGCGCGATGGATATCGCGAAAGCGCCACCAGCGTTTCCAGCCGAGTTTGCCCGCGGGCCTGGATTGCGAATCGGCAAGGCGCGCGGCAAGATCGGGATGCGTGGCCTCCAGGTGCGTCTTGAGCAGCGCGAAGACGCGGGGCACGGCGGCAAGCACCGAGATGCGTTCGCGATGGATGGTTTCAATGAGGCGAGGCGCGACCAGCCGGCTTTCAAAATGAACCTGGGCGCGGAAGATGGGCGGAATCCACAGGCCCATGGTCTGGCCGAAGACGTGGCTCAGCGGCAGCGTGTGCAGGAAGCGAAGAGGATGCACGAACCTCTCATAGCGCATGTAACCCTGCGCGGCGTCTTCGATGGGGCCCACGCTGGCCAGCACATTGCCGTGCGTGTGCACAATGCCCTTGGGGTCGCCCGTGGTGCCGGAGGTGAAAAGAATTTGCAGCGGCGTTTCGCGGTTGAGGCCGGCAACGGGTCCGGCCTCTTCGTTGGGCAGCGCGGAGGGCCAGTCTTCGAATGCGATGCGCTCTGCGACCCCGGGGAGCTGACGCAGGAGGAGCGTGTCGCCGATCGCGAGCTTAGGCTTCACGTCGGCGGCAACGCGGGCGGCAAAGTCGGCACTGCCGTAAGCGTCGAGGGGGACAACGAGAACGCCGCGGAGGATGCAGCCGTGGAACGCGGCGATCCACTCTGCACTGTTTTCCGCCCACAGAACGACGCGATCGCCGGCGTTTACGTCATTTTGCGCGAGCAATGCGGCGAAGCGGCCGGCGAGGCGCGCGATATCACCGTAAGTGGCCACGCGGCGCCGGATGCCCTGGTAGCGGACCACGGCGATTTCATGGCCGTAACCGCGGAAGTCCTCAACGAGTGTGCCCAGGTGATCGCGCATGGCCTCACACTCCGATGCTAGCAGCGGGAGTGGAGAACCCCGGAGCCATTGGGACAATTTCGCGAGTGAGACAGCCGGTTGCTCGATGTGGCTATTGGATCGTTCCTTCAGACAATGAAGATGGGCCTTCGCCGCCATTGCCGAGCAGTGGATTGTCGCCGCCCGCCTGCGCTTCCTCGAGCATCTGCGCGTCGGCGAAGCGATAGCCCACGTAGATGTCGGTGAGCAGGTATCTCGGGTGCGACGGATCATCTTCAATCTTTTTGCGCAACTGGCGGACGAAGGTGCGCAGGTACTCCACCTCTTCACGGCAATCGGCGCCCCAAACAGCGGTGAGCAGGCGGGCGTAGGTGATTACCCGGCCGGCGCGGCTCATCAGGCAATGCAGGATATCGAATTCCTTGCGCGTGAGGTGGATCGCCTGGCTGCGCCTGGTGACGCTGCGGCGCGCCGGGGTGAGCCGGATTTCGCCGATCTCGATGGGCTCGTCCTCCGAGCGCACGGGGGCGTGCACACGGCGCACAGCGGCGCGGATGCGGGCCACCAGTTCGCGCACGCCGAAGGGCTTGGTGACGTAATCGTCGGCCCCCAGCTCCAGTGCGTTGACCTTTTCCTCTTCGCGGTCGCGCACGGTGAGCATGAGGATGGGCAGGCGGGGAGCCATGGCGCGGATGCGGCGCAGGGTCTCGATGCCGCCGATGCCGGGCATATTGACGTCGAGCAGGACGGCATCGAACGGCTCGGTGCGGAGCAGATCGAGTGCCATTTCGCCGCGTGAAACCTCGGCCATTTCAAAGCCCAGTTCGGTCAACGGGGGGCGCAGGGCGCGGCGGATGGCTGGTTCGTCATCGACGACAAGGACGCGGATGGCAGACTGCGTCATGGCTGGATCCTTTCGAGAGCCGTTTCCGGCGGGTTGCCGGTGGTGGGCGAAGTTGCGGATGCGGCGGGGATGGCCGCGAAGAAGGTGGTGCCTTCGGTTTCGTCGCTCGCCACCCATACCGACCCTCCGTGGGCCAGGACGGCGCGTTTGGCGATGGAGAGGCCGATGCCGGTTCCGGCGGCGCGGGTAGCGGATGCCGACGAACGATAATAGCGATCGAAGATGCGCTCGCGATCGGCCGGCGGAATCACCGCGCCGAAGCTGTGCACGGAAAGCAGCGCCTCGTTGACGGAATGTTCCGCGCGCAGGCTAATGAGCGAGCCCGCGTCAGAGTACTTGCAGGCATTGTCGACATACTGCGTGAGCAGCATCGACATCAGGCGGCGATCCGCGGAAAAGACCAGGTCATCAGGAGAGACCTCTACGCGGATGTTTGCTCCGGCAGATCGTTCGCCAAGTCCCGCGATAACTTCCTCGAACAGCGAGGCGGCGGAAACGGACTCCATGTGCAGCGCGAGTTCCGATGCCTCGGTTTCGGCGGCTTCAAGGCGCGCAGTGGTAAGCAGACGGGTGGTGAGTTCGTTGAGCAGGCTGGCCTGTTCGTCGATCAAGGCAACGAGTTCGGCTTGCGCTGGAGAAAGGCGGCCCATTTCCGCCAGGCCGCTGGATGCGGCGCGGATCGCAGTGAGCGGAGTTTTGTAGGCGTGGGCCAGGCTGTCGAGCACCGTGCCGCGCATGCGCTCGGCATCGCGCTCGGCCTCGATGCGGGTCTCGTTGGCGGTGGCGCGATAGCGATCGAAAGTGATGGCGATGATGGCGGCCACCGCGCTGCTGGTAAGGGGGCTGAGATCTCCGCGAACCATGAGGCTGCCCACCGGCACGGTGCCGAGGCGCACCACGCGGCGGCCAATGCCGGTGTGAGGATCGTCGTCGGAGGTCTCGAAATGATAGATATTCTGCGCCATCTCGCCGGGATCGATACTCCACTTCCCGGCCTGGTACACCTCCTGCAGGTCGGCGTCGAAGATGGCAACGGCATCCAGTGCAAAAAGCTTTTGCAGCCGCTCGGCTAGCTGCTGGCCGGGCTTGACGCCGAGGTTCATCTGCAGCGTGCAGCGAGTAAGTTCGTACAGATTGCGCATTTCGGCCGTGGAGGAATTGGCGCGGCGGGCGGCGCGCAGGGCCCGGCGCAGCACAGGGGTGAGCCTCCGCGGGCGGATGGCGCCAAAGAAGCCATGGGGCGGAATGTGAGGTTCCGACAACCTGCACCAGCCTTTCGAAAGCGCCTGGACGGCGGCGGGGACGCATCCCTGTGGAATCCGTGCGTTACAGCTGCATCCTGATCCTGATTGCGATGCTCGTCTCGTTCTCGTCTTGCGGGCGGCTTTGCCATCGAACTGTGGCGGCCGACACCGCCGGAAGGAGAGATTTGCGGCCAGAAATAAGAACTTCTTTTGATGCTCCGAAAGAGGTTGGGGCAAAACCCGGCAATCCAAGCTGTTTAAGGGGATTTTAACAGATTCCTTATTCCGTCTTTACGCGCGCTGCGAATGGAAAGCGCATTTCTCATTGCATCCTTACGGCGGGATTGATCAACTGCAGCTAATCGCAGAGAACAAGCCGAGGAAGAACGGAGTCTGCGGGAGTCGGGTTCTCTCCACCCGTAATCGCCTTATCAACGACCACAGAGTCCATGTGGCCCTGAATTGAAACTGAGAGACGCACAGGCAAAACGTGCCCTATCAGTTTTCCGCATCGCCTGATTCCTAACGCTTTTCGGCCAGGCTGCCTGCAAGGGATTGGCACTTCCCGGGGGCAGCACAGGGAATCTTTGTCAAGAAAACCAGTTGATATCCCCATCCGCCAAACGGCGGTGGAGAAAGCGATACCCTGTATGAATTTGAGGTCAGTTCTTCGGACAACGTTGGCCGTAAGCGCCATGGCGTCAGGCCTGTCAGCCGCGGCACAGACGCAAACCCCCGCAACGCCGGAGACTCCCGCAGCCGCGCAGGCTCCCGCGGCTGCGGCACCCACGCCAAAGCCATGGCGCATCGGTCCTTTCGATGCCACCGGATTTGCCGACGGCTACTACTCGTTCAACGACAACCACCCGACTGGCGCGAACAACGGCGAGTCGAACGACCTGTACAACTTCAACGTCAATGCTAATCAGCCCAGCTTGAGCGGCGTCAAGTTGACCCTCAACCACGATCCCGGAAAACTCGGCGCGCACTTCGACTTCATCTACGGCGACACCAACAAGCTGATCAATGCCAAGAACCAGTTGGAATGGGTTGAGCAGGCGTACATCAGCACCAAGCCGCCCAAGGCCAAGGGATTCGAGCTCGATCTCGGCAAGTTTGTGACTTCGGCCGGCGCCGAGACCATTGAGGCCAAGGACAACTGGAACTATTCCCGTTCCTTGCTGTTTGCCTGGGCCATTCCCTACTGGCACTTCGGGCTCCGGTCATCCATGCCGGTCACCAAGACCGAGACCGTAGGAGTGCAGGTCGTGAACGGATGGAACAACATCATTCACGACACCGGCGGAGTGACCGTAGGGCTCACCAGCGCGCTGGTGGAGCCTAAGTACACGTGGAACGTGAACGTGTACACCGGCCCGGCCAATGTTCCCGGCCAGAATGCCTATCGCAACCTGTTTGACACCACGGTGTTGTTCACGCCCAATGCAAAGTTCAACTGGTATGCGAACTTCGACTTCGGCGCCAACAGGGATTCGATCTCGGGTGGTCAGGGCGACAAAAATAAGTCGTACTGGACGGGTTTCGCTGTCGCCGCACATGACCAGATCACTGCGAAGAACGCCCTTGCGGGTCGCCTGGAGATCTTCGGCGACCAGGAAGGATACTCCACAGGAACGACGCAAAAACTCAAAGAATTCACCGGCACCTACGAATATCATTGGAAGCTGGGACTTGTGAGTCGCGCGGAATATCGCCGCGACTGGTCTGACCAGGATGTCTTCCATCGCGGCGCAAATGGCATGGTCGACACTCAGTCCACCTTGACGGTCGGCCTCATCGCCATCATCTCGCCCACTCGCTAATCCAGGCACTGCGGGAATTCGGATTCTGCATTTCATCCTTATTCCCGCAGTCCTGCCATCTTGAAACATACGAACCCTAAACGCGCCGAGTCCCATGCCGCGGGCACACAATAATTTCTCATGTAACGCTTCTCCTCGGGTGGCTTGTTCGGATACAAGCCACCCGGCGGCATTTTTCAGGGTATGGTTAATTCAGTATTGGTAGCGGGTTTCATTCGGGTTTCCCATGTTAGACGTTCAGTTTGGCCAAGCCAGCGATCCGGGCAAAGTTCGCACCAACAACGAAGATGCGATGGGGTGTTTTTTGCCCAGTTCGCGGCAGGAAACCCGATCCCACGGGTTCCTCTTCGCGGTGGCGGACGGCGTGGGCGGAATGGATCTCGGCGAAGTGGCATCGGCCACCGCCATCAAAGTAATCACCGAAGAATTCGCCCAGGCACAGGCGGGCGCCATGCTGCCGGGGCTGTTGCCGCGCCTGGTGCAGCACGCCAACGCAGCGGTGCACGACCGGCGCCTCGAGCGCGAGTATCGCGGCAAGCAGATGGCAACCACCCTGGTGGCATGCGCGCTGCGTTATGACCAGGCAGTTGTGTCGCATGTAGGAGATTCACGCTGTTACCTGGTGCGCAACGGCAAGGCGCGCCAGGTCACCGACGATCACACGATGGTGAACCAGCAGCGCAAGTTGGGGCTGATCTCAGCCGAAGATATCGCCGAGTCCGGCTCGCGCCACGTGCTCATCAAGAGCCTTGGTCCGGAACTGTTCATTTCGCCCGACACCACGCCGCTTTCTCTGCAACCTGCGGACGTGCTCGTCCTCTGCACCGATGGGCTGCACGATGAAATGCCTACCCGCGAAATGGCTGAGATCGTGTCCCAAAGCAAAAAAGACCTGAACCAGATTGCCCGCGAGCTGGTGGCCCGGGCTGTGGAGATCGACGGCAACGACAACACCACTGCGCAGGTGATCCGGGTGCGCGCCGTGGAGCAGATCGGCATGTATCGCGGCCGCCCTTACCGCCTCCCCGTCTAGAACTGGTTGCATAAACCGAGCTTTGAAAGGGCACGACTTTAAGGGACCACATAAACCGTGGGCTTTATTGATAGCCCCTGAGAGAAGCCCCTCGTACCTGAAACCGGCATTTATGCAGCCAGCGGTAGCGCCAATCGTCCGCCGCGGCGGACGTAGTCGAAGGATCTGCGGTTCGGGCTCTCCTTCTCCCAAGTTTCCCCAAAGGCCTCTAACGCCCAATCACCGATCCCTACTCCCTAATCTCCGTTCCCAGCAATTATTTCGCCGGCGTTTATGCGCTGCTTATTCCTTCCGCCCGTTTTCCCGATAGAGTGGAGATAACGATTCGCGGAGAAAGCAGCACACGATGGGTTTTTACGACGCCCTGGAAACCGGCGCACAAATCGATTCGTATCGCATTGAGGCACCGGTGGCGCGCAGCGCGATGGCGTCGATCTACCGCGCCGTGGACCTGCGCGACCAGCGTGTGGTGGCGCTGAAGATTCCCCATCCCGAACTGGAAGCCGATCCGGTGCTGTTCGACCGCTTCCAGCGCGAGGCGGCGATTGGAGAGAAGCTGTCGCACCCCGGCGTGATGCGCGTGTTCGCAGGAGAGCCCCGTTCCCGCGTGTACATGGTGATGGAGTGGTGCGAGGGCCGGCTGCTGCGCCAAATCCTGGATGAAGGACGCATGGAACCGGAGCGCGCCCTGCGCATTGCGGCGCGCGTGCTCGAGGCCATGGAATACATCCACGAGCACGGCGTGGTGCACCGCGACCTGAAGCCGGAAAACATCATGGTGGACGCCGGAGACAACGTGAAGCTGATCGATTTCGGCATTGCCGGCGATGCGGCCGCGCGGCGCCTGACCTACGCCAATCTGACCGCGGCACTGGGCAGCCCAGGCTATATTTCCCCCGAGCAGGCCAGGGGCAAAAGGGGCGATGCTCGCTCCGACATCTTTGCCATGGGCGTCATCCTCTACGAAATGCTCACCGGCAAGCTGCCGTACACGGGTTCCAATCCCATGGAGGTTGTCAATGACCGCCTCCTGAACTACCCCGTCCCTCCCAGCGTGGCAGAGCCTTCCATCAGCCCTCAGTTGCAGGAAGTGATCTATCGCGCCATGGAGCGCGATCCGAAGAACCGTTACGCCAAAGCCAGCGAGTTTGCACACGATTTGCAGCATTTGGACCAGGTCGGCGTCGAAGACCGGCCGGAATTGCGCGATTGGCAGAACCGCAAAGCTTATTTACCGCGAAAGATTGCCTACTATGTGGGCCTCGCTCTGATTCCCGTTGTTATCCTGTTGTTCATGATCCTGCTGTCCCGGCGCTAGGGCATTGGGGCGGAATCTTCACGTCATCCTTATACGCCGAATTCTAAGATTTCAGTAGCTACCGTCTTTCGATCAAAGGAGATCCATGTCGACTGATTACCGCAATTTTCTGGCCCTCTCGTATGAGGAGCTGGAAGAGAAGAACCTGCAAGCCAAGTCCGACCGCATGAATCGCGTGGCCCCCGACAAGGTCCGCGAAGAGCGGTTGAAGTACCTGACCGATGAGAAGCGGATCAAGGCCGTCACCGTGTTGTTTTCCGACCTGGAAGGACGCCTTCACCTGCTCGACTATGACAAGAAGTTCCTCCTCGGCGCGTATGAAAACCTGACCTTTGACGGCTCGTCGATCCGCGGCTTTACCGCGCAAAAAGAGAGCGACCTCCGCCTGGGCATCGACTGGAGCGCGTTTTACTGGGTGCCCGCCGATGTGTTTGGCAACGGCAAAGTGCTGGTGTTCGGCACTGTGATCGACAAGGACGGCACACCCTACTCCGGCGACCTGCGCGGCGTGCTCAAGCGCTATGCCGACCAGTTGCACAAGGACAAGACCTATACCCTGAACGCGGCCACTGAGATCGAGGGCTTCCTCTTCGCCGGCAAGGATGCGGAGCGCCGCTTCAACGAGACCACCAGGTTCGACTTTATCAACACCGGCGGCTACTACCATGTGCTGCCGCTCGATCCCCTGCGCCAGTTCATCGACACCGCCGCCGAAGTGCAGCGCGCCATGGGCTTCCAGAATGAAAAGGACCACCCCGAGGTAGCGCCCAGCCAGTTTGAAATCAACTTCGGATACAGCGAAGTGGTTGCCGCGGCCGACCAGATTCAGCTCTACAAGCTGCTCTGCCGCCAAATCGCTAACAACTACGGCTACACGGCATGCTTCCTGCCCAAGCCCGTGGTCGGCGTCAACGGCAGCGGCATGCACACCAACGTTTCGGTGTCGCACGGCAAAACCAATCTCTTCTGGGACGAGAAGGGCGAAGAGCAGCTCTCCAAATTCGGCTGGGACTTCCTCGACCGCATTCTCAGCCACGCTCTCGATCTGTGCCTGGTGTTCAATTCGAGCGTGAACGCCTACCGCCGCCTTGATCCGCACTTCGAGGCGCCCAACCAGATTCGCGCGTCGGCCACCGACCGTGGCGCCATGATCCGCGTGCCCATTGGCAACCACCGCTCCATGCGCACCGAAGTCCGCGCCGTGGCGCCCGACGCCAACCCCTACCTGTCGCTCTATTCGATCTTCAAGACCGGCGTCGACGGGCAGATTGCCAAGCTCGACAACCTGCGCGCCGGCGGCCGCTACCTGCCTGACAACATCTACACCGCCATCGAGGACTTCAAGGCATCCAAATGGATTCCCGAAATCCTCGGCGCCGATGTCCAGGGCCGCTATGCCGAACTGAAGCAGGCTTCGGCCGACCGCTGCCCGCGCATCCTGGGAACCTTCGTCAAGCCATCCGAGGTGCAGTTCCACCACGAGGTCTACAACCAGTCGCTCTGGAACCTGTTCTAGAACGAACCGCAAGCTCGACCGCATGGGCCGGCGCAACCAATGGTTGCACCGCCCTCAGCGTTGCGCAGGCTCCCGCAGGAGTCGATTGGAATTGAAAAGGCGACATCGAACTGGGCCGACCGGAGCGCAAGAAAAGTGCGGCAATTGTAGAATCTCTATAGAACCCTGAATGGGGGCTTTGTCATGAACCGGTATGCCACCAACCTCGCCGCAAAACTACAGACTCTAAGCTCTGAGCAGATCGCGGAGGTGGAGGATTTCGTAGAATTCGTTCGCCTCCGCAGCCAGGAACGCGCGCTCACGCGAGCTGCCGCCGTGGCAAGCACACCTGCGTTCGAGGCAGTCTGGAACAACTCGGAAGACGACGTCTACGATGCCCTATAAATTCGGAGATGTGGTGCTGGTGCCATTCCCTTTCACCAATCAGGCGGCTTCCAAGCAGCGTCCGGCGGTGGTGGTGAGCAGCCGCGCCTACAATACCGCCAAACCGGACGTGATTATCATGGCGATAACCAGCCAAATCCGCTCCGTGGCGAGTCTTGGCGAGGTGTGGATAGGCGAGTGGCAGGCGGCAAACCTGCTAAAGCCCTCCGCGATTAAGCCTGTTTTTGCAACTCTCGAACAGAACTTGATTATCAGGACTCTCGGTGCCCTTCAAACCCAGGATCAATCTGCATTGCGTGCAGCCATCGCTGCTGTTCTCGGGTAGACGCAGCGAGGCGAGGCTCGTAAAGTAGCGCAACGACCGCCGTGGTTTGAGTTCTTGATGCAGAAATACGAACACCTCATCGAGAGTAGCCGCGCCGCTTTCTGCCCGGAGAAGAATCCGTCCGCTTGGTGGCGTGGATTGATGGGACGCAGATGTCATCGGCGGACGCAAAACGGATGAGAGACCCACGTCGCCAGCCACCGGATGCGAATCCTCTCCGTTCCTCGCCGTTTAGAATGGTCTGGTCTGCTGCTTCAGCCAATCAGCCACGCGCAAACTCCCCTACGCGCAGGCGAAGGAATCCATCGAGATGCTCAAAACCTCAGCCGTTCGCTCAACCGGCCTCGTCTTATTCGTTTCCCTCCTCAGCTCCACCGCACTCGCGCAGCAGCCCAGGCAATATACGGACCAGGACTACGCCGCAGCCGAAAAGTTCATGCCCTACAACCTGAATCCCCTGGCCTACAAGGGCCAGGTCAAGGCGCAATGGATGGACGGTGGGCGCTTCTGGTACAAGGCCGTGGACGAGAGCGGCATTTCGTTCGTTCTGGTCGATCCCGTCAAGGGGGCGCGCGCGCCCGCCTTCGACCAGGAGAAGGTCGCGGAGATGCTGAAGGCAGCCTCCCACGGCGCCATCAAGGCCGATGCGAAACACCTGCTGGTTTCCGAGATTTCCCTGTCGGATGCGGACCGCGTGTTGACCCTCAAGGCCTACGGCGCGGTCTATCGCTGCGACCTGGGCTCGCAGAACGGCTCCTGCATGCGCATTGCTACGGTCGGCGGCGGCCCTCCCGGAGCGGAACATCATGACGCGCATCCGCCCATGACGCTTTCGCCGGACAACAAGCTGGGCGCGTTCGTTCGCGACTGGAACCTTTGGGTTCGCGATCTCGGCACCGGGGCGGAGACGCAACTGACCACCGACGGCGTCAAGGACTACGGCTACGCCACCGACAATGCCGGATGGAAATCGTCGGACGCGGCCATCCTGCTCTGGTCGCCTGACTCGACGAAGATCGCCACATTCCAGCAGGATCAGCGCAAGACCGGAGAGATGTACCTGGCGCCCGTCACCAACAGCCATCCGGCGCTGAAGGCCTGGAAGTATCCGCTGGTGGGCGACAAAGATGTGACCATGATCGAGCGCGTAATCGTCGACGTGAACGCGCGCAAGGTGATTCGCCTGAAAATGCCGCCGGATCAGCACCGCTCCACCTTGTGCGACGACGTGGCCTGCGACGGCACCACCTGGGCCGACGTGGAGTGGAGCCCGGACGGCTCTCATCTTGCCTTCGTCTCCACTTCGCGCGATCACAAACAGGAATGGCTCCGGGTTGCCGACTCCGCAACGGGAGATATCCGCGAAGTCATGAGCGAAACGGCGCCGAAATTCTTTGAGAGCGGCAACGGCAAAATCAACTGGCACTATCTTCCCCGGTCGAACGAGATTCTCTGGTTCAGCGAGCGCGACAATTGGGGCAACCTGTATCTCTACGACCTGGCCACTGGAAAGCTCAAGAACCAGATCACCCATGGACCGGGAAACGTGACCCAGGTGCTCTACGTCGACGAGAAGGCGCGCACTATCCACTTCGTCGGCGTGGGCAAGGAGGCGGGACGCGATCCGTACTATCGGCACTTCTACAGCGTGCGATTCGATGGCAGCGGGCTGCGCCTGCTCACGCCGGAAAACGCCGATCACGTGATCAAAATGTCGCCGGACGGACGATTCTTCGTGGATAGCTACTCCACGCCGACCGAGCCGGAGGTGACGGTGGTGCGCGATCCGACGGGCAAGACCGCGATGGAAGTGGCGCGCCAGGATATTTCCAGGCTGAAAGCTGCCGGCTGGGTGCCTCTGATCCCGATCAAGGTGAAAGGCCGCGACGGCAAGACGGATCTCTACGGCTTCCTGTTCAAGCCCTCTCACTTCGATGCCTCGCAGAAATACCCGATTGTGAACCTCGTGTATCCCGGCCCGCAGACCGGTTCGTGCGGCAATCGCGAGTTCCGGCCCGCGCACAACGACATGCAGGCCCTGGCGGAGTTGGGATTCATTGTGGTGTGCATCGACGGCATGGGCACGCCCTGGCGTACCAAGGCTTTTCACGAGGCCTACTACGGCAACCTGGGCGACAACACCATTCCCGACCAGGTGGCAGGAATGAAGGACCTGGCGCGGCAGTATCCGTTCATCGACCTCGACCGCGTGGGCATCTATGGCCACTCCGGCGGCGGCAACGCCACCGGCGCGGCTATGATCCACTATCCCGATTTCTTCAAAGTGGGCATCGCGGAAAGCGGCAACCACGATGAGCGCGATTACGAGGATGACTGGGCGGAAAAGTGGGCCGGGCTGGAGGTGAAGAATCCCGACGGCTCCAGCAACTACGATTCGCAGGCCAACCAGAATTTCGCGAAAAACCTGAAAGGTCACCTGCTCCTGGCGCATGGCACCATGGACAACAACGTACCCCCGAACAACACGCTGCTGGTGGTCGATGCGCTGATCAAGGCCAACAAGGATTTCGATCTGCTGATGATTCCCAACGTGCCCCACAGCTACGGGCCCGCGTCGGGATATATGACGCGGCGGCGGTGGGACTATTTTGTGCGTTACCTCGCGGGTGACATTCCGCCGGTGGAGTACCGCATGAAGCCGTATTCCGAAGTGCGGGCCGTGACGCGCAGCGGGCCGGATGCGGGCGACGATGACAACCAGCAGATCGAGCCATAGCGCCGAGCGAATGGATAGTGCGAAAAAAGGGCGCGGCCAACCGGCCGCGCTTTTTTTGCCCGGATGGGAGTATTCTCATGGTCACCAAAGCACCCGGCGTCGATAAGGTAAGCAAGCGAGTCCGTGCGGCCACCATGCCGCGTGGCCGCGGCCGGGAAGGAGCGAGCGGATGAAGGATAAAAAAGCGGGCAGGCAAATCGATGCGGGACGGAACGGATCCCAGGGGGTGGACCACGGTCAAACCGCAGTGCAGGAAAAACCGCACGGCGGAAAGCCACTGGAGATCGGCCGCGACTGCAAGTATGAACGGGAACTGTGCCGTCTGCAGATCGAGCTGGTGAAGCTGCAGGAGTGGATTCGCCAGGAAGGCTTGCGGGTGGTGGTGCTGTTCGAGGGACGCGACGCGGCGGGCAAAGGCGGCGCCATCAAGCGCATCACTGAGACCCTGAATCCGCGTGTTTGCCGCGTGGTGGCGCTCTCCACGCCCACGGAACGGGAGAAGACGCAGTGGTATTTTCAGCGTTACGTGGCGCATTTGCCCGCGGCGGGAGAGATGGTTCTCTTCGATCGCAGTTGGTATAACCGCGCGGGCGTCGAAAGGGTGATGGAATTCTGCACCGAGGCGGAATACCAGGAATTCCTGCAGAGCTGCCCTGAATTTGAGCGCATGCTGCTGCGATCGGGAATCCGCGTGATCAAGTACTGGTTCTCGGTGAGCGACGACGAGCAGGAGCGGCGTTTTCAGGAGCGCATGGACAACGTGACCAAGCGATGGAAGCTGAGCCCCATGGACCTGGAATCGCGCCGGCACTGGGCCGACTACTCGCGGGCCAAGGACGAGATGTTCGCGGTGACCGACACCCGCCAGTCTCCCTGGTTTGTGGTCAATGCGGAAGATAAGAAGACCGCGCGCCTCAATGTAATTCGCCATCTGCTGTCGCAGTTTGTCTATCGCGACCTGACGCCCAAGCCGCTGCCCCTGCCTCCGCTGGGCAAAAGCAAATACGTGCGGCCGCCATTCTCCGAACAGACGTTCGTGCCGGAGTACTATCGGCGGGAAAGAGCCTGAGACTTGCGGAATGGTTGGGGCAGATGGTGGACGCGGTAGGAGATACCGTTCGGGAAGCAAGAGGGCTCCCTGTTGGATCTTCTCTTTTCCGCGAAATCCCGATTGTCCTCCTGGCTGCAGTCGCAGGAATCGCCTTTTCAGCCATTCTGATGTTCGTGCAATTGGGCTTTAAAGATGCGCTTCTCTTGAGCGCCGGCGTCCAAATCAATCGCATGAATGCCGACCTCGCACTGATAAGCCCCCAGTACGAATACATGGTGGCCAGCAAAGTGTTTCCGCAGCGCCGGCTCTACCAAACCCTTGCCGTCGACGGAGTAGAATCGGTCAACTCAGTCTATTGTGCATTGGCTCCCTGGAGGAATCCGTGGACGCGGCGCGAGAGCATGATCTTTATGGTCGGCTTCAAGCCTCATCCGGACGTCGTGGACCTGGGCAGCGCGAATGACCTCCTCCCACAGTTGCGCGTCGGGGATAATGTTCTGTTCGATTCACTCTCGCGGCCGGAGTTTGGGCCGGTCGCCAAGGAACTGGCCGCGAACCGGAACGTGAACGCCGAGATTGCCGGCCACCACGTCGAGGTCGTCGGGTTGTTCAGCCAGGGAACCAGCTTCGGCGCCGATGGCACGGTGGTAATGAGCGACCGGAATTACTTCCGCATTTTGCCCTATCAGAATCCCGAAGCCGTGAATATCGGCTTGATAATACTCAAGCCCGGCTATGACCCGGAAACGGTTCGGGCCAAAATTGCTCAGTTGCTTCCTAACGACGTGTTGGTGCTTACGCATAGTGGCTTGGTCGATCGCGAGCGGGAACATTGGGAAACCGTCACTCCGATTGGATTTATCATCAACTCGGGAGTGATCCTTGGTTTGGTTGTGGGCTGCATTATCGTGTATCAGATCCTCTACACCGATGTGACCGATCATCTGGGCGAATACGCCACTTTGAAAGCTATGGGGTACCACAACCGCGCATTGTCTTCGATTGTCATCCAGGAGTCGGCTATTCTCTCGCTATTCGGCTTCATCCCGGGAGTCGGGTTATCGATGCTGGTCTATAGCATTGCTGGGCACGCAACCATGCTGCCGGTCAAGATGACGTTCCTTCGCTTCGTAGTGGTCTACTTGCTGACGGCCGCAATGTGCATGATTTCGGGCTCACTAGGAGTGTGTCGGGCATAGCGTTTTACCAAGGCCGATTCAGCGGTTTGCAGGGCTGGTGTTCGATCTGGGGCGCGCAGGCAGTGATCCTGTTGGCAGCTTGTAGCAAGCCCGCTGTGCAGTTTTGGGTAAAACAGCCCT
>DASZLF010000067.1:0-1583 GCA_035552555.1 Occallatibacter sp.
TGGTCGTGACCGCGGTTGTGTGGACCGCCGCTGCCCTGCTGCTTCATTTGAGGCTGGGTGCGCTGGCAACCTGCTATGCGATGTTCGCGTTCGTCTGGGCGAGCCAGCAATACCTTTATCACGTGCATACACCACGGCACACGGTGCTGGGCGCGCTCGATCTTCGGCTGTGGCGGCCTTTGGAGCTGCTTTACCTGCAGTTCAACTACCACCTGACTCACCATGTGGCCGCGTGGGTACCCTGGATCTATCTTCCGGAGATAGCGCCCGAACGACCGCGCCGCGGGTACATGACCACCTACATTGACCAGTGGCGCCCGCCGCGGCCGATCGAGCAGGCGTGGCCGGCGGAACATCAGAGCTCGGGTCCCTTGCTGGTGACGGGTGCGCAGGATATGGACCGTGGTTTCTCGATGCCGAGCGGAGGTGCTTCGTGAGCGCGCATCCGGCTCGGCAGCGCCGTTTCTGGGGTGGCGATAGCCGGACTCCTTGTGGCGCGGGTGCTGGCGCCATTTTCCTTCGGTGTCGGGACGTCACTCATGCGGAGACAAGGGTGTTGGTCAGATTGGAACTGGTCGCCGTCGGGGTTACATGGATCGGCAGCGCTTGGAGGGTCGGGACGGCGATATGACGACACTCGCGGAGGTGCAGCCACAGGAGCGGAGTGCGTTCTTAGATCAGGTTGAAGTTCGCGAAGCCGTTGCCGCGGACAACCAAGCCTTGCTCGCATTGACCCGGCTGACGCCGATGGCGGGCCGGATCTCATTGCGCATCGACCGCGAACCCGATTTCTTCGCGCTGCCGAGGGCGCGGGGAGCGAGCAAGTTCTTTGTCGCGGTGTTGGAGGGCATAATCATCGGGTGCTTCTCCGTCACGCTCCATGAGGTGTACGTCGAGGGAAAGCTGGAGAGGATTTCGCACGGCAATGATCTCAAGGTACATCCGCGATTTGCCGGCAGGCGGGTTGGACTGCGGCTGCTATTTGCAGGGGAGCAGTACCTCCGCTCGCAGGGTATCGACATCTCGGTAGCGCTCTTCGCGGAAGGCAATCAGCGGGTGGTTACACTCGCTGAAGGCAGGCATGGGCAGGCAAAGTCGCTCTCGCTGGGCAGATTTTTTGTCGACCAGCTGCTGCCCTGGCCATTCCGCGGGAGATCCCGGCAATACCAGATCGGAGAAGCGACCGCCAGTGATTTGCGTGAAGCTGGAGCGATGCTGGACGAAGCCAACCGCAGCAGGAACTTCGCCCCGCCGGCAACACTGGAGAGTGTAAAAAGATGGGTTGAAGAACGCCCGGCGGGACGATTCAGGAAGATGCTGCTTGCGCGCACAGCGGGGCGCGCGGTCGCCACGTTGACCGTGGAAGACACGGGACAGCTGAGGCAGAACGTGTTGATGGGATTGCCACCGTCGTTGAGGTTTGCACTGGGGCTGTTGCGAATCGCCACGCCGTTGATACCGAAGATTGCGGTACCCCGACTGGGGCAGCCGCTGCGGATACTGTATGTTCGCTTCCTCGCGTGCGTGAGCGGTCATGAGGCGGCGTTGACGGAACTGTTGGCCGAAGCGCGAGTCGAGGCGTT
>DASZLF010000068.1:0-48362 GCA_035552555.1 Occallatibacter sp.
GGAACCCCCACGGCCAAACAGCAAACTCGAATCGGCCTTCCACAAAGCCGACCATTCCATCCGTAACATCATTCAACTGCTCGAAGCTGCATGAATTTTGTTGAAGTAGTCTTGTTTACGAATGCGGCGGTAAGAATCTACTCTGCTGGGGGTCAAAATCGACCGCAGGGGCTAAAGCCCACATTGATTTTGAGCCACATACGGCGCGACTGAAGTCGCGCCCTTACGCGTGTCAGTTTCCTGAAGTCGCGCTGTTACGCGTTTGGGCTTTCCCGAGGCGTTCTTTTGGCAAGCTGTGAAGTCGAAGACGCTTCAAAATCCAATCCTCATACCACCGTCAATCGCAAGCCCGATCCGCGAGCAACCAGCCCCACATACTTGCCCTGCTGCAAATGCGCGACCTGGCTCGATGGCGTGATGTGCGCCTCGCGGCTGTCGATGGACGGCGCATGCAGAGTCTCGGTCCGCACCCTGCCAGCCTTCGCGAAGTTCACCGTCACCGCGAGATCCTTCTCCAGGTCCTTGTTCAGCACGATGACCGAGGTGGCGCCGCCGGCCAGCTTCACCGCATACGCGGTCGCATTCACTCCGCTGGCCTGCAACTGCGCCGTCAGGTCGCCCTCGAGGAACGTTGCCCCCGCAAATCCTCCGGCGAACTGCAGCCCCAGGCCCACCGGCTCCAGCATGTAATGGTCGCCGAACGTTGCAATCGGCGTGTAGAACGGATGGGGATGCGCGGCGATCTGCTCCCGCGTCTCGCCCTTGTCCTTCAGCATCACGTCGCCGGGAAGAAATCCGCCCACCGAGTTGGCCACCGACTTGCCGGTTCCGCCGTGCAGGTTCACGCCGGAGTAGTTGTTGCTGGCCAGCAGCAGCGCGTAATCGGCCGCCCACAGCGCCGCGGCAAACACATCCGACACCCCCGGCTTGCCGCCGCGATAGCAGGTGTTGCCCTCCGTCATGCGCACCCGCACGCCCATCTTCTTCGCCGCCGCCGCGGCAATGTCCGCGTTCTTCTGCACGCGCGCCATGGTGGCCGGCTTCAGCAGGTTGGGAATGTTGACCTCGGGATTGGTAGCCGGACCGCCAAAATAATAGTGGTGCGTCAGCCGCGTCACGTTGGGCGGATTCTGAATCGACGGCCATTGCTCGGCAATCTGCATCAGCCAGTCCACCGCCCCCGCCACATCGGGCATGCCGAACTTCGCTCCCGGCGCTCGCGCCGCAACCGCGCGAGCCAGAGCCAGCCACTCCTCCAGGTACGGCTTCACCCCCCACGTCTTGGGATCGCGCAGGTGGTTCCGGAACAGGTCCACTTCATTGCCGATCTGAAAATACTGCAGGCTCGCTCCCAGCGCCTTGGCCACGAACTCGCCCTCTTCGCCCGCCCGCTCCGGCGTGTTGGTGCCCATGCCGATGCCGTAAAGGCACGTCCATCCGGCGGCCTTGAGAAATCCAGCCAGGTTGCGCACCGCCTCCGGAGTCACCGCGTAATACTGCGCCTTGGGCTCGCCCACCACCTCGCGCGTTTTGGGATGCTCCGGCTCGGGCGAATCGGCGGTTGGCTTCCAATACCCGAACTCGCTGGTGTTGCCGCCAAGCCGCAGCACGCCGTGGGGCGAGAGCGACTTGAACTGCGCGATCAGCCCCGTGTTCCTCTCTGAAAAGAAATTGGGATCGGTAACCTGCTGTACTTCATACGACAGCCCCACGAAATCTTCCGGCATGTACGGCCCGGTGGCCTCGCCGGAAATGTTGAGCGTGGCCTGCGCCGTCGGGGCCTGCGCGCCGAGCCGGGCCGCGGCAAAAGAAAAAGCTGCACTGGCAATAAACCTGCGTCGAGAGATGGTATTCATCGCACATAAAATGTACACCTCGATACCCCGGGCAACTCGCTCGGCATCTGCGCGCCTCAGTGCTCAAAGCCTTTTTGCTGGCACACTGGCAGCCGCGCTCGCTATGCTGGATGGCAATCCGCCGTTCCCCGGGAGGGCTCGTCCATGCATCCTGCGCGCGTCGTGCTGCTGTTCGCTTTTGTTGCTCCATCCGTGTTCGCCCAGTCGCCGCGCCTGCTGGTGGCGCAGAAGGGCGAGGCCAGCCTGGGCATCGTCGACCCCGTTTCCGGCAAGCTCATCGCCGCGGTTCCAGAGGGCGGGTTCACCGGGCACGAAGTCGTCGCCTCGCGCGATGGAAAGCTCGCATTCGTGCCCATCTACGGCAACTCCGGCGTGGGCAAGCCGGGCACCGACGGCCGCAACCTGGCAGTCATCGATATCGCCTCGCAAAAAATTGTCGGCAACGTGGACTTCGGCCACGGCGTGCGGCCGCATGATCCGGTCCTCGGACCGAAAGACGGGCTGCTCTACGTGACCACGGAGCTGGATAAGACCATCACCCTCATCGATCCCAGGACACTGAAAATTGTGGGCTCGATTCCCACGGGGCAGGCGGAGAGCCACATGCTGGCGCTGTCGCACGACGGCCGCCGCGGCTACACCGCCAACGTGGGGCCGGGGACGGTTTCGGTGCTCGACATCGCGGCGCGCAAGATGCTGGCGGTGATTCCGGTTTCCAGCAATACGCAGCGCATCTCCATCACGCCCGACGACAAGTGGGTTTTCACCGCCGACCAGACCAGGCCGCAGCTCGCGGCCATCGACACCGCAAGCAACAAGGTGGCGCACTGGATTCCGCTGGAGGGCATCGCGTATGGAACTGCGCCCACGCTCGACGGGCGTTACCTGGTTGTGACGATTCCCGCCAAAAGCGAAGTCGCTGTGGTCGATCTCATGACCATGCAGGTGGTCCGTAGCGTGCAAACGCCCGCCGATCCTGAAGAAGTGCTGATGCGCCCCGGCGGGAAGGTGACGTATGTGAGTTGCGTGGCGTCGCGCCAGATCGCCGAGATTGACTTAGGCACATGGAAGGTCATCCGCACTATTCAGGATGGCAGGAACTCCGACGGCATCGCCTGGGCCGGGTCGCGCTAGGGCAAGACCAGAGAAGCCTATTTCCGCAGCCGCGTCGATCGGTACCGCCGGTCTCCAGGCCTCCTGTAGCGGGGACCTCCAGGTCCCCACTTCGTTTCGCTTCAGGCAGCCAACCAAACCTCGATTACCGCATAGGTGTACCATAGCTGCCATGGCGAACACGATTCCATATCGCGTCGTGCTCATTCACTCGGATGAGGGGTATGCAGTTTACTGCCCCGGACTGCCCGGTTGCTGGTCACAGGGAGCGACGGAAGAGGAAGCGCTGGCCAATATACGCCTGGCGATTCAGGAGTATCTCGAAGCCGTCGAGGAGACGACCAAAGATCAGGAGAGCCGAATCGTTGAGGTTGCGGTCGCCTAGGCCATGAGCAAGTCTTGCCAAAACTCCCAGGAATAAATCATCTGCGCGCCGTCTCGGCCTTTGAAAAGGCAGGCTACTGGATTCTTCGCCAGGGATCGCACATCGTGATGACCAATGGAACCCGATTTCTCGTCATCCCGAGACACAATCCCATCAACGCCTTCACGATGGGCGGCATTGTGCAGGACGCTGGGCTCAGCATCGAAGAATTTCGCAAACTCCTTTAGCCAATCTCCCCCGACCACCCCTCCAGCGCATCCTTGAACGCGGTCATGAATCGCCCCGCATCCGCGCCGTCAATCAGCCTGTGATCGAAACCCAGGCAGTACTGCTGCATCGAGCGGATCGCGATCGTATCGTTCCCCTCGGCATCGGTCCGCACCACCGGCTCCTTCTTCAGGCCGCCGATGGCCAGGATGGCCGACTCCGGCGGGTTGATGATCGGGGTTCCATACTCGCCGCCGAACACGCCAAAATTAGTCAGCGTAAACGTCGATCCCGACGCCTCTTCCGGCTTCAGCTTCTTGGTTCGCGCGCGTTCCGCCAGGTCCGCCGTGGCCGCAGCCACTTCGCTGAAACTGCGCCGGTCCGCATCCCGCACGACCGGTACCAGCAGTCCCCACTCCAGCGCCACCGCGATGCCCAGGTGCACACTGCCGTGAAAGCGAATCGCGTTGCCTTCGAGCGCCGCGTTCACGATGGGAAACTTGCGCAGCGCCTCGATCGCTGCGGCCGCAATGAACGGCATATAGGTCAGCTTGATTCCATGGCGCTGCTCGAAGCCCACCCGCTCCCGCTCGCGCAGCCGCACCACCCGCGTCATGTCCACCTTGTACATCAGGTAGGCGTGGGGAATGGTCTGCCGGCTCTCCAGCATGCGCTGCGCAATAATGCCGCGCATGCGGCTCATCGGCTCCAGCTTGTCTTCGAACTCCGCCACCACCTGCGGTGGGGCCAACTTTTCTGACGCAGCTCCAGGAGCCACCTGCGGTGGGGCCAACCTGGTGGCCTGAGTCCCCGGCGCCGCCGACGCGCCGCGGTTGTTCAGATACGCGACCACGTCTTCCTTGGTGATACGGCCGTTGCTTCCCGTGCCTTGAATCCGCCGCAGATCGAGCCGGTGTTCCTTGGCCATCCTGCGCACCAGCGGCGACGAGCGAACCGGCTCGGCAAGCTCCGGCTCCGGGGTGGCTGGCGCGGCAGGCGCGGGCATGGCCGCAGGCGGCGGAGCCGCTGCCCTGGCTTGCGTCGACGGGCCGCTCTGCACCGCCGCTTCTTTGGTCGGGCTACCGTCGGACTGCGCCACAGCGGTGGAACCGGAAGCGTCTCCCGCTCCGCCGATCACCGCCACCACCGTGTTTACTTGCACTGTCTCGCCTTCGCCGATCTGGATGGCGCGCAGCACTCCCGAAACCGGCGACGGAATCTCCGCATCCACCTTGTCCGTGGAAATTTCAAACAGCGGCTCGTCCTTCTGCACCGTGTCGCCGGCCTTCTTCAGCCACTTCGTGATGGTGCCCTCAAAAATGGATTCACCCATCTGCGGCATCACCACTTCGGTTCCGCCGGCCTCTTCCGCCGCAGGGGCTTTCGGCTCCGCCTGCGCTGCGGGCTTCGCTGGTTGGGGCGCTCTTCGCGGCTCCTGCTTCGCGGCGGGCGGAGCTTCGCGTGTCGCCGAGCCCTTGCCGGCCACCGCGTCGCCAATCACCGCCACCACCGTATTCACCTCCACGGTTTCGCCTTCCGGCACCTTGATCTCGCTGAGCACCCCGCTCACCGGCGACGGAATCTCCGCGTCCACCTTGTCAGTGGAGATTTCGAAGAGCGGCTCGTCCTTCTGCACCGGCTCCCCGGGCTGCTTCAGCCATTTGGTGATGGTGCCCTCAAAGATCGACTCGCCCATCTGGGGCATGACCACGTCGGTTGTCATCGAATCGTTCTCTCCGTGCGGCGCCGGCAGCGCCCGGTTCCTGCCGGATTATAAATGTCGCGCTATGCCCTTGGCAGGCAGCGGTTCAGGCCCGCACCGGCCTATCCGGCTCGCCGTGCACCCGTTCCAGCTCGGCGGGAACGTGCAGCGGGGTGTCATCGCCCGGCCGCGGCTCTTCCGCTTTGTGCTCGTATGCCGCCGCCTGCGCCCGCAGCGCGGCCAAAGTTTCGACCTTCACTGCCGGCTGCTTGAATACCGCCTCGAACATCCGCGCTGCCTCCTCCGCCACTGCTTCCAGCCCCGGGAGACCGGCCGCATCCGCAACTTCGCGCTCCAGGCTGGTCACCGGCTTGTCCGTGATGCCGCACGGATTGATCAGCGAAAAATCGCGCAGATCGGTGGTGACGTTGAACGCAAAACCATGCGAAGTAATGCCGCGCGAGACGTGAATGCCGATAGCGCCGATCTTCCTCGCCCCCGCGGCTTGCTCGCCTTCACTTTGCTGCGAATCCAGCCCGCACCACACGCCGGTCAGCCCCGCGATCCGCCCCGCCCGCACCCCATACGCGCCGCAAACCCGGATCAGCGCCTCTTCCATCTGGCGCACAAAATCCACCGGTCCCATGCGGCCGCCGCCGGGGTTCTCCAGGCTGCGCAGGTCAAAGATGGGATAGCCCACCAATTGCCCCGGCCCGTGATAGGTCACGTCGCCGCCGCGGTTGATCTGGTGCAGGGTCACTCCGCGCGCCGCCAGCAGCTCGTCCCCCGCCAGCACATTCTCGCGCCGGGCATGACGGCCCAGCGTCAGCACCGGCGGATGCTCCAGCAGCAGCAGAACATTGCCGATGCGGTCGTCGCGGCGCAGCTCCACCAGCTCTTGCTGCAGCCGCAGCGCCTGGTCGTAACCCACGCGCCCGAGATAGAGGTATTGAATCATCTCACTCATTATTGTAAGGAGCGACAGCGCGACGTCGCTGGAAGCGCGGCCATGGGTGGTTTTAGTGCTGCCCGGTGGGCTGAAAAACTCCCGCAAACGCCGAACGCACGCGCCAGAAGACGATGAACCAGCAAAGGGTGACGAGAATCCCAGACGGAAGGGCCATCGGGCTCATGAGAAATCCGATCAGCAAAACGTTCACAATCACCGGCCCCAGGACGGTGAGCCCCAGCGGCACATAGCGATTGAAAAGCAGCATCAGCCCCCCAGCGGCTTCGAAGAACCCTATGAACATGAGGTAGTGGGTGGACATGAGCGCTCCCATGAACTGCCCGGCCGCGCCGGTCGGCAGCGGTCCCGAGGGAATGAACATGTAGAACTTGTTCAGGCCGAAGACGAGAAACACGATGCCCATCAGAATGCGGGCGATGGTGGCAACAATCTTCATGAGTCTCCTTGTCGCGAAACAGCTCGATGGGGAATTCCACGGCCAGCGCCGGTAGAGAATGGATGGCCCAACCCCCGGCGCCGATTCAACGGAATTGCATTCGCGCTAAACTAGACATGGCAGGAGGACCGGGCGGTCGCTGCCGGCGAGTCTGCTTCGGCAGGCGAAACCGGGAGAGGAAAGTCCGAACTCCGCAGGGCAGTGTGCCGGATAACGTCCGGGATGTGCGCGTCAAGGCGCATAGACGGCCAGTGCCACAGAAATGATACCGCCCCGGCTGCCCCTGTTCCGCAAGGATCAGGGAGACCCGGAAAGACCCGAGAGGTTCGCCTCGACGGCCGGTCCGCGCCGCGGTAAGGGTGAAATGGTGCGGTAAGAGCGCACCGCTCCGTCGGTAACGCCGGAGGCAGGGTAAACCCCACACGGAGCAAGACCAAATAGGGAGGGAAGCGCAGGCCGAAGAGTCCGGCCGCGCTGCGCATCGGCCCGATGCGCCCAGGCGGCTCAAGCAATTGCCGAAACCTCCGGGTAGGTCGCTGATGAGCGTTCGCGGCAACGCGACGCCTAGAGGAATGACCGCACACGACAGAATTCGGCTTACAGGTCCTCCATGCCGAATCCTCAAGACAGCCCCGGCGGGGAAACTCCCCGGCCGGGGCTGACCATTTTCGGGCGATGGCCAGCCACAAAAGCTCCGAGTCCGTCCACTAAAACTGGATGGGATCCAGAAATCTTCCGTGCCCCATGTTTGCGCCTTTTTTCTGGCGCAAGCGTGGGAACCACCGCGCCCCCTACTTGAATTGTCAGTCCCCGCGCTTTAACGGACCCGGAACAACCTCCCCGGCTCGCGTATCCTGTCAGGGCATGATGACCCGGCGCTCCTTCTTCCTCATCCTGGCAGGCCTCATCGTCTCCCTCCCCGCCTGCGGCTACGCGCAATCGGGCGGCCGCGCGCTTCCGTGGCGCGGCGAGCAGCCGGTGCGCGCGCGTCACGGCATGGTGGTCAGCGTGCACCACCTCGCCTCCGATGCCGGTGTCGAGGTCCTGCGCCAGGGCGGCAACGCCGTCGATGCCGCGGTGACCACCGGCTTTGCGCTGGCTGTCGTCCATCCCGCGGCCGGCAACCTCGGCGGCGGCGGATTCCTTCTCCTTCGCACCCATGACGGCCGCACCACCTTCCTCGATTTCCGCGAAAAAGCGCCGCTGGCCGCCACCGAAACCATGTACCAGGACGCGCACGGAAACCTCATTCCCGGCGCCAGCATCACCGGGTATCGCGCCATTGCCACCCCGGGCTCGGTGGCCGGGCTGGTCTATGCCGAGCGCAAATACGGCAAACTCGGCCTCGCGCGCGCCATGGCGCCAGCCATCCGCCTCGCCTCCCAGGGATTCCAGCTCACCGCCGAAGAAGCCGCCGAGCTCCACGACGCCACCCTGACCCAGTTTCCCGACTCCACGCGCATCTTCCAGCGCGGTGGCAATTTCTACAAAGAGGGCGAAACCTTCCGTCAGCCGGAGCTGGCGCGCACCCTGGAGCGCATCGCCGCCGATCCCGACGACCTCTATCACGGCAAAATGGCGCAGGAGCTGATCGCCGACCTGAAAAAAGGCGGCGCGCTCCTCACCCTTCACGACCTGGCGCAATATAAAGTGGTCGAGCGCCACCCCGTGATCGGCAGCTTCCACCACTACACCCTTCTCAGCGCGCCTCCATCGTCGTCTGGCGGCATCGTGCTGATCAGCGCCCTGAACATTCTCGAATCCTATGACCTGGCCAAACTCGGCGATCGCACGCCCGCATCCCTGCACCTGATCACCGAGGCATGGCGACGCGCCTTCATGGATCGCGCCGATTATCTCGGCGATCCCGATTACAACCCCATTCCCGTGGCCGAAATGACGTCGAAAAACTATGCCTCCGCCTGGCGAGCCGGCATTCAGCCCGACCGCGCCACGCCCAGCGCCTCGCTGCTGCGGACCGCCGGCTTTCTGCCCCCCGCGCCAGAGACCGCCGGCCATTATCGCGAATCCAACGACACCACGCACTACTCCGTCGTCGACAGCCAGGGCGACGCCGTCGCCGTCACCACCACGCTCAACAACAGCTTCGGCTCGGCGGTCACCTCGGGCGCGCTCGGCTTCCTGCTCAACGACGAAATGGACGACTTCGCCTCCAAGCAGGGCGTGCCCAACATGTACGGCCTCATTCAAGGCCCCGCCAACGCCATCGCCCCCGGCAAGCGCCCGCTCAGCGCCATGACGCCCACAATCATTCTTGAGGACGGCAAGCTGCGCTATGTGCTCGGCTCGCCCGGCGGCCCGCGCATCATCACCACCGTCGGCAACATCTTCCTGTCGGTCGCCGCGGGCGGCCTCAATATCCAGGAGGCGGTGGATGCTCCGCGCTTCCACCACCAATACCTGCCCGACAAGCTGTATCTGGAGCCGGGCTTCTCCGCCGCAACCATCGAAGCTCTGACGAAGGAAGGCTACGCAGTCGCCGAGAGCACCCATCACTGGTCCAACGGCGAGTGCATCGCCATCGACCCGAAAACGGGGGAACTCGAAGGCGGCCAGGATCACCGCAGCCACTACGGCAAAGCCGCCGGGTATTGACTATCGCAGCTTCTTTTCAAGCCTGGCGAATATCTCCGATGGAACGATCCGAATCGGCGTGTCCGGGATCGAAAGTTCCCCAGTGCGCACCAGTTCCAGCCCGTCAGTAGTTCCTCGATAAGCTACGCGAGCATACGGATCCAGCACCCAAACATGTTCGATCCCGAAGTCGCGGTACTCGGCCGCCTTGGCAGCCGTGCGCCGCATCGGCACCTCCGGCGACTGTACTTCAATCACCAAAAAGGGCGGGTGCGTCAGAATCCCTTCGTACTTTGTACCCTCGCGCAGGATTGTGACGTCCGGAATTCTGAAGTGGGTTTTTCGGGTCTGAATCCGCTGTTCCGGAAGTGCGAAAACTCCCCAATCCTCTTCATGCATGTTGAACATCGTGATCAACAAACCCTGCACGTAGGAATGCTCGAACTCGCCCAAGTCGCGCTCCTCGATGACACCGTCCACGTACTCGCAATCGTGCTCGTAGACGGTCGAAAGGTATTCCTCGACGCTCACGGGCTTATCGTAGATGGGCTGCGTCGCCATGCAGAGATTATCCCTCTAACCTGGAATTCGCGCTACAACTCCGTCGACTTCGACTCCACCAGGCGCTTGGCCTTCGCCACAAACTCCGCCAGCGGCATCGCGCCTTGATCGCCCTTGCCCCTCGTCCGCACACTCACCGCGTTCGCCGCCTCTTCCTTGTCGCCGAAGACAAGAATGTACGGCGTCTTCTGGTTGGCGAAGTCGCGAATTTTCGCGTTCATCTTCTCGTTGCGCGCGTCGGTTTCCACGCGGAACCCGGCGGCCCTCAGCTCCGCCTCCACCTTGCGCGCGTAATCCGCGTGACGCTCGCTGATCGGCACCAGACCCATCTGCACTGGCGACAGCCACAGCGGAAACGCCCCCGCGTATAACTCGATGAGATACGAAGTCATCCGCTCCATGGTGCTGATAACGCCGCGATGAATCATCACCGGGCGATGCTTGTTGCCGTCCGCGCCCGTGTACTCCAGCCCGAACTGGCTGGGCAGGTGAAAGTCCACCTGGATCGTCGAGTAGGTCTCCTCGTGTCCCATCACGTCGGCAAGCTGGATGTCGACCTTGGGCCCGTAGAACGCCGCCTCGCCGCGCGCCTCCCGGTACTTCAGCCCCAGCCCGTTCATGGCATCGCGCAACACCTGCTCGCCCAGCTCCCACATGGCGTCGTTGTCGACGTATTTCTCCTTGTTCGCCGGGTCGCGCAACGATAAACGGTAGCTGTATTGCGTGATCCCCAGATCGCGATACGCCCGCTCCACCAGCCGCATCACGTTTGAGAATTCCTGCTTGATCTGATCCGGCGTGACAAAGATGTGCGCATCGTTCAGCGTCATGCAGCGCACGCGGCTCAATCCGCTCAACACGCCCGACCGCTCGTAGCGGTACATGGTTCCCAGCTCCGCCAACTTCACCGGCAGCTCGCGATAGCTGCGCGGCTTCGACTCGTAGATCAGAATGTGGTGGGGGCAGTTCATCGGCCGCAGCACCATGCGCTCGGTCTCAAGATCCATGGGCGGAAACATGTCTTCGTGATAATGCGCCCAGTGGCCGGAGCGGATGTAGAGATCCACCTTGGCCAGGTCCGGCGTGTACACGTGCTCGTACCCATCCTTGCGCTCGAGGTCGAGAATGTACTCCTCCAGCAGCCGCCGGATGGTGGCGCCCTTGGGCAGCCACAGCGGCAGCCCCGCTCCCACATCCTCGCTCACCGTGAACAGCTCCAGCTCTTTCCCCAGCCGCCGGTGATCGCGCCGCTTGGCATCCTCCAGCCGCACCAGGTAGTCGTCCAGGTCCTTCTTCGAGAAAAACGCCGTCCCGTAAATCCGTTGCAGTTGCGGGTTATTCTCGTCGCCCAGCCAGTACGCGCCGGAGATGCTCATCACCTTGACCGCCTTCACGCGCCCCGTCGAAGGCACGTGCGGCCCGCGGCAAAAGTCCATGAACTTGCCGTTGCGATAGAAGCTCACCTGCTCGCCGGCTTGAGTGAATCGCGTCACAAAGTGCGTCTTCATGAAGTCGCCGTCGCGCTCGAACTCCTTGAGCGCCTCTTCCCGCGGCTCATACTCGCGCACAAACTTCTCGTCGCGCGCCACCACATCGGCCATCTTGGCTTCAATGGCCGCCAGGTCCTCCGGCGTAAACGGCTTCTCGCGATAGAAATCGTAAAAGAATCCCGAGTCCGTGGCCGGCCCGTGCCCCAGCTTGGTCTCAGGAAACAGCTCCAGCACCGCCGTGGCCAGAACGTGCGCGGCCGAGTGCCGCACCACCTTCAGCGCCTCCGGATCGTTCTCCTTCACCAACTCCAGCTTCGCGTCCTCGTGCAGCGGAGTCGCCAGGTCCACCAGCCGCGGAGCGCCCTTGTCCTCCGCGGAATACATTGCTGCTTCGGCCGAATCTTCCTTCTTTTCCGCTCCGCAATTGGTCGAAGCGGTCAGCGGAGTAATCCGCGCCACTACCGACGCAGCCGCCAGCCGCGGCGAAATCGAGTTGGCAATCTCAAACGGCGTCGTGCCTGCGGGTACTTCGCGGACCGCGCCGTCAGGCAGTTGAATGGCGATCGTCGACTTGCTCATAAGAAAAGGATTCCCGTTTGGATTCAGCGCGGTTGTGCATTGCGCGGGTATCTAACAGGATACAGCGGTCCCCGAGCGCTCGCCCGGCGCTCCACGCCACTCCTCCCCATAGGCCTCGCGGCCCCCCAATTTCGTCCCCGAATTTCCTCATTGCCAAACCCGCATCGTCTGTACTAAAACGATTGGCCAAGCACAACAGTGGGATTCTCACTACCCCCAAAGGCCCGCGCACGTCCCGGTCCGGGGCATGGGCAACTCATTTGCACGCGGGCTAATGTTTCCACTGTGGCTGGATAGTGCAAATCCGAAAGAGGTCACATGCAAGTCTTGTGCAAAAGCACTTCTGATTCCCCCGAAATCTGTTGCAGTGTCTGCGGGCGGGGATTCGCGCTCGTTTGGGAGCGCCACAACAAGGCGGAGCGGGTGCAGGCGCTCAGGGAAATCGCCAGGACTCTGCGCAGCCACCACCGCCAGATCGCCGGCCCCGAGGCCCATCCCCAGCGCGGTTTTCTCGTCTCCGCCTGCAACGGCCCCGCTGCAAATTCCGGCGCCGCCATTCTGGGCGATGCACCCACTTGGGCGCTTTGACGCATCTTACCTTGCAGAGTGATTGGCTCTGCACCGCGCATGCAGGGCAAGCGGAACAAGGGAACACCCGCCCCGCCCTCCGCAGGTCAAGTTGAAAAATCGGCAGGACCCACCGCCGGATCCGTAATTCCGGCGATCACACAAACCGGGCCGCCGCAGAAATTGCAGTCTCTATCTGTGGTTCTCTCCGTAGCCTCAGGGCACGACGAGACCGCTCACAATCGATCCCGCATCCGATCTGCGTTGTTAATCGATGCCGGCTGGCGACTACACCCTCCGAGGTCATCGCCACCGGCATCTCCTTTTTTGGGGGACTCCAGCTCTTCGACCCGGGGCGATAATAGGATGCAGCACCACCGACGCAGGCTCGTCCTATGACCGGCGCGTCGGCATTTAAAGCCATGATTCAACCGCAGTCCATCCATCGCGGCAAGCTCACCTTCTCCGCGGGCCCGCGCATGCGAGCCGCCATGGCACTGGCCATCGCCGCCGACCTGCTTCAACTCTTCGTCTTCCCCTTGTTTGTCGAGGGCGCGGCGTCTCCGGCGGACGACCTCGTCGATCTCGGCGTTGCCGGCGCGCTCACCTACCTGCTCGGCTGGCACTGGGAGTTTCTGCCGTCGTTTGCCGCCAAGCTGGTGCCCGGGGTCGACCTGGTGCCCCTCTGGACGCTGGCCGTAGCCAACGTCTATCGCAAATCGAAGCCTAGCGCCGCCAAGTTTGCGGGACGCGAGCCACCCACCATCGACGCCGACCGCCGCAACTCGTAATCGGACTGCCGTTCCCCTCGTCACTTCGTCCCGCTCACCGCTTTTCTACTCCCTGCTCCCTATTCCCTACTCCCTGTCTTTCCCACAAACAGCAAGGGCTGGGATCTCTCCCAGCCCTTGCTGTTGCTAAGATTCTGCCGAATCCGGCCAAACGGTCTACAGAGGCTGAACGTCCGCCGCCTGCCAACCCTTGGGCCCCTTCACCACATTGAACTGCACGGCTTGGCCTTCCTGCAAGCTCTTGAATCCGCTTGAATTGATTGCCGAGTAGTGCACGAAAACGTCTTCGCCGTTCTGACGCGAGATAAAGCCGAAGCCCTTCGCGTCATTAAACCACTTCACAGTACCTTGTTCCATTTTGATCGTGTTTCCTGCTGATTGAATTGCGCTGGATGAATCGGAGCGACCACTGGCAGAATCTTGCTTGGTTGGGCGAGGAACTGCTAACGCCCGGTTCGACTCTAACGCTGGAGACATTGTAGCATTGCTCCCAAAATCGAAAACCAAAATCTTCACCCGCCCTCCCATTTCAGGAATTTCACGGGGGCAACATCCCCGAAATGAATAACCTGCCGCAGCCCCCGCTATCATGGGATATGGTCCACGACCCCATCCCCGGCCTTCTCGCCACCGCCGCCGAGCGCCTCCGGCAGCAGTTTCAGGCCCTTCCCGCCACCCCTGAAATTCCCCCGGATCGGCTCGACGCGATGGCCGCGTTGCTCGACCTCACCGCCCGCCGGCTCGGTGACAATTACCCCTACTTTCACCCCCTCTACGCCGGCCAGATGCTCAAGCCGCCCCATCCCATCGCCCGCGCCGCCTATGCCCTCGCCATGGCCATCAATCCCAACAACCACGCCCGCGACGGTGGCCGCGCCAGCTCCGAAATGGAGATTGAAGCGGTCACCCAGATCGCCGCCATGATCGGCTGGACCGCGGAGAACGGCTCCTATCTCGGCCACCTCACCTCCAGCGGCACCATTGCCAACCTCGAAGCCCTCTGGATCGCCGGCCAGATTGTCCCGGAAAAGCGCGGCCGGACTCGGATTTTGGGGTCCGAGCAGGCCCACTATACCCACCAGCGCATCTCCTCCGTCCTCAAACTCCCCTACGCCTCCATTCCCGCCGACAGCAGCGGACGCATTGACCTCGACGCCCTCGAATCCGAGCTGCGCAAGGGCGACGTGGGCACGGTGGTCGTAACCCTCGGCACCACCGCCATAGGCGCAGTCGACCCCCTTGACGCGATCCTCGAACTGCGCAATCGATATCTCTTTCGCGTCCACGTCGATGCGGCCTATGGGGGCTACTTCAAGCTGATCCCCGAGGCGCTCGATGAGCCCGCTCGCCGCGCGTTCGCCGCAATCCAACAGGCCGACTCCATCGTCATCGATCCCCACAAGCACGGGCTGCAGCCCTATGGCTGCGGGTGCGTGCTCTTCCGCGATCCCGCGGTGGGCCGCTTTTACCAGCACGATTCCCCCTACACCTACTTCACGTCGAAGGAGCTTCACCTCGGCGAGATCAGCCTGGAGTGCTCCCGAGCCGGCGCCGCCGCGGTAGCTCTCTGGGCCACCCAGCAGCTCCTGCCTCTGGAGCCCGGCTGCGAATTTGCCCGCGGACTCGCCGCCGGCCGCCGCGCCGCCCTCGAACTCGATCGCCGCCTCCGCCACGATTCCCGATTCGCCGCCCTCGCCGCCGGCCCCCCCGATCTCGACATTGTGGTCTGGAACGTCCGCGCCGCCTCCCCGGCCAACGCCTCCGCCTTGGCCCAGAAGCTTTTTGCCGCCTGCGCCGCCCGCAATCTCCACCTGGCGCTAGTACAATTGCCCCAACAGTGGTTTGCGCCAGCGCACCCGCCGGAGCTGGTCACCTGCCTGCGCTCGGTGCTGATGAAGCCGGAACACGAACCCTGGCTCGATCGAATCTGGCAGGAATTGACCGCGGCCGGCCAGGAAACTCTGGCAAGTTAGGAAAGTTCAGGAGATGGCGTCGAGTAGCGTCTTAAGCGGGAAAGAAAACGTTCTCATCCGGGCCGGAGACTGCTCTCTCACCCTCCTCCCCCAATTCGGTGGCAAAATCGCCTCCATCCAATTCCGCGGCCACCAACTCCTCCAGTCCCCCCTGGCGCCCATTGCCCTCCGCACCCGTACCATGCCCTTCGATGGAGGCGATGCCAGCGGCTGGGACGAATGCCTGCCCTCCGTCGCCGCATGCACCGTCCCCACCAATTCCGGTCCGGCCCACATTCCCGACCACGGCGACCTGTGGCGCGTGCCGTGGGATGTTAGCCAGGCATTCTCGATCCAAAGCGGCCAGTCCCGCGATTCCATCACCCTGCGCGGGGCCTGCTTCTCGCTTCCCCTGGAACTGGAACGCACCCTCGCTCTCACCGAGACCCCATCCGGCTTTCACATCGCCGCGCAGTACAAGCTGACCAACACCGGCGGCTTTCCTGTTCCCTGGTCCTGGGCAGCGCATCCGCTGTTCGCCGCCGCTCCCGGCGACCGCATCCTGCTCCCCGCTTCCATTCGCTCCCTGCGCCTCGAAGGCTCCGGCGGAAATCGTTTGGGCCGCAATGGCGACTCCGTTTCCTGGCCCATTGCGACCCTTGCGGACGGCGCCTCCACCGACCTCAGCCTCGCTCAGCCTCCCGACTCCGGCATCGGCGACAAGCTCTTCGCCGGCCCGCTCTCTGCCCAGGAAAACTGGTGCGCTCTGGAGCGCCGCTCCGCCGGGGTCCGCATCCGCGTCGGCTTCGATTCTGCCGCCACCCCCTACCTCGGCCTCTGGATCTGCTACGGCGGATGGCCCGATCGTCCCGGCCCCAAACAGGTTTGCGTTGCCCTGGAGCCGTCTACCGCGCCGGTCGATTCCCTCGCCATCTCCGGCCCCTGGTTCCGCACCCTCGCCCCTTTGCAGTCCTTCAGTTGGCCGATGCACGTCGATTTTGAAATCCTCTAAATTGGAGCAGTATGCACCGTCCCGCAGCCTTAGCTTCCATTCACCGGGCCCGTTTCGGCGCTGAGCCGGATGTCTTCGCCGCTCCCGGGAGGGTCAACCTCATCGGCGAGCACACCGACTACGCCGAGGGCTTTGTGATGCCCGCGGCCATCGACTTCGCCACTCTCGCCGGCATCTCTCCGCGCTCCGACGGCAAAATCGTCCTCTACTCTGAGAATTACGGTGAGCAGCGCGAATTCGATGCCGCATCGCTGCCCGCCCGCCGCGCCGGCCATTGGTCTGACTACCCCCTCGGCGTCCTCTCCATCCTCGCCGCGGAGGGCCACCGGATTCCCCCCTTCAGCCTCACCCTCTGGGGCGATATCCCCCTCGGCTCCGGCCTTTCCAGCTCCGCCGCCGTCGAAGTCGCCACCGCCCTCGCCGTTACCTCGCTGATCGGCGTCCAATATCCCGGCCCCGTCCTCGCCCGCCTTTGCCAGCGCGCGGAAAACGAGTTCGTCGGCTCCAGTTGCGGCATCATGGACCAGTTCGTCTCCGCCAACGGGGCCCGCGGCCACGCCCTGCTCATCGACTGCCGCGACCTCAGCTTCCGCCTGGCTCCCATTCCCGACACCATCGCCCTGGTGATCGCCAACACCATGGTCAAACACGCCGTGATCGGGGGCGAATATACCAGCCGCCGCGCCCAGGTTGAAGCCGCCGCCGCCGTCATCGCCCGCCATCGTCCCGAGGTGCGCTTCCTCCGCGACGCTACCCCCGACGACCTGGTCCGCTGGGGCAGTGAAATGCCGCCCGAATCCCTCAAGCGCGCCCGGCACATTGTCACCGAAAACATCCGCACCGTGGCCGCTGCCGAGGCCCTTCTGCATCACGATCTGAAACAGCTGGGACGGCTCATGGCCGAGGCCCACCGCAGCTACCGCCAGGATTTCGAGGCCAGTTGCCCTGAAGCCGACGCCATGGTCGAATTGGCTCAGGACCTGCCCGGTCTTGTCGGCGCCCGTCTCACCGGCGGCGGTTTTGGCGGCTGCACCGTTAACCTGGTCGAGTTGCAACATGCCCCGGCCTTCTCCACTGCCCTCGCGGAACGCTACCACGCCCGCACCGGCATTTCCCCCCAGATCCATATTTGTCACGCATCGGGGGGCGCGCATCGCGTGCAGGAAAGCATCCAATCCTGTTAGGTAACCGGCACGGCCGCGCCCCCTTCCGGAGGATAGAAAGGACATCGTGGCTGTTTGTGCGTCAACGCGGTCATGTGTGCTAACGTCTGGGGAGTTTGATCCTGTACTGTTTTGTTCCACTTTTTGGATTGAAAAATTGCAAAGTCTTCGGGAGCCGTACTTGCTAAAATCGGGGAGCATTCAACCCGATCCGTTCAGGCAAGTCGCCCTCCCGGTGAGCCGTGCTCGTTTTTTGAGGAAGGCTGCTGTCCGGCACGCGGGCAGCCTGCCGGAGGCCATCAGGTAAACCATGTCACTTGCGCCAACAAAACCTTTTTCGTACGAATCCCTTCCCCCTTTCGGCCAGGTCGCGTATTTCTCCATGGAGATCGCGATCAACCCAGGCATGCCCACCTACTCCGGCGGCCTGGGCATGCTCGCCGGAGATACAATTCGCGCTGCCGCCGACCTCGGCCTGCCACTGGTCGCATTCACCCTGCTGCATCGCAAGGGATACTTCCGCCAGCACCTGGATCAAGCTGGCCAGCAGACCGAAGAGGTCCAGGGCTGGAACCCCGCGGATTTCTGCGCCGAGGATCCCGCCCGCGTCACCGTCTCCATTGAAAACCGCACCGTCACCGTCCGCTGCTGGCGCTACGACATGGAAGGGCGCAGCGGCCACATCGTCCCCATCTTCCTGCTCGACACCGACCTCGACGGCAATTCCGGCTGGGATCGCGGCCTCACCGACCACCTCTACGGCGGCGACACCAACTACCGCCTGCAGCAGGAGATTGTGCTCGGCATGGGCGGCGCCCGCATGGCCAATGCCCTCGGACTCCATGTGAACGTCTATCACATGAATGAGGGCCACGCTGCCCTGCTCACCCTGGCGCTGCTCGAGAGCCAGCTCGGCGGAGGTCCCCTCGGCGCGGCTACCGATTCCGACCTGGCAGTGGTGCGCAGCAGGTGCGTCTTCACCACCCACACCCCGGTTCCCGCGGGGCACGACCGCTTCTCCACCGAGGAGGCCATCCGCATCCTCGGCGGCGAACGCACCGCCCGCCTGCAGAAACTCGGCGCGTTCCACGAGGGCCTGCTCAACATGACCATGCTGGCCCTGCGCTTCTCGCGCTACGCCAATGGCGTCGCCCTGCAGCATGGCAAAGTCTCGCGCGAAATGTTCCCCGAGTTCGCCATCGATTCCATCACCAACGGCGTCCATGCCCCGACCTGGGTCTCGGAACACGTCCAGCACATGCTGGATACTCACATTCCCGCATGGCGGCGCGACAATCTCTACCTGCGCAACGCCATCGATCTGCCTCTCGACGCCATGCTTTCCGCGCACGCGCGCTCCAAGGAAGAACTGCTGGGCGAGGTCGCATCCCGCACCGGGTTGGTGCTCAATCCCAGGGTGCTCACCCTCGGCTTTGCCCGCCGCGTCGCCACCTACAAGCGCGCCAACCTGCTCTTCACCGATACCGACCGCCTGGTCCGCATCGCCGAAGCCGCCGGCGGCATGCAGGTGCTTTACGCCGGAAAAGCCCACCCTCAGGACGAGCCCGGCAAAGCCCTCATCCGCCAGGTGGTGGAGCGCGCCGCTGCGCTCTCCGGAGGCAAGCTGCGCATCGTTTATCTCGAGAACTACGCCTGGGATCTCGGCGCTCTGCTCACCGCCGGCGTCGATGTCTGGATCAACACCCCACGGCGGCCCTACGAGGCTTCCGGCACCAGCGGCATGAAGGCCGCGCTGAACGGTGTCCCCAGCCTCTCGATTTTGGATGGCTGGTGGATCGAGGGCTGCATTGAAGGCGTCACCGGCTGGGCCATTGAAGACGGCGCCAACGACGGCCAGGAAGCGATTAACCTCTACAACAAGCTGGAAAGCGCCGTGGTTCCGCTCTACCTTCAGGCTCCCGAACGCTGGGCCCACCTGATGCGCACCACCCTGGCGTTCAACGGCTCTTATTTCAACACCAATCGCATGGTGAAGCAGTACACCCGCAACGCGTATTATCCGGTGAAGCTGGTAGAAAACGAGCGCGTGGAAGAAGCCGCTTTCGCCGCCGACTGAATGCAAATTGAGTCACCAGAAGCGCGAACGGCGAATCCGAATGGATTCGCCCTTCCCGATCTTGCGCGATGGCTCATTCTTTCGGACGTGCTGTTCCCTCCGACTCGCCGGCATCCCCCGGAACCACCGGCTCCGCGGTAACTCCCGGCAGCAGAAGCTCCGTAATCTTCGGCCCACACGTCCAAAACAGCCAGGCGGCTGTAAGTAGTCCTGCGATGCGGAGGAGAAGGGAACTGATCTCTACGCGTTCGAGAAGTCCCACGAATGTTAATCCCAGACGCGGGTCGACTCGGCCGTAATGGCTCACCGCGAGCATTCGTTCGGGAAGATAGGTTATGTCTACGAGGGCGTAGATAAACTGAATCGCCGCAATAGCCCGGCTCACCAATCGAACAATTTCCTCTCGCGTCAACAGTCTGCCTCAATTTCCCGTAGGAATAATGCCCGCGTTCTCCACCATCAGCACCGTCGTGCGCTCCTGCGCACGCGTGCGATGCACCACCGTCCGCGGCACCACGATGCCCTGTCCCGGCGTCAGCTCCACCACCCGATCCTCGAGATCGATCAGCAGCCTGCCCTCCACCACATAAAAGAACTCATCGTCCTGGTCGTGCTTGTGCCAGTGGTACTCGCCTTCCAACATGCCCACCCGGACCACCGATCCGTTCACTTTGCACAGCGTCTGGTTGAACCACTTGTACTGGCTGGCGTCCGGAACAGCGTGGACGTCGATGATCTCCAGCGGCTGGTAGAGAATGTTGAGCCGGGTTTCATAGGGGAAGGCAGCGGTATCGGCCATGATTTGGCTCCTCGTGGGCAGCATACGCCTCTGCGCTGCGTGGGCAAAGCGCGCGCCGCCCCGCTGGCGTCTGAGGTTTAGCCCGATTCACCGGTCCGCGCTCGCCCTTAGCCAATCAGTTCACCGGGTGATGATCGAAGCTGATCACCCTCGCCACCTTCCATACCCCGTCTTTCAACTGCCACACGTGAACAAATTTCGCCTCGCCGAGGGCCGTGGGATCGTTGGGATGGGTGAAGCGATGCACGCCGATTTCGACCGCGCCATAGCCCTTGAGCGGATACACCTCGAGCGAGCCGGGAACGAGTTCGCGATGGACCTTGCCGCAGATATTGGCCTTGATGGCTTCGAGGAACGGCTTGCGGCCGACGGACAAGCCGGTCTGATCGTGATAAAACTCAAGATCTTCAGTCACCATGGAGCCGAGCTTACCGAGGTTGCAGGTGTTGTAGGCGCTGAAAAGCGCCGTGTCCAGCCCCGATACGGTCTTGTAGAGATCGTCCGCAGGCGGCAGGCCCTGGTTGGTTTGTGCATGGACCGAGACGGCGAGCGCGGTGAGCGCCGCCACGCAAAGAAGAGAACTGCGCATTTTGTCCATCAAGGGTCGACACTCCTGAGGGGATTCCGTCCCCCTCATCGTTACGAGCGCGACGCGCCGATGGTTCCCCATCATTGCGGCGGTCCGCAGGGAGCAGCCCGATTCTCGCCTCACAGTTTGCCCGCCCGACTGCTTCGAAGCAGGTTGAGCAGAACGGGCGCCGCGAGCAGAAAAACGCAAATCCCAAGGCGGAGAAAACTGTTCGGAATGAGCTTTTCAGCCCATGGCAAAAAAGCAACCAAAAGTGCCAAAGCCACGAACGCCAGGACCGGAATAAGACCCACCAACAGGCGCCAATCCGGTAACGAAAGAACCGTGGTCGTCTTGACGATTCCGGCCTTTTCCAGCATGACCAACAGATACAAGTCCTCATCCGCCAAGTCGTCCAATGAGCGGTCCCATTCCTCCTTCCTGCTGGCCGCGACATCCCGATCGTAGACCTTTCGCAGCAGGTCAGCGATCGTGGATTCATATTGCTCATCGTCATTTTCCCGCTCAAATGCAGCGGCCGCTTCCACGTCCTTGGCGCTTGCTGTGGTTTCTGCGAAGCCAAGCATGCGAACCTCGAGCTCGGACAGCGAAATCCCATCCTGCCGGGCCTGCTCCAGAACTCGATCGATCACGAACCCCTTGGCCTTGGCAACAGAACTGCTCATTTCAACACCGCTCTAAATCCTCACCAACTCCCGCTGCAACTTCCCCGTAACCCAGGCCTTCCCCGGCGCCGTCAGCATGTCGATTTCGCTCCTCACTCCGAACTCCGGCAGATAAATCCCCGGTTCCACCGAGAAGCACGTATTCGGCAGCAGCAGGCGCTCGTCGTGCGTTTCCAGGTTGTCGAGATGCGCGCCCGGCCCGTGAATCTCCACCGCGATGTTGTGCCCGGTGCGATGCGTGAAAAACTCGCCAAAGCCAGCTTTGCCAATCACTGCCCGCGCCGCATCGTCGGCCTCAAATCCGTGCATCGGCTTACCCGCAGCGAACGCCTCCGTCACCCTTGCAATCGCCGCGTCGCGCGCATTGCGAACCGTCTCGAAGACGTGCTGCTCGCGCTCCGTGGGCTCGCGGCCCGCCACCCCGGTCCAGGTAATGTCATAGAAAATGCTGTCCGGCTTGTCCACCTTGCCCCAGATATCGATGAGCACAAAATCGCCCTGCCTGATCTCCGCGCAATGCTCCGTGGTGGGCTCGTAGTGCGAGTCGGACGCGTTCGCATTCACGCTCACGTTGGGCCCGTTCTCCCACACCAGGCCCTCGTTGCGCATGGCGTTCGCCAGCCACTCCACCATGTCGAACTCGGTGAACCTGCCCGGCGTCCCCACCGCCGGCCGCAGCATGCGCCCCATCTTTCGCCAACCTTCCGCCAGAATCGTGTCGATGGCCTTTTGCGCCACCATATGGCTGGCGACCTGCTCCTCCGTCAACACCGCCTCGAACTGGCTCACCAGGTCGGCCGAGCTCACAATCTCCTTCTTGATCGAGCGCAGAAACTCCACCGTTCCCGCATCCACCATCGACACGTACATGATGTCGTTGTTTGGCGAGTACTGCATGGCGATCCGCCGCGCGCCCTTGAGCATCGCCTCCAGCCCCGACTGCAGCTCCTGCCAGCTCGCATACAGCCCTTTCGACCCGGGCAGCGAATCCAGCCGCCCCTGCTCGATGCGATGCACCAGCCGGCGCGGCTCGCCCTTCGCCGGAACAAAGTAATAGTAGCGCCGCGTGATGTGCGCCTTGGGATCGAGTCCCAGGATCCGCTCGCCAATGGGATCGCGGTGATGGTGATCGTAGAACAGCCAGCCATCAAAGCCGGCCTCGCGCAGCGCCGCCTGCATCGCGTCTAAGTTCATGCGGTCATGATAACCGGGATCATTGGGTTCAGCGCACGACTCCATTTCAGCATATGATGAGTCCATGAGCGCGCACGTTATAGGCAACCCGGTACCCACTCCCGAAGAAATGGGACAGATTCTCGGGCTCAGCTCCCAGCGTGTGGCGGCTGTGCGAAAGATCATGAGTGCGCCGTCCGTCCCGAGATCTTCCAGGCGTGCGAAGAGCTCGTTCAGGATTGCGGAGCGCAAGAAGTCTGGCCGTAACGCTCAGGTTCCGGGGAAGCGATAGGTTCGGTGTGGCACGGCGCAAGCGCATAGAATCCGTATTTCTCAACATCCCCTACGATCCATCTTTTGAATCCCTGTATCTGGCGTATGTGGTCGGCCTTACCCAGCTTGGATTGCGCGTGAATCTGACGCTTGCAGTCCCAAATCAGGGCCGGCTTACAACCATCATCGGACTTATCGACGATTCGGATTTCTCCATCCACGACCTCTCGCGGATTCAACTTTCCAAGGGCGTTCCCCGCTTCAACATGCCTGTGGAACTGGGCCTTGCCCTATATCGCTCGCACGTCACCCGAGGCAAACACCGCGTTTTTGTATTTGAAAGCAAGGTATATCGAGCGCAACGCTCAACCAGCGACATCAACGGAATTGACCCCAAAATTCACAAAGGGACGGCGAAGGGTGTAATGGCCGGACTGCGCAATATCTTCCGCCAGCCCGGCGACGTTACCACGGTTCCCGAAATGCTGGACAGCTATCGCGCCGTAAGACAAAAGCTTCCCGCCCTGAAGCGGAATGCAGGCGGCAAATCGCTGTTCGAGGCTTCGATGTTCCACGACCTCACGCTTGCCGCACTTGTCGAATCACAGAAGCTAATCCAGAGCCGACGCAAGAATCATTGAGACTTGTCCGCCCAAAGCGTCTCGACTCGGAAACCGACGACGCTACAGCGCCGCCAGCGCCGCGGCCTGATCCGGAAATAATCCCGCGTATTTGGTAATCCCCACCATGGTGAACACCTTGACGAAGTGCGGCGACAATCCATACGCGTACACCTTCTGCCCCGAGTTCGCCGCCTCAATCAGCATCTGGATCACCAGCGCGATGCCGCTCGAGTTGATGTAGTCCACCTTGGTGAAATCCAGGAGGACGATCTTGTTGGTGGCCTTGGCAAGCGCCTGGTAGGCGCCCAGCACCGCCTCTTTCGACGTGCTGGCAATGTCCCCCTCGAAGCGAAGGACGGTGACCGGGTGGCCGGCGGGGGAAGTGAACTGCTCGACTCGGGATTTGGTTTCGGTCTGCACGATCGTATCGTCTCCGTAGAATTCTCTACTCACTAGGGGGGTCCAGCCGAATGACCAGCCGGACATAACTGCTTTTCCCATTGGACCCGGCAACCCACTCCGCCTCGTCCACCAGCGCCTGGATGAGAAACATCCCCATCCCGCGCGGGTCTTCTTCGCCGTGCATCTTCTTCTCGATATCCGGCTTCGCGGGCAGCGTCTTCAGGCCCTTGCCGTCGTCGATCACCTTCACTTCCAGCGAGTCTTCGCCGGCCGACAGCACCACGCCCACGCTCAGGCCTTCGTTCATCCGGTTGCCGTGCTCGATGGCGTTGATGCACGCCTCCGCCACCGCCGTCTTCAGATCCTCGATCCGGTCTTCGCGAAACCCCATCAGCTTGGCCACCGACGCGGCGGTGCTCATCGCCACCTTCTCGTAGCCCATCCGCGAGGGCAGGCGCACCTCCACGTTGGCGGACTTGCGCGCAATCATGCCGCTGACTCCGTTCCACGGCATAACACAAGTGCGGTCATGTCGTCCCCCTGCGGTCCGCCCTCAACAAACGACTCTATGGCTGTCCACAATGCATCGAGAATAGCATTGGCCTTTACCGACTGGCACCCGGAAAAATGCTCCATCAGCCGTTCTGGACCAAATTCTTCATCCCCCCGGAACGCCTCGGTCAGCCCGTCGGTGTAGAAAAGCAGCCGCGAACCCGGCCCAAACGGGCACCGCTCGATCGAGTATCGCATCCCCGGCAACAGCCCCAGAGGCGTGCCGCTCGACTCAAACTCGCACCGCGTTCCATCCGGATGCACCACAAAACCCGGATTGTGACCGGCATTCACAATCTCCAGCTCGCCCCGGTCGGGATAAAGCCGAAGGAAAATCGCCGTCACATACCGCCGCCGCGCCTCTTCGCCCTCCTGCCAATGATGCTGGTTCATCCGCGATGCCAGCTCGTCCAGAGCCGGCCCGCTCACCGCCATGGCGCGGAACGCCGACCGGAAGCTGAGGGACATCATGGCCGACGCCAGCCCCTTGCCCGCCACGTCCGCCACCGCCATCAGCACGCTGCCGTCGGGCATCTCCACAATATCCAAGTAATCGCCGCCCACCTCGTAGCAGGTGGCCGACCGGAACCCCACCGAGTAGCCCGGGATCTGGGGCAAATGCTGCGGCAGCAGCGACCGCTGAATCTCCCGCGCCGAGTCCAGGTCCTGCTGCACCCGCGCATATTCCACGTTGCGCTTGTGGTTGCGCGCGTTCTCCAGAGCCACCGCCGCCTGCAGCGTCAAGCCCTCGAGAAAATCCGTCTCGTAAATGGTCAGGTCGCGGCCGTCGGGAGGCGCCACCAGCAACTCCGCCATGCGCCGGCCCGCGCGATCGTGCAGGGGAAAACTCGGCAGCGGCGCGGTCTGGCCCCCCTCGCCCTCGGAGGTCCCGGCATCCGCAATCACCTCGGCGCCATACGCCAGCCCCGTCCCCGGAAACGCCGCTCCAGCCATCTCCAGCTCCCGCACCACGATGCGCAGCACGCTCTCCAGCACCTCTTCCTCGCGGATGGTCGAGTGCACCTGCCGCGAAGCCTCAAGAAGCGCCTGCAATCGCGCCACCTGCTGCTGCAGATCGATGGTCTGGTTGTTATCCGAAAGCTGAATATCCGTGGCCATCCCCCTTTACTCCTGTGGAATTTCAATCTACCACGGGAAGGCCGTAGTGCACCTGCCTCCGGTCGGGCTTGAGTTTCAGGGTGCAATCTCCGATTTCCACCGAAGCTGCACAGGTCTCGTAGATACAACCTTAAGTGGGAGCTCAGCACCGACTTGGGCCTCGTCGAATTCAGGAAGACCAATCGGAGCATCCCCGGACGGGCGGACAAACGCATAAATCCCCCAAGGTGGAACTCTCACCAGTCGTCCGAAGAGAGGAAAGCCTTCATTTGCCGCGGGTTCAAGGAACTGAATCATCTCTTCTCCTCCGAAGAAGCGACGCTGCCCCTCCAATGTCTCCCCGTCACCTTTCTGCATTATGGATTCGGTGGATATAGAATCCGCGAATTCTCTTCCGTTCAGGAGACAATCAAAATAGAAAAGTGACCGGTCATCCTCATCGGAAATGTTCGCTGGATAGTAAAGCCTGACCCCGAAGCGTCTCTCCACCTGGGCACACAATGAGACAAATGACCGCACTTCGATTGGAAAGTTATCCTCTCGAGTTGAAAACTCACGCGCCGGACCTTCGAAGGCCACCTTCTCCTCCTCAATATCTAGGATCCGAAACCGTTCTCCCTTTCGAATGCGATCGACCGCCTCAATAGCTTTCTCGCATTCCTTAAAGGTATGCCCATCGAACGAACACGATAGATCCAATCCAGCGACTCCGGCTCCCTGACGCACGTCCTTATTAAAGAATGCCAGCGACACCTCCAGAGCAGACAGCTTGTGTGAAAACCGAATCTGCCCTTCCTCCGTCCCTAACCGGACCAACTGCATCTCCATGACTGCAAATCTCACAGGGTTTTCGTCGCCAACTTCAAGCCGCACGAATTTCGCGAGCGAGTCCCGCGGAGTCTGCTTTGCAGCCATAGTGAGCCCAGGGCCGAACGTCAATGGAGAAACAAAAGGGATAGATCCGGAGACGCGTTGCACCTCGCCTGGCCCCCAGGTCTGCGGCTTCCCAGTTCTTAGAAACTCGGAAACCTTCTCTGATCCCTCCTTTGTAAGTGCGAGCCTCAGATGCGGTTTCTCGTGCAGCTTTGAAGGATCTGAGATTCTAACGTCGATGCGATTTGAACCGATGTTGACGACAGAAAGAACCCCTGGTGAGACTGAGCGGTCGGCGTCGCCCGAACGTAATGAGAATTCGTATCCGGGGTACTTAGACTTTGCCGTCTCTATGAAGGAGGAATTGGCGTCAAACGCGATCAATTTCCTCTTTTCGATTTCAAAAAGTTCCGGTCGAATCCTTTCGACCAGAGATTTCGCAACGACTTCAACTCCATCCGAACTGCGCAGGGCAACCTTGTCGGACTGGATGGGAAACGCTGCCCTCATTTCGGCCGATCCAATCTCGTGCCAAATTGGGAGAATCACATTTCGACCGTTGTCCATTTCCTTGGAGAAAAGGCCGTTTAATTCTGCCTTCGGCCAGTTCTTCGCAAGGAAGCTTGGGCTAAAAACCACAATCCCAAACTGCGACTTTGCAAGACCAGACTCAATGGAATCGCGAAGGCTATCGCCAACCCTAAGCGAGAACTTATCGAACCAGATATTTAGTCCCCATCTCTGGAGTTCTCGCGCGAGAGGTTCAACGAATGCGCTCTTATCCTCAGATGCGTGAGAGATGAAGGCATCGTATTCAAAGGGATTCATGTCATAGGAATGATAACGCGGAACGAGAATCCAGTCGCCGCCGATATCACGGTCCTCACTCTCCAATTCGCCGGCCTTTGACAGCTCCATTTATCCTTCCAGCAATGCGCAAAACCCTCTCCGTCGCCATGATCGCCATGAACGAAGAGGCGAATCTCGCCCGCACGCTCGAGACCGTGAAGTGGGCGGATGAAATCATCATCGTCGACTCAGGCTCGCGCGACCGCACCCTCGAGATCGCGCAATCATACGGCGCAAAAACCAGCTATCACGCCTTCGGCGGCCACGGCGAACAGAAAAACGTGGCCCTCGACCGCTGCACCATGGACTGGATTCTGCTGCTCGACGCCGATGAAGCTGCCATAATGCTTTGAAGACGGAGCAGACATGAACAAGATCCTTGTCCTCCTTGCGCTATCTCTTTTTGCGCAATCCGCCAACGCTTATCCGCTGAAGGGGGCTCCTGCGCCGGCGCTGGAATTCACGCAATTGTTGAATGCTCCCACAGGAACCAGGACGGATTGGGCTTCGCTGCGCGGGAAGGTCGTCGTACTTGAGTTCTGGGCAACATGGTGCGGTCCTTGCATAGCAGCGATAGGGCATTGGAACGAGTTGGCGGCGCGGCTCGATCGGGCCAAGTTTCAGTTCATCACCGTGGACCAGTCGGACAGCGCAGAGAGGATCCGCGGCTTTCTCCAACGCAAACCAATGGCGGGATGGGCTGGAGTGGACGGCGGAGGCGTGGTCTATAAACGATACGGTGTGAAAGCGATCCCGGTGACAATGATCATCGACGAAAAGGGCGATGTTGTTGCGGCTACGACACCCGAAGAGTTAACGGTGGCCGATTTGTATGGGGTTTATGAAGCGAGAAGCATTCGCTTTGCACCCGCGCCGGAGACGAAGAGCATCGCTCCACGCAAGATGGACACCGGGAGCGCGGGTGATTCAAGGAGGTTTCGGGATCGGACGCCGGTCTTTGAGCTGACCTTGGCTCCTGCAAAGCCCGGGACCACTCCGTATACGGGGGTCGCCGGTGACACATTCGAAAAGCGCGCGATCGGCGCAATCGAGCTGATTGCGGAAGCGTATCAGGTAGACAAGGCACGCATCGACTGGCGCGGCAGGAACCACAATCAGCTTTACAACTTCCGGGTGGCAATGGAGGGCCTTCAAAGTTTGTGGAGCTTTGCGCTCTACCAGCAGGACGTTACTGTGGCATTGCGGGTGAAGGTTCATAAGGAGCAAGAGACGAGGCCGGTCCTCGTTCTAAGCACGGATGAGAATGCGCATGGGCTGCTGAAAAAATCGGAATTGGATCCCGTGGCTGGAAAGCTCTGCGGGTATGACGCTGACCGGTTTGTAATCCAGAACGTTGGCATGCAGGATGCCGCGCAGCAATTGGAAAAGCTGTTTGGAGTGCCGGTGCTCAATGAGACCGGACGGAATGACAGAGTGGACGTGAGCGTCGCAGCTCGGGAGGGCGATCTACAAGAGCTCAAGAGCAGCCTGGAAAAATGGGCCGGGCTGGTACTGAAAGAGGAAAAACGGCCAGTAGAAATGTTGGTGATCGAGGACGAAGAGCCAGGGACAGGCAAATAGGCCCAAGGTTGCTCTGGAACCATTTCGAGTTCGCACACGCCTGACCCCGCTCATTTATCCTTCCCCCAAATGCGCAAAACCCTATCTGTCGCCATGATCGCCATGAACGAGGAGGCGAATCTCCCCCGCACGCTGGAAACCGTGAAATGGGCGGACGAAATCATCGTGGTCGACTCGAGCTCGCGCGACCGCACCCTCGAGATCGCGCAATCCTACGGCGCCAAAACCAGCTATCACGCCTTCGGTGGCCACGGCGAACAAAAAAACGTCGCCCTCGACCTCTGCACCATGGACTGGATTCTGCTGCTCGACGCCGACGAGCCGCTCACCCCCGAGCTGCAGTCCGAAATCCAGGCGCTGCTGGCCGCCGAGCCGAAATACACCGCCTACTGGATCCCGCGCCTCAACCTGATCATGGGCCGTTGGATGCGCCACGGCGGATTCTATCCCGACCGCAAGTTGCGCCTCTTTGAGCGCGGCGCGGCTCGCCTCAGCGAAGGCGTCGGCCCGCACTCCACCCCGCAGCACACCGGCCCCCAAGGCAAGCTGAAGCACGACATGCTCCACTACGCCTACCCCGACCTCACCGTCTACCTCGAGCACATGAACCGCTACAGCTCCGAAATCGCGCAACTGCTCGCCGCCAAGGGCCGCATCAGCCGCTCGCTGCCGGCCTTCCTATGGAACTGCGTCCTCAACCCCTGGGCCACGTTCGTCTACAACTACTTTTTCCGGCTGGGCTTTCTCGACGGCCGCGAAGGCCTGCTGCTCCACCTTAACCACTCCGTCTACATCCACTGGAAATTCATCAAAGCGTGGTGGATCGGCCGCAAACCGTAGCGCCGCCGTACAAATCCAGCAGCACCCGCGCCGCGCGAAATGGCGTCATCCGGCCCGCCAGCACATCCGCCTCCAGCGCCTCCATCCGGCTGCCCACCAACGGCTGCGCCTGGAAATGCCTTCGCAGCCCATCTTCCAGCGCCTCGCGCATCCAGTGCCGCCGCTGCTGGCGCCGGTTGGCGTCGAACCACCCATTTGCCCTGCTCACCGCCGCATGTTCCAGCACCACGCTCCACAGCGACGCAATGCCGCGGCCGTTCTGCGCCGAGCAGGTGATGGCGCGCGCCTTCCATCCCGAAGCCGGCCCCGGAAAAAATTGCAGCGCATGTTCCGCGTCCCGTCGCGCCCGCTCCGCCGCCGCCGCATTGTTCCCGTCGGCCTTGTTGATCGCCACCACGTCCGCCATTTCCATCACGCCGCGCTTCAATCCCTGCAACTCATCGCCGGCCCCGGCCAGCAGCATCAGCACAAAGCAGTCCACCATCTCGCGCACCGCCGCCTCCGCCTGGCCCACGCCAACGGTCTCAACCAGAATGTTGCGGTAGCCCGCCGCCTCGCACAGCAACATCGCCTCCCGGGTGCGCTGCGCCACTCCGCCATGCGAGCCGCGCGAAGGCGAAGGCCGGATAAATGCCCGCTCGCACGCCGCCAGCAACGGCATCCGCGTCTTATCGCCCAGAATGCTTCCTCCGGTGATCGAACTGCTGGGGTCAATCGCCAGCACCGCCACCGTTTGCCCGCATTCGCCAGTCAGGTATGTCCCCAGCGCCTCAATCAGCGTGCTTTTTCCCGCGCCCGGCACGCCCGTGATTCCCACGCGCAGCGCATTTCCGCTGTGCGGCAGGCAGTCTTCCACGATCTGCCCGGCCAGCTCCCGGTCGGCCTCGCGCGAACTCTCCACCAGCGTGATGGCCTGCGCCAGCATTGCCCGTTCGCCACGCAGGATTCCCTCCACCAGCCCTTCTCGCGAAATCTCCCTCCGCCGCCGCGAACCGGTCTCCAGCCCAGGCGTCGACCCGGTCCGCGCGCCTTCCGCGGTCTCCTGCCACGCGCCCTGGTCCGCGCCGCGCAATCAGGCAGCCCCTCCCACCAGGCTGGCGCTCAGAGCGCGCAGGATTCCCTGCGCCGCCGCCGGAATCACTGTCCCCGGCCCGAAAATCCCGGCCACACCCGCCGCGTAGAGAAACTCGTAGTCCTGCGCCGGAATCACCCCGCCCACCACCACCAGGATGTCCTCGCGCCCCAGCTTGCGCAGCACTTCCATCAATTGCGGCACCAGCGTCTTGTGTCCCGCGGCCAGCGACGAAACCCCCACCACGTGCACATCGCTGTCCACCGCAAACCGCGCCACTTCCGCCGGCGTCTGGAACAGCGGCCCCACATCCACGTCGAACCCGATATCCGCCAGAGCCGTGGCAATCACCTTGGCGCCGCGATCATGCCCATCCTGCCCCATCTTGGCCACCAGGATGCGCGGCCTACGCCCTTCCGCCTGCTCAAACTCCTCCACCATCCGCTGCGCCTTGCGGAACTCCTCTCCGCCGCCTTCGCCGGCGTAGACGCCGCGGATGGTGCGCGTCACCGCCTGGTATCGCCCCCACACCTTCTCCAGCGCCAGCGAAATTTCTCCCAGAGTGGCCCGCTGCCGCGCCGCATCCACCGCGCACTCCAGCAGGTTGCCCGCTGATCCGGACGCGTCCGCCGCGGCGGACTCCAGCCGCCGCAGCGACTGCTCTACCGCGCAGGCATCGCGCTCCTGCCGCAATTGCCGCAGGCGCGCGATCTGCGCCGCCCGCACCGCCGCATCGTCGATGTCCAGAACCGGAATCTCCGGCTCCTCCGCCGCGCGATACGCGTTCACCCCCACCAGCACGTCCTTTCCCGCATCGATGCAGGCCTGCCGCCGCGCCGCTGCCTCTTCGATCCGCATCCGCGGAATCCCCGTCTCGATGGCCTTCGCCATGCCGCCCAGCGCTTCCACTTCCTCAATCAGCTCCCATGCGGCATGCATCAGCTCGTGGGTCAGCCGCTCCACGTAATACGACCCAGCCCAGGGATCGATCACCCGCGTAATTCCCGTCTCCTGCTGCAGGTAAATCTGCGTGTTGCGCGCAATCCGCGCGGAAAACTCCGTGGGCAGCGCCAGCGCCTCGTCAAGCGCATTGGTGTGCAGCGACTGCGTGTGCCCGAACGCCGCCGCCATCGCCTCCACGCATGTGCGCACCACGTTGTTGTAAGGGTCCTGCGCGCAGAGACTCCACCCCGACGTCTGCGAGTGCGCCCGTAGCGCCAGCGACTTCGGGTTCTTTGCCCCGAACCCCTTCACCAGCTTCGCCCACAACACCCGCGCCGCCCGCATCTTGGCAATCTCCATGAAAGGATTCATGCCGATTCCCCAGAAGAACGAGATGCGCGGCGCAAAATCGTCCACACTCAGCCCGGCCTGCACCCCCGTGCGCAGATACTCCAGCCCGTCCGCCAGCGTGTACGCCAGCTCCAGGTCTGCGGTCGCGCCCGCCTCCTGCATGTGATACCCGCTCACGCTGATGCAGTTGAATTTCGGCATCCGCGCCGCGCAATAACGGAAAATGTCGCCGATGATCCGCAGCGAAGCCTGCGGCGGATAAATATACGTGTTGCGAACCATGAACTCTTTCAGAATGTCGTTCTGAATGGTTCCGCTCAGCTTCTCCGCCGCCACTCCCTGCTCTTCCGCGGCAACAATATAAAACGCCAGGATCGGCAGCACCGCGCCGTTCATGGTCATCGACACTGACATCCTGTCCAGCGGAATCCGGTCGAACAGAATCTTCATGTCCAGCACCGAATCGATGGCCACTCCCGCCTTGCCCACGTCCCCCGCCACCCGCTCGTGATCGGAGTCATAGCCCCGGTGCGTGGGCAGGTCGAATGCCACCGACAGCCCCTTCTGCCCCGCCGCCAGGTTCCGCCGATAAAATGCGTTCGACTCCTCCGCCGTCGAAAAGCCCGCGTACTGCCGGATCGTCCACGGCCGCACCGCGTACATGGTGCTGTAAGGCCCGCGCAGAAACGGCGGAATCCCCGCCGCATACTCCAGGTGGTCCAACCCCGCCAGATCCTGCCGGGTATAAAAACTCTTCAGCGCAACGTGCTCGGGCGAAAGCCACTCCTCGGGCACGCGCGCCGCCGCTTCCACGCCGCCGTCGCTGTAATCGATGGTTGAAAAATCCGGACGCATGCCTAATCCTCAATACCCATTCGCTGCTCGAACTCCGCCAGCGCTTCCAGCGCATTGCTGCGCAGGTGAATGAATTGCGCCACGCCCAGTTCCCCGAGCTGCGCGGCGGTCTCAGGATTCCCCGCCACCATCACCGGTGTCGCCTTGCCGCGCGCCTTGAGACACGACCTCAGCTCCGTCGCCAGCGCAAGATATTCCGCATCGGAACTGCACAGCACAATCAGCTCCGCGTCGCGCGCGGCAATCTCTTCCGCATTCGCAAATCGCTCCGCCTGCGTCTCCAATCCCGCGCAGGCCAGAAAATCGGCGGCGAATTGCGATCGCGCCGCGCGCATCTTCGCGTCTCCAATCTCCGCCAGCAGAATTCGCGGCTTGCCGCCCGTCCACATCGCATGGCGCTCCGTCCGCAGCCGCAACCGCTCAAACCACTCACCGGCACGCCGCCGTCCATCGGTCTTTGCCGGCTCGACCCGGCTCAGCGCCCGCTCCGTCGCATCCGCAAAGCGATTGGTCCCGGTCAGCACCCGCCGCCGCGACGCCACGTCCCGCTCCCGCGCCTGCATGCGCTGCTGCAGCGTCCGTTCGATGGTTCCCGCCGCCGCAGCCTTGCCATATCCTCCCGCCGCTTCCACGTCCCGCAGCGCCTTCCAAGCCCCCGCGGCAATCCGATCCGTCAGCGCCTCCACAAAATACGATCCGCCTCCGGCATCGGCCACCCGCCCCAGTTGCGCCTCCAGCTTGAGAAGAATTTGCGTATTCCGCGCCAGCCGCCGGCTCGCCTCCTCCGGCGTCGGGTAGCACTCATCGAACGGCGCCACGCAAATCGAATCCGCGCCTCCCAGCACCGCCGACAGCGCCTCCGTCGTCGCCCGCAACACATTCCCGTGTGGGTCGTAGACGGTGCGGTTCCATCGAGCCGTGCGCGCCACAATGTGTGTCCTGGCATGCGCCCGACTTCCCCCAAAGCTCTCCACCGCCCGCGCCCACACCATGCGAAACGCGCGCAGCTTGGCCATCTGCACAAAAAACTCCGGGCCCATGGCAAACGAAAACCCCACCGCATCCGCCACTCCATCCGCCCCGATCCCGCGCGCCCGCATCTCGGCCAGCAGGTCCACCCCGGCCGCCAGCGCAAACCCCGCTTCCTCTGCCGCCGTGGCCCCGCGCTCCTGAAACTCCTCCGCGCGAATCGTGAACGGCATCCATCCCGCCGGCGCGTCGCGCAAAACCTGCGCGGTCAGCTCCAGATCCGCCAGCGGATTCGCTCCCGAGGAAATCAGAGCCCCATGCGGCCGCGTCCTCAGCCGCTCCATAAGCAGGCGAACCGCGCGCTCGTCGTCAAAATGTACCGGGATGCCTTCCAGTCCGGAGAGAAGCATTGCGAGATCGGCGGCGCTCTCCAGCTTCGCGCCCAGGAACGCAATCTCCTCGGCTCCCGCGGCCACCGCATTGCGCGCCGCCCGGTTCGCCTCCTCCGCATCCCCCGCGTCCACTTCTTCGCGAATCAGCCATCCGCCCGCCGCGCGCGCGCCGCGCACATACGGGAACTCCCCCGGCGCCGCATCCAGAAATCCGAGCCCCGCCACGTCCTCAGCGCGGTAGAAAGGCTTGACTGCAAGCCCCTCCTCCGCATGCCACGTCAGCTTGGCCGCATCGCCGCCCTTCAGGTCCGCGGCAATTGCCTGCTCCCACGCCTCCGTGCTCACCGGCGGAAACTCCGCGAGAAAAGATTCCTTCATCATCGCTTCACTTGTCTTTCGCGGCTTCGACCATCTCGAACAACACTCCGAACGGATGATCCGCCCTCGATTTGGGGTGAACGAAAAACACCGTCGTTCCCCTCGATCCCGCTCGCGGAGCCGCATCGATCGTGCGGAATCCGTTCGCCCGCATGGCATCGAAGGCCTGCTGCGCACTCTCCACGCGAAACGCCACGTGCGCAAGCCCGCCTCGCCCGCCGTTCCCGTCCATGGTCTTCTGCACCGGCGAATCCTCGCTCAGCGGCTCCAGCAACTGGATCAGGTTGGGCCCATCGCCCACCTGCAGCAGCACCTCGCGCACCTGGTCCGCCCCCGGCATTTCTTCGCGGTGAATCTCGCGAAAACCGAGCGCCTCGTACGCCTTCACCTGCTCGACCAGCTCGCCGCGCCGCACCGCGATCGCCACATGATCCACAAACCGGATTCCCGGAACTTGATCCTGGATTTCGTTCATCTCCACCTTTCCGGTCCGGCCCCAAAAAAAATCGCCTCAGGCAAACTCCAGCAGCGCCTGCTGTGTCTTCACGGAGTTTCCCGGCGCCACGTGCACGCTCTTGATGGTCCCCGCAAACGGCGCCGTGATCCGCGTCTCCATCTTCATGGCTTCCAACACCATCAGCAGCTCGTTTGCCTCCACCGCCTGCCCCGCCTCCACGTTCACCTGGATCACCAGCCCCGTCACCGGACTGCGGCAAACTTTGTCGAACTCATTGCGCGCGCCATTCGCCTGCACCGCGGCAAGCGTCGCGGCATTTCCCGGCACCGGATACTGCGCGACGGCAGGGTATCCGGCAAACCCCGGCTCGCCGTCGTCTTCCTCCACAACTTCGACGTCTGCCTCGTAGACATTTCCCGCGATGGTGATGCGAAGCTTCACGTTGATCTTGCCTTTCTCTCACGCGGAACTTTCGCCCGCGTCATCTCCGCGAGCGAGGATTGTGCGAAGACTGAACAATCATCCGCCCCTGCTGCGACCACCGGCTGGCTTCCCCAGGCGGCAGCGCCCGCGCGGAGCGCAGTTGCACATTCCTCCCCAAAAAACCCACGGCCGCCGCCGCAATCGCCGCCTGCAGCTCAGGAGCCATGCCCGTCTCCATCTCCTGCACCGGCTTTTTTCCCGCGCCTTGCCACTCCAGCCCGGCACCTTCCTGCGCAATCTCGGCAGCATCCTCCGCAGCTACGTGAAGTTCCAGCAGCGAAGCCTCCACCGCCCGCACCACGTCGCCCAGCGCGCTCAATTGCCGCTCCATCTCCCGCTGGCGTTCGAGCGCCTGCCGCTGAAATCGCCGCAGCAATATCAGGCAACCGCATGCGCATCCCGCGGCAGCCATCGCCGCCATTCCCGCCAGTTCCGCCCAGCCTGCCGTCACGCCCATCTCCTCTTCACAGCGGAATCAGCCCGTGCTTCTTCTGTGGCCGCAATTCGCGCTTGCCATGCAGCGACTCCAGCGCCAGCGCCAGGTACTTCCGCGTCTCCGCCGGCTCAATCACTTCGTCCACCAGCCGCCGCCCCGCCGCCACGTAAGGATTGGCGAATGTCTCGCGGTACTCCTCCACCAGCTCCTTGCGCCGCGCGCCCTTGTCCTCCGCCGCTTCAATCTCCCGCCGGAAGACGATCTCCGCGGCTCCCTCGGCGCCCATTACCGCAATCTCCGCCGTCGGCCACGCAATCACCCGATCCGCTCCCAACCCCTTGCAGCACATGGCGATGTACGCGCCTCCATACGCCTTGCGCAACACCACCGTGATCTTCGGCACCGTGGCCGCCGAATAGGCAAACAGCAGCTTTGCCCCGTGCCGGATAATTCCCCCGCGCTCTTGCTCCACCCCGGGCAAAAATCCCGGTACATCCACAAACGTCAACAGGGGAAGGTTGAATGCGTTGCAGAAGCGCACAAACCGCGCCGCTTTATCTGAGGCATCGATGTCCAGCACTCCCGCCAGCACGCTCGGCTGGTTGGCTACCACGCCCACCGGCCGCCCCTGCACGCGCCCGAACCCGATCGTCACGTTGGCCGCAAACCCCGGCTGAATCTCCAGAAAGTCCTGGTAATCCAGCACCCGCGAAACCACCGCGCGCACGTCGTAGGCAATCTTGGGGTCCGCCGGAACCAGTTCGTTCATGTCCGAGTCGCTCTTCAGGCGCGAGTTGAAGGCCATCCGCGGCGGATCTTCCAGATTGTTGGAAGGCAGGAAACTGAGCAGCCGCTTGCACATCTGCAGCGCCTCGCCATCGTCCTTCGCAATCAGGTGCACCACCCCCGAGCAGTTCATCTGCGAATGCGGCCCGCCCAGCTCCTCGGCGCTCACATCTTCGCCGGTCACCTGCTTGATCACCTGCGGCCCGGTGATGAACATCCGCGCCTGCTCGGTCTGAATCACGAAATCGGTCAGCGCCGGGCTGTATGCCGCGCCCCCCGCGCATGGCCCGCAAATCAGCGCAATCTGCGGCACCGTCCCCGACAGCATCACGTTGCGATAAAACACCCGCGCATACCCATCCAGGCTGTCGATCCCCTCCTGCACGCGTGCGCCGCCCGAATCGTTGAGGAACACGAACGGGCTGCCGGTCTTCAGCGACATGCTCATCATTTCGGCGATCTTGCTGCAATGCACTTCGCCCGCCGCGCCGCCCACCACTGTGAAATCCTGGCTCGCCAGGTGCACCAGCCGCCCGTCAATGCTGCCGCAGCCGGTCACCACGCCATCCGCCGCCAGCTCCTTGCCCGCCATGCCGAAATAGCTGGCGCGATGCCGCGCAAATTGGCCGATCTCCTGAAAGCTGTTCTTGTCCACCAGCCCCGCAATGCGTTCCCGCGCGGTCAGCCGGCCGCCCTCGTGCTGCTTCTCGATCCGCTCCTTGCCCCCGCCCAGCTCCACCGCGGCGCGCCGCGCCTGCAGCTCTGCCACCTTTTCCTGCATCGTCCGGGGCTTCCCGCGTTCTTCCAGCTTCGCCATTGCATCTCCGGTCGCCGGGCGCATCCGTCCCGCGGCGAGTCCGTTTGCGGATGCAACTCCCGCACGCAGACCGCACTCTCGCGTCCGCAACCTTGGAGATTCTATGCCCGTATCAGGAGCTTCGGATGTGACGCCGTTCACGTCCCCGCGTGCGCAAAAACGCGACAGATGGTCCGGGCCTGGGGGAGGGTGGGGTGCAGCAGGGTAGAGGCTCAGGTGGGATTTACCAGAAAGTAAACATCGCGTAACGAGGAATGAGGGCCTTGAGGTGTGATTGGATCATTTCCTGGGGTTTTGGGATTCCGAGAGGTGATATAAATCACGGGAATTTGAAGCGTTTTTACAGATTCTAAATAGTTTACGGTGAGCCTGTGGAAAACGTCGAAAACGAAAACTGTTAGTTTTCTGGTTAACATGCGACGAGACTTTTTGAGGGTCCGTGAGGGTTGCGGGGTGGGGGGCACAATTTAGCTGCCGCAGACCGGGCCGCAAGATGAGTATGGCGTACCGGCTGCAATCGAGCGGTGAGCGCCGTCACGCAGGGCTGTGATCTGCCAAGGCGGGTGTCGTCCTGGACCGGGCGACGGGAGTTTGGTCAGCTCCCCTCCCCGGTCCCTCCGCCGCGGCGCACGAGGGACCGGGGGCACCCGCGGGGGTTCCCATTGCGTGGATGGAAATCGAGTCGTTCGGGACCGGGTGTGGCGGAAGTCACCAGGTTTCCGAGGGGGAGGGGGGTGGGGGGTTAGCGCTTCTGGGAGGTCTGGACGGCCCTTTGGCTCCGACGCAACCCCTGTTTTGCCGGATTCTATGATTTTACGTATCAATTCTCTCATTTCGTGACCTAAGTAACCAGATATGAGGTTACTGCTGGAGGGTAGGGGGGTATGTGTTTTTCCCTTCCCTGAAACGGCGAAATCCGCCCGGTGGCGGGCGGATTTCTGTAAACCTATGGTGGCCCGGATGGGGGATGGATTGCTGTGCCGGGCGTCACAGGGGGACGTTCATAAGAGAAAGGGAATAGTCATCCTTGCGTTACAAGAACGGCTGGTTTAATTCCGGTTGTCGGCGTCAAACCTAATTCGGAACGCTCCCGTATACTTCAATTGGCACAACAGCAATTGAATAATAACCCAAGATAGGTTACCATGTTTTGGGTGAAAACCGTTCGGGGGACCAGCTATTCAGTGGAAGAGATGACAAGGGCAATTGAGATTCAGGAGCAGATCGAGGCGGTTCTTGGACGCCCCTACTACAGTATTCCCGGGGTTTCACTCTACAAGGGTGACTGCCTTGAGGGAATGCGGCAGTTGCGGTCCAAGACTGTCGGATTGACTGTCACATCCCCCCCCTACAACATCGGCAAAGAATACGAAGAGCCGCTTGCTCTCGAACACTACGTTGACTGGTGCACTGAATGGTGTCGTGAAGTTGCCCGGCTCACCGCGCCAGATGGGGCGTTCTGGTTCAATCTGGGCTATGTTCAAAAACAGGGCCGAGCCCGGGCACTTCCGCTTCCATATCTGCTATGGAATCGGGTTCCCATGTTCCTCATTCAAGAAATCGTATGGAACTACGGGGCGGGTGTTGCGGCGCGAAAGAGCTTTTCACCACGAAATGAAAAATTCCTCTGGTTCGTAAAGGATGAAGAAAACTACACGTTCAACCTGGACTCAGTTCGCGATCCGAACGTCAAGTATCCGAATCAGAAGAAGAATGGAAAGCTGAAGTGCAATCCGCTCGGCAAGAACCCTTCGGACGTCTGGCAGTTTGCAAAGGTGACGTCAGGAACGGATCGAGCATCCCCGGAGCGCACTGACCACCCGGCTCAATTCCCTGTGGCTATCATTGAGCGGATCATCAAGGCTTGCAGCAGTCCGGGCGATCTCGTGCTTGATCCGTTCATGGGATCAGGAACAACAGCGCTAGTGGCAATGCAACTCGGTAGGCCCGTATTCGGTTTTGAGTTGTCGGATCGCTACCTTGAGATCGCGAAGGGCCGAATTGAGGCGCTGCTTGAGGAAAACCGAATTGCTGAAGCTCAAGGCGCTCTATTTGAGGAGTGTTACTAGCTTGTATTTGTCTGCTGACGGGGTTAGGTGCGCCTGTTGTCCCGACTCTGCAACCTGGCCAATCCAATCAGAGTGGTCGAGCCAACCGAACCGGATACGAACGATGTTCGGCCGAATCTGAGCCGAAGTGACCTTCTGAAAATTTGCTGTGAGATAATACCCGGATTTGCTCTTCTTGCCGATGCTGTCGGTCTCCTGAGCGTAACTGCGGTTGCCGAATATAGAGGTTTGGTGCGACGAAGTTTTGATCTCGATGGAGAACTTGTCGTTAGGTACGTACACCATGTCCTTATCGCTCGAACTCTCCTCACCCCTCCACAATTTGGGGTATCGAGCGGCGAACTCCAACGGAATGAGTTCGTGAAGAAAGAAGCCCATGATCTGCGGCTTGGGAAAGATGTGTGTTCCGATTTTGAATCCTTTTGGGCCTAGCTTCGAGTCGAATATGTCGTTCCACGCTTGCAACACTACATCCCGAATTTCATCTGTCTTCAGAGGATGCTCGGCGATCAGCTTCTTGGTGATCTCTGTCCATTTCTCCTCCGGAATGCCCATGTAAGGCGAGTCGGCCATGTTCAACGTCCCTCCCTGTAGAAATTCGAGAGGAACTTGACCGGATTGATTCCGAGGGCGGCGGCCACCTCACCGAATTCGATGAGATCGAGGCGGCGCTCACCTCGTTCGTATTTCGATACGAACGATTGCGGACGCTTTAGACGCGACGCGAGATCGACCTGGGTAAGCCCGGCAGACTTCCGAGCTTTTACCAGTTCATCCCGGAGTCTTTTATGAGCTTCGTTCCCCACGTGTTTTGTTCTGTGGAAGCGAGTCTAAAACCGGATTTGGAATATACCAAAATCGGTTATCGCCAGCGGTGCTCGGTTGTGACAAATTCGCATAGTTTGGGGGGAGATCCTGCCTTGTTTCGAGCCTAGACGAGCAGGAGCCGGAACTGCGCGTGCATATCGGTGAAGACGGACTTAGTCACGGATGAAACCTGAACACCGGGGACACTCTCGAAAATAACGCCGCGCTACGCCGGAAACCCGCTCCCTCGCCCATCGCCGGGGTTGGTGCGCACTCATGGTTCAGACGCTGCGTTCCGGATCAAACAGACGGACGGCTTCAGTTACTCCACTGTCACCGCGACCTCGTCGCCGGCCACCACACTATTTTCATCCCTATTGGTGCGCGCATCGCACCCATCCCCAACAGACGGGATGTTCCCTGAGCGCTGTGGCGCCCACCGCGTTCACCGCCTCAAGGATGGGAAACCATACGCCGGGGGAAAGGCGCAGCATCAGGCCGCGGCCTGCACGATGATGCAAGTAATATTGTCGTGGCGGGCCCAGGTCCCCTAAGGGATTAGGGATTAGGCTAATGCCTGCCCTCTACACCGCGAACGACAGCGCAAACGCAAACCCCAGCCCCGCCACCGCAATGATCGTCTCGCACACCGACCACGTCTTCAGCGTCTGCGGAACCGTTAGGTTGAAGTACTCCTTCACCAGCCAGAATCCGCCGTCGTTCACGTGCGAAAAGATCAGCGACCCCGCTCCCGTGGCAATCGCCAGCAGCTCCGGCCGCACCCCCACGGTGTGCAGCGCGATCGGCGCCACAATGCCCGCCGCGGTGGTCATCGCCACCGTGGCCGATCCCGTCGCCAGCCGGATCAGCGCCGCCGTCAGCCACGCCAGCAGCAGCAGCGACACATGGCTGCGCAGCGCAATGGCAATGATGGCATGGGCAACTCCGCTGTCCTGCAGCACCCGCCCGAACCCGCCTCCCGCTCCCACCAGCAGCGTGATGGTCGCAGTGGGCGCCAGGCATTCGTTGGTGAAGCGCAGAATCGTCTCCCGGTCGAAGCCCCGCATTTTGCCCAGGGTCACAAAGCTGATCAGCACGCCCACCAGCAGAGCCATGTCGTCATTGCCCAGCAGCCGCACCACGTCGTTCGCGGTGCTCCCCGCCGGCGCAATCGTGTCTGCCCAGCTCCCCACCAGCATCAGGAATACCGGCAGCAGAATGGTCATCAACGACAGCCCGAACCCCGGCAGGCTGCGCTCCGTGCCGCGATCCGCCTCATGCCTCACAAAATCCGCCGCCATCGGGTTTTCGTCCGGCATGTGCACCCAATGCACCGCAACCCTGGCAAACAGCGGCCCCGCAATCAGCGCCGTGGGCACGCCCACCAGCAAGCCGTAGAAGATGGTCCGGCCCACGTCGGCCTTGTAGATCATGACCGCCAGCAGCGCCGCGGGATGCGGCGGCACCAGTCCGTGCACCACGCTCAGCCCCGCCACCATCGGCAGCGCCACCAGGATCATGTTGGTCCGGGTGCGCCGCGCCACGGTAAACGCAATCGGGACCAGCAGCACAAACCCAACTTCAAAAAACGCCGGCAGCCCCACCACCAGCCCGCTCACCACCATCGCCAGGGGCACGTGCTTCGCGCCGAACCACCGAATCAGCGTATGCGCAATCCGATCGGCCGCGCCCGATTCCGCCATCATCTTGCCCAGCATCGTCCCCAGCGCCACCACAATCGCGATGTGCCCCAGCGTCCCGCCCACCCCGGTTTCGAACGAGTGGATGATCGTTCCCATGGGCATGCCGGCCACAATCCCCAACCCCAGCGAAGCCAGCAGCAGGCTCAGAAATGGATTCAGCTTGAAGACGGCCACCAGCAGGATCAGCGCGATCACCGCGGCCAGCGTCGACAAAAGCAAAAACGTGCTATGGGGATCGATCATTCAGTTGTTCCGGCCCTCGTTTTTAAGCGGCACGACTTCAATCGTGCCGAATCGCCTCTTCGACGCGTAGGGTACGGGCTTCAGCCCGTATGTTCACCTACATGGAATTACCGGGCTTTACAGGCTGCGGAAAAACGCGTCCATCGAGCCTCCAATGTCCAAAAACCGTCCCTCGGCGGCTAAAGCCGGGCCCAATTTAGGGCAGTTATCGGCACCCTTCGACTACGCTCAGGGCAGGCTAAAAGTCGTGCCCCTTCAAGACAGGGCGGTGAGGCGAGTTTTTCCGCAACCTGTTTAGCCCCTGAGGGATGTTCCTGCCACAAGGCCGCTTCACCTGCACCTCTCCAGGCCCCGCGCCAAAAACCGCCCGCCACGCTCCCCCGTGAGTCCATCCGCAGTGTACGTGAGCACCCCGTTCACCCAGACGCTCGCGATTCCCTGCGCCCGCCGCACGGGGTCCGCATAAGTGGCCGTATCCATCACCCGCTGCGCATCGAACAGCACCAAATCCGCCCAGTATCCCGCGCGCACATACCCTCGCCCCTCCAGCCCGAACCTATCCGCCGGCAGCCCCGTCATCTTGCGCACCGCCTGGGCCAGAGAAAACAGCCCCTCCTCGCGCGCATACTTCCCCAGCACCCGTGGAAACGTTCCCCACAATCGCGGGTGCGGCCGTGGATCGTGCGGCAATCCATCGCTCCCGATCATGGTCGCCGGATGCGCCAGAATCCTCCGCATGTCCGCCTCCGCAATCGAGTGATAGATCGCCCCCGCCGGCTGCAGCCGCCGCGCTGCCTCCACCTGCGTCATGTCCCATTCCTGCGCAATCTGCTTCAGCGCTTGCCCCGCCACCTCCGGATGCGGCCGGCTCCAGGTGATCGCGATCTCCACCCGCTCATCCACCTGCTTCAAATCGAGCGTCGAAGACCCCGCCGCATAGGGATAGCAGTCGCAACCCACCTCCTGCTGCCGGCGCGCCGAATCCAGAGCTTCCAGCACCTCGCCGCTGCGTCCCCAGTTGGCAATCCCGGCGCACTTCAAATGCGAAATCACCACCGGCGCCCGGCCGGCATTGCCAATCGCGCAAGCCTCCCGCATTGCATCCAGAATTCCCTCCGCCTCCGTCCGCATATGCGTGGCATACACGCCGCCGCGCTCCCGCAGCACCTCGGCCAGCGCCGCAACCTCCTCCATCGGCGCGGCATGCGCGTTGGCATACGCCAGCCCCGAGCTCAACCCCAGCGCGCCCGACTCGCGCGCCTCCTCCAGCTCCACGCGCATTGCGGCAATCTCCGAACCCGTTGCAGCACGATCCAGCCGGTCCATGTGGTTCTGCCTCAGCGCCGTGTGCCCCACCAGCGCCGCCACATTTACCGCCGGCCGTGCCTTCTCGATCGCCGCCACGTAATCCGCAAACCGCGGATAGCGAAACAGCTCCGCCGCGCCCAGCAAGTTCATCGGGTCCGGCGGCTCGCCCTTCAACCGCACCGGCGCCGCGGAGATCCCGCAGTTGCCCACGATCACCGTCGTCACTCCCTGCGACACCTTGGGCAGCATCTCTGGTGTCTCAATCACGCTGGTGTCGTCGTGCGTATGCGTATCGATAAATCCCGGCGCCAGCGTGAGCCCCCGCGCATCCACCTCCGTAGCCGCCGCCGCATACGCAAGCCCCGTCCCGACGGCCACAACGCGCCCATCGCTCACCGCCACATCCATCGCCACCGCCGGCGCGCCGCTGCCGTCCAGCACGCTCGCCCCTCGAATCAACATGTCGTAATGCGCCATCCGCCACCCGTCCCGACCTATAGACTAGAGCAGCACCGGAGTTGGTATATCCCGGCAGGGGCTAAAGCCCGAAGTCTTTGTTGTCACTCGTGCGGCACGACTGAAGTCATGCCCTGACACGAAGCCTTGGGATACAGCATCTCGATTCTTTGCACTATTCGCGTCGCGTCCTGCATCGAACGCCCCGCGGAGAAACATCATGAACCCACCCACTGCCAGCGCCGATCTCATCAGCCCGCTCAACAAAGGCCTCGGCCCGCTCCAGCACGACGTCGCCCCCGGCGATATCCGCGCCCTCGGCTGGAACCTGCTCCGCGAAGACCTCAGCCTGCCCTCCGCCGTCCTCTATCGCGACAAGCTCCTCCACAACCAGCAGTGGATGCGCCAGTTCATCGACGCTTACGGAGTCCGTCTCGCTCCTCACGGCAAAACCACCATGGCGCCGCAGCTCTTCGACCTGCAACTGCAGGGCGGCGCCTGGGGCATCACTCTCGCCACCGCTCACCAGGTTCTCGTCGCCCATCACCACGGAGTACGCCGCATCCTCATGGCCAACCAGCTCATCGGCCGCGAGAACATGGCCATCGTCTCCCGCTTGCTGAGCGATCCCTCCTTCACCTTCTATTGCCTGGTTGACTCCGCGGCGCAAATCGACCTGCTCGCCGCCTTTTTCTCCGCGCACCATCAGCGCCTCAATGTTCTCATCGAACTTGGCGTCGAAGGTGGACGCGCCGGCGTGCGCGACGATTCCCAACTCCGGTCCGTCCTTGACGCCATCGACAGCCACCGGCAATCCATCGCCCTCTGCGGCATCGAGGTCTATGAAGGCGTCCTCGACAATGAGCCCGCCATCCGCGAATTCCTCGAGCGCGCCTGCGACGTCACCCGCCGCCTCCTCGCCGAAGGCCTCTTCGCGCAGAAACCCATCCTCTCGGGCGCCGGCTCCGCATGGTTCGACGTGGTCGCCGAAGTCTTCACCGCCGCCAGCTTCGGCGATCAGGTTGAAATCGTCCTCCGCCCCGGCTGCTATCTCACCCACGACGTGGGCAACTACCGCAAGGCCCACCAGCGCATGCTCCAGCACAATCCCGTTGCGTCGCACATGACCCCCGGCCTCGAACCCGCGCTGCACATCTGGGCCTACGTGCAATCCATCCCCGAGCCCACCCGCGCCATTGTCAGCCTGGGCCGTCGCGATGCTGCCTTCGACTCCGGCCTGCCCGTTCCCGCGCTTCACTACCGCCCCAATGCCTCAAATCGCGCGTCAACTTCCAAGCCAATTCCCGCGCCCGCGCACTGGGAAACCACCAAGCTCATGGACCAGCACGCCTACCTGCGCATCGATCCCGCCGACAACCTCCGCGTCGGCGACATGATCGCCTTCGACATTTGCCATCCCTGCCTCACATTCGACAAATGGCGCACGATTCCCATCCTCGACGCCGATTACAACGTGGTCGATATCGCCCAGACGTTCTTTTGATACCCGCCTCAATACAACAAATACTTCTTCCGCATCTTCTCGAATTCCTCGATCCCGTCGCGCCATCCCTCCGCCACGCGCCGCGGATCCTCCCCCAGCGTCAGGCCGGCAAGACTCACCTTGCTCACCATCAGCGAATCCAGCCTCTCGATCTTGTACTCCTGTGGATACAGCGCCTCGAGCGCCGCCGCTATCTCCAGCCCCAACTCCGGCCCGTCCAGCGCATTGCGATCGGTCACCACCAGGTTCACTCCGCCGCACTCCTGCCCCGCATACATTGAGCTCGCCGGCGTAAACCGCACCGGCACAAACCGCACCCCCGCAATCTTCCGCGCATTCAATGTCCGCGCCAGATCTTCGGCCTTCACCCACGGCGCGCCCACCAGCTCAAACGGCGTATCCGTCCCCCGGCCCACGGAGATGTTTGTCGCCTCGATCATTCCGATCCCCGTATACAGCACCGCCTCGTTCAGGCTGCGCAGATTCGGCGAAGGATTCACCCACAACTCGCCTGTCGAATCGAACCAGTCGCCGCGCATCCATCCTTCCATCGGCACCACCGTCAGCTTCGCGCCAATCCCGCGCTCCGCATTGAACATCCGCGCCAGCTCGCCCACCGTCATGCCGTGCCGTATCGGTGTCCGCCAGTAGCTCACAAACGATTCCCGATCCGGATCCGCCACCGGCCCCTGCACAAACGCCCCATTCACAGGATCGGGCCGGTCCAGCACCACCATGCGCTTGCCCGCCTTTGCCGCCGCCTCGAGAAAATACCCCATGGTGCTCTCATACGTATAAAACCGCACCCCCGCATCCTGAATGTCGCACACCAGCACGTCCAGCCCCTTCAACACCTCCGGATCCGGCCGCCGCTGCGCGTTGGTCGCGCCATACGCGCTGTACACCGGCACGCCCGTCGCCGCATCGCGCGTGTTCGCTACCTCCGTCGTGTCCGCCTTCCCCGCAATCCCATGTTCCGGGCTGAAAATCGCCGCCAGCGTCACCCCCGGCGCATGTGCCAGCACATCCACATCGCGCTCTCCGCGCCCATCCATGCCGGTCTGATTCGTGATCAGTCCCACCCTGACCGGGTGCCCGGCAGCCGCATGCAGTTCACGGAATCCATGCTCCTCCAGCACGTCGATCCCGTTCTTCACCTGCCCGTTGCGCACGTCGAACCGCCGCCCCGCCATCAGCGATTCGTTATATCCCGTGATCCGCGACAGCCGCAGCTTCTCCTTCTCCGTAACCGTCAGATCCAGCCCCTCCACCACCGCCGTTGCCACCCGCGACCGCAGCGACACCACGGACCTTCCGCCCCGCGGATGCACCGAGTTGGTGAGCAGAACGATGTACGTCTGCGTCACCGGATCGATCCAAAGCGACGTCCCCGTGAACCCCGTGTGCCCGAACGAACCCACCGGCAGCAGTTCCCCGCGATTGCTGGCAAAGGGAGAGTCGATATCCCATCCCAATCCGCGAATGCTGGCCGCATTGGCCGGCGTCTGCGGGGTCGACATCTTCTCGATGGCTTCCCGGCTCAGCACCTTGTCTCCCGTCAGCAGTTGCTGCGCAAACAGCGACATGTCGTCCGCCGTCGAGAACAGCCCCGCATGCCCCGCCACGCCGCCCATCCGCCGCGCCGTCGGATCGTGCACCACTCCGCGCAGCATCTGTCCATGCTCGTCATACTGCGTCGGAGCAATCAGCGGCTTCCACGCTTCCGGCGGCAGAAACCGCGTGTGCTTCATCCCCAGCGGCTCGAAAACATACTTCGCCGCAAACTCGTTCAGCGGCATCCCGCTGACCTTCTCAACAATGAATCCGAGCGTTTCAAAGTTGATGTCGCTATATACAAACCGCGTCCCCGGCGGATTCGCGGGCTTCTGCTGCATCGCCATCCGGTAAGCCGCGTCGCGCCCCGCCCACGGCGTGCTCAAATCGAGATCGGGCGCCAACCCCGAAGTGTGCGTCATCAGCTCCCGCACCGTAATGTCCTGCTTGCCGTTGTGCGCGAACTCCGGCAGATACGCGCTCACCGGATCGTCCAGCCGCACTCTCCCGTCCTCCATCAACTTCATCATCGACATGGTGGTGGCCACGCACTTCGTCAGTGACGCCATATCGAAGATGGTGTCCACCGTCATGGCCTCGCGCGTGGGCTCCAGCGACCGCTCCCCGAACGCCTTGCGATAGACGACCTGCCCGTTATGCCCCACCAGCAGCACGCCGCCCGGCATCTTCCCGTCCGCCACCGCCTTTTCCATCAACGGATCGAGAACCGCCCGCAGCTTCGCCTCGGGGCTCGGGTCGGCAGGCTCTGCGCAAAATGCCGAAGCAGCAACACACAGGAGCATCAACCCCACGCAACATCCAGAAAGAAATCTCGAACCCCGTTCCATCCTCACCACCTGATTGAACTTTGAACCGCGAAAAGTACCGCCGGTTTCCAGACCGGCTTATAGTGACTCCGCAAGGGTGGATCGTCCTTCGTTCTTCTGCGTGTGCCGGTTCTTTAGTAGTAGTAGAGCGGGGATGGG
>DASZLF010000069.1:0-49665 GCA_035552555.1 Occallatibacter sp.
GGAACCCCCACGGCCAAACAGCAAACTCGAATCGGCCTTCCACAAAGCCGACCATTCCATCCGTAACATCATTCAACTGCTCGAAGCTGCATGAATTTTGTTGAAGTAGTCTTGTTTACGAATGCGGCGGTAAGAATCTACAGCGCAGCAATCTCCGCCGGCGCCAGGGACAATATCTCACCGAGGGCACGAGTGGAATACTATCCGGGATACTACGCCGCCGATGTATTTGACCCGGACGGGTATTCGTTCGAGGTCGTTCATAAGAGTTAGTGATGGAACCTCACATCGCCGCTAGCGCGCGATGCACGAGGTGGATGGAGATGGAACCTTCACCCACGGCGGAGGCAACGCGCTTCACGTTGCCGGAACGAATATCTCCGACAGCATAGACTGCGGGCAGACTGGTTTCCAGCATCTGCGGAGGCCGGCTGAGCGGCCATTTCAGCGGCGCGCTTTCCAGAACCCGGTCCAGATCCCGTCCCGTGAGGATGAAGCCCTGTTGATCGAGGGCGAGACATCCACCCAGCCAATCTGTACGCGGCGAAGCACCCGCCATCACAAACACATGGCGGATGTCATGCGCAGATGTTTCGCCCGTCGCCCGATTCAGCCAGGTGACGCGTTCCAGGTGCGAATCACCTGCCAACGCAACAATCTCGGTTTGGAAATGCAATTCAATGCCCGGATTCTCAACAACTCGCTGAACCAGATAGCGCGACATGGTATCCGACAATTCCTTGCCGCGAACCAGCATGTAAACCTTGCGTACTGATTCTCCCAGGAAGACCGCTGCCTGGCCGGCAGAGTTGCCGCCGCCAACTACGATGATCTCTTCGCCTGTGCAGAGTTGCGCTTCCATGACTGTGGCTGCGTAGTAGATGCCCTGCCCCTCGAACTTCTCCAGATTCTCAACATTCGGCTTGTTGTACTGAGCGCCGGCGGCGATAACAATGCTCCGTGTGTCGATGATTCCACCGTTTTCCAACGTAAGCTGGTAGGGCCGCTGGTCACATCTGATCTTCGCCACCTTCTGACCGACCATCATCTGGGCGCCGAATTTTTCTGCCTGCATAACCGCACGGCCGGTAAGTTCCTGCCCCGAAATGCCCATTGGAAATCCGACATAATTCTCGATTTTTGAACTCGCGCCGGCCTGGCCTCCGGGGAACTGGGACTCGATCACGACAGCGTTCAGTCCTTCAGAAGCCGCATACACAGCCGCGGCCAGGCCTGCGGGACCAGCGCCCACAATCGCGACATCGTAAACGTGGTGCTCGTCGATATGGCCAGCGAATCCCAGGCATTCCGCTAGCCGCTGGTTGGTCGGATTTCGCAACACAGTCGTTCCGCTGCAGATCACAACGGGAATGTCCTCCAGTTTTATTTCGAACCGATCCAGAAGTTCTTGCGACGCTTTGTCGCTATCGAGATCGACATAGCTGTGAGGATGCCCGTTGCGGGTAAGGAATTCGCGCAGGCGCAGCGTTTGGGATGAGTGTTGCGATCCCAGCACGATCACATTACCCAGGCCTTCCGAAATCAGCGCGACACGACGCAGGAGGAAGGCGCGCATGAAGATATCGCTCAGCTCAGCGTCCTTTGCAATCAACGTGCGCAACGCGTCTGCGCTGATTTCGAGAAATTCTCCCGGCTCGGCCACCCGCCCGCGAGAAAGAGCGCGGGCCCCGGAGATCAAGACAACCTCACCGGAGAACTGGCCAGGTCCATAGGTCACATACACCTGCTCACCGGAAAGTCCGGACATAACGATGTCAAGCTTTCCTGTGAGCACCACGAAACAAGACATGCCCAACTTGCCTGGTTCAAAAAGAACCTCTCCAGCCTGGACCGATCGGACATTGCCATAGGGCCGGATGCGGGCGATCTGCGCCGGCGTAAGAACAGGAAAAGCTTCCGCTTGCCGGTCAGGCGTATTGATCGTTGGCAACATTATCCAATTCCCCTGGGACCGAAATGCCTTGCGGCGATCTCGCGTTCGACCGTCGCCCGGCATGAAGAGCCTGAAAGCAGTTTATCTATGGTTCTTCATCGTTCGCCAAGCATTTATTTTCCCCACGGCTGAGCTTGCCTGATCAGGTGACGGCTCTTGGTTTCGGCCTATCACAATGACAGCCCTTTTCTGCAGCGGAATGAACACTAAAAACACTCCACCGCATCGCACGGATTCATCAACGGCATCTGCAAGTTCGAATCGTGATCGGGCTCCGAGTAGATGGTGATGCTTGCCGGCTTATAGTTCTCCGGCTTGGCGGTCATGATGTTGGGCACAAACGTCTGCGGATTGCGATCGTACAGCGGGAACCAGGTGCTCTGAATCTCCACCAGCAGGGTGTGCCCCGCCTTGAATACATGATCCACATCGTGCAGGCTGAACTTGTACTCGCGCACGTCGCCGGCCCGGATCGCCCGCGGCCGGTCGTAGCCGTCGAGATAGCGCCCGCGGAAGATCTCCTCATTGGTCATGAGCTGATAACCCCGCATCTTCGGATCGGGATCGTCGCTGGGGTACAGATCGATCAGCTTTACCACCATGTCGTTGTCGGTGCCGGTCGTGGCCGCGAAGATATCCGCCATCACCTCGCCGGTCACCACCAGGTCCTTCTTCAGCACCGGCAGCTTCCACAGCGCCACGTCCTTGCGATCGGTCACGAACCGCTGGTCCTCGGTGAGCCAGTTGAACCATTCCGAGCTTTCGCTGTAGGTGGGTTGGATGGGCCGATGGCGGTAGGGAATCGGGTTCGCCGGATCGCTCACGTACTCCGTCTTCGTCGGTGCCTTCACGTCGCCCCAGCTCAGCTTGCCGTCGCCCTCCAGGTGCAGCGCCGTGGGCTGCGAACCTTCCGGCGGAAAATGCTTGTAGCGCTTCCAGATATTCGATCCGGTCTGGAAGCTCGCCGTGTCGTCCAGGTCGAACCCCGGCTCATCTTTCAGATAATGTCCAAAGAATTTCGCCTCGATCTGCCCGCGGAATTCCTTCCCAATAGGCTCGCCGTACTGCAGGTTGCCGAGATGGCGCGACGACGAGGACCAGTAACCATGCCTCCACGGCCCCAGCACCAGGAAGTTCTCATGCTTATCATCGTGCGGCTCAAGCTTGGCGTATTCCTCCTGCGGCCCCCACATATCTTCCTGGTCGTAATAGCCGCCCACCGACAGCGTGGGAACCTGCACCTGCTTCAAATCGTGCTCCACTCCCCGCGACGACCACACAGTGTCATACGCCGGATGAGCCAGAAACAGCTTCCACGTGGGCAGTTCCTTCGAGCCCGACCGCTTCACATCCTGCTCGAAGTCGCCGCGCTCAAGAAAGTAGTCGTAGCCATCCACCGGCGTGCCGTCCTTCTTGCCGTACCTGACTTCGCTTCTCTCCTTGCTCGACTCCATTCCCTTCACATAGTCGTACCCATAGGTCTGCCGGAATGCGCCGTTGTGAAAAAAGTCGTCGCCCACCCACACGTCGATCATCGGCGCCTGCGGCGAAACCGCCTTGGTGGCGGGATGCGGATCGATGCCCGCCGCCATGGCCAGGAACCCCGGATAGCTGGTGCCCACAAATCCCGCGCGCCCGTTGTTACCCGGCACATTTTTCAGCAGCCAGTCCACCGTGTCGTAGGCGTCAGTGCTCTCGTCCACCGCCCTGGGGTCCTTGTGATCCGCCATCGGCCGGCTCATCACGAACACGCCTTCGCTCTTGAATCGCCCGCGAATATCCTCGCCCACATAGATGTAGCCGTCGCGCGCCAGCTCCGGCCGTCCGCCAAAAAAGGATGCGCGGCTGGTGCCCTCCACCCCGTACGGCGTGCGCTGGATCAAAAACGGCAGCGGCGCGGGGATGTCCGCGGGTTTGAGAATCACCGCATGCAGCTTGATGCCGTCGCGCATGGGAATCATCACCTCGCTGCGCTGGTAATCGTGGAAGACATGATGTACCGGGTCGCCGGTTCGGGCGTAGACCCGGTCCGCTTCCGCCGAGTTCACCACAGAAACACCGCGGCCCGCAGCATCCACGGTAAAGCGGAACGTCGCCTTCGATTTGGGAATCGCGAACTCGGTGGCGGAGTTCGCCTTCAACTCGGTGGGCACGTTGCGCTCCGACTCGAACACCAGCTTCCCGCTTTCCACGTAGAAGCTCAACGGCGTGTCGGGATCCGCCGCATAGGTGTACTCGCCGGAAAGCGGCTGCAACTGTGCTGCCGGCTGTTCCTGCGCCATCGCAGGCCGCACCGGAATCATCCCCACCGCGCCGGAACCCAGCGCAACAGACAAAGCAGCTACTGCAAAACGGAAACGCGACAAGCGGCCTCCCTGGGATTGCATTGCAGAGTATTCCCTTGACGGCAAAAGGCACCGCAGCCCTCGCCATAAAAGTCTCCATCATTGTACATAGAGCGATTTGCCGTCCTGCTTCGTCTCAAAAATCACGAAGCCGCCCACTCGGTTTCTGACGCCTGCCTTTGCCCCGCGCCCAAAATCTGTAAAGATATACCTTATGACGACGACTGTAGCCGCTCCCTCCAAGGTGTTCGCTGACCGCATTGGCCGCATTGAAGTCTCCGCAACCATGGCCGTGGCCGCGGAGGCCGCCAAGCTCCGCGCCCAGGGCGCCAACCTGGTCGATTTCGGCGCCGGCGAGCCCCACTTCGCCACCCCGCGCCACATCAAGGACGCGGCCATCGCCGCCATCGAGGCCAACTTCACCCGCTACACCGTCGTTCCCGGCATCCCCGACGTGCGCAAGGCCATCGTCGAGCGCCACGCCTGCGACTTCGGCTCCGACTATGCGATCGACGAAGCCATCTTCACCACCGGCGGCAAGCTGGCCCTGTTCAACACCATCCAGGTGCTGGTCGACCACGGCGACGAAGTCATTCTGCCTGTCCCCTACTGGGTCAGTTTCAAAGACATCATTCAGTACGCCGGCGGCAAAGTCGTCTTGCTGCCCACCAGCGAGGCGGAAAGCTTCCGCATCACTGCCAACGCCATTGAGAAGGCCATCACGCCCCGCACCAAGGCCATTATCCTCAATTCGCCCTCGAACCCGGCCGGCTCCGTCATGTCCGCCGATGACCTGGAGCGCGTGGTCCGGCTGGCCCACGACCGCGGCATCTTCCTGCTGCTGGACGAGTGCTACGTCTATCTCAATTACGCCGGCAAGGCCGTCTCCGGCGGCTCCTTTACCTGGGCCAAGGAACACATCGTGATCCTCGGCTCGCTCTCCAAGACCTACTCCATGACCGGCTGGCGCGCCGGCTATGCGCTCGCCCCCAAGGCGATTGTCGCCAACCTCAGCAAGCTCCAGTCGCAGTCCACCTCCAACGCCTCCAGCATTGTGCAGAAAGCCGCAGTGGCCGCGCTTTCCGGCTCCCAGGAATGCGTCTGCGAGTTCCGCGCCGAGTTCATCGAGCTGCGCGATTACATGCTCAAGAAGCTGGCGGAAATTCCCGGCGTCACCTGCACTACGCCCGAAGGCGCGTTTTACGTTTACCCCAACATCTCCGGCTTCCTGGGCAAGGGCGGCATCCGCACCGCCACCGAGCTGGCCACCCGCCTGCTCCACGAAGCGCACGTAGTCACCGTGCCCGGCGAGGCCTTCGGCACCGGCGAGCATATCCGCATCTCCTACCCCGTTACCAGGCAGAACATCGACGAAGGCACCCGCCGCATGGCAGAATTCCTCAACCGGCTCGCCTGATTACGATTGGCTGCCCTCCCAGGCCCCAAAACCGGACCCGGGACACCCCCAAACGCGACGGGTAAGCGGAACCGGCTGAACCTGCGTCCACAGATGTAACCGCGATCACTACCCAGACCGTGCGTCAGTCGAGTAGGATGTGTCTCTCATGTCGAAGCGTATTGATTTCCGCCCTGTCATTCTCGCCGGCGGCAGCGGCACCCGGTTCTGGCCCCGCTCCCGCCGCGCCCGGGCCAAGCAGGTGCTGGCCCTCGATGGCGAGCGTTCCATGATCCAGCAGACGGTCGAGCGCCTCAAGCCCCTGAGCGGGCTGGACCGTACCTGGGTTATCACCAACGAATATCTGGCCCAGGAGATTGCGGATCAGCTCAAGGGCGTACCCGCCAACCAGATCGTCCAGGAGCCGGTGGCGCGCAACACCGCGCCCGCCTGCGCCCTGGCCGCTTTCCTCATCGAGCGCGACAACCCCGATGCCATCCTCGGCGTCTTCCCGTCCGACCACGTCATTGCCGACGAGCCCCGCTTCCTCAAGGCGCTGCAGAAGGGCATCCAGGTAGCCGCCGCAGGCGCGAATATCGTGGTGCTGGGCATTGAGCCCACCCGCCCCGAGACCGGCTACGGCTACATTGAGACCGGCGACTATGCGCGCGACGATTCCGCCCTGCACGTGCGACGCTTCATTGAGAAGCCGAACCAGATCAAGGCCGAGGAGTTTGTCACCGCCGGCAATTACTACTGGAACTCCGGCATGTTCCTGTGGAGCGCGCGTACGCTGGCCAATGCCGTCCGCGAGCACCTTCCCGAGTCCGCGCCGCTTCTTGAAAGCATCGCCGCAGCCTACGGCACGCCCAGGTTTGACGAGGTCTTTCGCGAGCTTTATCCCAAGTGCGAAAACATATCGGTGGACTACGCGGTGCTGGAGCCGCGTTCAGCCAAGGGCGAGCACCTTTCCAACCTCTACTGCCTGCCCGCCGAGTTCAGTTGGAACGATCTCGGCTCCTGGGCCTCGCTCTACGAGTACCAGATGGAAACCCGCCTGCGCGGTGACGGCGACGGCAATGTCTCCGACACCGAAGGCCATCTCGCCCTCGAGGCCGGCAACAACTACGTCTACAGCCCCAAGAAATTCGTGGCCCTCGTGGGTGTTGAGGATCTGGTCATCGTCGATACCGAGGATGCGCTGCTGATCGCCCGCCGCGACCACTCGCAGGATGTGGGCAAGATTGTGAAGGAGCTGGGGCTCTCCGGGCGAGACGACCTGATCTGAATCCGCACAGCAACGACCACAGGTCATGCGAGCGGCACGCAGGCCGCTTCGCATAATACTCCGATTGCGTCTAATATGGTCAGGATCCATGTTCAAATCAAGCTTCGGCTTGGAGGCTCACTCGTAAGATGAACAAGCTCTATTACGGCGACAATCTCGACATCCTTCGAAAAGGCAAAATTCCACCAGGATCTGTCGATCTTTGCTACATTGATCCACCGTTCAACTCAAAAAGAAACTACAACCAGATTTATAACAACATTGGCGATGAGGACCGTGCCCAAGCCCAGGCCTTCATCGATACTTGGACTTGGGACGATCTGGCTATGGCTGGATACGGCGAAATCATAGCCAACGATCAAGGCAGGTTCCAGGCACAACTTGTGGATTTGATCAAAGGACTGCACTCGGTCTTGCGAGAGGGGAGTCTGCTCGCATACTTGGTTAGCATCGCCCTGCGAGTGACCGAGATCCACAAGGTGTTAAAACCAACCGGCGTATTTTTCCTGCATTGTGATCCGACGTCCAGTCACTACTTGAAACTGATTCTCGACAGCGTTTTCTGCCCGCAGGGCGGCCAGTTCATTAACGAGATTGCGTGGTGCTACAGCCACGGGGGAAAGAGCAGCAAACGGTTCGGACGGAAGCACGACACCATCTTCTTCTACAGCAAATCGGTCGACTACGCGTTTAACGGCGACCAGATAAAGATCGAGATGAAGAGTGGCAAAGAAAGTTTTGGGGGGCGTCTTGAGACGGATGCGGATGGTCGAGCGTACAGGCTCGTATATGGAACTAAGAATAAGAAGGGAGAGACGAGGTATTACAAGTACTACCTCGATGAGGGGAAGATACCTGAGGACTGGTGGACCGACATAAATTCAATTCAAGCAACGTCTGCAGAGCGACTCGGATACCCTACGCAAAAGCCCGCAGCGCTATTGGATCGAATTATTAAGGCCTGTACTCGAGAGGGCGATGTAGTTCTAGATGCATACTGCGGATGCGGTACCACTGTTGCGGTTGCTCAGGGCTTAAAGCGCCAATGGATGGGGATCGACATTACATTCCAATCCATCGCGCTGATTCTCGGCCGTCTGGAGAAAACGTTCGGACCGACCGTTCTAGAGGGAATATCGACAGATGGAATCCCGCGAGACATGGCCTCCGCAGAAGCCCTTGCACACAAGAAGGACGATCGACTTCGAAAAGAATTTGAGAAATGGGCTGTGCTCTTCTACACAAGCAACAGGGCAATCATAAATGAGAAAAAGGGTGCCGACTCTGGTGTAGACGCCCGGGCATTTTTTAAGACGGGACGAGTGGAAAACGCCAGAATCGTCTTTCAGGTTAAGTCCGGGGCGGTAAAGCGCGGGGACGTCGCAGCGCTCAGAGGCGATCTGGAGCGTGAGGAGGCCGCGCTAGCGGTGCTGATCACGCTTCGGGAGCCCAGTCGACAGATGATTCAAGAGGCCAAGGCAGCGGGGCAATACTCGCACCAAGAGATGGGCCGTAAATACGACCGGGTCAGTATCGTCACAATACGGGAAATTGTTGAGGAGGGAAAGAGGCTCGAAATTCCGATGAGCCTAGAGGTGTTCAAGGCTGCCCAAAAGGCCGCGCTGGAATCCTCGCAGATGGACTTGCTTTGAAGTAGGTGCGGAGCGGAGCAGCTTCACTGGACCAGTACTTCGTTTCGCACGAAGTGCAGTCGGATGATCTTCGGCGCATCCATGGTCTCGTCGAAATAGCATTGGACCGCGTCCTTGACCATCGCCCGTAGTTCGTCGAGTGTGTCTCCCTGAGTGTGGATCCCGTAGCCGAGTGCATGAGCTGTATAGCCGCCGTCCATCTCGTCCTCGCGCACCTCAAAGATAATTTCGCTCATTGGTCGAAGATCCCTCTGCCTGCACAGATGCTACCATCGCGCAAACTCCAGCGCTAGAATCTCCCCATGAGCCGGGTGCCGGGTGCCCCGGGTCCCTCGCACTTGGGGACCCGGGAGAGATGTTGCGAGATAATCGCGCCATGGTCTTCACCAAGCGTCTTCGCGAAGGCGTCCGCTCCGGGCAGATCACCTGCTCCGTGCGCATCTGGCAGAGTCCCCGCGTCAAGGTGGGCGGCCGCTACCGCATGGACGAAGGCGAGATCGTCGTTGATTCCATCACCCAGATCGGATTCCCCGACATCACCCCTGAGCTGGCGCGCGAGTCCGGCTTTCTCGGCGTGCTCGATCTCCTCAAAGTCGCCAGGCACGGAAGCGGAGAGAACATCTACCTGGTGCGCTTCCACTATGTGCCGCCCCGCCGCAAACGCGCCGGCGCCCGCAGTTGATTCCCACGCGACATCCCCTGATTTCTCGCCCCAGGAATCGCCGCGTATTGCAAACCGCGCTCCGCGCGCATCTTACCTTTCGTAGTCCGTCACCGGGGCCACGCCCAGGCAGCACCCGCTTGATTCATTACACTGTTCTATTCAAGGAGCACGACTCTCTCCATGCCTCATTCCCAGATCAAGTTCGGCACCGACGGCTGGCGCGCTGTCATTGCCGACGACTTCACCTTCGCCAATGTCCGCATCGCCGCTGAAGCCATTGCCGCCTACCTCCACGCCCGACGCGGCTCTGAAAACGAAGGCTCCGCCCGCGGCATCTGCATCGGTTACGATACGCGCTTCGCATCGAAGGCGTTTGCGCGGGCCTGCGCCGAAATCGCTGCCGCCACGGGCATCCCCGTTCTGCTCGCCAACGACATCACGCCGACCCCGGCCCTGAGCTACGGCGTGCGCCAGCAGGGCGCGGCCGGCGGCATCATGATCACGTCGTCGCATAATCCCGCGCAGTGGAATGGCGTGAAGTACAAGGCCTGGTACGGCGGATCGGGGAAGCCCTCGATCATTGCCGAGATCGAAGGATTTCTGGGCCAGCCGGTGGCTCGCGCGGAAAAGCCCGCCGAGATCCGCGAATTCGACTTCCTTCCTGACTACCTCAAGGCGATCGAGAGCTTCGCCGACCTCGACCTGATTTCGAAATCGGGCCAGAAATTCTGCATCGATTCCATGTACGGCGCCGGCCGCACCATCCTCTCCGATATCTTCACCCGGCTTGGCGTCGACCACGTGCAGATTCGCGGCCATGTCGATCCGCTGTTTCCGGGAATCAATCCAGAGCCCATCGAGCCGCACATCCACGCGCTCGGCGAAGCGGTGGTCGCCCATGGCTGCCAGGCCGGACTCTGCACCGACGGCGATGCCGACCGCATCGGGGCCACCGACGAGTACGGCAACTTCGTCGACCCGCACAAAATCTATTCCGTGCTGCTCGACTGGGTGCTGCGCCGCAAGGGCTGGCCGGGCGCCGTCACCCGCGCGTTCAACACCACCAAAATGCTCGATCGCATCTGCAGGAAGTACGGCCGCGAGCTGATCGAACACGGCATCGGCTTCAAATTCGTCTGCGACTACATGCTGGAGCGCGAAATCCTCATGGGCGGCGAAGAATCCGGCGGCATCGGCTTTCAGCGCCATCTGCCGGAGCGCGATGGCCTGCTCAACGCGCTGCTGCTCGCCAACGTCATGGCTGAAGAGGGCAAGACGCTGGGCCAGCTCGTCGCCGACCTGCAGCAGGAGTACGGCGAGCACCACTACGGCCGCATCGACCTGCATATTCCTGACGAGATCAAGAACGCCGCCATTGCCCGCGCCCGCGCGCTGCAGCCCGGCGACACCGCATTTGACGGCATGCCTATCCTGCGCCAGGAAACGCTCGACGGCGTCAAGTTTTACCTCGACAGCCCCGAAGCCAAACAGAAGCCCAACGCCGCCGAGACGTGGATCCTGCTGCGCGCCAGCGGCACCGAGCCTCTGATGCGCATCTACACCGAATCCTGCTCGAAGGAGGCGGTGAACCGGCTGCTCGAATCGGCGCGGGTGTTTGCGCTCGGGGAGTAGGATTCTAGAAGCAAATGGAGGGGTAATGAAGGGCCTCTGGACCATGAAGCCCCTGATCGCTTTGCTTGCCTGTCTTACGCTATGCGGCGGGTCGTCAGCACAGAAGCCAAACTGCAAAGAGATTGCGGCAATTGGCGAAATGGCTAGAGCCGTTTCACCGGTCGATCTGAGGAATCTGAAGCAAATTGCGGGCGATTACTACCGCGCCCGACTCATCTTTGCTGCTCGCATGCTCGAAATCGATCGGAGTAACAAGAGCGCAGCTGCAAATCTCCTTAAATTGATTCCAAAGGACGAGGCCAGTCCAGAACAAGCGGTTTGGCTCGACCTGTTACAGATTGATCAGGACCCGCATCGATGTCTGCCTGACTCAGATCTAAAGCCACTGGGACTGCTTCAATACCATCTGCCACGATTGCTGGCGCGGGCCGTTTTGCTAGCTCCAGACAGAATGCCTGATTATGTGGCCTACGCATTGATCTCCACTTGTCCGGATTGTGACTTCGCCTTCCAGATGCGAGAGGTGTGCTTAGCCAAACATCGAGAATTCGTAAGCGCCGTAGACAAACTTTCCCCGGACGATAAGAAGTGGTTTGTGTCGAAATTACTCAACCCCATTGGTTGCCGAACACTTATGTTCCCGGAGCAATAACAGGGCCACAGGAGAAGCACCCATGTTCGTCCACATCTTCGGCTTTCGCTGGAAGCCCGCCGCCACCGAAGCCGACAAGGCGCGCGCACGCAAGGAAATCCTCGCCTTCTACAACGTCATTCCCGGCCTGGTCGGGATTAACGTCGGGCCCAATCTGTCGCCGCGTGGCCAGGGCTATGAGTTCGTGGGCCTGATGACCTTTTCGAGCAAGGAATATGCCGATGCCTACTCGACTCATCCCGCCCACCTTGCGCTGCTCGAATGGCTGGTTCCCCTCATCGACGCCGTCGAGCTCGATTTCCAGGCGTAGCTTTTGCGGCTACGGGAGCCGCCGAGTCGCATGACTGCAATTCGCCGCTCCTATTGCGCCGCACCATGTCCGATGAACTTATTCGCCCACTGCAGAAACCACTTCATATTCGGCGCATCGGTGTGCCCGCCGTCGTGCTGTCTCCACGCCAATTGCCCGCCCAGCAGCCCGTCATTCACAGGCGGCATCTGCGCGGTGCGGTAGTCGCCCTCGACTCCTTCCAGTGCCTTGGCGCCCAGCAGTTTCCACACCCGGCTCGCATCCACGGTCGCCATCCAGCTGCCCTCGTGATCCAGCCACTTCGCATCGCCCTTCGCCGGAATTCCATAGCTGATGAACGTCAGCCGCGGCGCGCACAACGCAATCAGCTCATTCGAATCCACTGGCAAATCTCCCGGCGTCTTCGCTCCAAACGTCGCCTCCGAAGCGCCGTATTTCATGAAGTTGCCGGCCATCCAGTAGTACTCGCCGCCGGTCAGGCTCTCCACCGCCTCGCCGAAGTTGCGCCGCAGCAGCGTGGCTCCGCCCTTGCCCGATGAGCCGATCAATCCCATGGCGAACCGCTGATCGAACGCCAACGTCACCAGCGCCGCCTTGCCGTAGCGCGACACGCCCTCAATCCCCACGTGCTTGGCGTCCACCGCGGGATCGGTCTCGAGGTAATCCAGTCCGCGGCCCGCGCCCCAGGCCCACGCCCGCAGCGCGCCCCAGTCATCGGGCTTGCGCGGCTGCCCCTTGTTCACCAGTCCGATGATGCCGCGCGTGATTCCCGCGCCATCGTCCGCCTGCGCGCTGGCTGGATCGAAGCGCACGAACCCCCATCCCGCCGCTGCCAGTTGCCACTCATTGGGCAGGTCGCCATCCTCATTCATCTGCGGAAACCCAAACGGCGTGGCCCTCACCGGCTCCCACGCCGGATGCTTCTCGAACACCTCTTTCAACTCCGGGTCCTGCTGCTCCAGCACCGCCTTCAGTGCCTTGTTGATCTTCGCGAACTCCTCCGGCGAAGGCTCACGCGGATTGGGAAACCCCCCGCGCGTGAACTCCATCAGCACCGGCACCGCTCCCTTGGCGAGCGCCGGCGTCACCAGTGTCATGTGAATCTTGACGCTGATCGCCGGATAGGACGAATTGTCCACTTCGCCGATCAGGTCCTTTGCCACCACCGGTGTGAACCCGATCATTTCGTGGTCCACCGCCGTCACCGTCCACGTCACTCCGGGCACATGGGCGGGCACCCGCCCATACACATACTGCGAAAGCATGTCTACCAGCTCCGGCCGGCGATTGTTCCACCACATCCCCGCCGTGGTCACCTTCTGCCCGTCGTTCATGGTCAGCGGGTCAGGGATGTTGGGATACGGATTGGCTTTGGATTCGTCGTAGTTGGCGTGGTTGGGAGCCTTCTCATTGCCGCTCGGCCCGGGACGCAGCGCCTTGATCCCCAGCTGATCAATCATGTTCTGGTGATCCTGCTCGGCGGTGAACGTCACCGGCGGCGGCGAGATTTGCGCAGCCGGCGAAGTCTGTGCCGCTGGCGCTGCCCAGCTCCCGGCCATCGCAATACTGAGAACGAACCCCAACTGCTTCCCCTGGAAAGGCATGCGCACGCTCCGGAGTGATATGCTTTTTTCGCTCGCAAAAACCGATTTACTTCGGGCGTCCATGGTAAACCGTCCCCTATGAAACAGGCACGAAAATTCTTCGCCATTGCCTTCCTGCTGGTCGCCGCGCTGGTGTCTGCGCAAACTCGCAAGCATGTCGCGGCCCCGCCCGAAGGTTGGGTCGCCACCTGGGGAGCCTCCCAGCAAATTCCCGAGCCGCAGAACGCCCTGCCGCCCAACGATCTGCGCGACGCCACCGTGCGCCAGATCTTTCATCTCTCGGCCGGTGGCCCGGCCCTGCGCGTGCACATCTCCAATGCGTTTGGAACCGAGCCGCTGTACTTCACATCCGTGCACGTTGCGCGTCCGCTCTCGCCATCGTCCCCGGCCATCGATCCAGCCAGCGATCGCCCACTCACCTTCGCCGGCGCCCCTGACGTGACCGTTCCGCCTGGCGCCGAATTTGTCTCCGACCCGCTGGCTTACTCCGTCGCCGCGCTCTCCGATCTCGCCGTCACGTTTCATTTCGACGCGCCGCCCGCACGCGAAACCAGTCATCCCGGCTCCCGCGCCACGTCCTATTACGTGCATGGCGATCTGGTCTCCTCGCCGAACCTGACCGGCGTGGCAACGTCCGATGCGGCGGCAGGCGGCGCGAATGGCAATACGATTCCAGGAGACTGCAAACCGGGTACGTTGAAGGTGGACGGTTCGCCGCGCCCCTGCGTGGCAGGGCAACCCAGGCAAGTCGATCACTGGTACCAGGTGTCTGAAATCGACGTCGACGCCGCGCCCGGCGCCGCCGCAATCGTGGCCCTCGGAGACTCCATCACCGACGGCCACGGCGCCACCACCAATGGCAACGACCGCTGGACCGATGTGCTCGCCGCTCGCCTGCAGGCTTCTTCCACCACGCGCAATATCGGCGTCTCCAACCAGGGCATCGGCGGCAATCACCTGCTCAGCGACGGCCTCGGCCCCAACGTGCTGGCCCGCTTCGATCGCGACGTGCTCGCTCCCGGGGCGGCGCGCTGGCTCATCGTCTTTGAAGGAGTCAACGATCTCGGCGGGCTCGCGCGCACCAGCGAAGTCCCGCCCGCCGAACATGCAGACCTGGTGCAGCGCGCGATCGCCGCGTACCAGCAGATCGTGGCCCGCGCCCATGCCCACGGGCTGCGCGTCTACGGCGCCACCATCACGCCTTACGCCGGCTCCGCCTACTACCACCCGGGGCCGCTGAGCGAGGCAGACCGCCAGGCTGTCAATCAATGGATTCGCGCCGCCGGCCACTTTGACGCAGTGATTGATTTTGATGCCGTGGTACGCGACCCGCAGCATCCCGACCAGCTATTGCCCGGTTACGACTGCGGCGACCATCTGCATCCTTCGCCCGCCGGCTACAAGGCCATGGGCGAAGCCATTCCACTCAGCCTCTTCGCGCGGTAATTCCGGTCAGGCTGGAACCAAGCGCAGTCCCGGCGGACCGGGGCGACCGCCGCGCAGGATCGGAAGCAAGGGATTAGAGGTTGCCGGCCTGGCTGGCGCGCGCCTTCCGCATCGCCTCGCGCGCCACCTTCGCCGCCCGGTTCATCCTCTCAATCGAACGAATCTTCTCCGGCCAGCTCTTCGACTTGAGGTACACCAGCATGGAGGCCTTGGCGCGCGCATTGAATTCCGCCTTCTCAGCGTCGGAGATCATCGGCTTTTTGCTCGCCTCTCGAATCTGCAGCTTTCACTGCTCGTTCTAATTGTGCCGACAAATCGTATCGCGCGGCAAGGTTTGCCAGCGCATCTCGATCGACTTCGCCCTGTTCCAGGAACATACCAACTCTTGCATAATCCTTGGCGCGGCCCGTTTGCAACGCCACCGCACAGAGATGTTCGGCACGAAAGACCCGCGTCGGGATTCCCTCAAAATCAACCTCGACGGCCTCGCGAATAGCCTCGGAGATCAGAGGCGTGGCGTCGGTCAAGATCTGCAGGGGCCACTCACCGAAACGGACGTATTCACGCTCCGCCACTCCGCCCTGCTCTTGGAGTGCCTCGTATACCGGCGTGAGCGAAACCAGAAGGGAAGAGGAAGATGGAGGCAGGAAAACAAAAGCATCGATGTCTTCCGTTTGCATTGCGGGCAAGTAAAAGGAGGCGCCGATCGCGCCCCCAATGGCATAGCTTTGGAGGATGCCGCGTGCGACCAGTTTGTTCAGTGCCTTCAGAGCGGCTTGCACGGGCAGGACCTCGGGTGAGAATAGGCTCGGGTATCTTCGGTTCGACTCCGCCCTAATAGTGCTGCAGAAACTCCGGATCGACCGGGTTCTCAAACAAGCTGGCATCGCGCGTCACAATCGTCAACCCCGACGGCGTAACGAAGTATCTTCGCTTGTCCTCCACCGGGTCGTAGCCGATCACCGTTCCCTCGGGAATATGCACATCGCGATCGATGATCGCCCGCTTGATCCGGCAATGCCGCCCGATGTTCACATGCGAAAAGATGATGCTCGCATCCACATCGGTATACGAGTTCACGCGCACGTCCTGTGACAGCACCGAGTTCGATACCGATGCGCCGGAAATGATCACGCCGGCGGTGATAACCGAGTTCACCGCCGACCCCGTCCGCCCCGGCTCGCCAAACACAAACTTCGCCGGCGGATACTGCCGCACTCGCGTGCGGATGGGCCAGGTGCGATCGTACAAATTGAAGATCGGCGACACCGAGCACAGGTCCATGTTGGCGTCGTAGTAGGCGTCCAGCGTGCCCACGTCGCGCCAGTAAAGCGCCTGCTGCTTGTTCTCGTCCACAAAGCTGTAGGCCATCATCTTGTTCTTGCCCAGCATGTTGGGCAGGATGTTGTGGCCGAAATCGTGCTTCGAATCCGGGTCCTCGGCGTCCGCAATCAGCGCCTTGAGCAGCACCGCGGTGTTGAAGATGTAAATGCCCATCGACGCATCCACCGAATTGGGATTGAAAGGCGACCGGAACGTGGTCGAGGCCGGCTTCTCCTGGAACCCCAGCACCTCGCCGTTCGCGCCCACCTCCACCACTCCGAAGCGCGAAACCTCGTCCGGAGGGATGGGCAGCGTGGCCAGCGTCACCTCCGCCCCGGTCTCCTTATGGTGCTCCAGCATGCGGCTGTAGTTCATTTTGTAAATGTGGTCGCCGGAAAGAATGATCATGTACTGCGGCTGCTCGCTGCCAATGGAATAAATATTCTGGTAGACGGCGTCGGCGGTTCCCATGTACCAGTTGGCGCCGGTCCGCTGCATCGGCGGCAGCAACTCGAAAAACTCCCCCAGCTCCGACGCAACAATTCCTGTCCAGCCTTCGCGCACGTGCCGATTGAGGGAGAGGGCTTTGTACTGGGTGAGGATAAAGACTTTACGAAGTCCCGAATTGATGCAGTTGGATAGCGTGATGTCGATGATCCGGTAGTGGCCGCCAAACGGAACCGCCGGTTTGGCCCGATCGCGGGTGAGTGGAAAAAGCCGTTCCCCGGCTCCGCCCGCAAGCAACACTCCAAGCGTATCTCTCATGTCCACGATATTGCCCTGCCTTCGTTCACTCAGATTTCGGAACGGCCGCGAGGTGTCGCGCGATCCGGTCGTGCGGTTCCCCGCACTAATGTGCGCAGGGACCCCGGATGGCGAAGAATATCACACCCGATCCGCGTGAAGTCTATCGAGTCACTGGGTTTGCTGTCATCCGCCCATTCGGGGCCGCTTTCCTGCCGCTTCCTGTTTTGGCAACGCCGAACCCCCGCCAACGCGCTGCCCCGTCCCGCGCCGGCATCCTCCCGAGCCTCGTCCCGCAACGGTAAAATGGACCCATGAGCAAAGCACGCGTCTCCACCTCCAGCGCTCCCGCCGCTCTCGGCCCTTACTCCCAGGGCATCCGCGCCGGCAACCTCCTGTTTACCGCCGGCCAGGGCCCACTCGATCCCGCTACCGGAAAGGTCGTTCCCGGCGGCATCGCCGAGCAGACCACCCGCGTGATGGAAAACCTCAAGGCCATCCTCGAAGCCGGTGGCTCCAGCCTCGAAAAGGCCGTCAAGGCGTCCGTCTTCCTCAAGGACATGAACGATTTCGCCGCCATGAACGCCGTCTACGCCAAATACCTCGCTCCCGAGGGCGTCACCCCGCCGGCGCGCACCACTGTCCAGGCCGCGCGGCTCCCCGGAGACATCCTGGTGGAAATCGACGTGATCGCCGAAATCTAGGGCCGGCAGCACCGCTTCTCCCGGAGGTCGCAATGCCCGATTCGCCTGAAAAAGTCGTCAAGTCCGACGCCGAATGGCGCGCCGAACTCACCCAGGAGCAGTACCGGGTGCTGCGCCAGAAGGGAACCGAGCGCCCTTTTTCCGGCGTCCTGGAGCAGAACTACGAAACCGGCGACTACCACTGCGCCGGCTGCGGCGCACTCCTGTTCAACTCCGGCGCCAAGTTCGATGCCGGCTGCGGCTGGCCCAGCTTCATGATCCCAGCCCACTCCACCGCCATCGTGGAGCACGAGGACAATACTCTGGGCATGCGCCGCATCGAAGTCACCTGCGCCCGCTGCGGTGGCCACCTGGGACACGTCTTTCCCGACGGTCCGCGGCCGACCGGGCTGCGCTATTGCATCAACTCCGCATCGCTGACGTTTACGCGGCAAGAGCGGTAGTCCGGTCAACCAGGATCAATCCTGAGGCCCGGCAGCTCGTCCAGCCATCAAGTGAGCGGTCAATGGCCATTCGGCACCACCCCCGCGCCTCAGCTTGACAACCTTCCAAATCACAACTAGTGTCTTTGGCTGCTTGAAAACGGCGGTGAGTTTCCGATCCTGCCCGATGTATCCAATCCATCACCCGAGGTGAACTTCGTGACCCCATGCACCCGGCACATTGCCAAGTTGGCGCTGCTTTGCCTATCCGCCGCTCTTCTTTTCGCGGCGCCCAAATCCGCTCAAGCGCAGTGCGGAACCACGCCCGCAACCGGGGCCATCAACTGGACCACCAACTGGTGCGATGAGTTCAACGGCGCGGCCAACAGCGCCATCAGCTCCGCCAACTGGACTTACGACACCGGCGCGGGAGGCTGGGGCAACAACGAGCTGGAAACCTACTGCGCACCGACCTCGAACACCTCGCCCTGCAGCTCGAGCACGCCCAACGCCTACATCGACGGCAGCGGCCATCTGGCCATCAAGGTCTACTCGGTCGGCAGCGCGTACACCTCGGCGCGGCTCAAAACGCAGGGGCTGCAGACCTTTCACTCCGGACGCGTGGAAGCCAGCATAGAAATTCCTTCCCACGCCGGCCTGTGGCCCGCCTTCTGGATGCTGGGCTCCCAATCCGGCGTCTCCTGGCCCACCGTCGGTGAGTCCGACATCCTGGAGAACTGGCCGACGACGTCCAATATTCCCGGCCCCGGGGCTACGGGCAATCGCTCCACCATCCACACCAAATCCACCGGCGGCAACGGCATCGGCGGCGCGTACACCTTCCCGTCGGGCCAGCAGGTCAACACCGCATTTCACGTGTATGGCCAGATCTGGTCGGCCAACATGATCCAGTTCTACGTGGACGACGCGACCAAGCCGTTCTTCGTCGTGACTGCCTCCAACCTGCCCGCGGGCGATGTGTGGCCCTTCAGCAGCTCCGCCGACCCGTTCTTTATCATCATGAACATGGCGGTGGGCGGAACGCTCGGCGCGCCGACCGACTCCGCCACCGGCACGCAGCCGCCGATGCTGGTCGATTACGTGCGGCAGTACCTGCCCTCGGCCATCCCCGCGCCTACGCTCAGCCCTAACGGAAACATCACCGTCAAGGCGGGCGCCACCACCGGCAACTCGACCACCATGACCGTGCAGAACACCCTGGGCACGGGGCGCGTTGCGTTCTCCTGCACTACCACGGCGCCCAAGGCGAGCTGCGTGGTGACGTCGGCCGATCCGGTCAACAAGTACACGGTCGATTTCAGCAATGCGAGCTCTGACAGCGCGACCGTCACCGTGACTACGACCGCCAACACCCAGCACGGCGGCCACTCCAATGGAACTACTCCCGGAACCTACACCGTGACGGTGAATGCGTTCACAGAGAGCAGCTCGGACGCGACCAAGCCCTCCGCCACTACCTCCTTCACGCTGACCGTGAATTAATTGCGGAAAGGACGACCAGGTGCGACAGCCGCAGCGCTACCACGGCTGTCGCCAGCCTGGATAGCGGGCGAGGTCTGGCTCGCGCGCTGTCGACCCTGGGTCACTTTGCCGAGACGCCGTCTTCGGAGCTATAGTCAAAAGGCAAGTTTCCCCTGCACGCTTAAAAGGAACTTTAGATGTCTACTCAATCTTTGCGGGTCCTGGTCGTCGATGACGAACCGGCCATCGCCGACAGCCTGGCTGAAATTCTGCGATACAACGGACACCAGGCCGCTGCCGAGTACAACGCGGAACAAGCCATTCTCACCGCTGGTTCCCTCGACCCCCAGGTGCTCATCTCGGACGTGATCATGCCCGACATGAACGGCATTGAGCTGGCCAACTACTTCGCCCTGCACTTTCCCGGCTGCAAGGTGCTGCTCATCTCCGGCAGCGAAACCACCACCGGCCTGCTCAACGACGCCAAGCGGCACGGCCACGAATTCGCTTTCATGCAGAAACCGATTCCGCCGCAACTGATCCTTGATTTTCTGGATCACTGCGACGCGCCCTGATCGACAACGACAAACGTCGCGGTTGACCTCGCATTCTCCATCCCGGCATGTACTCTATCCCCATGTCCCGCGCCCTCTGCACCACCCTCATTCTGGTTGCCGCTACTAGCCTCGCCGCTGCCCAAACCCCCGCGCCGCAAGAAGACACCGAGCTCGATCAGCAGATTGCCGCCATCGCCGCCGCCCACCACGGCAAGGTCGCCCTGTTCGCGGAAAACCTCAAGACGGGCCAGACCGCCTCCGTCTCTCCCGACCTGGCCGTGCAAACCGCTTCCACCATCAAGCTCGGCATCCTGCTCGACGCCGCCGAACAGATCCGATCGGGCCACGCCACGTTCGAGGAAAAGCTCGTCCTCAACCACGCTAACCAGGTGGAAGGCTCGGGCGTGCTCTTCCAACTCGACACGCCCTTGGCCATCACGCTTAAAGACACCCTCACGCTGATGGTGATTCTCAGCGACAACACCGCCACCAACATGGCCATCGACCGCCTCGGCCTCGCGCACATTAACGGCACCCTGCGCGCCGCCGGCCTCAAGCAGACCGTCCTTTACAAGAAAGTGTTTCTCCCCGCCACTGGTCCGGTGCCGGCTGACCAGCCCAAATTCGGCCTGGGCAAGACGACCGCGCGCGAAATGGCCTCGGTCATGGCCCGCATCGCAACCTGCAGGCTCTCGCTCGACGGCTCGGCGCCTCAACCCGGCGACGGGCCAATCTGCGGCGCCATGCTGCACATGCTGCGCGGCCAGCAGGACCGCGACGACATCCCCCGCTATCTGGAATCGCTCGACACCAGCGAACACGGCTCCGCCATTGCCAACAAGACCGGCGCCCTCGACAGCGTGCGCAACGATGTCGCCCTCATCGCGTCGAAATCGGGCCCCATCGTCATCGCCGCATTCACCTTCGACAACGCCGACCAACGCTGGACCGGCGACAACGAGGCCCAGAAGGCCATCGCCAGGCTCGCCCAGGCAATCGTGAGCCGCTGGTCCCCGCAAGGCCTCGACCCCGAAGCGTTCCCCTGGGAAAATCCGCTGCACTGAGAAATCAGGCCTGGCTTAGGCTAGTGTGGTGTCTCACAAATTGGTTGCATCATTCGGCGGCCCAGATGCAGGTCCTTCGACTCCGTTTGGCCCAAAAGCCGGCCAAACTCCGCTCAGGATGACAGCGTTTTTTGTTGAATTAATTTACGAGACACCACACTAGCTCCTCCGAGGGAGTATCTTGCGCATGGTGCTCAGCAGCCGCGCCGGGTCGCCCTTGCGCACAAACCCGGATACATACGGCGCCATCTCGGCAGGCAGGCTCCAGACGTCGGAAAGCAGCAGGATCGGCGTTTCCGGATACTGCGTCCGCAGCTCCCGGGCCAGGTCCGACGTGGGCCGCTGCGAGTTCAGTTGGTAATCGAGGAGGATCAGTGCGATGTGGTCCTGGAGCGGAGATTCCACGTCCGCAAACCGCACCAGCGCCGGCACTGCATCGTATCCGGCCTCGTTGACGAGCAGCCCATAGATCTCAAGATGATAGGGATCATCGTCGATGATCAGGATTCGTGGTCGATCCGGCTGCATAGACTCCTCCGCGTTCAGCCCCAATGGGACCAAAGCGTTGTGGTTGGCTATTCCTGGAGGTCGAAAGCAATCAGGAAAGGGGATTATGTCCATCAGTATAGTGCAATTCCCCTTGCGCTCCATAACAGGCTGCGGAAAATCGCCGTCGATGCCGGACATTACCGATGCGGGATCGATCCGGCGCCTCGAAAAGATTCCGGTTGACGGCCCTCCCTCAGCTAACTAAATTATTAGTTGACCGTCAGACACAGTGAAGACGGCGAACAACGCCCCGGGTTCCCCACATGCCTCCAAAACGCTCCATCACGCTCACGCAGGCCGAACTTCGGCTGATGAAGGTTCTGTGGACCCGCGGGGAATCGAGCGTTGCCGGCATCGCGGCCGCCTGCGCCGGCGAGTCGCCCCTGGCCTACACGTCGGTGCTCACCACCATCCGCATACTCGAGCAAAAGGGCTACGTCAGCCATCGCCAGGAGGGCCGCGCCTTCCTTTACAGCGCCTGCGTGGCCGAGCAGGAGGCCAGCCGCTCCGAAGTCCGCCACGTTTTGCAGCGCTTCTTCGGCAACTCCCGCGAGCGCCTGCTGTTAAGTCTCCTGGGCGACGACGAGATTACTCCGGACGAGTTGCGCCGTCTCAAAGAAGCCATTGCCAGCGTCCCCAGCGAGGAGGAGGTCATCGGATGAACCAGCTCATCGCACCCGTATTCCACCTTTCCGCCTCCGCCTCCGCCGCTCTTGTCTCGGCCATCTGGGAAGGCGCGTTGCTTGCCGCGCTGGTCCTGCTTGTCCTCCGCTTGCTGCCCGGCCTCACCGCCGCCGCGCGGTCCGTCATCTGGCTCAATGTATTCGTGCTGCTCGCGGCCTTGCATTTTCTGCCCCTGGTTCCCGGCGCTTCGGACACGCTGCATGCCTCTGCCCATCCCGCGCTTCGCCTCAATCCCGGCTGGAGCGTAGCCCTTGCCGCTCTGTGGCTCTCGGCTTCGCTTTTTCGCGCGGTGCAACTCCTCGGTGGCGTTCTGCACATTCACCGCCTTGGCCGCCGCGCCACGCTCGTTCCAGCAGGTCCGGAGCTGCAACCGCTGCTGATGCATCACGGCCATCCCGTGGAATTGTGCGCCTCCGCCGAGGTCACCCGCCCCAGCGTCCTCGGCTTCCTTCGTCCCCGCATCCTGGTTCCTCCGGCGCTGATCGAAGAGCTCTCCCCCGGCCAGCTTCGCCAGGTGGTTGTGCATGAGATGGAACACCTGCACCGCGCCGACGACTGGACCAACCTGCTGCAAAAGATTGCCCTGGTTCTCTTTCCCCTCAACCCGGCGTTGCTATGGGTGGAGCGCCGCCTGTGCGCGGAGCGCGAACTGGCGTGCGACGATCGCGTGCTGCACTCCGGCTCCGGCCGCAAGGCGTATGCCCTCTGCCTCACTCACCTCGCCGAATACGCCCTGGTTCGCCGCGGATTTTCCCTGGTGCTTGGCGCATGGGAGCGCCGCCCCGAGCTGGTCCGCCGGGTGCATCGCATTCTGCGCGAGCCGGCACGATCAATGGGCCGCCGCCCTGCGCTGGTCGCCATGAGCAGCCTCACTGTGGGCGCGCTAGCCTGCACTCTGCTGCTGGCGCACGCACCGCAGTTGGTCCGCTTTGCTCCCCGCCCGCAGGTCGCGCAGCAGGCCAGATCCCTGGCTCCGCTGGACGCCCGCGAACTGGGCCGCGAACTGGGCGGCACTCCTCGGTTTGTGAAAGCCGTTTTGCCGCAGCCGAACCAGCCGCAGCCCGTCCACCGCGCCGTGGGCCGCCGTCCGGCGCATCGAGCAGTCCCCGCCACCCGGCTCGCCGCGCTAAGAACGCCCCCGCCGCCCATGGCCGGAACGCTCATGGTTCTCACGGAATGGATTGACTCTCCGGCGCCGCCGCAGGTGGTGTTCGCGTTTGCTGAGACACCGCAAGTCCGCACAAAGCAGGCGCCGCAAGTCCAGACAAAGCAGCCGAGCCCGCCGGTGAGGATCTACGCTACCTACGCCGTCGTTTCCACGCCCGATGGCTGGCTGGTGATACAGATTTAGTTCGCAAACATCTACTGTGCGGCTCGCCGCAGGAAAGTTATCAGCAAGAAGCAAAATTCAACTCGGAGAAGAATCGTCATGTCTCAAACAACTAATCATTTAGTAGCAACCGCAAAGAAGCTTTCCGCTCCCGCCGCGGTGGCCGGGGCTTTTGCTCTTGGCGCCGCCCTCTTCGTCGGGCACGGACGCGTCCATGCCGCATCCAACACCCCGCCTCTGGACGACAACAGCATTTCGGCCCTGACCAATCTCGACCATGCCATGGAAGCGGTGGCCGCCAAGGTAACGCCGGCGGTGGTCAACGTGGAAGTGACCGCAAAGCCGCAGGGCGACCAGACGGCCTCAAACAACGACGACGGGCAGGACCAGATGCAGCAATTGCCCCCGGGACTGCGCCAGTTCTTCGGTCCCATGATGCCAATGCACCCGCAGCAGCCACAGATTGAGCATGGCGTGGGATCGGGCGTCATCGTGTCGCCCGATGGGTATATCGTGACCAATAATCACGTGGTGGATGGCGCCACGCAGATTCGCGTCACCCTGAACGATCGCCGCGTGTTGCCGGCAAAAGTGGTGGGCAGGGACCAGCTGACCGACCTGGCAGTGATCAAGGTGGACGCAAAAGACCTGCCGACGGTGACCTGGGGCGATTCGAGCAAGCTGCAGCCGGGCCAGACGGTGCTGGCGTTCGGCAGCCCGTTCGGAGCTTTCCGCTTCAGCGTGACGCGCGGGATTGTGAGCGCGTTGAACCGGCAGAATCCCTACTCGGATAATGCGCGCAAGCCCGGCGGATACATCCAGACCGATGCGGCCATCAATCCCGGCAACTCCGGCGGCCCGCTGGTGAACGCGCACGGCGAGCTGGTGGGCATCAACACGTTCATCATCTCCAACAGCGGCTCGTTTGAAGGTGCGGGCTTCGCGATTCCGTCGCAGATGGTGCGCACCACCGTCGATCAGCTAATCAAGAACGGCAAAGTGGAACACGGCTACCTGGGAATCAACATTAACGATGTGACCCCCGCTAACGCCCAGTTCTTCAACCTGCAGAATGCCTCCGGCGCCATCGTGGCCCAGGTCACTCCGGACTCTCCGGCCAGCCGCGGCGGTCTCAAGCAGGGCGACGTGGTCACCGAGGTCAACGGCCAGAAAGTCGATAACGCCGGCGCTCTCCAGGTGGAGGTCAGCGAAATGTCGCCTGGCACGCCGCTCAAGCTCGGCATCGTGCGGGAAGGCAAGCCCATGACCGTAAGCCTCACCGTGGGCCAGTATCACGCCAAGGGCGAGCAGGCCGGCAACGAAGGCGACAACGGCCACCAGAAGGGCAAGATCGGCCTTGCTGTCGCCAACCTCGACGACCAGGCACGTCAGCAGTTCAACGTGCCGGATGGCGTCAAGGGCGTGGTCGTGCAAGAGGTGCGTCCCGGCAGCTCCGCGGACGACGCCGGCCTGCAGCCGGGAGACGTGATCCAGGAAGTGAATCGCAAGCCGGCCGATAGCGCCGCTCAGTTCGCCGGCGAAGTCCACTCCGCGCCAGCCGGCAAAGACCTGCTGCTGCTGGTCTGGTCCAAGGGCAACGCCAGCTACCGGACAGTTCACCCCGACCAGAACCTGGCCCAGGGCGAACAAGACCAGTAGCCGAATTCACCACCGGGGGAACGCGGTGTTCCCCCGCGCAACCGGACGCCCCATCTTGACCTCGCCTGTCGGCTGCGGATGGGGCGTTCCCCCATACTCGCTCGCCGGCCCCGCGCCTTCGTCGTGCAACCAGCAATTCCTTGCTTGTCCGGCAACCCTTTCCGCCATCCATCCACTCAAAGTTTTTGAGCCGTGTGGGTTTCGCACGTCCTCCGTGCTCGACTTCCCCCGGCCGACTCTCATCCGGCGCCTGGACATCCCGCATGCACAATCCGGAACTCCTGTTTATCCCCCTCCTGATCCTGTTGGCCATGAACCGGTTCAACCTCGACGAGATCCTCTTCGCCCCCCGACCCAAACTTGCACGCGCCCGCGCCTTCTGCGGACCGGACCACACCGGCCGATCCCGGCTCCCCGACCCCGGCGGACACGTTCGCGCCACACGCCGCCAATTTGAGACGACGCCCGTCCTTCACGCGTGTTTAATCGAGCCTCCTGTTGTACATTGGCCCCATGCAATTGCGGACGCTCCGCCATCTCACCTTGTTCCTATTTGTCCTCGCCCTCTGCCCCTTCGTGCCCGCTCAGCATCCCGCCGGCAAAGCCGATTCCATCCTCATCCTCAAAAAAGAACACGTGCTTGAACTCCTCGCGGGCGGCAAGATCCTCCGTACCTACAAAGTGGCTCTGGGCAGCGGCGGCCTGGCCCCCAAGCAGCGCGAGGGCGATGGCCGCACCCCCGAAGGCCGATACGTGATCGATAGCCGCAACGAGCACAGCGCCTACCACAAGGCGCTCCACGTTTCCTATCCCAACCCCGAAGACCGCCGGCGCGCCGCCCGCCTGGGAGCATCCCCGGGCGGCGAAATCATGATCCACGGCCTGCCCAACGGCAAAGGCTGGGTCGGCCCCGCCCATCGCGTCTACGACTGGACGCTGGGGTGCGTCGCCGTTACCGACCAGGAAATCGACGAAATCTGGAACCTTGTTCCCCTCGGCACGCCGGTGGAGATCCGGCCCTAGCTGACCCCGAAAGCTCCCGCCGCCCCCACCATCCCCAACCGCCCTGTCTGCGAAAATTGACAGGGAATGCTCTCTCTGCAAAATGCCGGCAAGCGGTTCGGGCCCCGCATCCTCTTTCTTGAAGCCAACTGGCTCATCCGCAGCCGCGAGAAAGCTGCCCTGGTGGGCGCCAACGGCACCGGCAAATCCACCCTGATGAAGGTCCTCGCCGGCATCGAGACGCTGGACTACGGCGAAGTGCAGCGGACGCGCGGCATGAGCATCGGCTACCTGCCGCAGGAGGGCCTTCGCCTGGCCGGTCGCACGATTTTTGAAGAATGCCTGACCGTCTTCGACGAAATCCGCGACATGGAGCGGGAAATCGAGCATCTCGGAGGCCAGCTCGCCGAGCTTGACCACGCCAGCCCCGAATACGACTCCGCCGCCGAGCGCTTCAGCCTGCTCCAGGAACGCTTCCACGCGCTCGATGGCTATGCTCTCGATGCCCAGGTGGGGTCCGTCCTTACCGGCCTCGGATTCTCTAAAGAAGATTGGTCCCGCCACACCGACGAGTTCAGCGGCGGCTGGCAGATGCGCATCGCACTCGCCAAATTGCTGCTGGCCAAGCCCAACCTGCTGCTGCTCGACGAGCCCACCAACCACCTCGATCTCGAAACCCGCAACTGGCTCGAGGACTATCTCAAGAACTATCCCTTCGGATACATCCTCATCTCCCACGACCGCTATTTTCTCGACGTCACCATCGATCGCACCGTCGAAATCTGGAACAAGCGCCTCACAATCTTTCAGGGCAATTACACCAAATATCTCTCGCAGAAAGACGAACGACGCGCCCAGCTTGAGGCCGCCTATCGCAACCAGCGCGAGCAGATCGAGCATCTTGAAGCCTTCATCAACCGCTTCCGAGCGCAGGCCACCAAGGCCAAACAGGTGCAGAGCCGCATCAAGGAACTGGAGAAAATCGAGCGCATCGAGATTCCCGAAGAAGAAAAAGTCATGCACTTCAAGTTTCCCCAGCCTCCGCCCTCCGGGCGCATGGTGGTGGAGACAGAGGGGCTGGCCAAGAGCTACGGCGAAAAGAAGGTGCTCGAAAATGTGCGCTTCTCTATTGAGCGCGGCGACCGCGTGGCGCTGGTGGGCGTCAACGGCGCGGGAAAATCCACGCTGATCAAGCTGATGACCGGCGTGGAAGCGCCCACGGCGGGCAAGGTGCGCCTCGGCCACAATGTGGTCAGCGAATATTTTGCGCAGGATCAGTACAAGGTGCTCGACGGCGAGTCGCGCATGCTCGACGACATCAGCCGCGCCGCGGTGAAGGTGCCGGAGAACGAACTGCGCTCGCTCCTCGGCTGCTTTCTATTCTCCGGCGATGACGTGTTCAAGCCGCTGGGGGTGCTCAGCGGCGGCGAGAGGAATCGGTTTGCGCTGGCGCGGATACTGGTGTCGCCTTCGAATTTTCTGCTGCTGGACGAGCCGACCAACCACCTGGACATGCGGGCGAAGGATGTGCTGCTGGAGGCGATTGCGAGTTTTTCGGGGACGGTGGTGTTTGTCTCCCACGATCGCTACTTCATCGACCGGCTGGCCACGCGGGTGCTGGAGGTGGAGAACGGGACCGTCAACACTTACGAGGGGAATTACGAGGATTATCTGCGGAAGAAGGAGCAGATGGCGGCCGGAGCGGCGGAGATTCCGGAAGAAGCGCCCGTAGCTGCGAAGGAAAAGCCGCGCGAGACCGGAATAACGATTGTGATCGAAGGCGGACCGGAGCCCGGCAACGGCACAGGGTCGAAGACTCGCCGGCTGAATCCCATCAAGCAGAAGCAGATGGAGGACCGCTGCGCGTTTCTGGAAGAGGAAGTCCCGCGCGTGGAAGCGGCCCTCACTCACACGGAGCAGCAATTGGGGGTATATGTTTCCGCGGCGGAGACACAGCGGTTAACGACGCTCGCCGAGGACTTGCGCACGCAACTGTCCGCGCTAACCAGCGAGTGGGAAGAGCTGATGATGCAGTTGGAAGCGTAGGCCGGAGGGATGAATGTATGACGGCGACGGCGAGCAAGGACACGAAGACGCGCTGCGCGTGGGCGAATAGCGATCCGCTGCTGCGCTCGTATCACGATGAAGAGTGGGGCGTGCCTCAGCGGAACAGCCTGGCGCTCTGGGAACTGCTGATGCTCGAAGGCTTTCAAGCAGGGCTGGCATGGATCACGGTGCTTCGCAAACGCGATGCATTCCGGAAGGCGTTCAAAGGATTCGATCCGGCGAAAGTGGCTCGGTTTGCCGAGGCCGATATTCAAAAACTGCTGGAAAATCCGGGGATCATCCGCTCGCGCGCCAAAATCGAAGCGACCATCAAAGGCGCACAGATTTACATGGAGATGAAAAGAGCGGGCGATGATTTCGGCTCGTTCCTGTGGGGAATCGCCGGAGGCAAGCCGATCCAGACCGTGGGGCCGATTGCGGCGCAGACACCTCTTGCTGTGGAGATGTCGAAGCAGCTCAAGAAGCGCGGGTTCAAGTTCGTTGGCCCGGTGATCGTGTACGCGTTTATGCAGGCCGCGGGAATGGTGAACGACCACAGCCCGGACTGCTTCCGGCGAAAGGACGTTCGCAACTCCTGAGTCGTGCGTATCTCCCGGCTTGACGTAAGACAATGCTCCTTGCCACTCGTGCATAATCGAATCACGATGGCTCTTTTATGGATCCCCGAAAGCTGGTCGCAGCGGCTGGCTGAGCTCGAAGCGCAATCCGGCGAATTGAAAGAGGCTCCGCTGCGCCGCGATGTGCGCTCGCTGGGCACGCTGCTGGGCGATGTGCTGCGCGAGCAGGCCGGCGATGAGCTGTTTGCGCACGTCGAGGCCTTGCGCCAGGGCACCATCCGCCGGCGCGACGCCGAAGCCCGCGGCAATGAGAAAGAAGCCGCGCGCCACGCCGCCAGCGCGCTGGAGCTGGTCCACTCCCTGCCGGTGGAGCGCGCCATCCTGCTCACGCGCGCCTTCGCGTTTTATTTCGAACTCATCAACCTGGCCGAGACCAATCATCGCAAGCGCCGGCGGCAAGCGTTGCAGGTGAGCGGCGGCGCGGGCCAGCAGCGCGGCTCGCTCGCCGGCACCCTGCACGCCATGAAACGCGTCGGCATCGGCGCGGAAGAAGCTCTCGATTGGCTTCGCCGCGTTCTCATCGTCCCCGTGTTCACGGCGCATCCCACTGAGGTGGCGCGCCGCTCCGTCATGTTCAAGCGCCGCCGCATCGGCGATTTCCTCGCCGCGCTCGATCGCATTCCCATCCCCGAGCAGGACCTCGCGCGTCTCGAAGAACAAATCCGCGCCGAGATCACCAGCCTCTGGCAGACCGACGAAGTCCGTTCCCGTCGCCCCACCGTTTACGACGAAATCAAGATGGGCCTGGACTACTACGACGTCTCCATTTTCGAAACGCTGCCCCCGCTCTACCAGGAAATCGCCGAAGCGCTGCGTTGGGCATACGGACTCGAAATTGAACCGCACAACTTGCCCCAGGTGCTGCGCTTCGGCTCCTGGATCGGCGGCGATCGCGACGGCAATCCCTTTGTCACGCCCGAGGTCACGCGCGATGCGGTGCAACTGGCGCGCGGACACCTGCTGCTGTTCTACGTGCGCAAGCTCGACGACATCATCGACCTGCTCACCACCAGCGCCCAGCAGATGCCGGTGAGCGAGGAATTGCTGGCGCGCCTCAAGGAATATCTGGCGCACGCGCACACTTCCGAAGCCCAGATCTTCGGCGAGCAATACGAGTTCGAATACTACCGCCGCTTCGTCATCTGCATGAAAGCCCGCGTGCAGCGCACCCTGGAAGCCTCAGGGCACAAAGCCGCAGGCAAGGCGCTGCCCGTCATGCCCTACACGCTGGCGCAGGGGCAGGATCATCTGGCGCAGGCTCTGCCCGAATACTGCTCGGTGCAGGAGTTTCTCGCCGATCTCGAGGTGCTGCGCGCTTCGCTCGCGGAAAATCGCGGCGTGCGCATTGCGCGCACCCTCATCGATCCGCTGCTGCTGCAGGTGCGCACCTTCGGCCTCCACCTGCACACGCTCGACATCCGCCAGCACGCGCGCGTGCACGCACAGGCGCTGAAAGAAGCCATTGCCGATACCGCCGCGCCTGCGCTGCCTCGCGGCCTCTCCGCGGAAACGTCCAGCGTGCTGGAAACCTTTCGCGTGGTGGCGGAGGCGAAAAATAGCTGTACACCCGAGGTGATCCGCCAATACGTCATCAGCGGCGCCGCCTCCGTTGAAGATGTGCTTGCCGTGGTTCGCCTGGCTCGGCTCGGCGGCGTCACCGTGGAGGGAACCGATCGCGATCCCGGCCTCATGCCGGTGCCGCTGTTCGAATCCATTGAGGATTTGCGCCAGGCCCCCGCGGTTTGCCGCGAGTTGTGGAGCCGCCCGGATTATCGCCAACTGCTCGCGTCCTGGAACAACTGGCAGGAAATCATGCTGGGCTATTCCGATTCCAACAAAGACGGCGGCATGCTCACCAGCACCTGGGAGATCTTCCGCGCCCATCGCGATCTGCACGTGGCCGCGCGCGAGGCCGGCGTGAAGCTGCGCCTCTTCCACGGCCGCGGGGGCACCGTGGGCCGCGGCGGCGGGCCCACGCATCGCGCCATTTTTGCGCAGCCGATGGATTCGTTTGAGGGGCAGTTGCGCATCACCGAGCAGGGCGAGGTTCTCAACTTCAAATACGCCGACGAAGTGCTTGCGGAACGCAATCTCGAGCTGATGATTGCGGCGTCGCTAGACGCGCTGGCGCGACCCAACGCGCGCGATCCCGAAGGCCACTTCAGCGGCGTGCTCAAGCCGGAGTGGGAAGCGGCGCTCGACGAGCTCTCCGCCCTTTCGTTCAGCTTTTATCGCACCAGCATTCTTGAGAACTCCGGCGTCATCACCTACTTCGAGCAATCCACCCCGGTGAGCGAGTTGGAGCAGGCCAAGATCGGCTCGCGCCCCTCGCGCCGCAAGGCCACCCGCAACATCACCGACCTGCGCGCCATTCCCTGGGTCTTCGGATGGACCCAGTCGCGCCTGCTGGTGCCGGCGTGGTTCGGCGTGGGCTTCGCCTTTAGCCAATACCTGGAGCGGCCCGGCGCCCTCGATCTGCTCCGCGACATGGCGAGCGAGTTTCCCCTGTTCATCGATCTGCTGCGCAATGTGGAAATGGCTTTGGGCAAAGCCGACCTTGCCACGGCCCGGCTTTATTCGTCGCTGGTAGAGGACGAAGCGTTGCGCGAACGCGTCTACGACTTGCTGGAAGCGGAGTTTCACCGCAGCGTGCGCACCGTGCTGGCCATTACCGCGCAAGCCGAGCTGCTCGAAGAAAACCAGGTTCTCTCCCGCTCCATCCGGCTGCGCAATCCCTACGTCGACCCCATGCACTTGATCCAGGTGGACATGCTGCGCCGCAAACGCGCCGGCGAAGATACGCCGGAGGTGAACCGCGCCATTGCGGCTACGATTAGCGGCATCGCGGCGGGGCTGCGCAATACCGGGTGATGCAGGGACAAACTTGTCATTGCGTTTCCGGGCAATCAGGTCAGTAGCTTCGGTTTCTGGCGCTGGGTGTAAGTCTGCGCAGAAAGAACTCTTGTATCAATCCGTTAACCATACGGCCGCCGGTGGTAATTCCAGCATTCACAAACACCAGGCCCGGACCGCGATTCGACTCCGGGTAATAGGTATTTGAGATCGCGCCCGTGGCCAGGTCGCCACCCACACTGGAGTAATTCGGCTCCCACCGTCCGTTGTCTCCCTTGGCGATGAAGGGACTGGAGATGGCGTGCATAAAGCGCGACTTTGTAGTCCCCGTGCCCTGGTAGAAGTAGCGCGGGTCCTGGTGCAGCAGCGACGGAAGAATGGCGCCACCGATCATGATGTCTGAGAATCCGTTGGCGTACAAAGCGCCCACACGCTGGCCGTAACCGGACGCACCCAAACCATAGTTGGGGGTGGTTCCCGCCTGGTCCAGTCCGGCAACAAAAGCCACTCCCACAAACGTAATGGGATCGGTTTCGGCCCTGAGGGCAAGCTTGAACTTCAGCTTCGTCGTGAGCGGCGCTGCGTCGTGATCGTAAACGACGTAGAAGTTAGGGACGATGCCCAAAACACGCTGCTGTTCCTCAATCTTCACCTGCTCGACCGCAATCTGTTCGGGCGATGAAAACACAGTAACCGACGTCGTCCCGCCAGAGATCGCGAGCTTGCTCTCCGGCAGGAATAGATACTGTCCCGGAGCAACAACAATCGTGGGGGATGTCCAGCTTACAAAACCATTCGCACTTATGGTGACGTGGTAGGGGATTCCCGGCTTGAGATCGTCGAAGGCAAAGCCTCCGTTGTCGTTGGCTGTTCTCTTTTCTTCGAGCCCAGCTCCATAGAGAATGACGTTAGCGCCCGGAATAATGTCGTTGTTCACATCGGTCGCAGTGCCGCTCATGCGCCCAGGTTGCGGCTCGGGCGCAGCGATTGCGCTCGTTTCATCGCTTCCCACCTGCGGACTGGGCATTGTTGTCTGCTGTGTGAATGCCCGCGTCGCAATAACTATGCATGCTATGAAAGCTAAGAATGATTGCTTGATACTCATGATGAAATGGATCCTCCAAATAAAGTCCTGCGGAGCTTGAGCAGATGAGCTAGCAAACAAACATGCCTGCCCAACCGGCGAGATGAAATCAAGAGCAATTTCATCTCGGTGTGTGATGAGGCCGGTCTCCATCTGGATTCCGCAATTAGCAGCGCACTCAAACACGAAATCCGAGGGCAGGCGCAGGCCGTTTTTTTCTTGAATTCCTGGGTGGTAGTGATGCATCTAACGGTCGGCGTTTTCGTATTCGGGCTGTAAACGGGAATCGCGTGGCGTGGGACGCAAGAGCGGCGATGGCCTGCGTCCACACGAAAAACTGTGTGCATGCATCAGGTCTCCTCTTGCCATGGCCCGGCCCGTGGGTCTAGGCTATCGGTATGCATCGATGTCGCTAACACCGGCCTGGTGAGAGCTCCGATGCCGGCGTGCGCTCGGTCGCGCGCCTGTTCTTCCCGCCTGACAGCTCCACCATTTTCCCTAACCATCCAAGCCCGTCGGGACTTTCCCGGCAAAGGAGACGATCATGGCGCGTATCGCCGCAGATGTAACTGAATTGATTGGAAAGACACCGCTGGTGCGCTTGAACCGCGTGGCGGCTGGATTGCCCGGCACGGTTTTGGTCAAACTGGAGAGCCGCAACCCGGCGGCGAGCGTCAAGGACCGCATCGGCTTTGCCATGATTGACGCGGCCGAGAAGGCCGGCAAAATCAAGCCGGGCCAGACCGTGCTGATTGAACCCACCAGCGGCAACACCGGTATCGCCCTGGCGTTTGTCGCGGCTGTGAAGGGCTATCGGCTGATCCTCACCATGCCCGAAACCATGAGCCTGGAGCGCCGCGTCGCCCTGCGCGCATTCGGCGCGGAGATCGTGCTCACCCCCGGCCCCAACGGCATGAAGGGCGCCATCGCCAAGGCCAACGAAATTCTGGCCAATACGCCCAATGGCTACGTCCTGCAGCAGTTCGACAACGCCGCCAACCCCGCCATCCACTTCGCCACCACCGGCCCCGAAATATGGGACGACACCGACGGCAAAGTCGACATTCTCATCTCCGGCGTGGGCACCGGCGGCACCATTACGGGCGTTGCCAATTACATCAAGCCGAAGAAGCCGGCGTTCAAGGCCATCGCAGTGGAGCCCACCGATAGCGCGGTGCTGAGCGGCGGCAAGCCGGGCCCGCACAAGATCCAGGGCATCGGCGCAGGCTTCATTCCCAGCATTCTCGAAACCAAGCAGATTGATGAGGTGATCCAGGTGACCAATGACGAGTCCATCGAGATGGCGCGGCGCCTGCCCAAAGAAGAGGGGCTGTTCGTTGGCATCTCGTCCGGCGCGGCGGTGGCGGCGGCGCTCAAGGTGGCTGCGCGCCCGGAGAATGCGGGCAAGCTCATCGTGGCTGTGTTGCCCGACTTCGGCGAGCGCTACCTCTCCAGCGTGCTGTTCGATTCGCTGCGCCAGGAAGCGCTGGCTCTGGCTACCCAACCCGTCACTGTATAAATGCAATCGTCCACCAGCCTCTGATCGTGGGCTGTCCCATCCTTGACGCACTGCGTCGAGGATGGGAACGATCGAATCCTTTATGCCCGTACTGGAACGCATTGGCGAAGACATCCGCTCCGTGCTGGAGCGCGATCCCGCTGCGCGTTCCCGGCTTGAAGTCCTCACCTGCTACCCGGGCCTTTGGGCGGTATGGATTCATCGCGTCTCGCACCGCCTGTGGAAGGCGAAGCTGCGCCTGCCCGCGCGCATGCTGTCCCAGGTGGGCCGCCTGTTCACCGGGGTCGACATTCACCCCGGCGCGCTGTTGGGCCGCCGCCTCTTTATCGATCACGCCACCGGCGTGGTCATTGGCGAAACCGCCATCGTGGGCAGCGACGTGACGCTCTATCAAGGCGTGACGCTGGGCGGCACCGGCAAGCAGCACGGCAAACGGCATCCTACGATCTGCGACAACGTGTTCGTCGGCAATAACGCCAACGTGCTCGGCAACATCACCGTAGGCCAGAACTCGCGCGTCGGCGCCGGCTCCGTCGTCCTCAATGACGTGCCCCCCAACTCCACCGTGGTCGGCGTGCCCGCACACATCGTCTATCGCAACGGCGAGCGCGTGCTCATCACCGATCCCCACGACATCAAGGATCCGCTGTCAGACGCGCTGATCGCGCTGGCGTCGAGAGTGGACGAACTGGAGCAGCGGCTGGGAACGCGCGCGCACGAGGCGGAGCCGTTCGCCGTAGAAGAAGCCGAACGCACCGCCTACAGCAAGGAGCTCCGCCTGGCGGAGTTCGTGTCGATGGGCGAGGGGATCTGAGGCGGCAGCGATGCGCCTGCGCCTCATTGCACATCGACCGACCGATCTCCTTCGTACTCCATGATGTGGAAGTATGCCTCCCAGCCGGACCACGCTGCGGGAACCGGCAGCCGCGCCAGGGGATCTTTGAGATGGTTGGCGTAGTCTTGCACCAGCTCGCGCGTGCGATACACGCCGGTGAGCCAGTCGCCGCGATACCAGTTCTTCCACTTGCCATACTCGGCCGCGGCCATGGATTGCTGAATCGTGTCCAGGGCAAAGAGCGCGCTGTCGGTTTCGGACTGCGCCTTCACGGGGTCGCCGGCCTCGGCATCCTGCACCGCGAGGGCAATCAGCAGCAGCGCCTGGTTGCTTTCGCGATGGATGCTGATCATGGTGAGCACTGCGGCCTGGTAGTAATCGCGGCGATCGGGATCGACCAGGTCGCGCGCTGCCAGGGCATCCTTCCACACCGCGTCCCAGCGCGGCTGCGCCTCTTCGCACTCCTCGATATCGCGCTTGAGCAGCGCCCGCCGCATCTCCGCACCGGGTTCGGGCAATACGTGCGGCTCGGTCCACTTGGGCGACTGGCTGGGGATGGCCATGACCTGGTGCTCGCTCAACGTGTCGAGGACCAGGCGGCGAATCTCGGAATGATAGTGCTGATCGCCAAAGGGGCGGGGGATGCTGCTGAGCCGCGGCGGGGGCGGCGGTGCGTTGCCCGCGGAGGTGAGACCGGGAAGCGGAAGGGTGCCGCGCACGGTGGGCGCAGCGAAGTACTCCTTGTAGACATTGCTGACCGCATCCGCTGCCTTGGCGCCAAACTCTTCGGCGGCCCAGCGATGGTAGTACGCTTGGTCGGCCCCTGCCTCCACCGGCGCTCCGCCCCACGCAGTCTCCATCAGCGCGCGCGTAGTCATGGCCACGGGACGAATGTCGCTGGTATTCACCAGCACGTAAGCGGTTGCGCCGGCCTTGATGTATCGGCCCAGTTCCTCCTGAATCACGCCCGCGGGCACCAGCTCCGAAAGCTGGTTGGCCTGCCCGTTCATCATGGCGGTGTGGATATACATGCCCTGTCCAGCCGCTACCTTGCCGCCGTCCTGCATGTCGCCATATCCAGTGTCGGCCCACACCAGCGTCACCTCCGGCGGAATCTTCAGATAGCCTTCCTGCATCAGGCGCGCCCCTTCCTGCCAGAGATCGGTGACGAATTGAGCCTTCGGATACCGGGCGCGCACAATCTTCATCTGCTCGGCGACGGCGTCGCTGATGCGTTGGCCCAGCAGCGGATCGTTGCCGCGCACGCTTGGATCGAGCGCGGCGTAGCTTGCGTCCGACAGGCCGCGCAACCCCACGCTCCACAAAATCTCCTCGTCCGGTTTGTAGGCTGCCACCGCGTCCTTCCACGCCCGCTCCAGGATTTCCGGGTGCGTCGAAAAATTGTACGGAACATTCTTCGGCCATCGCGCCACGTTGACCCCCAGCGGAATGGCATGATGCTGGTTGACGATCAGGCCGCGTTCGGTGGCCGCGTGCACCTGGGCATCGTCGGGAAAAATCCACGTCCCCGGCACCACCATGTTGCCCTTCAGCCGCAGGATGGTCTCGAAGACGTTGTCCCACACGCGCAGCGCGATGCCGGAATGCTCGCTGGCGGTCGCCGGAATCCACCCCGTCAGCAGGTCTTCGTCGTTGATGAAGAACCCGCGGTAGCGGAAAACGGGGCTGGGATATACCTTGTCGAAATGGTCCGGCACGGTAATTGAGGTGTGTTTCTCGGGCTGCTTATCGGTCCAAAGATACATGGGATCGACGCCCAGGATGCTCTGAGAAAACTGGTAGATGGCGTAGATGGTTCCGCGCACGTCCGCGCCGGTCAGGCACACGATGTGGCGCAATGGCTGATGGCCCGGCACCCGCACCAGGGAGAATGCGAACGACTCCGCGTCCGTGGTAGTGGTGCACTTGATCCCCGGGTGCAGGTTGGCGCGCTGGGCAATCAGGATCGCCACCGGCCCCGCATCCTCGAGGTCGTCCGCCCGCTGCGGCTGGCGGCCAAACACCCTGGCGAAATCGGTCATCAAGTCATCGGTGGCGCGGCGCACCGATTGGGGCTCGTTGGGACTCTCGACAATGGTCACGGAGCTGTCGATGGTGATGGCCGGCTTTGGCGCTTCGGCTGCCGAAAAGGCAGCAGACAAGACCATTGCCGGCGCGACTCCGGCAAGTAACAAAGTGTAGCGAACGGCTCCTGTCAACATGGTCTACTCCTTTGGCCGGGCCTGAGAGCCTATGCTCCGTGCGCGCGTCCGCTCTCGCCGAAGATTGAAGCATAAACGAGCCGGTCCCGGCGGGGTTGATAGAAACTGCAAAGGCATCCGATCACCTCCGCATCGAGCTTCCGGTGCTACAGTGAAGTGTCCCAACTTTTTCGCGGGAGTCCTGGTTCTTGCCTGGTTTGTCACGTCTGCTTGGTTTCGTTTTTGCTCTGCCCGTCCTGGTCCATGCCGCAACGCGCGTGCAACCCGTTCCGGTCCCGCCGGAGATGCGCTCCTCCGCATTTACCGTTACGGTGAACGGCCAGCCCATCGATGTAGCCCACGCCGCAGCCAGTTACGATTTCGCAACGTTTGACGCCACCGGCCCCGTAGATGTCGAGATCACCGCGGCCCAGCCCGGCTTCTGGGACGGTGGCGTGGATATTGAGCCCTGGCGTCTCGGCATTCGTCCCGTGCGACAGGGACAGTCCATTCGCTTCCGGCTCAGTGGTCCGGCCAAGCTCTCCATCTCGCGCCCCCGCGATTTTCTCAATCACGCCCAGATGCTGTTTCTTTTCGCTGGCACCGCGCCCACACCGCCGTCGACGCCCGCCAACGATCCCAACGTGCGCGTCTACGGCCCCGGCATGTATCGCGAAAGCCTCAATCCCACCAGCGGCCAGACCATCTACCTCGCTCCCGGCTCCTACTTTTTTGGCGGCCTCAACCTCTGGAAAGTGGATCACGTGAAGGTGTACGGCCGCGGCGCCATCGTCTATGACGGTCCGCAGGATCCTCTCGGCGACGAGGGCTGGATGCACAAGCCCGACTGGCATTGCATCGTTGCCGATGAAGCCCACGACATCGAAATCGACGGCCTCACCTGCGTCATCCGCTCCCGCACCTGGTCCATTCAGCTCAAGGATTCCAGCGGCTTTATCTTTGACGACCTGCGCGTGGTGGGCGGCAATCCCGGCAACGCCAACCAGGACGGCATGGACTGGATCGGCTCCAGCAACGGCCTGGTGCGCAACTCCTTCTTCCGCGCCTCCGATGACGTCATCGCTCTCATGGGCAACTGGGACGGCTACACCGATGCGGACATGGTGCGGCCCGGCAAAGTGGTGCACGACATCACGGTTGAGAACAGCCAGCTCTCCACCAGCATCTCCAACATCGTGCGCGCCGGTTGGCCCAAGAAGATTTTCAACTCATGGAATTTCACCCTGCGCAACTCCGATATTCTCCATGCCGGCATCGGCGCCTGCGGCCAGACCTTCGGCCTCATCGGATTCTGGGGCGCCAACGGCGCGCGCGGCGATCACAACAACTACACCTTTGAGAATTTGTTTCTCGACAACTGGTACTCGCTGGTGCAGATGGAGCAGGATGCTCCCTCGCTGCGCAACTTCACCTTCCGTAACATCTGGGCGCTCGATCAGCCGCCCCTGGCCGGCTCCAATCTGAAAGGAAGCATCTCCGGGACCGTCTTTGACAATGTGAAGTACGGGCAGAAGCTAGTAGCCAATAACGCCGACGTGCCTCTCTCGACGGAGGACGCGCAGCCGGTGAAGTACCAGGCGGACAGCGGCGCGGTAGCGCAGTTCACCGTCGAGCCTCCGATTGTCAGCAAAGGCACGAGCGTGACATTTACGGCGAAGGAGTCGCCGCACGCAAAGTTTACGTGGCTGTTCGGCGACGGGACCGAGGCGCACGGACGCGCGGTGCATCACACGTTTACCGATGCGGACGGAACCGACCTCGACGGGCGCAACGGCGCCGGCAGATTCCGCGTGATGCTTCGCGCGCAGGATAACCGCAACCGTGAAGACTGGGCCGCGCAGGGAGTGGTCGTCGTTTCCCGCTGGCTCGATGCAACGGAAACGTCCGCCCAACTGCTTCCCGGATTGACCTTCCACATCTATCCGGGCACGTGGACGGAGTTGCCCAACTTCGCCGAGCAGCATTCCGTCATCGACGGAGCCGCGCCCAACATCAACGCCAACGCGCAGGGATTTACCAAATATGCGGTCGCCTGGGACGGCTTCATCGATATCCCCACCGACGGCGGCTACACTTTTCATCTGCTCGATCGCGATGGCGCGCGCCTGGTCATCGATGGAGTGAAAGTGGCAAAGACCGGGCCGCCCTTTGCCCAGGTCTGCGGCTCACCCGGCAACGCCATGCGCTACGATCGCGGCGCTCTCGGCCTGCGCGCGGGCAAGCACACGCTGCATGTGGAAGCCTTGCATCAGGCAAGCCAGGGGCCGCCGCGCTTGCTCTGGGAAGGGCCGGGATTGCCGATCACCGACGTCCCCACCGCCGCGTTCTCGTTTCCGCGCCAGGACGTGGTCAGAGGAAGGGATTAGGGATTAGGGATCAGGGATTAGGGCATTCTGCACCAGGGCGGGATCATCTGATAGGATGCAGCTTCCCCGAAAACCGAATCCTCGCCGCAGCGAGGAAGTCGGATTGAGCAATCAACTTCGCAGAGCCGCTGTCGCGGTGGCGAGCAATATCGCCGAAGGGTACGGACGCACAAGCAAGGGCGAGTACGTTCAATTCCTCGGGCATGCCCGCGGCTCGATCTTTGAGGTACAAACCCAAATCACCATCGCCCAGGGGCTCGGTTACGGAACAAAAGAATCGCTGGGTTCGGCCGATTCTCTGGCGGGGGAAGTCGGACGAATGCTCGTTTCCATGCTGAGCAAACTGCGTCCAAGCGCCCACATGCGGCTCGGGCCTAATCCCTAATCCCTAATCCCTAATCCCTATCACTTCGGCAATTGCGTCGTATCCCATCCGCCGCCGAGGGCGCGAATCAACTGCACGCTGGCCGCGAATTGGCGGCTCTGCAGATCCGTGAGCGTGCGCTGGTTCGTAATCAGCGCTGTCTCCGCCGTCAGCACTTCAAGATAACTCGTGGTGCCACCCTTGTAGCGCTGATTGGAGAGATCGTACGAGTGCTGGGCGGAGGCGACGGCGCGCTGCTCGACCGCGGTCTCCTCATTCAGGATGCGCAACTGCGATAAATTGTCCTCCACATCCTGAAACGCGACAAAAATCGTGTTCTTGTACGCCGCCGCCTGCGCCTCGTACTGATGCCGCGCCTGCTCCGTCAGCGCATGGCGCTGGCCCGCATCGAACAGCAGCTCCGTGGCCTGCGCGCCCAGCGACCACAGCGCGCTCGGTCCCTGCAGCCAGGTCCCGCCGTGCGTGCTCTCGAATCCGCCGGTGCCGCTCAGGCTGATCGTCGGATAGTACGCGGCGATGGCAATGCCAATGCGCGCATTCGCCGCCGCCGCCTGGCGTTCCGCGGAGGCGATGTCGGGCCTCCGCTCCAGCAACTGTGAAGGCACCCCGATCGGCGCCTGCGGCAGTGCCACGTCGAGCGGTGAAAACGGAATGCTGAAATCGGGCAAATTGTATTCCGCAATGGTGCCGATGGCGTGCTCAAACTGCGATCGCGCCACGCTCACATCCACCAGTTGCGCCCGCACCGTCTCCAACTGCGTCTGCGCCTGCGCCACATCCACATCGGTGGCCACGCCGCCCTTCAGCCGCCGCTGCGTCAAATCCAGTTGCCGTTCCAGGTCAGCCACCGTCTGCTTCAGCAGCTTGATCTGCGAATCCAGCCCGCGCAGCTCAAAGTAATCCGCAGCCAGCTCTGCCTGCAGCGATAGATCCACATTCGCCATCTCCGCCGCGCTCGCCTGCGCACTCTCTCGCGCTGCCTCCACGTTGCGCCGAATCCGTCCCCAGAAGTCCGGTTCCCATCCGCCCTGCCCGCCGAGAATCAAATCGTTATATTGATTCTTCGATCCCGCCTGCGCCAGCGGCCGGTGCGTCGATTGGCTGTAGTGCGTCACGCTCGGCCCAGCGGAAATTGTCGGATACAGATTTGCCCGCACCACCGCGATCTGGTCGCGCGCCGCCAGGTAGTTTTCCATCGCCTGGCGCAACTGCTGGTTGGTGGTCGCGATCCGCTCCTCCAGCCGATTCAGTTGCGGATCGCTGTAGATCTCCCACCACTTGCCCCGCAGCATTCCGTCCGATGGAGACGCAGGTTTCCACGACCCGTTCTGCGGGCTCGGCGGCGGCGTCACCGACGGCGCGCCTGTTTCCTTGTACGACACAGGGGCCGTGTAATCCGGCTTGTTATAGTTCGGGCCGACCGGCTTGCAGCCCGCCAGCAATGCGATGGTGCTCAAGGCCGCGGCGGCCAAGATGAGCGGAGCACAACGAAGGCGAGAAATCCGCGGATCGGACGGCTGGATTCGCGACAAAAATTCCGCGCCCCGTCCTTGTGCCTTCTTTCTGGCACAAGGGTGGGACGCCCTGAAGCTCGATCCACTCGCATCGGAATGACAAAACAAAGAAGGCATGACGACTACTTGCCTCCGTTGTTCTTCTGCGCATTCGGCTGCGGATTGGCCGGGCTCTGGCGCTCATTCTGCGCGTTGGGGCTCTCCACGTACAGCTTCTCTCCCTCGATGATCGAGTCGGGCGGGTCCTGGATGACCCGGTCGCTTGCCTTCAAACCGGTAATCACCTGCACCGTCGCGCCATCGTCTTCGCCAATCGTAATCGGCAGCAGGTGCGCTTGGTTCCCGTTCACCACCGTCGCCACCTGCGTCCCTTCGCGCCGGAAAATCAGCGCCGACGCCGGCAGAATAAATGTCTGCGTCCTCGCCGGCGCCTTGAAGTGCACCTGCGCCAGCGATCCCGGCATCAACTCGCCCTTGCGGTTGTCCACATCGATCTCCACCAGCAGCGTGCGGTTGGTGGGATCAATCGCGTCAGCGGTGCGCACCAGCGTTCCTTCAAAGGTCTTGCCGGGATGCTCCTGAAACGTCAGCCCGATCTTCTCCCCGCGCCGGATGCCCCCCGTGTAAGCCTCGGGAATATTGGTGTAAACGCGCAGTGTCTGCAGCGCCTGCAGGTGAAACAGTTCGCTGCCCGATCCCTGGTTGATCAACTGCCCTGTGTCCACTCCGCGCGATGTCACCACGCCGTCGAAAGGCGCATACACTTTTTCAAAGCTCTGCAACTGCTTCAGCCGGTCCACGTTGGCCTGTGCCGACTTTACCGCCGACGAAGTCGAAGCGGCCTGCGTAACAAAAGTGTCGGTATCCAGTTTCGAAACTGCATCCGACGTCACCAGGCCCTGGTAACGCTGGGCCTGCACCTTGGCGTTGCCCGCATTGGTTTCCGCGGTCGCCAGGTCGGCCTGCGCCTGCGCCACCTGCTGGTCCAGCTCCGGTGTTGCAATCTCCGCCAGCAGCGCGTCTTTCTTCACCTTCGCCCCAATGTCGTAATACCATTTCACCAGGTAGCCCGAGGTGCGCGCGTACAGCGGAGCATCGGTGTACGCCGTCACGTTCCCCGGAAGCACAAACTCCTCCACCGGCGCGCCTGGCTTCGGGGTCTCCGCAATCACCGACGGCGCGGCTTCGCGCTGCGTGGTCTCCGCCAGCACCGCGCCATTGTGATGGCGTTTCCAGATACCAAAAATCGCCAGTCCCACCACCGCAATGCCCACGATCGCCAGCGCCACCGAAGTTCCGCGGCCGGAAAACGCCGCATGCTCGGGTGCCGACTGATGATCGTTCGCCGGCGCCTGGTTGGGCGCATGCTGCGGTCGAGAAGGGTTTTCATTACTCATAACATCGACTCCAATTACCGATCGAACTCGTCAAGCGTCGCCCGCGCACTGCCGGCCACGGCACGCTTGCGCCGCTCCAGCCAGCCGTGCACGACGGAAAAGAATGCCGGCACAAAAAGCAACGTAGCCACCGTCGCCACCAGCAATCCGCCAATCACCGCGCGCCCCAGCGGCGCATTTTGCTCCCCGCCTTCGCCCAGCCCCAGCGCCATCGGCATCATGCCGATGATCATCGCCAGCGCCGTCATCAGCACCGGGCGGAAGCGCACAAAGCCCGCGTTCAGCGCCGCCTTCCGCGCATCCCCCACCAGCACGTCAAGCTGCTCGCGGGCAAAGCTTACCACCAGGATCGAGTTTGCCGTGGCTACTCCCATGCACATGATCGCCCCGGTGAGCGCCGGCACGCTCAGCCGCGTATCGGTGAGGAACAGAAACCATACAATGCCCGCCAGCGCCGCCGGCAACGCGGAAATAATCAGGAAAGGATCGAGCCACGACTGAAAGTTCACCACGATAAGCAGATACACCAGCAAAATCGACATCGCCAGCCCGCCCAGAAGCCCAATATACGACTTGCGCATGGTTTCGCTCTGCCCGCGCAGGATGAAGTTCGAGCCGTGGGGAAGATCCTTCTTGTGCTCGTCCACAATCCTCTGCATGGCCCGCGTTACGCTGCCCAGGTCGGTGCCCTTCACGTTGGTAAAAATGTCGATCACCGGCTGCACATCGTAGTGGCTGACTTCGCCGATCTCGCTGCCCGGCTGGATGCCGGCGAGGTTGCCGAGCACCTGCACCGGGCGCGTGGTTCCCGGAGCTATGGTGGAACCCGCGGTGGTGAGGCTCCCGCCGGCTCCCACGGAGGTTGGGCTACCCTGGCCGGTGGCGCTTCCTGAGATGGGCAGGCTCTCCAGCTTGGCCATGCTGTCCAGCCGGTACTGCGGGCTCTGCGTGGCCACGCTGTAACTGACGCCGTTGCGTGGATCGAGATAAAAGTTGGGCGCGGTCTGAAAGCTGCCGCTCAGCGAAATCAGGATGCTCTGCGCCACGTCCCGCTGCGTGAGCCCCACGGACTCGGCACGCGTCCGGTCCACGTCGATGGTCATGCTGGGATAGTCGAATGGTTGCTGAATGCGGGCATCGGCGGCGCCGGGCACGTAGCGAATCTGGTCGAGCATGCGCTCCGCCAGCGCACGATTTCCCCACAGATCGGGTCCGACGATCTGGATATCGATGGGCGCGGCGAGACCGAAGTTCAGGATCTGGGTCACGATGTCCACCGGCAGCACGTAGAACGTCACCCCAGGATACTGGCGCGCCAGCAGCGTGCGAAGGTGCTCGACATAGCCGTCGGTGGAGTGATGCTTCTCCGTTAACTGCACCTGTATATCGGCGTCCGCCGGGCCTACCGGAGCGGAGGTCGAGTAGGAAAGGTTCAGGCCGGAGTAGGGCAGGCCGATGTTGTCGACAACGTTGACGATCTCGCCGGCCGGGATGCTCTGCCGGATGGTGGCGTCAACGTGATCGCAGAGCGCGGCGGTCTCTTCAATGCGCGTTCCGGTACGCGCGCGCAGGTGAATCTTGAAGCTGCCCGAATCCACCGCGGGGAAGAAGTCCTGCCCCAGAAACGGCGTCAGGATTCCCACCGATCCCACGGCGAAGATCACGAACAGAACCAGGAACAATCCGGCGTGATCGACCGCGAGAGTGAGGAACCGGAGATAGCCGACGCGAATCTTTTCAAACGAGGATTCGAATGCGAGCTGGAAACGCGTGAATGGATTGCGGCTTGCGTTTTTGCGCGCGGACTCGGCATCGTCATGCTCGTGCAACAGGTAGCGCGCCATGGTGGGCACCAGCGTCCGCGAAAGCACGAAGCTGGCGAGCATGGCGAAGACCACCGCTTCCGCCATGGGAACGAACAGGTACTTGGCCACCCCGCTGAGGAAGAACATGGGCACGAAGACGATGCAGATGGCGAGTGTGGAAACCAGCGCCGGGGTGGCAATCTCCGCCGAACCATCGAGGATGGCCTGCTCCAGCTCCTTGCCGGCTTCGAGGTTGCGGTTGATGTTTTCAATGGCCACCGTGGCGTCGTCCACCAGGATGCCGACCGCCAGCGCCATGCCCCCCAGGGTCATGATGTTGATGGTCTCGTGCAGCGCGGCAAGGCAGGCCAGCGAGCTGAGAATCGACAGCGGAATGGACACCGCAATGACGATGGTGGAGCGCCAGCTACCCAGAAAAACCAGGATCATGATGGCCGTGAGGCACGCCGCAATGATGGCCTCGCGCACCACGCCCGAGATCGCTCCGCGAACAAAGATGGACTGATCGCTGAGCGCGGAGATCTTCAGTTGAGACGGCAGTTGGCCCTTCATGCCGTCAATCTTGGAGCGCACCCCATCGATGATGTCGAGCGTGGACGCGGAGCCCACCTTGAGAATGTTCATCAGGATGGCGCGGCGGCCGTCCACGCGCACAATGTTGGTCTGCGGCGGACTGCCGTCGCGCACGTGCGCCACGTCGCGAATGTAGATGATCGCGCCGTTCACCGCTCTGACCGGCAGATCGTTCAGCTGCGCCACCAGGCCGGGGGCCGAGTTGGTCTCGATGGCGTACTCGAAGCGATCCATCTTCATCGTTCCCGAAGGCGCGATGACGTTCTCCGCGTTGATGGCGTTCACCACGTCGGAGGGCGAGAGCCCCTTGGCCTGAAGCGCGTTCAGGTCGAGGTCGACCACAATCTCACGCTGCTTGCCGCCATACGGATAAGGCGTCTGCGCGCCTTCCACCGTGGCCAGTTGCGTGCGTATCGTGTTCTGGCCGAGATCGTTCAGCTTCTGCTCGTCCAACCCCTCGCCCGATAGTCCTAGCTGCAACACCGGAACGCTGGACGCGTTGTATTGAATGATGAACGGCGGAAACGTCCCCGGCGGCAGGCTGCGCACCATCACCTGGTTAATCGAGGTGACCTGGGCGACGGCGTTGGCGATATTCACGTGCGGTTGGAAAAATACCTTGATCACCGCCACGCCGTTCAGCGACTGCGATTCAATGTGCTCGATGTCATTGACGGTCGTGGTCATGCCGCGTTCGCTGTTGGAAACGATGCGGTTGGCCATCTGCTCGGCAGATAACCCGGTGAAGTTCCAGACCACCGTCACGATGGGAATATCGATGTTGGGAAAGATATCGGTGGGCATCGACACGATGCTCAACACGCCCACAATCAAAATCAAAAGCGCAAAGACGACAAAGGTATATGGCCGCCGTAACGCAAGCCGGACAATCCACATCATAAGGCTGGTTCTCGCTCCAGAGCCGGGCTGATCGAGTCGGGGTTGCGCCGCGCCAAATCAGTATTTCCCATCAAGGCCGGCCCGGCAGTAGCACTCTGACCCGATGGCGCGCCCGCCAGGATCCTTTTCATCGAGTGAATCTACAATGGTAGTCGAAGATCGAGGGATTGCGATAACGTCTTCGCTGAAGGTTCTTTCCCCTTCTTCTTAGAGACGACCTGAAACCGCAAAACGACGCACTTTTTGCCCCGGTCCCGCGCATGAAATGATCTTAGCCATGTTTGTGTCAAGCAACGGGAGCCACTAAAGTTCGCTCCAACTCCCTACTCCCTACTCCCTACTCCCTAATCCCTTGTTCCCTTGGTCCCTTGTTCCCTCGGTCCCTGCTTCGATCAGTTATAGTCAGAGAGGAATGTCCACGCCTCCCAACAGGATTGCTCCCGCCGCCCGCAACGCGGCTTCGCAGCGCGACGCGCAAAAGGGCTTTGTTTACCTGCCGCTGATCGCCGGATGGCTGGTGCCTGGCGCCGGGCATTTCCTGCTGCGCAGGTGGGGCCGCGGCGCACTGCTTGCCGCTTCCATCCTGGGCATGTTCGCGCTGGGATTGGCCATGCAGGGCAAGCTCTACACCAGTGGCCACGAAATCCTGGACATCCTCAGCTTCGTCGGCGACCTGTGCAACGGCCTGCCTTACATCGTGAGCCGTGCGCTCGGCCTTGGCGCCGAGCAGGTGCAGGTGACCACCGCCGACTGGGGCAGCCGATTCATCGTCGTGGCCGGCCTGCTCAACGTCATCGCCGCTGTCGACGCGCACAACCTGCGCACCGGGAGGAAGCAAGGCTGATGCATCCCTCCCATTTTTTCGCCGTTCTGCTGTTCGCGCTCTGCGTCTCCGTGGTCTTCGGTATCACCATGCGCGAAACACCCCGCCGCATGGTTCGTTACGGCGCCTACTGCTTTGTGCTCTTCGTCGGCGCCGCCATCGTGCTCAGCTGGGTCATGTTCCTCATCGCGCGATAGGCCCCCGCTCCCATCGAAAGGAGCACACGCGTGAACAAAGAATGGCACGCCGCGAATCCGATGCCGCCGCGGCCAACGATTCAGCGATATCCGTCTCACAAAGTGTAAGTAGCGCCGCTTCCTGCCCTGCTCAGACCGTCGCCGCGGTAGTTGTCCGTGTTGCCTCTCTCCCGGTTTTCACGTACCTTGAAGGGCATGGAAGTACATTTCTCACCCTACGTTGAAACGCAACTCCAGCAAGTAGCTTCTGCCAATGGCAAGAATGCCGAGCAACTGGTGAAGGACACTGTTGCCCGGATGCTCGAAAATCAGGTCCGCTTCATCGCCGGAGTGCAAAGAGGTATTGAGCAAGCCGACCGTGGTGAGTTTGTAGAGCACAAAGATGTGCTTAATCGTATCGACAGGCTATTTCACTCGTGAGACAGATTCGGTGGACAACCGAAGCGGTTGACCAACTTGAAACCGCCGTCGAACACATCCAGCGAGACAATCCCACGGCAGCCCGGAGTGTCGCTCAAGCGGTTATCGACCGCATTGAACAACTGGCAGCCTTCCCCGGCCTTGGCCGGCCCGGAGAGGATTTCTGGCGAAGAGGCAGACTACGGAAGGCACAGGGTGGCCCGTTGAAGCCAGGACTACGCCAATTGCATTCGGCAGCGCGCTAGAGGCTGACCGCTGAAAGCTGAAAGCTGAAAGCTAGAAGCTCGAAGCTGCTTTTCGCCGCCAAACCGCCGCATCGAACCGGTGCCGGCACTCAAATCCCTCCGACCGGTAAAGCTCAATCGCCGTCGTATTCGCCTCGGTTACCGTCAGCGAAACCTCGCTCATCCCCTGTTGCCGGAATCCCGCCGCCGCCCTTCCCAGAAGCAATCGCGCCAGTCCCCGCCGCCGGTACTGCGGCCGCACGCAGAGTTGCGTGATGTGGCCGCTCTGCCCGCTCACTTTCGATCCCAGCACCAGCGCCACCATCTCCCGCGAGGCGCGCTCCACCACCACCTGCGATACCTGCGGCGCAAACGCCCCGCACCCCGCATAGCGCACAATATTGTGCAGAAAGCGCACCGACCCCTGCGCCGAACGGTACTGATCGTTGATCAGGCTGTCGGGGTGCTCCGCATAAGCCTCGCAGATGAGCCGCCCGGCCACGTTCAAGTCTTCGTCGCGCCACCCCCGCAGTTCCAGTTCGTGCGGCAGGTCCCCACCCATCGCATCCTGCTCTGCTCCCAGCTCCCGCACCATGAACAGCCGCCGGTACAGCGAAAACCCCGCCTCCCGAAACACCTGCCCATGCGACTCCGTCGGGTGCAGCAGCAGTTGCGATTCGATCCGCTCCACCTGCGGCGAATTCTGCAGCGTCTCAAATAAGTGCCGAAGCAGCCGCTCTTCCACTTCCACCGGCGCCTGCGGATGCTCGCGTCCCGCCGTACTCAGCATCCCGGAGCCGCCCTTCGCGGCAGCGGCATTTGGCGGCTCGCCCCCCATGGCGAACACATCCCCGATAACCGCCTTCGTATCCTCGTACACGCAGAATGCGTACCCCGTCACCCGGCCCGCGTCCAGTGCCGCATAACCCGGTAACATGTGACTGTCGAGATACTGCATCAGCAGTCGCGCCGAGGTGCTGTAGTCCCAGTGCAGGCGCTGCCGCCACACCTGGGCCTCGGCATCCAGCAGCGGGCGCAGCAGCGGCGCCTGAAAGTGCCGCAGGTCGAGAATCTCCAGCGATACGCCCGATGTCATGTCTTTACCTGCATCCTCGTGTTTTTTCTACCCATCCGACGAAGATGCGTTTTTACTGGTTATCTAACCAAGGTCCCCGTGCCCCATCTTTGCGCCTTTTTTCTGGCGCAAGGGTGGGAAACCACGCCCCCCACATCAACATCCCGTGCCCCATCTTTGCGCCTTTTTTCTGGCGCAAGGGTGGGAAACCACGCCCCCCACATCAACATCCCGTGCCCCATCTTTGCGCCTTTTTTCTGGCGCAAGGGTGGGAAACCACGCCCCCCCACATCAACATCCCGTGC